>CAWEZY010000002.1:0-243234 GCA_963813755.1 uncultured Gammaproteobacteria bacterium | reverse complement strand
AGGTTGATGATGTGGATCTTGTTGCGCTCGCCAAAAATGAACGGCGCCATCTTCGGGTTCCAGAAGCGAGTTTGATGCCCAAAATGGACGCCCGCTTCCAGCATTTGTCGCATTGACACGCTGGTCACAAATAAACTCCTGTCGGGTTGAGCCTCCGCGTATCCCAATCGGCAACCCGGGAAGCCTTGAAATCGCAGTCCGAGCCTGCAAATTCCTGGAAGCCGCGCCGGGCACCCGGCCGATTGTGACGACACGCGTGCGGGGTTGTTAAAAATAGCCGCGCTTTATACCATGAACCCTTATCGGAAACAAAGCCCAAGCCCTTTATGAACGTGACCATCAAGACCGCCGCCGAACAGGACAAGATGCGGGCGGCCGGGCGCCTGGCGGCGAGCGTGCTCGATATGATCGAACCGTTCGTTCAGCCCGGGGTCACCACCGAGGAACTCGACCGGCGCTGCCATGACTTCATCGTGGATGAGCTCAAATCGATTCCGGCCAACCTCAATTATCGCGGCTTTCCGAAGACCATTTGCACCTCCATCAACCATGTCGTCTGCCATGGTATCCCGGGGGACAAGCGCTTGAAGAACGGCGACATCATCAACATCGACGTGACCGTGATCCGCGACGGATTCCACGGCGACACCAGCCGGATGTATTTCGCGGGCACCGCCCCCGTGCTCGCCCGCCGCCTCACCGCCGCTTGCTACGAGGCCATGTGGCGCGGCATCCACGCGGTAAGGCCCGGTGCGCACTTGGGCGACATCGGCCATGCCATCCAGACATACGCCGAAAGCAATGGCTTTTCAGTGGTCCGAGAGTACTGCGGGCACGGCATCGGCCGGGTCTATCACGAGGATCCGCAGGTGCTGCACTACGGCAAACCCGGAGCCGGGCTGGAACTCCTGCCCGGAATGATCTTTACCATCGAACCGATGATCAATGCCGGTCGCCGCGATGTGCGGCTGCTGCCCGATGGTTGGACGGTGGTGACCAAGGACCAGTCGCTCTCGGCGCAGTGGGAACATACGATTTTGGTCACCGAGGACGGGTATGAAGTGCTCACCCTTGGCGCGGCCGCGGCGTTGTCCGCCGCCGCGGCGGCCTCTTGAACGCCGGCGCTAGATTTCTCGAGTCGGCGGCCGACTGGGCCTACCTGGAGACGGTGCCCGAGGCGCTGCAAGGCGGTCAATTCTCTCCCTCAGCGTTTCGACAGGTGCTGGACCATGGCGGCGAATTGCTGCGCGAGCGCTTCCTCGCGGACGAGGTCATCGAGGATCTGGTCCGGGACCGCGCGCGTCTGGTCGATAGCGCGTTGCGCACCGCGTGGGTGCGCCACGCCGGCAAATTCGCCGGGGACTTGGCCTTGGTGGCGGTGGGCGGCTACGGGCGCGGCGAACTGCATCCGAGTTCCGATATCGACATCATGGTGCTGCTGCCGAAGAGCGATTCGGCCGACTGGCAGTCCGATATCGAGAAATTCCTGACGTTTCTCTGGGACATCGGCCTCGAGGTCGGTCACAGCGTTCGCTCCATCGATGATTGCCAGCGCGAGAGCCTCGCGGACATCAGCGTCGCGACCACTCTGTTCGAGGCGCGCCTGCTGGCCGGGCCCGAGGCGCTGTTCGCCGGCATGCGCCGCGCGCTCGCACCCGATCGGCTTTGGTCGTCGCAGGATTTCTTCGAAGCCAAGGTGAAGGAACAAACCGAGCGCCATCACCGCTATTTCGATACGGCGTACAACCTCGAACCGAACGTGAAATCAAGTCCCGGCGGCCTGCGCGACATTCAGACCATCGGCTGGGTCGCGAAGCGACATTTTGGCACCGACACCCTCGACGAACTGGTGGCGCACGGCTTTTTGACGCGCGATGAGCTGCGAAATCTCAAGGCCGGTCAATCCTTCCTGTGGAAAGTGCGTTTCGGCCTGCACGTGCTCACCGGCAGGCGCGAGGACCGCCTGTTGTTCGATTATCAGATCAAGCTCGCGAAATTGTTCGGCTACGAGGACGCCAGCTTCACCCTCGCGGTCGAACAGCTCATGCAGAAGTACTACCGCACGGTCATGGATGTCAGCTTGCTCAATGAAATGCTGCTGCAGCTGTTTCGCGAGGCGATCCTCACGCAAAGCCGGCCGCCGGCACCGATCAATCCGCGCTTCCAAATCCGCAATGATTACCTGGAAGTGACCAACCCCGAGGTCTTCGCCCGCCATCCCTCGGCTCTCTTGGAGCTATTCGTGCTGTTGCAGCAGAACCCGACGCTGCGCGGGGTGCGCGCCGAGACGATCCGTTTGATCGGCGCCCACGTTTGGCTGATCGACGAGGAATTCCGGCAAAATCCGCGCCACCACCGGCTTTTCATGGACATCCTATGCGCCCCCGTCGGGGTCACGCACGAGCTGCGCCGCATGAATCTATACGGGGTTCTCGGCCGCTATATTCCCTCCTTCGGCCGGGTCGTCGGGCGCATGCAGTACGACCTGTTCCATGCGTACACGGTGGATGCGCACACGCTGTTCGTGGTGAGCAATTTGCGGCGTTTGGCTATCCCGAAATTCAACGACGAACTGCCGGCGCTGAGCCAGATCATGCAATCCCTGCCTCGTCCGGAACTTGCTTACCTGGCGGCGCTTTTCCACGACATCGCCAAGGGCCGCGGCGGCGATCATTCCGAACTCGGTGCGGTCGATGCGGAAGCGTTTTGCCTGGAGCAGGGGCTCGGCCGCTACGAGGCGCGGCTGGTCGCCTGGCTGGTCCGAAATCATTTGATCTTGTCCATCACGTCTCAGAAGAAAGACATCAGCGATCCCGACATCATTCATGATTTCGCCCGGCGCGTCGGCGATCAAGCGCATTTGGACTATTTGTACGTGTTGACCGTCGCGGATGTCCGCGGCACCAATCCGAAACTGTGGAATGCGTGGAAAGCCCGCCTGTTCGAGGAGTTCTACGAACGCACCAAGCGCGCGCTGCGCCGCGGGCTGGAGACCCCGGTCGATCAGGATGAACTGATCCGCGAAACCCAAGAGCATGCGCGGGCGAAAATGCCGGCCATACCGCCCGAGCAAATCGCGCAAGTATGGTCGCAGTGGACCGAGGCTTACTTCCTGCGCTACACGCCGGAGGAGATCGCCTGGCAGACCAGCGTGCTGGCGAGCAGCGATCCCGGCGACGACACCCCCCTGGTTGCCGTACGACAATTGACCGACCGCGGCGGCACCGCCGTGCTCACCTATACGCCGAATCGCCTGCACAGCTTTGCGCGCACGACCGCGGTCCTCGATCAGATGGGGCTCAATGTCGTCGATGCGCGTTTGATCACCAGTGCCAACGGATTCAGTCTGGAAACCTACGTGGTTCTCGAAGACAGCGGCGCGGTGATCGCCGATCCGGCGCGCATCAGCGAGATTGAGCGCGAGCTGTGGCGCAATCTGCAGCTGCCGGAGGACGCGCCGTTGCACGTGACGCGACGCGCGCCGCGCCAGGTGCGAATGTTCTCGACGCCGACCCAGGTCAATTTCAGCTTGGACAGCCGCAATAATCGCACCATTCTCGAATTGGTCGCCGCCGACCGCCCCGGCTTGCTGTCCGAGGTGGGCAAGGTGTTCAAGAGCGGAGGTATTGCGGTCAACGGCGCGAAGATCATGACCGTCGGCGAACGTGCCGAGGACGTTTTCTATATCACCGACTTGGACGGCGGCCTGCTGCAAGAAGAGGCCTGCAAGCGGGTGCACGATTCCCTGGTGAGCGCCCTCGATCGGCGCGACGCATCGGCGCGCTTGTGACCCCGAACATGCAAGAACTGCGCGGCCTCATCGAGAGCGCCTACGAGTCGCGAGCCGCTATCACACCCGAAACGGCCTCGGCGGCAATCCGGGCGGCGGTCGAGACCACTCTCGGGCTGCTCGATGCGGGGACCGTGCGGGTGGCGGAAAAGAAGGACGGCGGCTGGCGGGTCAACGAGTGGCTGAAGAAGGCCGTGTTGCTGTCGTTTCGCATCGCCCGAAACGCGCCGATGAGTTCGGCCGGCCTGAGCTTCTACGACAAGGTACCCTTGAAATACAGCGGCTGGACGCAGGCGCAATTCGCGGCGGCCGGGGTGCGCGTGGTGCCGCCGGCGACGGTGCGCCGCGGTGCGTTCATCGCGCCCAATGTGGTTTTGATGCCAAGTTACGTCAACATCGGCGCCTATGTCGACTCCGGCACCATGGTCGATACCTGGGCCACGGTGGGATCCTGCGCGCAGATCGGCAAGAACGTGCATTTATCGGGCGGCGTCGGCATCGGCGGCGTGCTCGAGCCGCTGCAGTCGAGCCCGACCATCATCGAGGACGACTGCTTCATCGGCGCCCGCTCGGAAATCGTCGAAGGCGTGGTCGTCGAAGCCGGTGCGGTGATCTCGATGGGCGTATTCATCGGGCAGAGCACGCGCATCTACGATCGCGAACGCGGCCAGATCCTCTACGGACGGGTTCCGGCGGGCGCGGTCGTGGTGCCGGGCACGCTGCCCTCCGCCGACGGCAAGTATGGTCTCGCGTGCGCGGTCATCGTGAAGCGGGTGGACTCGCAGACGCGAGCCAAAACCGCGCTAAACGACCTCTTGCGCAATATCGATGATTGACGGGGGCCGGCGCCGAGCGTCGGCTCAACCGAAGCGGCCGGTGATGTAATCCTCGGTGAGCTTCTGCTGCGGATTGGTGAAGACGAGATCCGTCGGTCCGATTTCGATCAAATCGCCCAAGTGAAAGTACGCGGTTCGCTGCGATACCCGCGCCGCTTGATGCATGTTGTGGGTCACGATCACAATCGCATAATTCGTCCGCAGCTCGTCGATCAGATCCTCGATTCTCGCGACCGCGATCGGATCGAGCGCCGATGTCGGCTCGTCCATCAGAATCACTTCGGGATTTATGGCGATGGTGCGCGCGATGCACAGCCGCTGCTGCTGGCCGCCGGACAGGCTGGTGCCCGGCTGCGACAAGCGGTCCTTGACCTCGTCCCACAGCCCGGCGCGTTGCAAACTGGTGTGGACGAGTTCGTCCAGGTCGCCTCGATGCTTCGCCAAACCATGGATGCGCGGCCCATAGGCGACATTGGCGTAGATCGAGTGCGGAAAAGGCGTGGGCTTTTGAAATACGATCCCGACCCGCGCGCGCAACTGCGCGACGTCCTGAGCGGGATCGTAGATGTCCTGGCCGTCCAAAGTAATCGTTCCATCCACGCGCGCACCGGCAATCGTGTCGTTCATGCGATTGAGGCAGCGCAGAAATGTCGACTTCCCGCACCCCGAAGGGCCGATCATGGCAAGCACCTGATTTCGCCCGATGTCGACGCTCACATCCTTCACGGCGTGCTTGTCGCCGTAATGCACATTGACGCGGCGAGCCGTCATGACCGGATCATGGACTGAATCGCGTGCGGCCGCATCACGCTCGCCCGGCGGCGGCGACGGCACGCCGGGATCGAGCCGTGACGGTTGTTCCTCGTCTGTCACGATACCCCCCGCTCCCCTACCCGAAGCGGCCAGTAATGTAATCGTCCGTCTTGCGATCCTTCGGAGTGGTGAAGATCTCGCTGGAGGGCCCAATTTCCACCAGCTCCCCCAAATACATGAATCCCGTGACATTGGACACGCGCGCCGCCTGTTGCAAATTGTGGGTCACGATCACGATGCAATATTTTTCCCGCAGCGCCTGCAAGGTTTCCTCCACTTTCAGCGTCGAGATCGGATCGAGCGCGGCCGTGGGCTCGTCGAGCAGCAGCACCTCCGGTTGCACGGCAATCGTTCGCGCGACGCACAGGCGCTGTTGCTGCCCGCCCGACAAACTGCGTCCGTCGGCATGCAATTTATCCTTCACCTCATCCCATATCGCCGCGTCCTTGAGTGCGGACTCCACGCGCAATCGCAGTTCCGCGCCGCGCATTCCACCGGCGAGCCGCAGGCCGAAGGCCACGTTTTCGAAGACCGACATCGGAAACGGCGTGGCCTTTTGAAATACCATGCCGACCCGGTAGCGCAGTTCCGCCACATCGACCGCCGGGCCCAGAATGTCCCGGCCCCCGATCCGCACCTCGCCTTCCGCTCTCTGGTTCGGGTAAAGCGCGTACATTCGGTTCAGCACGCGCAGCAGCGTCGATTTTCCGCAGCCCGAGGGACCGATGAACGCCGTGATCGAGCGATCGGCCAAAGCCATGTTGATGTCGATGAGCGCCCGCGACGATCCGTAGAAAAAATTGAGGTTGCGAATTTCAATCTTCGGCGGCCCTGCATCGACCGGTTCTTGCACCGCGGCGGCCGGCCGCGGCCCGCGGGTCTTCAAGTGTCTCGGCAGCTTCGGCGAAGGTATGTTCATCACGCGGAGCCGCCTTTCGATTGGAGCAACGCCAACAATGCCCGGGCCGAGACGCTCAATATCAATATGGTCACCGTGATGATCAGGGCGCCGGCCCAGGCCAAGTTCTGCCAGTCCCTGTAAGGGCTCAGGGCGAATTGGAAGATGACCACGGGCAGGTTCGCCATCGGCGCGTTGAGATTGGTGCTCCAGAACTGATTGTTGAGCGCCGTGAAGAGCAGCGGCGCGGTCTCGCCGCTGATGCGTGCAATCGCCAGCAGCAACCCGGTCACGATGCCGCTGCGCGCTGCCGGGTACATGACGCTGATGATGGTTCGCCACGGATAGGCGCCGAGCGCGGCGGAAGAATCCTTCATCCCGACCGGCACCAGATTGAGCATGTCCTCCGTGGTTCTCAAGGTCACCGGGATGGCGAGGATCGCCAGCGCAAGGGCCCCGGCAATCGCCGAGAAATGCCCCATGCGAACCACGAGGATTTCATAAATGAACAGGCCGACGACGATCGACGGCGCGCTCAACAGCACATCATTGATGAAGCGCACCAATACGCTCAGGCGCGAGTTTCGGCCGTATTCCGCGAGATAAGTGCCCGCAAGCACGCCGATCGGCGAGCCGATCAAAATACCGAGCAGCGTCATGATGGCGCTGCCATACAACGCATTGAGCAATCCGCCTTGGCTGCCGGGCGGCGGCGTCATTTGCCTGAACAGCTGCCACGACATGCCGGCGATGCCGTGGGAAATCAAAGTCCATAGGATCGCCGCCAGGCAAGCGAGCCCCGCGAGGGTCGCGACCAGCGACAGGGCCAGGGCGGCGCCGTTCTTCATCTTGCGAAGGCTGCGCCGGTTCATAGGGCAAGCGACGCTCGCCGTTCAATCCTGCGCAGCATCGCCTGAGCGGCGGCGATGACGGTAAATGTGATCAGAAACAGCAACAACCCCAAGGCGATCAGCGAGGCGGTGTAAAGATCGCCGACCGCTTCGGTGAACTCGTTGGCGATCGAGGATGAAATCGTGGTGCCGGGCGCGAGCAGCGATGCGCTGATGCGGTGCGCGTTGCCGATCACGAAAGTCACGGCCATCGTTTCGCCGAGCGCACGCCCCAATCCCAGCATGGCGCCGCCGACGATTCCGACCCGCGAATGCGGCACGACCACATGCCAGATTACCTCCCAGGTCGTCGCCCCCAGCCCATAACCGGACTCCTTGAGCATGGGCGGAACCGTATCGAACACGTCGCGCATCGTGGCCGCGATGAACGGCAACACCATGATGGCCAGCACGAATCCGGCCGTCAGTATGCCGATACCGTATGGCGGACCGGCGAATAGTTTGCCGATACCGGGCAAGGGGCCGATATGTCCGATCAACCACGGCTGCACGTGACGCTGCAGCAGCGGCGCGAGCACGAACAATCCCCAAATGCCGAAGATGATGCTCGGAACGGCGGCAAGCAGCTCCACCGCGACCCCGATCGGTCTTTTCAGCAGCGGAGGGCACAGTTCGGTCAAGAATAGCGCTATGCCGAATCCCGTCGGCACAGCGATCGCCATGGCGACTGCGGAAGTGACCAACGTGCCGTAAATCGCCGCCAACGCTCCAAATTCGTCGGTGACGGGATTCCAAATCTCGCGAGTCACGAACGAAAACCCGAAATGGCTGAGAGCCGGCCAGGATCCGCGCACCAGCGAGACCCCCACTCCGCCCAGAATCACCAGCACCAGAGTCGCCGCCGTCAGCGTCGCTGCACGGAAGACTCTTTCGTAGATCAACTGCTTTGCGGCGTGACTCGGATCGATGATCGCCACGGTTCGGTTTCGCTCCCGCTAAAGGCGAATCAGCAGCAGCCGGGCCGCGGCGCGCGGCGCAACATCATTGACCCCGCGTTCGAGCCTATCGGACACGCCCTTATCAGCCGCAGCGAGTCATTTGCCGGCCCAGACCGGATGACCGCCCGCGGTGATCGACGTGGCCCAGGTCTTCTTCACCTGCTGGATCAACGCCGCAGGCAGCGGCACATAGTCCAGTTCGGACGCCATGCCAGCCCCGTCCTTATAAGCCCAAGCGAAGAATTTCAATGCCTCCTTGACCGGCGCCGGATCGGCGGGTTCCTTGTAGACAAGAATAAAGCTGGCGCCCGTGATCGGCCAGCTCTTAGCGCCCGCTTGGTCGGTCAAAATCACGTAGTACGAATCGGCGCCCGCCCAATCGGCATTGTTCGGCCGCTGCTTGAAACGATTCCGCATTCGGCGCAACGGCTGCGCCGGCCTTGTTGGTGAGCAGCGTGAACGCCATCTTATTCTGCTTGGCATAGGCATATTCGACGTAGCCGATGGCGCCGTCGGTCTGTGTGGTCATGTTGGCCACACCCTCGTTGCCCTTCGCACCGATGCCGATCGGCCATTGCACCGAGGTGTTGGCGCCAATGATCGACTTGAACTTGGCACTCTCCTTGGACAGATAATCCGAGAACAGAAAATTGGTGCCCGAACCGTCGGAACGGTACACGGGGGCTATTGCGGTACCCGGCAGCGCCAATTTGGGATTCAGGCGTTTGATCTGCGGGTCGTCCCACTTGGTGATGTCGCCCAAATAGATGGCGGCCACCGTGGCTCCGTCCAATTGCAGCTGGCCGGGCCCGACACCCTTGATGTTGACCACGGGAACCACCCCGCCAATGATCATCGGAAATTGCAGCAGCCCCGCGGCCCTCAAATCCTCCGGCTTCAGCGGCATGTCGGAGGCGCCGAAGGTCACGGTCTTTGCCTTGATCTGCTTGATGCCGCCGCCCGAGCCGATGGACTGATAGTTGAGGCCGATCCCGGTGAGCCGCTTGTACGCATCCGCCCATTTGGCATAGATGGGGTAAGGGAAGGTGGCGCCGGCGCCCGAGATATCCGCCGCCGTGGCGACCACAGCCGCGAGACCGAGAGCCGCCGCGGCCCCTGCCATGGCGAAGCGTTTGAGGACGTGGATTTGACATTTGCTCCGATTGATGATCGCACGATACGCGTCATCATTGCTGACGCATATGTTCCATTTCGCGAACACATTCTACTCGATCGGCACTCCCCGCCATGCGCGTCATCCAGAAGAGGCGTTGCGCCGCGGGGCGCAACTCCAGCTCGATGAGGCGATGTCCTAGATTAGATCGAGACGTTCAAAACGGGTAATGGCAGAAGCTCGTGAAAACCATGCTGTCGTTGCCGATCGGCGTCGATTCCATCGGCGCCGATGAAGGATTTGCGCTCCGTATATGAGTACTGGACGCCCCACTGGTAGCGGCCAAAGGGTCCGATGCACGGCTTGAACCAAAAGCCGGCTGTCGCCTGCTCGATCAGGCGCGTATTGCCGACGCAGGTGCCTTGCGCACCCGCATACTCGCAGCCGCTGTTCGAGTAGAGCGGATTTCCGTAGCCGTAGCCCGTGACCTTGCCGGCCGATGTCAAAAAGTAACCCTGAGCGCTTTGCTTCTCTTCGCCGGCGTACAGATAGACGTCCAATTTCGGCGTGGCATGCAGAGTCAGTCCCGCCAGCGCCTTAATTTCACTGATGGGCCGCATGTTCCCTGCCTGATCGAAGGTCACGTCGGGGAGCTGGGCGCTGCCGTAGCGGCCGATGCCCTTGCCGCCCAGCCCAGACACTTGCAAGTCGAGCCACTCGGCACCAACGGCACCATGATACCCGGCGCCGAACCACCGCCGCTGGTGTCCTGATTTGAATCGTTGAGATTCTCGTAGAAGTCGCGGTTAAGCGCCGTAGGCCTCGAGATGCAACTGGTCCGATCGCGCAGTAAACGCTCGATTCATTGATCAACCGCTGATTTTCGGTTCCACATCGTGTCTCTGTTCATGAAACGTATTCGCGGAATTCATTAGCGCCACCGGCAGGCGCATTGTAGGTCACTTGCGCGTCCGCGGCAGTTTATTGGGACTGGAGTAAAAAGTCGTTTGCGGATTCTCCAGCGACAGTGCAAGCCACACCTGCGTTGTCGAAATACTTGGTGATAGCGAAATTGCGGCGGCAGGCCCAATCGTAGCCCGGAAAGTACTGTGCGTCTATCGTCGGCGGCGTAACTCACTGCCTCGGCGTGATGCCCTTGCTGTTCATAGTCACCAAGGACCACTTCTGCCCGAGCAGAAGCTGCAAACCCAAGTCGTCCCAATCCACCATGTTGTACAAATGGCGGATTCTCGCGGGGGTCAGGAGTTGCTTTCATTTGCGTTCGCCGATTGCGGGGCAGCGAGGAAGTCGAACTCGCCGTAAAATGCGAGGATGCAGTGTCCGGGTTGACGTCTCCTTGCGCGAGCGCCGCAATCCGGCTTTGACGGGCGCTAAAGCGAAACTCCTTGGTCAGACCGACGGTGCTGTTGGGATACGGAATGGCGTTGAAGTTCGACCCAATGTCCGCCGCCTCGTTATGCGTTCGAAATACGGATACGAGCGCGCCGAATCCACCCAAAGTGATCGTTACGGCTTTGTCGTGCAGCTTATCGGCGCTCGGCTTTTGGCCGCATCGATCGGCCGCCTGCACCTCACTGTGCACCTGCGCGGCGTTTGTGGCAGCAACGGCCTTTGCCGAGGCCGCCTGAGCCGCCGCCGTGTCCGCTGCCGCCTTCGTTTGCTGCTGGGCCGGCTGTCTAGGGCATCCAGACGCTGCTGCAGCGCATTGACCTCGTCCCGCAGTGTTTGAATTTCCTGTTGTGTCGCGGCATCCTCCGAGGAATTCTTGGCTTCAGCGCCTGACCCAGCGCCCACGCAAATCAACGCACCGATGACGGCGCCGATAATCGGCGATCGTATGGATTGCATACTGTGGATTCCCTTGAGTTCTTGGTTTAATTGAACACTCGAAATTAATACCGCTGATCCGCTCACCTGGCGCGGATCCTCTGGTGTGGCGGAGAAGAGACCGTTTGAAACGCCGCCGCATTAGGTTGGAATGATTGAACCTTCAATATTACGAATTTATGACGCGAGGGATCCTTAGCCGATTTTTGCGCGGCTCCGGCGGCTCGCCGACTGTAGGCTCAGGGGTGATAATCCGCCGCGACGGTCTTATCCCGCGGCGCGCGCCGAGTGCTCACGGCGTCGAACAGCGGCGTGAGCACGATCGCCGCCGCCAGATTCAGAAGAACCGTGAAGAAAGCGCTGTAGCCTGGAAACGTGTAGCCGCCCACGCAGAGCGGAAACGTCGGCGTCAGTTTGGTCGCGACCGCCATGGCCGTGCCCGAGAGGGTTCCAGCGGCCCACCCGGCCAGCAGCGCCCAATCGTTGAACCAGCGGGTATAGGCGCCCAGCATGACCGCAGGCAGCGTCTGCACGATCCAAATCCCGCCGAGCAATTGCAGCTGAATGGCGTATTGCGTCGGCACGAACAGAATGAAAATGAGCGCGCCGAACTTGACGATCAGCGACGCCCATTTCGCCATTTGCGCTTCCTGCTTGTCGGTCGGATTGCGGTTGATGAACTCACGGTGAATATTGCGCGAATAAAGATTCGCCGCGGCGATCGACATGATAGCGGCCGGCACCAGCGCGCCGATGCCGATCGCCGCGAAGGCGATGCCGACGAACCACGACGGGAAGCTGTGCAGCAGCAGCGCCGGTACCGCGAAGTTGTTGCCGAATTGCTTGAAGCCCTGCGGCGTATTCGGGAAGTTCGGCGATGCCCGCGGCGATCACGAAGAAGCCCATCAGCGCGAGCAGGCCGAGCATCAGCGAATAGCCCGGCAGCATGGCGGCATTGCGCCGGATCGCGCGGCCGCTGTTGGCGCTCAAGATCGCCGTGAGCGAATGCGGGTAGAGAAATAGCGCCAGCGCCGAGCCGAGCGCCAAAGTCGCGTAGGCGCTGTAGGCGCCGGTGGTATGCGGCCCGGGAACCGCCAGCAGCAGCTTTTGCGGCGGAACGGCGGCGAAAATCTTGCCAAAGCCGCCGAGCTGAATGGGAATGACGATGATGACCGCGAAGGCCGTTATATAGATCAGAATGTCCTTGACGATTGCGATCGACGCGGGCGCGCGCAAACCGCTCGAATAAGTGAAGGCGGCCAGCACCATGAAGGCGATGACCAGCGGCAGATCGGCGGCCAACCCGCTCCCGGAGATGCCGAGCGCGCCGAGCACCACCTGGATGCCGACCAGCTGCAGGGCGATGTAGGGCATGGTGGCGACGATTCCGGTCACGGTCACCGCCAGAGCCAGCCAGCGATTGCCGAAGCGGCCGCGCACGAAATCGGCCGCCGTGATGTACCCGTGCTTGTGGCAGACGTGCCAGAGGCGGCGGAAGACCAGGAACAGCAGGGGATAGATGACGATGGTATAGGGCACGGCGAAGAATGCGATCGCGCCGGCGCCAAAGGCGAGCGCAGGAACCGCGATGAACGTGTAGGCGGTGTAAAGATCGCCGCCGACCAGGAACCAGGTCACGATGGTGCCGAAGCGCCGGCCGCCGAGACCCCATTCGTGCAGCTGGTCGAGATCGCCCTTGCGCCAGCGGGCCGCGGCGAAACCCAGCCAGGTAATGAAGCCGAACAATGCACACGAAAACGCAGAGCGCAACCCAATTCACATTCGGCAAGTCACTCCCCCGCAGATTTGTCCCGTCGTTATTCTTTAGATCTCGATGCGCCGATCACGCCCGGCGACGCCGCGCTACTCGTCGGTGGCGAAGTAGACCAGCGCCGTGAAGGCCGCTCCGACGATCACCCACAAAAGCTGAAACCAGTAAAAAAACGGCATGCCCATCCAAGTGGGCTCTATCCGATTGTAGAAGGGCGGCCACAAGATCACGCCGCTCTCGGCGATGAAGAGCAGATACCACCAGCTCCATCCGCGGCCAACGGATCTCATGGCTCATTCCGAACCATGAGATCCGCCTGCCCGCATACGTTTTAGAACGAATACCGTACACCGATCGTCGGGTTGATGTTGGATGTGTTGAGATAGCCGTTGGAGAGGCCATTCTTCACCCCGGAGTACATCGCACCGGCGTACGCGTCGAAGTGCTTGGTGAGTCGATACACCGCCGCGAACGAATAAGCCCAAAGATTTCCGCTGCAGGCCGAGCTCACGTTGTTGGTGCAGCCCGCGTCCTTGCCGGTGGCACAGCGGTTCTTCGCCGCGCCGCGGGCGGTGGGTGCTACGGCAGCAGCGGGAGCGGTCGCATTGATGTCGAGGGCGCGGGAGCCGCTTGCGGCTCCGATTGGTGGAGTGGTGCTGTTCGGCTATCGTCGATGCGAGCCTGGTCCCCCAGATAATGATTCGGCGGTTCGACCAGATAGCTTGGTCCCCAGTCGCGGGAATTGTCGTACAAATCGTAAAAATTGCGGTGCTGACCCGGGCTGCCATCGAACCGCAAGGGGTTCGCTGCACAGCCGCAGCAGGACGAGGCCAGCAACCCGATCACCCAGAATCGGGGGATTGCGTGTTGAGGCACGCCGTTCATTGCACGGCCTTCAACATCGGCTCGCGGGGACTGCAGCCGTTGCGGCGATTCGTGACTCCCCGCTTGTCCTCAAGAATGTGCCTCAAGCGGTGATTGATCGCCTCTCGCGCCCGGAAAATTCGTGAGCGCACGGTGCCGACCGGACAAGCCATCGCGGCCGCCACGTGTGAATAGCTGAGGCCCTCGAACTCGCGCAACGCAATCGCCGCGCGCTGCTCGTCGGACAGTGCCTCGATCGCCGAATTTACCGCGACCGCACAGCTCTTCCGTCAGAGCGAGATCCTCCGGTGTATCCAAATCGATCAGCGCTTCCGGGCTTTCATCCGTCATGCCCGTGTGGCCATTGGCAACCATGAAACCCGACTGCCGCGCGCGCAACGCCAGGGCTGTTTTGGCCGAGTTGATCGCGATTCGATGCAGCCATGAATAGAATGCTGCGTCGCCGCGAAAATAACTCAACGCCCCATAGGCCCTGATGAACGTCTCCTGAACCACATCCTCAGCGTCGGCGCGATTTCGCGTGTAGCGCATCGACAGCTTCATCACGCGATGACGGTACTTGCTCATCAACATGTTGAATGCGTCGCGATCACCCAACCGGGCGCGCACCACCAGTCCGCCATCGGAATTATCGAGGTCCATAAGCACTCTCCGTTCGGGCTGCGACACATACCCGATAAAACACCAGCGCTTAGCCTGAACGACGCAGATTAAAGGGCCGAGAGGGCGACATTAAGAAATTACAATGGAGCAATGCATGGCCGAATGGCGTGCAATGCGCTCATTGATCAGTTGACCGGATCCGATTGCGCGCCCGCGCTCAGCTCTTGCGGTGCCGCCGCCCGTCTCGCACGGCTCAGCGGCGCTTTGGGCGGCGAAAGCGAATTCTCGGGGGAAAAGAGCGGAAACTTGACGCGGAATCGGCTGCCGCGCCCAAGCTGGCTTTCCACTTCGATTTCCGCGCCGTGCATGGTGCAAATGGACTTGACGATCGACAGCCCGAGCCCCGCGCCGCCGTCCTCGCGCGATCGGGCCTCGTCGACGCGGAAAAATCGATCGAAGACATGCGGGATCGAAGATGAGGGGATGCCGATGCCCGTGTCCGACAACTCGAGAACCCTTCCCGAGTCGCTGCTCGAGGTGGACAAGGCGACTTTGCCGCCCCGAGGCGTAAATCTAATCGCGTTATCCAGGAGATTGACGATAACTTGCTTGAGCCGCGCTCGATCCCCGCGAATCACCGTCTGCCGAAGCCCCGACAGCTCGATCTCAATGCCGCGGTCGACCGCCATCAGGCGCATTTGCTCAGCGGTGCTCATCGCGAGCTCCGCCAGATCGACATTGGCCCACTCGGCTTGCGTGACCCGCCCGTCAAGACGCGACAATGCGAGCAACCCGGACACCAGGTGCTCCAGTCGAGCCACTTCCTCGAGCACGCTGCCGACGCGTTCCCGCAGTTCGCCGCTCGACAAATCGGCGGCTCCACTCGCGAGTTCCTGCAACTCCCCCTTGATCACCGTGAGCGGGGTTCTAAGTTCATGTGAGGCGTCCGCCAGGAACCTTCGCGAGGTTTGCACCGAGTCCCGTAAGCGGCCCAGCATGTTATTGAACGAGTTCGCCAGCCGCTCCAGCACGTCGCCGCTCGACACCACCGGCAACCGTAATGTCACGTCCTGCAAGCTCATCCGCTCGGCGGTTTTCGCCAGCCGGTCAACCGGCCGCAGCGCCCAGGTCACCAGCAGATAGCCGCCTCCGGCGGCGCAGACGATCAGCGCCGGCAGCAGCAGCGCCAGAAAATCCCGCAGCCGATCCAGTGTGGCCTCGATCGCCGCCATCGAAAATCCGATTTCCACCCGATATCGCCCGGAGTCTGCGCTGACGGTCGTCGCGCTGAGCATCAGATGCTGATCAGCCAAGATCACAATGTTCGGCGCCGCGGACTTCGCCGAGTCCGGCGCTTGCCGCGCGGGCACGCTCGCTGGATCGAAGCTTCGGTCGTTGGGCGGACCGGAGCGGAACAGCAACGTCCCCGGAAGCCGCGTCACACGCAAGAATCGATTGTTGATTTCCGGCGCGATCCGCATGTCTATTTCCCGGGCAATTGCGCTATCCGACGCCTCGGCCGGGGTCTGTATGAGTATCTGTTGCACCTGCGCCGCGCGCCGTTTCAACGAATCGCGCGCATTCGCCTGCAGGTAGTGCTGCAGCCCGTAGAAAGTCCCCGCCGCCACCAGAGCGAACGCCGCGCTCAGCAGAAGCGTGTACAACGCCCCCAGCCGAAAGACGAGCGAACGGTGATTCACTCGACCCCCGCTTGTCGCTCCGGCTCCTCCTCACGCACACAGTAGCCCACACCGCGTACGGTGTGAATCAGCTTGAGCGGAAACGGTTCGTCGACTTTCTTGCGCAGATAACGCACGTAAACATCAACAATGTTGGTAACCCCCTCGAAACTCTGGTCCCACACATGATTGAGTATCATGGTTCGCGAAAATACCCGGCCCGGCGAGCACAATAGGTATTCGAAAAGCGCATATTCCTTCGCCGTCAGGTCGATCCGGTGGCCGCCGCGCTTGATCTGCTGGGTCAGCCGGTTGAGCTCGAGATCCGCAATGCGCAAGACGTCGGCGCGTTCGGCCGGCGTACGGCGCAGCAACGCCTTGATGCGCACCAAAAGCTCGGCGAAATCGAAAGGCTTGGTCAAATAATCGTCGGCACCCGCCTCAAAGTGCGCCACCTTGTCTTCGATGGCATCGCGCGCCGTGAGAATCAGCACCGGGAGAGAGGCTTGATTGCGGCGCACCCGGCGCAACAGCTCCATGCCGCTCAGTTGCGGCAGCATCAGGTCCAGGATGAGCAAATCGTAGGGATAGCATTGAATGCAGCGTTCGCCGTCGCGGCCGTTCGCCGCCAAGTCGACCGCAAAGCGCTCGGCGCGCAATCCGCGGGCCACGAATTCGGCAAGCTTACGATCATCCTCCACTATGAGTATGCGCACGACAACTCCCAGTATCCGCCATGCTATCGCGCCCTTATTAGAATCTCCCTACTGAATCATTAGGAGTCTCTCATCCAGAGGTCTGCCACTTCCGTAATTGATGCGCCTGAATTCCACGCCGCTCCGCCGTGGGAACCACCCATTGCATTCCGCGTCTTACTCTTTGCATGCAAAGACCCTGCGCCTGAATGACCATCCCGGCGAGGGATCGTTCTCAAAATTACACCCTGGAGAATCGATGTCAATGAGCGTTGCAATATCGGCGGATCGCAGCACCGCCAAGCCGCACGGTGGCGCAAACAACGCGTCAGTCGCCTTGTCGTCAGGGATCGATTACCCGGTGTTGAGGACTCGTAGATTTCGGTTCCGGCCGTTTGTGCTTGCGGATATCGCGCAGCTGGTCGCCGTTGCGCACGAGCATCGCGTTGCCGATTCGGCGGTCGGCGTCCCGCATCCATGCACGGTGGAATTTGCCCGAATGTGCGTATCCTCGCACCCGAGCGCATCGACAAGTCCACGGGCACTGCATTGGGCGGCGGTCAAAATGGGCGAAGAGCGCATTAAGGGCTATGCCGGCCTGGATAAAATCGACATGGATCGGACCCAGGCTGAACTGAGGTTCTGGGTCGGCTGCGGAGTCGCGCGCCATGCCTATGCCACCGAATGGTGCTCGGCCATCTTGAAATTTGCCATGACGCACCTCGGCATGAATCGCATCTATGCGCTGCAACTCGCGCGGCATCCGCTCGCGGGTCGCGTCCTTGCCGCTCTCGGCATGCGGCAGGAGGGTCACTTGCGCAAGCGGATCTACAAAGAAGGAATGCTCGAAGATGTCATTTGCTGGGGGATTGTTCGCGATGGGTTGCACTAAACAAATGGGCGGATACAACACAGCTTGCAGTTTCGCCATTGCGCTGATTCTGGCGGGCACCCTTGGCGGCTGCGCCACCTTCAGCAAATGCGGATTCGACGGCTGCCCCGGCGACGCCAAGATCACTTCTGAAGTAAGCTCGCTCCTCGAGCGGCATCCGGAGTTGGAGGGGTCCAATACGGTCTACGTGCAAACTTTGGATCATGAGGTGTATCTGAGCGGCCTGGTCGATACGCCGCTGCAGCGGCAAACCGCGCAATCGATCGCCCTTCAAGCGCCGGGCGTGACGCGGGTCGTGAACATGATCGGCGTAAACAACGACAAGTGAACCTTCGAACCGGACTTTAATGCGCCGTCGCCCGCGCGATTACGGCCGGGCGCGCGGTTCCAATACGGCATTAACCCGCCTTTAATCTGCTGCTCGCATACTGAAACCGATCGCGATTTGTCGCACTGGGATGCTTTCGGCGCAGCCCAAGTGAGCGCCAAGGACGACAACCGGATCCGGAGGAGGCATTATGGAAAATGTCCTGGTACCCCCGTCGGGGATTCGCTCGACGGCATCATTGGCTGAACGCGCCGCGGCCAATGACGGCGCCTATCTGCAGCCAAACGACTCGGCCTTTTGCGCATTGAGCGACTTCCGGCATGAATATCCCATCACGGTGCCGGCGGACAGTTTTGTCGAGGATGCGCTCCGCGACATGCATCGGCACAGCGTCCACGCGCTCTTGGTGACCCGGGAGGAAGACTCCGGCACCGGTCAACAAGTCGTCGGCATGATCACGTACTTCGACATCGAACGAAGCCGCCGTCACCGCTATCCGCCGGCGGGGTTTTCCAGCGGGCATTCGCAACCTCGCGTGGCTGAGCTCATGACGCCGTGCGATGAATTATCGCTGGTCAAGTACCAATCCCTGCAGTCGCTCACCGCGCAGGATCTCTACGAGATGTTCCAGGGAACCGGTTTGACGCACCTGCTCGTCGTTGAAAATCACGGCAACGGCTCTACGCTGGCGAGGGGGCTCCTATCCCGCGCGTCGCTCACCATGCGATTGCATCGCGCTCGCATCGCTTGGGGAGGTTAGATTTTGCAGGCCTGGCTGCCGGCGCAGCCCTCTAGCCGGAACTATTCATGAACGAAAAGTATTCTCGTGCACGAAGGCTGGATCGGATAGGTATTTTCCGGAGCGTGAAAAACAGGATGTCTTTCCCGCAGCTCCCAGGGGTGCGACGCATGCGTCGCACGGGTGGCCATGGAGGGCCACCCAGGGCTTGCGCGCAGCAGGGACTGCGCAGCGCAATGGGTTTACGGCGGTCCGGAAAATACCTATCCGATCCAGCCTTCTTCGAGCTTTACCGTAATTCATGAATAGTTCCGGCTAGGGCGCCGAGGGGCTCAAGAGGCGGCGGAAGGCCGCGACGATCGCCGGTTGCGGCTGCCGGATGGCGGGAACCTGCCGGTAGTTTTGCCAGCCGCCCCCAAGGCTCTTGTAAAGCTGAACGAACTGCTCCGCCTGAGCGACCTGAGCCGATGCGTATTGTTCCTCGATGTCGTAGAACTGACGCTCCGCATCGACAACGTTCAGGAAATCCGTCAGTCCCCGGTTGTAGCGTTCGGTCGCCAGGTCGAGCGCACGCTGGCCCGCAAGCATCGCCGAACCCAGATCCCGCAGGCGCGCCTGCTGAGCCGCATACGCGTCGAGCGCGCTATCCACTTCCTGGACGGCATTCAAGATGGTCCGGCGATAATTTAGCAGACTGGCCTGCGCCTGAAGATCCGCGATATCGACTTCCGCGTCGAGCGCGCCGAAGTCCAATAGCGGCCAAATCGCCGCCGGTCCGAACGACCAGATGTGCTTGCCAAGGGTACGAGCGGTTTGCGACGACGGTCCCTGCTGACTTCCGATCGAGCCGACGAGCGCCACTTGCGGAAACAGGTCCGCCGTTGCCACCCCGATGCGCGCGGTGTCCGCGGCGAGTTCGCGCTCCGCCTGCCGAATGTCGGGGCGGCGCTTCAAAAGATCCAGCGGTATTCCGGGCGCCGCCGGGCCCGGCATCGATGGAATCAGATCCGGGGTCCCGAGCTCTTGAACGATGCTTTGCGGATACTCGCCCAACAGCACCGCAAGCGCATACTGCGCGGCGCTCACTTGCGCCTCGGCCGGCGCAATTTGCGCCTCCAGCGTATCGAGTTCCCGCATCGCTAGAGCCACGTCCAGCTCGTTGGTGATGCCGCGTTCGTAGCGAATATTCACGATGCGCAGCGACTCACGCAACACATCGGCCGCCTGCCGCAAAATGCCCACCTGCACCTGCAACCCGCGCAGGTCCAGGTAGCCGCGTACCACGTCGGCGATCAGCGAGGTGATCACGCCGTAGCGGGCTTCGGCCGCGGCTTGGGTATCGAAGCGGGCAGCCTGAATTTCCCTGCGATATTTGCCGAAGATATCGATTTCCCAGACCGCGTCGAAGCCGGCCAGCCTGGTGATTTGCTGCAACCCGGCGGCCTCATCGCCCGAACGGATCGGCTGCGCTGCGCGTCCGCGTGTGAGATCCGATCCGGTTCCGTGCGCCGTCGCGGCGCTTGCGTCCACCTGCGGCAGGGCATGGCCTACGACGACGGCTTCGTAGGTTCGCGCCTGCTGCAGCCGCGTCAACGCGATCGCCAAATCAAGATTGGATTTTATGGCGCGCTCCACCAGGGAATTCAATTCCGCATCATTGAGGGCGCGCCACCAGGTCGCCAAATCCACGTTTGCCGCGACCGCGGGCCGCCCGGCGTCCGATTGCGTTCCCTGGACCGTTGCGGCGAACTTCGCCGGCATATCGGGCCGCGGTGGGTGGTAGGCGGGCCCCGCCGCGCAGGCTGTCAAGCCGGCGATTATTCCCAAGGCAATTGCTCGAAGCGCGTTCACCGTGAGGTCCTTTTCAGCGCCTGCCGGTCAAGGCTTTCTCCGCCGACCCGGGCTGTGCGGAGACGATTTGGCCGGGAGCGATCTGGCTGCTGATGTTCAACACCAGCCGGTCGCCGGGCCGGACCCCGGATCCAAGCTCCACCAAGCTGCCGTTGTCGCGTGCAATGCTGACGGCGACAAAATCCACTTTTCCGCTGCTGTTCACCCGCGCAACGCGCGCTCCGCCCTCACGAAAAATCAATGCCGCGGCGGGCACCTGCACCAGCCCCTTCGGTTGGAGCCGGAACGCCACGGTCACGTACATCCCCGGGACGAGGGCACTGTTGGCATTCGGCAAATCGACCTCCACACGCATGGTGCGCGCCTGCGGATTGATCGCCTGCGCGGAACGGGCGATCTTTCCCAAGAAGACACCGTCCGCGGAACCCGATGTCCGGACCTGCGCCGGCACCCCCTGCTTCATCAAGTCCTCAGTGAGGTTTTGCGGCACATCGACGAATACCCGCAACGGGTCGTTCTGGGTCATCCGGTAAAGGGGAGTCGTGGTCGAGGCGCTGCCGGCGGTCACCAAATTCCCGACATCGATCTTGCGTTCGGTGATGGTGCCGTCGAACGGTGCGCTGACTCGCTTGAATTGCGCCAGCGCGCTGTATTGCTCGACACGCGATTTATCGAGTGCCACTTGCGCCTTGGCCGCATACAGACGAGCCGCCGCGCTGTCGTAGTCCGCCTTTTTTTCCTCCCGTTCCTGTTCGGAAACGACGCCCTTGGGCGAATCGCGCCAGCGCTCATTGGTGGTCTTGGCGAACTCCGTCTCGGCTTCGCGCGCGGAGACTTGAGCCTCCGATACCCGCAACTGCGATCGGGCGGCGGCCAGCTCGGCATCGAGTTCCGGCGTCTCGATCGTCGCCAGCAATTGGCCCTTTTTCACGTGATCGCCTATATCGACCAGCCACTTTGCAACGTAACCGTTGACGCGTGCGTAAATGGTGCTTTCAAACCATGCCGCCGTTTGTCCGGGGAGCGCCAAGTCTTCTCCCTCGGTCACCGGCTGTGCGATCACCACGTCGACCGTGGGCGCCGCCGCGTAAGCGGTCTTCGCCGCTCTTGCCACGCTGCGCTCATCGAAGAACCGCACCACGCGGACCACCACGAAACCCATCAGCAGCACCGCGGCTGCGACGATCACAACCTTCTTGACGCGACGGCCGGTGCCGGGTTCAAAGCCCGTGGGCACCGCTCCCTGCTCCGTTCTGGAAACGTCATCCGGCAGGGATTCGGGCGCCTCAGGCCCGCTCGACGGAAGCGGCGGGGAGGGGCGTTGCGGATCATGCGGTTGCATTGGCGTCACCTATGGCGCTCGACGCAGCGGCCGCGGTCGATCGACCGTGCAGCAGGCGGTACATCGTCGGCACGAAAATCAGCGTCGCAAAAGTCGCAAACAGCAAACCGCCGATCACCGCGCGTCCGAGCGGCGCGTTTTGCTCGCCGCCTTCGCCTATGCCCAATGCCATCGGGACCATTCCGACGATCATGGCGCCGGCGGTCATCAATACCGGCCTGAGGCGGGTGTACCCGGCTGAGGCCGCCGCGCGCAGCGGATCATCGCCGGCGGCCACGCGCTGATTGGCAAAGGTAACGACTAGAATGCTGTTGGCCGTGGTCAAACCGATGCACATCAAGGTGCCCATGAGCGCCGGCACGCTCATCGGCGTCTGCGAAAGAAACAATATCCATAGCACCCCACCGAGAGCAAAGGGAACCGCCATCAATACGATCAGGGGATCCATCCAGCTCTGAAAATTCATGACCATGAACAAATACACGAGGACGATCGCCAGCGCGATGCCGGTGAACAGCCCCGCGTAGCTCTGCCGCATCGTCTCTATCTGGCCGCTCAATTCGACCGACAGCGCCTTCGATGCCTCCGGCCGATGAGCCGCCAGGACCTTATCGATGTCGCGTGCCGTCGAATAAAGGTCGCGCCCCTGGACGTCGGCGTGCACGTCGAACACCGGCCGTATGTTCAGCTGAGAGGCAATCATCGGAACGGTGTTGCGGCCAAACGCCGCCAGGTTCGCGAGCAGTTGGCTCTCGCCCGCGGACGCACCCGATGTCACGGGCATGGTTTGCAGATCCTGGGAGGAGCTGATGCGGTACGTGGGAATCTGGACCACCAGGGGATAGCTCACGCTGTTGCGAGGGTCCACCCAGAAGTTCGGCGCGGACTGCGCACTCGAATTGGTGGCCACGAGCACGTTGTTCGCAGCCTCCTGCTGGGTAATTCCGGTCAAGGTCGAAAGCGAACGATCCACGTCGACGGTCAAAGCCGGCGCGTTGGGAACCTGAAAGACGTGTGAATCGACCACGCCGGGCACGCGCACCAAGGCGCGGGCGATTTCCGCGGCCAAACCGAAAGCGGGATCCTGATCCGGTCCGGATACTATGACGTCGATGGGCGCCGGCTGGCCGAAGTTCAGCACCTGATCGACGATATCCGCCGGCTGAAAGAAAAACCGCAGCTCGGGAAACCGCGCCGGCAGTTCGCGCCGCAGCATGGCGACGAGTTTCGCCGTCGGACTATGTCTCTTGTTCAAGGAAATCAAGATCTCTCCATCCATCGGACCGACGGTTGCCGAATCGCTCAGCGCGATATTGATGCCGCTGTAGGGAAGGCCGATGTTGTCGAGCATGATGCTGATCTGATCATTGCCGACCAGATGACGAATCTGCGATTCCACCTCGGCAAAGTATTGTTGCGTCTTCTCGATTCTCGTTCCGGGAGGCGCGCGCACGTGCAGGCGCATTTGCCCGGCGTCCACCTGCGGAAAGAAATCCCGCCCGAGCTGCGGAAACAACAGACCCGAAGCCAGCATCAAGACGATGAACGCCGTCACGGTCAGCACCGGCTGCGAGAGCGTCCATGCAAGGACATTACGGTACCGTTCGCGAAAGGACTCGAACGAACGCTCGAACGCCATCTGCGCTCGAACCAACGGATTCCTGGTCGGTCGATGCTCGCCAACCCGTCTGTGCCGCGGTTCCTCGTCGAAGCGATGCACCGATCCGGCCATCAGATTGTTGAACAATACCGGCACCAGCGTGAACGCCAATACCAGGCTCGCCAGCAACGATGCGATGACGGAAAGCGACAGCGGCGCGAACAGGTACTTCGAGGTGCCCTGCAGCAGAAACACCGGAATGAATACGATGCAAATGCACAGCGTGGACAAGAAGGTGGGAACGCCGACCTCGTTGGCGCCGCGCACGATCGATTGGCGCAGCGGCTCGCCCATGGCGACGTGGCGCTCGATGTTTTCGATCACCACCGTGCCGTTGTCGACCAATATCCCGATGGCAAGCGCAAAACCGCCGAGAGTCATGATATTCAAGGTTTGACCCGCCACGTCGATGACCAACACCGCGGCGATGATCGACAAGGGAATTGCCGCCAGAATGATCAACGACAGGCGAACATTGCCGAGAAACAACATGATGACCAGAGCCGTCAAGCCCGCCGCCATGCCGGCGCTCAACAGAACGCTGTCCAGGGCCGCTTTGACGAATACGGACTGATCGAAAAGAGCCCGCACCGCAACGCCCTTGGGAAGCACGTTCTCGATGTCCCGCATCGCCGCCTGCACCCCGTCGATCACGGCCAGCGTCGAAACGCCGCCGGTCTTGCGGATCACCATCAGCGCGCCGGGAGTGCCGTTGACCGAGACCGAATTGGTCTGCACCTGGAAGCCGTCGTGAACGTGGGCCACGTCGCGCATGAACGTCATGCGCCCGTCCACTTGCTTGATGGGAAATGAATTGATGGCCTCGATCACGTCCGGGGTATTGTTCATCGCCAAGGTGTAATCCGTGTCGCCGATCTTGACGTCGCCGGCCGGGAGAATCACGTTCTGGCGCTGCAACGCCATGCTGACGTCCGACGGCGAGAGTCCGCGGGCTTGCAGCGCCCGCGTATCCAGATCGGCCATGATCACACGCGGCTTGCCGCCGTAGGGATACGGCACTTCGGCGCCATGAACGACCGCGAGCGCCGGCCGGATGATGTTTTGACCCAGATCGTTGAGCTTGGTGTCCGGCAGAGACTTGCTCGAAAGACTGAGCTGAATGATCGGAACGTCGGTGGCCCCGTATCGCAGCACCAAGGGCGGCGTGATGTTGGGCGGCATGTACTTGAGCACCACCAAGGCGCTGCTTGCGAGTTGAGCGATCGCGCGCGTGACGTCCGCGCCCTCGTGAAGATAGATCTTCTCGACGCCGACCCCCTGGTAGCTCTTGGCCTCGATCCGCGAAATATCGTCGACCAGCGACGCGAGCTGCCGTTCATGCAGCGTCAGGATGCGATTTTGAATGTCCCGGGCACTCATGCCGTTGTAGGTCCATACCACGGCTGCCACGGGGATGTTGATTTCCGGAAAGATATCGATCGGCATGCGCAAACCGGCGCCAATGCCCATAAGCGCGATCAAAATGAGCGCCGCGAACACGGTATATGGGCGCTTCAGCGCTGTTTGCACGACGGACATCTATGCCACAACCCAGTTATTCTGCGCGCCGCTGCTTGGCCGACATGACGGCAAGCTCGGTCCGGGTGCTGGCGTGCAGTTTCTCCATGATGCGGCTGACGTAGTTCTTCACGGTTCCTTCCGCCAGGAAAAGCGCGGCGGCAATCTGCCGGTTGCTCCTGCCTTCGGTGATGAGGTTCAGAATCTTTTCCTCCTTCTCGGTCAACGTCTCGATGCCTGATGCGGGGCCCCGCGATGCCCCATCGTCGGGCAACGCGTCGGTCGACGCGCCATTTGCAAGATTCGAATACTCCGAGGAGAGGGCGAGGCGGCGAAACTGATCCATCACTTTGCGCGCGATCTGAGGCGTCAGGCGCGACTCGCCGCGTCGCAGCGCCCGGATGGTTTCGAGCAGTTCCTCTTCGGTGGCATCCTTGAGCAAATATCCGTGAGCGCCTGCGCGCACCGCTTCGAATACCGTTTCATCGTCGTTCAGCGTGGTCAGCACGAGCACCTGCGTGCCGGGAACCAGCAGCGAGATTTCGCGCGTCGCCGCCACACCTCCCTTTCGCGGCATGTGCAGATCCATCAATATGATGTCCGGATGCAGCGATTGGGCGAGCGCGACCGCTTCGACTCCATCGCTCGCAAGCCCCACCACCTCCATGTCCGGTTCCAGAGAAAGCAACAGGGCGGTTCCTCGCCGTACGAGCGCTTGATCCTCGGCGATGACAATGCGAATTCTCGCTTCCGTCTCGCTCGCCATTCGTAACCGGCTCCTCACATGCACGCTTGTGCATTTGAATCATGCCGCCCGCAGCGCTCATTTGTAAGTGACTTTGGTCACCTGTTTGAGGGCGCGCCGGCGCTGCGCCGAGCGCTTTAAGCCTCATTGCGATCCGGCGCGTGGCGTTTTGTAGTGACCTTCGTCACCTGTTAACTTAGCCGAATGAGCCTCGCCTTCCGTTCCGCACGCCCGAGCTCCCTGTTGGCAGCCATGGATCCCAGGCGCAGCCTCATGGCCGGCATAGTCTGGCTGGTGATCGCGCTGACCGCGACGTTCTCGATCGCGGCGTCTCTGTGGGTCGGCAGCGTGGCTCGCGAAAACGTGTTGCAGCAGCATGTCCGCCGCCTTTCGCTCGAGACCGACCAACGCGCCTCCGATCTGAGTCAGGCGATCGCGGCGCGGCTCGATGCGGTGCGCGCGGCCGAGGATGATTTACGCGCCGGCGATTCTCTCGACGATCGGCTCGCGTTGCGCGAGGTGTTCGAGCGGCTGCAATCCGCGTATCCCGATCTCGATTGGATCGCGCTGGCGGATTCGGCCGGTATTTTGGTCGCCGCACACGGCGACCTTCGCGATGGCGACCGTGTTGGCGGACAGGCTTGGTTCTCACAAGGTTTGCAGAATCCCTGGATCGGCGTCATCGATGCGCCGGCCGATTCCCGCGGCGCGAGGCCGGGAGCGCGCGAAGTCGATCCGCACAGTTTCGGCGATCTCGCGCTGCCGATACGCGCCTCCGGCGGCCGGGTCGTCGGTGTAATCGCCACGCACCTGAGATGGCGATGGACGGATGGCACCTACCGCATTCCGCAGACGCGCGAGGTACTTGACTCGCGCGCTATCCCCCGGGCCCTGGTGTTGGATCGACAGGATGTCGTCCTGGTCGGGCCGCGCTCGCTGCGTAACCGCAAATGGGCGGGGGCGGTCCTCGATGCCGCGGTGCCGGGCGGTGAGACGACTTCAGGGCCTGCAAGCCTCGACTCATCCGCAGCGCCACGATTCGAACGGCTGCCGGACGGTTGGACCGGGCTGGTCGCCCGCGCGCCGGTGACCGTCGCGGCCGGGCTGCCGGCCTTGGGCTGGCAAGTTCAGCTCAACGAGCCCAACTTCGAGGTTTACCGGCGTGCAAACGCCTTGGGCGTGAGAATCGTGTGGATCTCGATTTGTTTGGGAGCGGCCACCGCCTTCTTCGGCGCCTTGGGGGCGCGCCACTTGACCGAGCGGTTGAAGCGGCTGACGCGCTCCGCCGTGGCGGTCGGCCGCAACGAATCGGCGCAAATCGAAGTGCCCAAAGGCTTGGACGAAGTGGCGCAGTTGGCGGCAGCTTTCGCCAAGACTCTGGACGACCTGCGGCGCGAACGCAGCGATCTGCGCGCCCTGAGCAGCGATCTCGAACGTCGCGTCGCGGTCCGAACCCACGAGGTTGAGCGCCTTGCCGATGAGTCGCGGTATGCCGCGGTAGTGCGCGAACGCTTGAACATCGCGCGCGATTTGCACGACACTTTGGCTCATTCGATGATGGCCATGCTGAGCGAGATCCGGCTGCTGCGCAAACTGCAGGCGCACGATCCCCGCGCCGTGTCCGAGGAACTGGCGCGCGCCGAACAAGTGGCTCACGACGGACTGAACGAAGCGCGCAGCGCAATCGCCCAAATGCGCGTCAATGCGGTTCGCGATACCGGGCTGGGCGCTGCCTTGTCGAAGGCGATTGAACGCTTCGCCGACCGCACGGCAATCGAGGTGGAATTCAATGCCGACACGGAAGCCGCGCGTTTCGGCGATGAACGCGCGGAGAGCATTTTCCGCATGGCCGAAGAAGGGCTGCGGAATATCGAGCGGCATGCCAAGGCGAGCCGCGTCACCGTCACGCTGCGCACGGTCGGTGCGACGCACCTGGAACTACGGATCGCGGACAACGGTGTCGGATTCGACGTGCGGGCCAACCATCCGGGCCACTATGGGCTGGTGGGGCTTCGCGAGCTGGCACAGCTGATCGGCGCCGAACTCGAGATACGCAGCGCGCCCGGCAAGGGCACAACGCTGCAGTTGGCTCTGCGCATGACGCCCGAAATACTCTAGCCGCCGCTGCCGGCAAGCGACTATGAAGCCGAGCATGGGTGCGATGCACCGCGAAAGATCGTGGTATTCGACCTCGACGACAAACCGCGCCTCCTGCTGCAATTGAGCGCGGCGAGCCGGGCGCTCATTCGATTGACGGTTACGCGCGTGTTGGTGAAATAATGACGCCGTATGCGGCCTGCCCTCACCGTGCGTTTTCGCGTGGACATCGGTCGCCGTTGCTCGATCGGCATCGGCAAGATCGAGCTGCTCGAGGGTATCGCCCTCACCGGCTCCCTGTCGCAAGCGGCACGCCGGATGCGCATGAGTTACCGGCGCGCCTGGCTGCTGCTCGCGGACCTGAACAAGAGCTTCGATCGTCCCGTGGTTCACACCAGCACGGGCGGGCGCGGCGGCGGGGGCGCCGTACTGACGCCTTTTGGGCTACGGCTCGTGGCCGAATACCGCAAACTCGAAGCCAAGGTATTGCCGCTCGCGAACAGCTGCCTGCGCGAGGCCGGCCGGCGAGCCCGCACGGCCCGCTCGAGCAGCATTATCCATCCTGCCTCCCTGAGGCGCAGGACACCGGCCAGGTGAAGCATTGCCAATTGAACCGAGGGGTCCAAATGCGGTCGAAAACGGTGACAAGGGTCCAGGCGCGGGGATCTCCCTTATATTAGATTCGCTCCAAGTGGTGACGTCATGAAAAGTCGAACCTCGGTCCATAAGCTCTCGATCCTGTTGGGCGGCTGCCTTGCGGTGCTCGCCTTGAGCGGCGGCGCGCTGGGGCAATCACACGGCGGCGGCGGCGGCCACGGCGGCGGCGGCGGCGGCGGCGGCACGGCGGCGGCGGTCACGCTTCGGCAGCGGGCGGCGGCGCGCATGGGGGCTTTGGCGGGGGCTATGGCTACCATGGCGGTTCGGCAGGCTATGGGTACCGAGGCGGCTACTACCGAGGCGGTTATGGCAATAACCCCGGTTACCGGGGCGGCTACTACCGAGGCGGCTATGGCTATTACCCCGGATACCGGGGCGGCTACTACCATGGCTATGGCTGGGGTGGGTGGGGCGGCTGGGGCTGGGGTTGGGGCGGCATAGGCCTTGGTGTGTACTTCGCGACGCTGCCTCTCTACTACACGACCTATTATTGGGGCGGCGTTCCTTACTATTACGCCAACGATGTCTATTACACCTGGGACCCGAACGTGCAGCAGTACGTCACCGTGGCTCCTCCGCCCGGGTTGCAAGCGCCGGCTGGGCAGGCGCCGGCTGGCGGATCGACCGCCTCGAGCAGCGAGCTGATGGCCTATCCGAAAAACGGACAAACGGCCGAGCAACAGGCAAAGGACAAGTTTGAGTGTCACCAATGGGCGGTGAGCCAGAGCGGTTTTGACCCTACGGCCGGCGCCGCGACGGCCGGCGCCGCGAATAAGGGCAACGATTACATGCGCGCCCAAGCGGCCTGCCTGGAGGGCCGCGGATACAGCGTGCAATAGGCGTTTGCGCGGCCGGGTCGCTATTCGGCGAGCAGCAGTTCCAGGGTGTGGCGGTAGACGCCGTGCAGTCGATCGATATCGGCGACGCGCACGCATTCGTTCGCCTTGTGAATGCTTGCATTGATCACGCCGAGTTCGATCACCTGAGCGCCCATCGGCGCAATGAACCGCCCGTCGGATGTCCCGCCGCCGGTCGAAAGCTTTGGGCTGATGCCCAACTCATCTTGCACGGCGCGACTCACCGCGTCCGACAGCACCCCGGGGTTGGTCAGAAACGGGTAGCCGGAAATGAACCATTCCAGCGAATGCGAGACCCGGTGCTCCTGCAAGATGCGCGCGACGGTCGCCTTGAGGGACTCGACCGTCTGCTCCGTCGAAAACCGCAAGTTGAAGCGCGCCTTCAGTTCCCCCGGGATCACGTTCGGCGCTCCGGTTCCGGCGGATATGTTCGAGACTTGAAACGTGGTGGGCTGGAAGTGCCGGTTGCCATGATCCCAGGTTCGCGACGTCAGTTCGGCAAGTGCCGGCGCCACGGCGTGAATGGGATTGTCGGCGAATTGCGGGTAGGCGATGTGCCCCTGCACGCCGTGCACCGTGAGCCGGCCGCTCAAGCTGCCGCGCCGGCCGATCTTGATCGTGTCCCCGAGGACGCTCTCGCTCGAAGGCTCCCCCACCAGGCACCAATCGATGGTCTCCCGGCGCGCGCGCAGCACCTCGACCACCCGCCGAGTGCCGTCGACCGAAGGGCCCTCCTCGTCGCTTGTGATCAAGAAGGCGATGCTGCCGCGGTGCCGGGAATGGCGATCCACGAATTCCTCGCAGGCGGTCACCATCGCGGCGAGGCCGCTTTTCATGTCCGCGGCACCACGACCGTACAACACGCCGTCGCGGACGGCGGGCGAGAACGGGGCGCTGTGCCACTCCTCGATCGGTCCGGGCGGCACCACATCGGTATGCCCGGCGAAGCAGAACACCGGCCCCTCCCCTCCGCGTCGGGCCCACAAGTTGTCGACCGGCCCGAACCGCATGTTCTCCACGCGGAAGCCGATCGCCGCCAGCCGCTCGCCCATCAGCGCCTGGCAACCCCCGTCGATGGGGCTCACGGACGCACGCGAGATCAAATCGCAGGTCAACTCCAGGGTTTTCGGCATTAGAATCGCTGAACCGGCAGCGGGCGCCGCAGATTGGCCCAAAGTCCCCAAGCTCCCAAGCAAAGTGCGGCGATGAGCACCCACGCCGGCATCGCCAACCCCAAGAACCGCCAATTCACCTTGGCGCACTCACCGGAGCCGGTGAGCACTTTGACGAGCACATCGGTGAGCGGGAACACCTTGAGCATGAAATCGAGCGATGCCCCGCAGGCCGGGACGCTGTCCGGCGGCAGGCTCTGGATGTACAGCTGCCGCACCGCAACCCCGGCCGTGGCGAACACGGCAAGCGCGAGCAGCCCGGCGTACAGCCGGCGCGGCCAACCGGCGGGATCGTGCGCCGCCGCGATCGCGAGCACGACGGCGATCGCCAGCACGCCGATGCGCTGAAAGATGCACAGGGGACAGGGCTCCAAATGCAGGACGAACTGCGCGTAATAGGCATACGCCAACAGCCCGCCGCAGGCCAATGCGCCCAGAGAATTCGCGGTGCGCGCGCTCATCAGCTGCGCGCGGCGGCCTGCGCTGCGTCGAGCTGCTTGGCGACGTCCTCGAGCGAGGTGTGGCGAATGTCCTTGCCGTGCACCATGTAGATCACATATTCGCAGATGTTCTTGGCATGATCGCCGATGCGCTCCAGGGCGCGAACGATCCACATGATTTCAAGAGCCCGTCGAATGGTGCGCGGGTCCTCCATCATGAAGGTGATACACTGGCGCTGAATCGATTCGTATTCCTCGTCCACCATCTTGTCTTCCCGCGCGGTCCTCAACGCCGCCTGTGAATCCATGCGCGCGAAGGCGTCGAGCGCGTCACGCACCATGTGCGCCACCTGCCTGCCCAAATGCTTCACCTCACGGTACTTGTCCGCCGGCCGCTCCATGGTGGCGAGCCGCGAAGCGATGTAGCCGATTTTCTCCCCCTCGTCGCCGATCCGTTCCAGATCGGTGATGGTCTTGATGATGGCGACGATCACTCGCAAGTCGCCCGCCGCGGGGGTGCGCAGTGCCAGGATCCGGCTGCACTCCTCGTCGATCGAGACCTCCATGCCGTTGACTTTGTAGTCCTCAGTGGCAACGGACTCGCCCAGACGGCTGTCGCCCTCGACCAAGGCGAGGATCGCCTTGTGGAGCTGCTGTTCCACGAAGCCGCCCATTTGCAGCACCTGATTGCGCACCTTTTCCAGATCCTCGTTGAAGCGACGGGAAATGTGGTGGGTAAGATCGGACGTTTCCATGAAGGTTACCTTGAAGTCGGCAATGTATCGATACCGGCAAACACAAGCGTGCGTTTACATCCGATCACGCCGCACGTCAACAGCTTGGAGGATAATTGTGAGGTTACGCGCTTGCCGCGGCCTGCACGCTCACGCGCCAGATCCGCTGCGGCGGGAAATGGCAGGTAAAAGTGCTGCCCTTGCCTTCGATGCTCTGCACCTCGAGCCAGCCTCCGTGGCGCTGCAGCGCATGTTTCACGATGGCGAGACCGAGGCCCGAGCCGCCCTGGTTGCGGGAGCGCCCGGCATCCACCCGATAAAAGCGCTCGGTGAGACGAGGGATGTGCTCCGGCGGGATGCCGATGCCGTTGTCGATCACCGAGAAATGCGCGCCGTCCGCGTCGGTCCACCAGCGCATGCGCACGGTGCCGTCCGCCGGCGTGTATTTGAGGCCATTCACCAGCAAGTTGGTGAATGCGGACTCGATTTCGTGGGCTGCGCCGAACAATCCGTCGGCCGTCTCCACATCGAGCGACAGGTGCCGCGGCCGATCCGACTTCGCCAGGGCATCGCGACACAGACGCTCCAACATCAGCGGCACATCGACCGCATCGCGCGGCGCTTCGCCGTCGGTCGACTCCAGGCGCGACAACTCGAGCAGCGCCGCGATGATCACGTTCATGCGCTGCGCCTGGGTGCGCATGTCCCGGATCGGCCCGGCCCATGCGGGATCGACCGACGGGTCGTCGGCCAAGGTGTCGAGATATCCCGAAATCACCGTCAGCGGCGTGCGCAATTCGTGCGAGGCGTTCGCGACGAAATCCTTGCGCATGGCTTCGAGGCGCATTTGGCGGGTGACATCGCGCACCAGCAGCAGCGATTGCCCGGATCCATAGGGAACCACCTGCAGCGCCAAATGCAGATCCACCTGCACCGGGGGACGGATGACCAACGGCATCGCAAAGTCATCGCCGTGCAGATAGTGAACGAATTCCGGCGCGCGAATCAGATTGTCGATGCGCAGCCCGATGTCCACCGGGCGCTTCAGGCCCAGCAAGCGCGCCGCTTGTCGGTTGAACCAAACGATTTCCTTTTGGCTGCTGAGAATGATGACGCCGTCCGGCAGCGCCGCGGTCGAGCGCCGCAATTCGCGAAACAGCTGCACCAGCCGTTGTTTGTGAAATCTTTTGCGCCGATGCAGCCGCACCACCTGTCCGATGACATCGCCCCAGACTCCGCCGATGTTGGGCGGATCGAGTTGCGAGCGCAGCCGCAACCAGCGGTCGAGGCGATACAGATTAAAGAGCTGCCAGGCCAGATACAGGCAGGCCGCGGTCAATACCCATGGCCAAACGGGTTGCGCGAACAGGCCGACCACTAAGCCCAATAGTAAAATGCCCGCGAGCCGCGCGAGCGCGAATGTCCACATCGCTGCCATGATCTGGAGAGCCCCGTCTCGCCTTGTTGAGTCTCGCCCTATGCTTCGCGCGTGGAGAAACGATAGCCCGCCCCGCGCACCGTCTGCACGAACCGCTCCAGCAGAAAGGGCTCGAGCGCCTTGCGCAGCCGCCTTATGTGCACGTCTACTGTACGCTCTTCCACGTAAGTATTGCCCCCCCAGACCCGGTCGAGCAATTGGCCGCGGCTGAACACCCGCTCCGGATGGGTCATGAAGAAATGCAGCAGGCGGTACTCGGTGGGCCCCAAGGCGATTTCGCGGTCGCCGGCGCTGACCCGGTGGCTCGAGTCGTCGAGTTTCAAACCCTTCACCTCCATGACGTCCGCGGAGCCCGCCGGCGCCGCGCGGCGCAGCACCGCCTGGATGCGCGCGAGGAGCTCGCGCGGCGAAAACGGCTTGGTGATGTAGTCATCCGCACCCCCTTCGAGACCGCCGACCTTGTCTTGCTCCTCGGCTCTCGCCGTGAGCATGATGACCGGGATCTCCTTGGTGTCCTTGGCGCGCTTCAGCGCCCGCGTGAGCTCCAGCCCGCTCATGTCCGGCAGCATCCAGTCGACCAGCATCAAATCCGGACGGCTGTCGGCGATGCGCGCACGCGCCTCGCGGCAATCCTCCGCCTCCCCGACTTCGTATCCGGCACGCCGCAACCCGAACGCGATCATGTCACGGATGGCCTTTTCGTCTTCGATGACCAGGATGCGTTTGGCGGTCATGTGATTCTGCTAGTCCCCTGATTCTTAAAGCCCGCTATTACAGTCGCGGCATGTGACAGTTGCGTGACTCGCGCCTCAAAGCGGCGCTCAGCGCCGGGCGCGTTCGAGGGCGGCGCGCTCATCGCCGGTCAGCGCCACTTTGTCGCGCAGATATTGCGGCCTCAGGTCGGCCGGGTCCATGCCCGCTCCGGCCAATAGCCGAACAGTGCCGATCCGCGCCATCTCGCGCGCATCGGGCAAGGCGTTCGACTGCACACTCTCGAGCCGCGCGAGCGCCGCGAGTTCGGGGTAGGCGGCAAAGCCCCGGCCGATGCCGCGGTAACGCCCCGCGTCCGGTAGTTTCACGCCAGCCGCGGATCCCACTCGGGGCGCACCGCAGGCGACCAGCGCGTGCGCCGCGTCGCTCGCGAAGCAGCCCCAGTACACCTCGCCCATGCGCGCATCGAGGCAGGCGAGCGCGTGGCTCATTCCGCCCTGCATCGCTTGCAGGGCCAAGGCCTCCAGTGTGGTGACCGGAACAACCGGGAGATTCGCACCGAAGCACAGACCCTGGGCCACGGCCACGCTGATTCTGACACCCGTGAACGCGCCCGGACCGATGCTGGCGGCAATGCCGTCGAGCTTGGCGAGCGATATGCCGGCTTCGGCCAATACCGCATCGACCATGCCGAGGACTTGCTCCGCATGCCCTCTCCCCACTTCGGCTGACCGCCCGACCAAGTCGTCGTCGGTGAGCAGCGCCACCGAGCAGGCTTCCGTCGCCGTGTCCAACGCGAGAACGCGCATCAGGAGCCTGCCTGAGTATTGCGCGTGAGTCGCGAGGCGGCCGGCGCGGCCCTCATTCGGCTCAGGCGCTCGGTGAGAAACTGCGCCCCCACGGCGGCCTCGGTAATCACCGGACTCGGGGGCATAGCCTCCATGAACACCCGGCCGTAGGGCTTGGTCTTGAGCCGCGGATCACCGAGGATGATCACCCCGAAATCATCGAAATCACGAATCAAGCGCCCCACTCCCTGTTTCAACGCGAGCACCGCCTGAGGAAGCTGATACTCGAGGAACGGATTGCCGCCGCGGCGCCGAATTCCCTCCAGGCGCGCTTTGAGCAGCGGATCGTCCGGAGAGGCAAACGGCAGCTTATCGATGGCGACGATCGACAGCGCCTCGCCCTTGACGTCCACACCTTCCCAAAAGCTGCCGGTTGCGAGCAGCACCGCGTTGCCGAATTCGCGAAATCGATTCAGCAGCGCTTCGCGGGGCGCTTGTCCCTGCACCAGAACCGGAAACGGCGGCTGCGGAAATCGCGCCATGAAGGCGCGCACGCCCTCCGCCAAGCCGCGATAGCTGGTGTACAGCAGGAACGCGCGACCGCCGCTCGCCTCGATCAGCGGCGCGCAGGCGTCGATGAATTTCTCGGCGAAGCCAGGCTGCTGCGGCTCGGGCATGGCGCGCGGCAGATAGATGCGCGCCTGAGCCGAATAGTCAAACGGGCTGTCGATCTTGAGCGTGCGCGCCTGCGTGAGCCCAATGCGCGCGGCGAAGTGCGCAAAGTCTTCGCCGACCGCCAGAGTCGCCGAGGTGAATATCCACGCACACGGCCGCGCCTCGACAAATTCGCGCAGCCGATCGGCGATTTCGAAGGGCGTGAATTCCAGCGACAACCCGCCGGCGTCGGTCTCGACCCAGCGCAGGCCCAACTCCTCGGATGATGCGTTCAACGCGGCCAGGCGCTGCGCGAGCGCGGCGGCGCGGCGCGCGCACTGGGCGGTTCCGGCACCGGCGCCCAGACTCTCGAGCTGTACCGCACTGTCGCCGATGGCCGCTTCGAGCCTCGGCAAGGTGTCCAAAAACGAATCCGGCAGGGTCCCCCACTCATGGCGAGTGGCGCCGGCCGGCAGGGTGCCGCGCAATTCCACCAGGAGGCGATTCAACCGCGGCCATCGAGCTCAATGCGGCCGGGACTCGCACGCCTGCGGCGCTCATCTCGGCCGCCGCATCGCGCAGCCAAATCCGTGCTTGGCGCATCGACCAGGTTTGTCCGAAGAACTGTGCCGCGATGTCCGGCACCTGATGCGCTTCGTCCAAGATGACCGCCTCCGCCCCCGGCAGCAGATCCCCGAAGCCTTCGTCCTTCAACGCGAGATCGGCCAGCAGCAAGTGGTGATTCACCACCACGATCTCGGCGGCTTGAGCCGCGCGCCGCGCCTGGAACACGTCACAGCGCGAGAACTCGGGACAGTCCTGGCCAAGACAGTTCTCACGGGTCGAGGTTATCATCGGCCAAACGGGCGACTGCTCCGGCAAGTCGGTGAGCTCCGCCAGGTCGCCGATCTTGGTCGTTGCCGCCCATCTCGACACTCGCGCCAGCACTCGTGCCGATCCGCGCTCGCCGGGTAAAAGCGCCCGCTGCTTGGTGGCCAGATCCAATCGATGACGGCACAAATAATTGGCGCGTCCCTTGAGCAAGGCCACCGTCACCGGCAATCCCAAAGCCTTGGCGAGCAACGGCAGGTCGCGCCGAAACAACTGGTCCTGCAGCGTTCGCGTACCGGTTGAAATGATCACGCTGCGCCCGGACAAGAGCGCCGGAACCAGGTACGCAAAAGTCTTGCCGGTGCCCGTTCCCGCCTCGACGATGAGCGGCTCGCAGCGCGCGAGAGCCAGGCCCACCGCCTTGGCCATCGCGGACTGCTCCGGTCGAAAGGCATAGCCCGGCAGCGCCCGCGCGAGCGGCCCGCCGGCCCCGAAAACGTCGTTGATAGTCCGTGTTGATGATCTCGCTCGCTGGCCGCGCAACGCGGCTCTTTGGTGCGCCTAGCCTACGACGTTTTTGCCGCCGCTATTTCACTTCAGCGCGAAACCGCGCGAACGCAACCGAATTGACGTTGAGCCGGTGCTTCAATTGCCACCGGATGTGGGTGTAGTCGGCCGCAGTGGCCGGACGCGGCTGTCCCGCCGGCCCCGCCACTTGAAGATTCCCGGGCCAATCGAAAGTGCGGCCGCCATCGACCGAAAAGCTCACCTCGGCGCCGGGGCCCGCCGCGGAGTCCGCGATGTAGCGCATGTGATTCGGAATCGCAAAACGTACGCTCGGCGCAAGCACCGGCGCCGCGCTGGTGTTGCGGATTTCCAGGGTATAGATCACTTCATCGCCCGGCACCACGTGATCGGCGGGCATGAGTTTGATCGTGTCGCGGCCGTTCAGGGAAACCTTGGTTTCGACCTCGGCGCTCGCTTTGACCGCCAGGGTGTCGGTGCCCTGGGTCGCGGCGGTCGCGGCTCGGCCTTGACCGCCCGCAGCCGAGACGATGCCGAGAATCATGAGCACCGTGCCGCTGAGATTAAATCCAATCCGGCTTTGAACATAAATTCAAGTTTACCACTTCGAGATCATAATCAATGAGTTACCAGCTATTTCCATATTCTGCCGGAACTTTTTGGCCAAGGCGGCCACCGCCCCCGGTGGTCCCGTCGGAGGAGTTGGCGGGCACGCGGCCATCTGTCATCCTGCGGTCTATCCTAAAGCACATCGCCGGGACCCCCATGGCCACTGCAGCCTTGCATATCACGTCTCTCGCCGCGTTGAACCGTGATGTCGCGGCCTGGGTCGATGAGGCCGCCCGGCTCACGCGGCCGGACCGGGTTTACTGGTGCGACGGCAGCGATGCCGAGTATCAAGGGCTCGAACGCGAGCTGGTGGCGCGCAACGAGTTGCTGACCCTCAATCAGCAGAGCTTTCCCGGTTGCTATCTGCACCGATCCCACCCCTCGGATGTGGCCCGCGTCGAGCATCTGACGTACGTGTGCACCAAGAATCGCGACGACGCCGGCCCGAACAACCCCTGGCTGCCTCCCGCATCAGGCGCACGCCAAGATGGATGCCCTGTTTGCCGGCTGCATGACGGGGCGCACTCTGTACGTGGTTCCGTACTGCATGGGGCCGATCGATTCGCCGTTCTCTCGCTGCGGTGTCGAAATCACCGACAGCGCCTACGTGGTGCTCAACATGAAGCTCATGACGCGCATGGGCCGGGCGGCACTCGAGCGCATCACGCGGGACGGCAATTTCGTCAAGGGTTTGCATTCGACGGGGGACTTGAATCCCGATCGCCGTTTCATCATGCATTTCCCCGAGGAGCTGTCGATCAAGAGTTTCGGGTCGGGCTACGGCGGCAATGCCCTGCTCGGCAAGAAATGCCATGCGCTGCGCATCGCGAGCTGGCAGGCACGCACCGAGGGCTGGCTCGCCGAGCACATGCTGATCGTCGGCATCGAAAATCCGCAAGGCGAAATTCATTATCTGGCGTGCGCGTTTCCCTCCGCCTGCGGCAAGACCAACCTCGCGATGTTGATCCCGCCGGCGAGCTACGGCGGTTGGAAGGTGTGGACGATCGGGGAGGACATCGCCTGGCTGCACCCGGGCACGGACGGGAGGCTGTACGCGATCAATCCCGAATCGGGCTACTTCGGCGTGGTTCCGGGCACCAACGCCAAGACCAATCGCAACGCGTACGAGACCATTCACCGCAACACCTTATTCACCAATGTGGCGGTCACGGCCGACGACAAGCCGTGGTGGGAGGGCCTGAACGAGGGCAAACCGGCGTTTGATTGGCAGGGGCGTCCGTATGATCCGGCGAACGGGCCCGCCGCACATCCAAACTCGCGCTTTACCGTGGCCGCACAGCAAAATCCCGCCTATTCGAAGCTCGCGGATGCCCCCGGCGGCGTACCGATCACCGCCATCGTATTCGGCGGCCGCCGCCGCACGCTCGCACCGCTGGTGTATCAAGCTCGAAACTGGCTGCACGGGGTTCTGGTGGGCGCCGGAGTCGCTTCCGAGACGACCGCCGCGGCCACCGGCGCCGTCGGCGTCGTGCGCCGCGACCCGATGGCGATGAAGCCCTTCGCCGGCTACAACTTCGGGGATTATTGGGCGCATTGGATCAACGTCGGCGCCAAGCTCAAATCGCCGCCGCAGATCTTCCACGTGAATTGGTTTCGCCAAGATGCGAGCGGCAAGTTTCTGTGGCCGGGCTATGGCGAGAACTTGCGCGTGCTGCGCTGGATCATCGATCGGTGCAAGGGCGCGGCGGCGGCTCATGACACGGTCATCGGTCAGCTGCCCCACGCGGCCGACTTGGACACGAAAGGCTTGGACATGACGCCCGCGGCGCTCGAGGAATTGCTCGCCGTCTCACCGTCCTCGTGGCGCACGGAGCTCGAGGCAGTCGGCGCCTATATCGCGGAGTTCGGCGAGCGGGTGCCGCGGGCCCTCAAGAGCGAACTCGAGCACGCGCTTGCGAAAGTGAATGCGGGCGCCGCGGAAAACGCCGTTTCACGCTCCGGAAATGGCTTCCGATCCTGCCTCCTTCCAGCGTTTCCTTTATTCATGAATAGCTCAGGCTAGTCGATTATGGCGCGCGTTCACTCTTCGCAGACGTAGCGAATGGCCTGCGAGGAGTTGCTGTGCGGCGCCTTGCCGAGACCGATCAAGCCCTCGCCGCGAATTTGCATGGAATCGCGCCGCACGAAGGCCTCCTCGCCGTCCTTGCCGATCACGAAGGTGCCGTTGGTGCTCTGGTCGATGAGCGTGAACTTGTTGCGGTTGAATTCCACGCGGGCGTGCAATCGCGAAATCAAATTCCCTTTGACGACCAGGTCATTCTCCTCGGCGCGGCCCATCGTGATGTTCGCGCAGACCGTCCTGCACCAGCACCTCTTGGCCTTGATAGCGCAAACGCAGGCGCTGCGGCTTGTTTGCCTTGTCGCGTGAGGTGGTCGCAATCGCCGGCACCATGCTGGTGACGTCCTCGGTCTGCCACAGCACCTCGAACAGCGCCACCTCGCTCGAGCGTCCCTTGAGCGTCGCCACGTCGATCTGACGCACCGAGGCGCGCCATTCGCTCGAGAGGTGTTCGACCATGGTGGCGGTGGTGATGATCTGGCCGGCCTTCGCCTGGCTGGTCATTCGGTTCGCGGTATGCACGGCCGAACCGAAGACATCCCGGTTCTCGAACACCACCGGGCCGAAATTGCAGCCGACCCGGATGGCCACCGACTGCTCGTCCACTTTGAGCCCGGGATGCAGGGTGATCTGCTTCTGCATTTGCGCGGCGGCGTTCAGGGCATCGTCCGCGGTGGGAAACGTCGCCATGACCTCATCGCCCATCGTCTTGATCACCGTGCCGTGATGCTCATCGGTCGCGGCGCGCATCACGTCGATGCAAATACCCACCATGTCGCGCGCGCGCACATCGCCAAGCAATTCATACAGCTTGGTGCTGCCGACCACGTCGGCAAAGACGATTGCGAGTTCAATATCGTTGCCCATTGCCGGCAAATTATACTTAATCGGGTCCGCGACGCTTCGGCCGTTTAGGCCACCAACCCCTCGTTTAGGCCGCCATCCCCTGATTCAAGAGCGGCAGCACCGAAAACAAGCGCCTCCGGCGGCGTACCGGGTCGCGCAGCGACCTCGGATAAAAACCGGCGCCAGGCGCGCGCGCCCGGGCGCCCGGCCATCAGGCCGTGCATGTGGCGCGTGATCGAGTGCAGCGGAATGCCCTGCCGGACCTGCGCACGCGGCATAGGGCATGATGCGTTCGATGATCTGCCACGGCTCGCGGAATGCGCCAGGCGGAATCGACCACCGCCTGTTCGAGCTCGGCCAGCAAGGCGGGACGGTGATAGGCCGCGCGGCCGAGCATGACGCCGTCAAGACCCGCCGCCAAAGATTCGACCGCGGCAGCGCTGTCGGCCACGCCGCCGTTGAGCACAATGGCGAGCCGCGGCCGCTCGAGTTTCAGCCGCTGCACGTAGTGGTACTTGAGCGGCGGAATCTCCCGATTTTCCTTGGGCGTCAAGCCGCCGAGTAACGCGGCACGCGCATGCACGATGAGCGCGGCCGCCCCCGCGCCTGCGACCGCATCGGCAAACCCTGAGAAAAATTCATAATCGTCGCGATTGTCGACGCCGATGCGGCACTTGACCGTGACCGGCACGGGCGTCGCATCGCGCATGCGCCGCACGCACTCGTGCGACCAGCCCCGGCTTCAACATGAGGCAGGCGCCGAACGAGCCGCTTTGCACGCGACCGCTGGGACAGCCCACATTCAGGTTGATCTCGGCGTAGCCGGCCGCGGCACCGATGCGCGCCGCTTCCGCAAGCTCATCGGGATCGCACCCGCCCAACTGCAGCGCGACGGGATGCTCCTGCGGATCGTGCTCGAGCAGCCGCTGCGCCTTACCGCGCACGATCGCCGCCGATACGATCATCTCGGTGTACAGCAGCGCATGAGGCGCATACAGACGATGCAGGTAGCGGCAGTGACGGTCGGTCCACTCCATCATCGGAGCGACGCACACCCGACGGTCGAGGGCTTGGACCGAATGATGCGCATTTTCCAACATTCAAACCTTATACACCCAGGCGCGTATCCATGCGCCGTGGGACCTCGGGGGAAAGAAGCGGCGCTTCAATGACGTTCTGTCAGGGGGAATGCTACGACCGCACCTTTATTCGTCATCGGATACCGGAGTCCATGAATCATCCGGATCGAAGCGATCCATCTTCTGGAATTCCTTGAGCGTCTCGGGCCCCAGGTCTTTCTGGTAGACCACGCCGTCCTGGCTGACGATGAAGGTATTGATTCCGGTCTCACCATATTCGGCGGGAGCGGCCACCAGGGCGAAGCCGCCGATCATCACGCCTTTCAGCACGTAGTCCATTTGTCCGAGAGGCGCGTTCGGCCCTTGCCCGGTCAGAACCTTGTAGAAATAGCCGTGAAAGGGCGTTGCCTTGCCCTGCTCGAACTCGTAACCCTGCTCGATGGCGCGGGCAGCGCCTTCGCCGACCGGGCCGCCCCACGTTCCATCGGGGTTCTGCCAGGCGAGGCCATCGTGCTTGCCCGATGCGCTGATGATGTGCTGCGCATACTGGTTCACGTCGTAGCCGTCGCGCGGCTGAAAGGCGTACTCGTACTGCGCGTCCACATAGCCGCGGCAGAACTCGATGGCATCCAATTCGTTGCGGCCGATGCGCCGGTACTCGAGCTCCTGCAGACCTGCGGCGGCATCGAACTGCCATCCGCTGCCGCGCTTCACGATGGGCACCGGGAACGGCCAGTCACCGTTGCCTACGAGGAGAAATGCACGGCTCTTGGTCTTGGGATCCATCGCAACGCTTTGCTTCTCCCGCGCCTGCGCGGCAAAGTCCAGCGCGCGCTGGCGGTCCTGCGGAAATTCACCCGTGAGAACGATTTCCTCTCCGCCGGGGCCGAAAATGGCCACGAGGGCGGCCACGTCGAACTTCCCGGCTGCGTCAATCAGAGCGTCGGCCGCCTGCTGCGGGGTAGCAAAACTTTCGGCAGCTCTGCGCGGCAACGGCGGGAGCCGGCTTTTTCGCGGCGGATTGCTGTGCGGCAAGCGGACCCGAGGCGGCAAGCGATACCAGCGCACATGCGCCCAGAATCCCGGGAAGCCGGCGGAGTCTTGTATTCGCGGATACTGAATTCATCTGTGTGACTCCTGCTGTACGTTCGGCTCTGCGCTGACTAACGGCGCGCGCCGCCGCCGCTTCTGGCGCCGCCGCCACCGCTCCTGGCGCCGCCGCCGCCGCGAGATTGCTGCGCACTCGCAGCCCCACGGCTGCTCGATGCACGGGCGCTCGACCCGTTGTATCCGCCGCTGCCTCCACCGAAGGCATTGCGGTTACCGCGCGCCGCCGGCACCACCGCCCGACAAGTCCCGGTTGCCGACGCGATCAGCACCGCCGCCACCGGCGCGGTTCGCGCCTCCCGCGCCCTTGTCGAACTGGCCTCGGTTGCCCGCGCCAGCCCCGGCACCAGCGCGGTTGCCTCCGGCGCCCTGATCGAACTGGCCTCGGTTGCCGGCACCACCCCCGGGACCAACCCCGCCGCCGGCACGATTGCCGGCGCCGGCTCCGCCGCCGACCGCACCGCCACCGGCGCCGCCTCCGGCTCGGTTGCCCATGCCGGCCCCTTGCGAGGGCCGGGCAGAGGCGACATTGCCGCCTTGCTTTCCAATCTGATTGCGGGCATTGGTTTGCCGATTAGCGAGCGAGTCGCCGCGCGCTGTGCCCCCGAACTTGTCGGCCGTCGCACGGTCCCGATAGGGCGCACCGCCGCGGTGTTGCGGCTGATGCTGCCACCGGTTGCCGCTGCCCACATTGGTATTGCCATTTCGGATGTTCGTGTTCCGGATGAAGGTATTGTTGTTGTTGATGGTGACGTTGTTTCCGCCCCACCCGCAGTTCCAGCCCCAGCCGCCACCGCCGCCCCACCAAGCGCCCATGGCCACTCCGACACCGAAGGCGAGAACCAAAGATCCCGGCGGCGGCGGCGGCGGATAATAAATGGGAGGATAGGGATAAATGGGTGGGCCCCACACCACCACCGGGCTGTACGTGGGCACATAGATGACCTGCGGGTTCGCCGGCTCGATCACCACCACCGTCTTCGTTTCGATGACCTTGGTTTGCACCACCTGCTGCTCGGTAGTCTTCAAGACATCTTTGTCCACGGCCGACTTGCGCATGCGCTGTACGGCGGCCATCACATCGGCCTCCTGAGCCAGGAAGGCGTTGCCGAGGTCCGTCGTCCACTGGATGTCATCGGCCAAACGTTTCACGACCTCCGGGGTTGCGGCAAGCGATTGGATGCTTGGATCCCACGGCTCCTTCTGCACGGCATCGGCCAGCGCCTTGTCCTTCAACCCAGGGTTTCTCGCCAGAAACTGCTGCAATTGGATGATTTCGAGCGGATAGGTGGAGGCCGCCAGGGATTGCGCCAGCAACGGATCGGGATACAGCGCAATGGGTGCCACCAGGGAGTCGAGCTGGTTTGCAGAAATCAGCGGAGCCGCCGCAGCTGAAGGCGACTGCGCGAACGCAGGCGGCACGGAACCCAGCTCCGCCAGCATGCTGCCGGCCGCCAGGACCACGGCCCAAAGAATCACGAGCGCGCCTCGCATGCTTGCACTCGTACGCTGTCCTGCCGGATTGATGATCATTTGCTTCTCCAAGTGTGCGAGCACCTTGCGTTCGCCATGCTCCCAGTGCGCGCGAATGCGCCACGGATGAGTGGCCTATATGTCACTTCCCCGCACCGCGTCCATAGCAACTTCGCGAAAGAATTGCGCATTCTTCCTGCTTCGGGCCCATTGTCAACGGACCTCGGAAAATGCCCGTTCGTGTCGATGGGAAACATCCGCACCAGACACGGTCGCCAAGATTGTTTATCGCAGCTACGCCAAATCACAGCGCCGGACGTGATGACGCCCCGCCGATCACACATACAGGATCAAGGTCCCGGCAATCGTCGACACGATGCTGGCGAGCGCGTAGGTGCCGGTGTAGCCGAGCGCCGGCACTGAACTCTTGGCCTGCTGGGTCAAGAGGTTGAGGGCGGGCCCCGAGGTCAGTGCGCCGGTCAGCGCGCCGAGCAAGACCACGGGTTCCAGCCCCAACGCCTTCCTGCCGAATGCATAGCCGAGCAGCAGCGGCAGCGCGACGACGAATACGGCTGCAATGATCAGGGCCGGCCCGGCTTGCTTGAAGGTCTCGACGATTTGCCCACCCGAGTTCAGTCCGACCCCGGCGATGAAGATCAGCAGTCCGAACTCCATCAGGATCCAGCGCGCGGCTTCCGGGAAGCGTCCCATGGACGGGCGTGTGCTGTTGAGCCAGCCCGCTGCCACACCCACCAGCAGCAGTCCTCCTGCCGTCCCGAGGGAGAGTGGAATCCCCGCAATGGTCATCGACAGGAGTCCAAGGGCGGCCCCGAGCGCGATGCCGAATGCAAAGATCGTCATGTCGGTCTCGATCACGTTCGACTCGACCGGCCCCAGCATCTGCGGGAGCGCGCTGATGCCCCAGACAGGGCCCGACACGGTCAGAATGTCGCCCCGCTCAAGCTGCAGGTCGGCAACGACGGGCAGTGCGCGGCCATCGCGCATTACTTGACTGATCACGAGACCGCAGCGGCGGGCAAGATTGAGGCTTCGCAATGTTTGGCCAATCGCGCCCTGCCGTACGACGACGACATGCGACCACGACGCGGAGAGCTCGGTCTCGTTCAGAATGCGAATTTCCGGACCCGCCCGATCAATGCCGCCGCGAAAGAAGTTCGCATAGCCGTAGGCATAAATCTCATCGCCCTTGCGCAGGTGGTCGCCGGGGACGGGCTTGAGCCAGGCAAGATCCCGGCGAATGCGCACCGTCGATAGCTCATCCCACAGGCGCTCTTTGAGCTCGGCGATCGTGGGACGGCAAAACTCATCGTTTTCCACGCGATAGGCCCGCGCCTGCAACGGTTCCGTCGCCTCCGGGGCGTCCGCGGTCTCGAGCCGGCGTGACTCCGCTTCGAGGTCGAGACCGATGAGCTTGGGGAGCGCACTGACGATGGCGATCACCCCGATCGTTCCCACCACGTAGGTAATGGCATAGCTCGTGCCGATGGAGGCGAGCACCCGCTCAGCCGTCCACCCGTGAGGCAGAGCCATGAGCCCCGATTGAACCGCCCCTTGCGCCGCCGCGAGCATTGGGCTCGAGGTGAATCCGCCCGCGAGCAGACCTGCGTTCGCCCCCGGCGGCAGGGTGAGCGCCTTGCCGGCGACCCAGGCAATGATGAACCCAATGACGGTGACAAACAGGGCGAGGGCGAAATAGCGCAAGCCATCCGACTTCAGAATTTCGAGGAATCGTGGGCCCGCTTGATAGCCGATCGAGAAAATGAACAGTGCAAACCCGACCGCCTGTGCGCCGGGGCTGATCCGAAACCCCAACTGGCCGAGCGCAATCGACACCAGCAAGGTTCCGGCGACCGGCCCAAACGCGAATCCCGCCACTTTGATTCGGCCCACGATGTAACCGAAGCCGAGCAGCAGGAAAAGAGTGACGACGGGCTGCCCTTGAAAGAATGCAATGACCGCATGGCTAGTTGACGTAGGCTTTCTCCCGGGCGCGTCACCGCACCCTCGCGGCATTGGCTTGCATCACATGTTAAGCTCAAAATCCGTGTTGAAAGTGAATCCCTTGGCGCCGAGCGGATACGGGAGAGTGCTGTTACCGACCGGGGATCTATCGAGATAGATCACCTGCGTATTCCAGCGGACGACTTTGTTCTTAAATGGAAACCAATTCGCGCCTATGCGTGCGTCATACGGGTTGCCGTATTCACCGATGACTTTCGATCCGCCAAGGTACAACTGCAACGTTTTCGGTATCAGCATGTCCGATAGCAGGAGCTGGAATCCATTATTATCGACCTGCTTCAGTCCCGATACGCCGGGACCTTCGAAATCGTTGAGTTGGCGGAAGTAGTAGTCCCCTTCCAGCGCCCATCCCCGGTATTTGAACCCGATATCCACGTCCTCCATGAGGACCTGCAGCTGGGTGACGGTGATGCCCGGTCCGAAAATATTCGGCGTAAAAACGACGGTGCCATCCGAGAGCCGGATTTGTGTGTTTGAGAATGCATCGGTGTTCGGCTGACTCTGCTTGTCTTCCGTACTGTGAGTGAAGTGAGCGCCGAAGCGGCTCGCGAGACGCTCGTGATCCTCGAAATCACCATAGGCGATGCCGTAATCTCCCATCGGCTCCCAAACGAGGGCGGACGCCACCGTGTTGAAATGATTGTCGAGCTGCGCGGAACTGACGCCGAGAGCGCTCATGTTGTTACCGATCATGATCTGGTAGCGGAGCGTATCGGTGATCTGGCCGTTGGCTCTAATCCCGTATGTGTACGAGGGCCGGAAGAACTCGTCCGCGATCAGGCGATTGTCCACGGTAAGCCAGTTCGGGAACTGTCCTTCGAGGGTGCGCGTACCGGGAAGGCCGAATACGCCGCCTCCCAGAGTGAAATATTTGTTGAAGGTGTAGTTGAGGTTTCCCGCGACCACCACCGATTGGCCCGTGCCCCCCGCGGTGTTGTTGGTCCAGGTGTAGAGCAGGTAGCGTAAATTCGGGTCGAGGACCCAACCCAAGATCTTGATTTGCGCCTTGTTAAGAAACACGTCGTCGCGCTGCTGGATCGGTGCGGTGGTGCCGAACGCGTTGGTATAAGAGTTCTCCAGGCTTTTTTGGTTGGCATACCGTAGATAGGTAAACGCGCTGAGATTCAAGGTCCCCAGATCGGTATTCGCGATCGTGAAGCCGAGACCCGGCGTGTACTTTCCCCACTTGATGGGAGGTTGGGGAATCGGTGGATTGTTCTCTACCGTTTCGGAGGCTGCCGGCGCCGCGGTGGGCGCTGCGCTCGCCGCCTGCTCAGGCGCGCTCGGCGCCGCTGCCGTGCTCGGCGCTGCAGCCCCGCCTGCCGCCGGTTGCGCTTGCGCATTCTTGAGCTGCTGAATTTCGGCGTCCTTTTGCTTGAGCTCATCTTCCAGTTGCTGCTGGCGCTGCTCGAGGCGTTTCAGGCGCTCCTCCGTCGAGGAGGGAGCGTTCGGTGCGGTGGATGTCTGCGCCGAGGCAAGCAGCGGAAACGATAAAAAAGCCAAAAGAACCACGCTTCTGCACACGATGGCTATCTTGCGGGCTGCGAGCCGCAGATTCATTGCACGTGCTCCTTTTCCCAAGCCCTTACCGAGATGCGAGCCGCATCGAACAAGCGTTCGTAGTTACCCTTGCGAATCTTCAAGCTCGCTTCCGGCGTGAGCTGGCTCCAGATCGGGTCCCACAGATGAAACACCGCGAGCTGCGTCGCCTGATCCGGAGGCGCCACGTTGTCGGTACCGAACAAGAAGCGGTCCGGGTGCCGGTTGAAGATGTCGACCGTCCTCGTTATGGACTCGGGTGTCGCTACCGCGTATTTGGCCACCTCGTCCCAGGAGATGTCGAAATACACGTGGCGCAGCATCGGATCGTTGATCATGGCTTCGACAATTTCGACGTGGCGCGGGCTGCGCTCCGCGGTGTCGGTCGTCGCTTGCACCTGGGTGGGGCGAACCACGCGGCCCAAGCCCGTGTGCGCCCAGATGATGGTGGTCTTGGGATGCCGGCGCAGCAGATCCTTCATCTGCGTCAGGTACACCGGTTCGGTGTTCTGTTTGGCGAACGGAATGTCGATGTCGTTGTGCAGGATCACCACCATTCCGACCTCGCCCGCGAAATCGAGTATCCGGTCGAGCGCCGGGTTGGTGAGGCTCGCGGTCTCGCCCGCGACCTTCGATGACACGAACTCCTTGTGGATCGAGAACTCGCCGATGCCGGAAAAGACGCCGGGAAAGAGCTCGAGCACGCGGCGGATGTGCTCGACCGCGTACATGTCGGCCGGGTTGAACCCGGTGATCATCGGATCGAGGCGCGCCTGTTCCTGCTTGGGCAATGACAAATAAGCCTTGGCGATGAAGGCGTCGGTGAACGAGTAGTAATACAGGGGCGCGTCGGTCTGCAGATAATACGTCGGCGCGTAATTACCCGAGTTTTCGTACGACCACTTCTGCTGCAGCGGGATGCCGAACAGGGTCGAGCGGCCGACCTTGTCGCCCATGATCGAGAGGTACTTGTGAATGTCGGTGCCGTGCTGCACGTAGTTGGTCAGGTGAAAGTGCGAATCATCGAACAGATAATCCGGCGCCGGCGCTTTGCCGGCTCCCTCGGCCGTCGCGGCCGCGGCACCGCCGAGCGCCATCGCGAGGGCCGCGATGGCGCCGGCAAGTCGGCGCGCAATACTCAATGAGGGACGCATATCAACGGCTCTCACTTCAACGCGCTACTTCTTCTTGGCCATCGCCGCCACTGGCGTTACGGCATAGGGATTGCCGCCAAGAGCATTCGAGATAGCCTCAATCGCTTTTTGCGCCTTGACGCTGTTGCCCGCCTTGTCGAGCGGCGGGGAGATGACGGCGATGCCGAACTTGCCCGGCGAGACAGCGATGATGCCGCCGCCGACGCCGCTCTTGGCGGGCAGACCCGTCCTATAAAGCCACTTGCCTGAATCATCATAGAGACCGGCGGTCGCCATCACCGCGAGGACATACGGCACGTTGCTTACGGCGAGCACCTGCTTGCCGGTGACCGGGTTCTTGCCGCCGTTCGCGAGCGTGCCGGCCATGAGCGCGAGATCCTTGGCGTTGACCGAGATCGCGCACTGCTCCGTGTAGACATCGACCGCCTGGTGCCAGTCCGACTTGATGAACTCGTAGGCGTACATCAGCGCGCCGATCGCCTGGTTGCGCTGGTTGGTGTCGGCCTCGGACCTGAACACCTCTTCGTTAACCTTCAGCGGGCGGCCGGCGAACTCGGAGTGGTAGTTGAGAATGCTGTTCCACACTTCTGCCCGGGTATTGCCATTGACCATGCTGGTCGCCGTGATCGCGCCCGGGTTGACGAGAGGGTTGATTTCCGGGCCGCCGAGCGCCTTCTGCGCGATTTCGACGGCAATGATTGAGTTGAAGCGCAGGCCGGTCGCGTCGACGCCGATCGTCTTCACGATCGCCTCGGGGCCTTGCTCCTCCATGACCTTTGCCATCGTGAAGACTTTCGAAATCGACTGGATCGACACTTCCGAGGTGATATCGCCCTTGGTGTAGACGCGCCCGTCGGCCGTCACCACGGCGATGCCGAAGATGTTCGAGTCGACCTTCGCGAGCGCCGGGATGTAATCGGCATTGGCGCCTTCTTTCAGGTCCTTGAATTTGGCATAGGCAGCGTCGACGGCGCCCTGGATGGCTGCCGGGGACAACTCGGACGGTGCCGTTGCGCGGGAAAAGGCCGGAACCGCTACGAACGACAACGCCGTTGCGGCCAACGCGACGAGAAAAGAAGTCTTCTTGATCATGTTCATTGGGGTTTCCTCACTTGACCTGGGTGCCGAAGCTGTACTTGACGGTGAACTGAAAGCGCGAATCGTTGCCAGAGAGCCGGTCGTTGTTCACGCGCTCGCCCCACAGCACTTCGCCGCCCATCATGACGTTCTTGACCGGATACCACAGCAGGTTCACCGAGGCATATTCGCCTTTGTAATACGCGGTCGGAGTCTGGAAATTGGTGTTATCCACCCACGTGGAGCTGTAGCCGATGGAGCTTGAAAACTTCTCGTTCCAATAATGATCGTAGTAGGCAACCACACCGGTCAGGGGCACCGCCTCGGCCGACAATGCGGGGCTGTTGGGCAACAGCGGATTGAAGGCCGCATTCGGCGCAAGGTCCGTGCCGCCATCGTTCATGTAGCTCGCGATACCGTCGCCGTGCACCACCTGCAGCAGGATCTGATCTTTACCCACGGTCTTGATGGCGCCGCTCAAATTGACGCCCCAACCCGTCTTATATCCCGTGGTCCACGCCTGCCCCGGGACGATCTCATATTCGAAGCCGACCCGGCGCAGAATCCCGGCAACCTGAACATGCCCCCAGCCCTGATCCAGGCGGAATTGCGAGGTGAGGTCCGGCACCTTTTCCTGGTTCTGGATCACGGCGGTTGAATACTCATCAATCAAGCGCACGTTTCCGGGATCGATGTCATTGCCTGGGCGCTCGATAGCGACCGAAAAGTGCGCCGTGTCCGTCTTGTAGGGCGTCCAGCGAATCTGCGGGTTGCGCAAGAACACCATGCCGTCGGGACCCCAGTAATCGATGGTGTTGGGAAACACATCGATATCCATGAAGAGGCTGTTGGTCTGTCCCGCGAGTATCTGTTCCCACTCGCCGTACGCATGGCGCAGGCGAAATGTCGTTTGCCCAGCATCGACTCCGACGCCGAACAGGTCGAACTCGAATTTGAAGGCGATCGGCTCATTGCCCTCGCCGGTCGGCATCAGCCCTTTGACCCCGAAGCGGCTTTGCTTGACGCTGATGCTATTTTCGCCGTTGGCGCCGTACGGGTTCACGCCCTGCGCATTGTCGACGCCGATCTTCGAGGGACGGAAGGCATCGTTCCAGTTCGGATCGACGCGCTTGGAGTCCTCGATCGCATCGGCCTCGGCGAAGCCGTAGATCTCGAAAGCCTCGCCCGGCATCAGCGGGGTACCTGAGCTACCGGCATCGCTGGCGCGGACTGGGAAAGCGATAACCGCCGTTAGCAGTGCCATACCCAACGCCGGCGAAAGCAACCGCGCTGGGATTCCTCCAATTCCTATGCTTGCCATATCCATATCCCTCTCTTTTTTCCAGCTTCGTAAACGTTAGATAAACTTGCGGCATCGACGCTACCGGCATTTACGCTAAACCATGTACGTAAACGCCCAGATGACCCGCGGTGCCCAATTGCGCGGCGCCGCATGTTTTGTTTCATGACGGCCTGCTGTCCTTTGCTTGACCCGTTCCGTTCAAGCCAAGTGTTGGCGAGACGAAGCGATGATCCGCGAGGGCTTCGTGTATCGCCATGATGAGGTCGGAGGCGAGGCGCGCTTTGATGACGTAAGCAGCGCCGCCCGATTGAAGTGCTGCGCGCACGTAATCCGGATCTTCATGCACGGTCAGGAACACAAGCTTTGCGCGGCACCCGGAGCGCTTCAGCCGCCGGGCTGCCTCGATGCCATCCAAACCCGGCATGGTGATGTCGAGCACGACTACATCGGGATCTAGCTGCCCCGCTGCCTTGATCAGATCCACGCCGTTGGCAACCGAGCCAACGATCTCGAACTCGCCGGCCAGCACTTGGCGGGTCTGAGTCATGATTTCGGCATGATCGTCAGCCATCAGCACACGCGCGACTTTAGTCTCAGCATTCATAATTGCTGATGGCATCGTGGGCCCGACCGGGCGCGCTGGCTACTGTCAGTCTTGACAGGTTGGGACGCGATTTTCCGAAGCGGGCGCGACTATCCGCCAGGAGTCACCAGGTGATGCTTGACGGCATACTGGACCAGTTCAGCGCTGGTCTTGATGCCCAGGTGTTCCATGATGGCGTATTTGTGGAAGGCAATGGTGCGCGGGGTGACCTTCAAAATATCAGCCGCCTCCTTCATCATCTTTCCCTCGGCGAGCAGCTGGAGAACTTCGCGTTGCCGGATGGTCAGTCTTTCGGCGGATGGACCAGCCGCCTCGTCCAGGAACACGCCGAGCGGCTTGCCTCCGGTAATCAGAGGAGTGATGTAGGTCCGGCCCGACAACGCACATTCAATGGCGCGAGTCAGTTCGGCGGAGGCGGAACTCTTCAGCAGAAACGCCGACGCGCCCAGTTCGAAGGCTTGCGCGGCGACGTCCGCGTCTTCGTTCACGGTGAGGAAGATAAATTTGACGGCGGGCAGTTTGTGCCGCAGTTGAGCGCAGGCATCCATGCCGTTCAACAGCGGCATGGAGATGTCGAGGATGATAATTTCTGGGTTGGCCTTCAAGGCAAGTTCGATCAGCGCGCGCCCATCGCATGCCGTGCCGACAATTTCGCACTGCGGCTCCAGCAGACGCCGGAAGGCATCCAGCAGCATCACATGGTCATCAGCCAAGACAACGCGGGGCCTATGATTCATAGGGGAACCTGCACCTGGATCCGCGTGCCTTCACCCATGCGGGACTCAATGGATATTTGTCCCCGCACCAGTCGCACGCGCTCACGCATGCTGATTAGTCCCAGCGAAACGTCCTCCGTCGCCACCACCGTATTGAATCCGCAGCCCTGATCCGAAACGATGAGCCAAAGTTCATGTTCATTCGATGTCAATTCCACCTTCGCGGTGGCAGCACCGCTGTGCTTGACGACGTTTTGAAGTCCCTCTTGGACGACACGATAGATGCAAAGCGCGATATCGTTTGGCAACTCGCGCGGCACTTCGCGCGTGTCAACTTCAATTGCTATATTGCGCATCTCACGGATTTCCCGGCAGAAGCCTCGCACCGCCGCCACCAGACCCAGCTGTTCCAGTTTCGCCGGATGCAATTCATGTGACATCCGATGCACACTGGACGACAAGTTTTTGACCTGCGCGGATAGGTGCCGCATGCGTTCGCCGACCTCGCTGCTGGTAGCGGGCGGTTTCTGGCCGAACACATCCAGCTCGACGGCCAGCAGCGCGAGGCTTTGATTCAAATCATCGTGCAGTTCACGCGCAAGCCGTATCCTTTCGGCTTCCTGCGCGTGGATCAATCGCCCACTCAAGCTTTTCGCCGCTTCCTCGGCGTGCTTTCGCGCCGTGATATCGAGCGCGGCACCCCGTAACAGAACCGGCCGGCCTGCGCTGAACTCGACGCGGCCGCGCGAAGCGATCCACCGTATCCGGCCATTTGGAAACATCACCCGGTATTCAGAATCGAAGTCGCCGGTTTCTCCGGCATTCGCAAGGATATGACGAACGCTATCCCGATCGTCGGGATGCAGCCGTTGCGTAAGACCTTCGAGGTCTAGTCGCTCGGATTTCGTGAAGCCAAACAACTCGCGGCATTTGTCGCTCGCCCATATTTCGTCTCGCGACAGGTCGCGAACCCAGATGCCCAAGTGCGCAGCCTCGGTGGCCAAAGTCATCTGCTGTTCGCTCTCCCGTAATGCATCGCTCACACGCGCGGCGCGCAGCACGTCTTTGCTCAACTCATAGCCCATCGCCAGGACCACGCCGAGGAAGGGAAAACTCAAGATGAAGGGCATCCGCAGCAAGCCCGCCGCCACGAGACCGGACTGGCCCACGGCGATGACGATAAAAAGCGCAAGCGCTCCGCCCAGAACCACCGCGCGACTTCGCGATTCGTGCGAACCCGTGCGCCACAACCGGACGGAGGCATCCACCACGTAAGCAAGCTGCGCCAACGAAGATAACAGCGATAGGACCATCCACGGACTCGGTGCCGCATCGCCGAGCACGGAGACTTGCTCGCCAAGGAAGGGGATTTTCCGCAGGCTGTGGATGACGGTAAAGTGCGCGTTTACTCCCGTGGTAAAGTTTGCCAACACAACCAGCACTCGTAGGCCCACAGCCAGCGCCAGCAGCCACCTCCTGCCGGTGCCAAAGTAGAAGTGAATGAATCCCAGGGAAGCCACAAATCCGATCGCATAGACGAAATGTACCCAGCGGATCGCCCGTCCGAACGCTTCCGGCGACTCGGCGTGCATCGTAACTATCTCGCCGACGGCAAGTCCGACTACCCCGATCACGGTGAAAAAAAAGCACAAATTCGCCCACGAGCGCCGGTTCTGACTCCAAACGACCAAGTACACGAATCCCATCACCAAGCTCGCGCCCACCGTTGCCGACCAGATTGCGGTGATCCAGCTCATATGAGGCAACACCGCTGCGCCCGCCGGCCGGCGCTACTTCGCCTCTTCGATGACGGCTTTTATTTTTCCGCTGCTGATCGCACGCTTGAGCGCCGCGTAATCCTGGTCATTCTGATCGGCGTAGGCGACCGAGAATATTTCGATCGCCTTGTCGAATGCGTCGCCCTTGCCCAGGTAGCCGCTGATCAGTGCCGGATCGCCGGAGCGCGCGTGGGAGAGCGCCAGCGTGGTGCCACACCACTCGGCGTCCAGAAGCATCAGGGCTTTGCCGAACGTCTCGATGGCAGGTTTGACTTTGATGTCTCGCAGTTGGCGAACGTAGAAGTGGCGCCCGGCCCTGGTCTTGGTCCACCCGAGAAAGATATCGCTCACCGGCTGCATGAGCCGCTGTCCATTCACGACGCGCTGCCCGTGGTTGGCGAATTCACTCTTGCCGGCATACGCCTCGAGCACCGAGGCGCGTGCCTCCTTGACCTGCAGAATCAGAGGACTGCCTTCGCCGTCGATCAGCAAGAGCACCGCGCAAGCAGTGCCGACGCTGCCGACGCCGACCACCTTCATCGCCGCGTCCCGGAGTTCGTATCGGTCGAGCAAGGCTCGAGTGGATGCCGCCAGGCTGTCGCGATAGAGGGCGAAGCCCTCCGCGGTGTCCGGGTGGATCTCCCCGGGGCGATGCCCCTTCCAGTGAAAGATCGTCGGAGGCTGGTCCTTGATGACCGGCGCCTTGTCTGCAACTTTCTTGAAAGTGGGGAAAAGATCCTCCTGGACGAGGCGCGTCCGCTCCTTTTCGAGGCGCTTGGTCGCGCGTTTGCGGACCTCCGGATCATCCATCGCCGTGAGCATCATTTCCGAGTCGATGGCGAAATACCATAGGTCCAGCGGATTCATTTTGCTGAACTCCATCATGTGTTCGCGGTATGAGCGGACACAGGAGAGGACTACGTCCCTGGCGATGGATTCGCTCAAGCCGTTGTTCCGGCAGGCAACCACGAAGCTCGCCGCCAGACGCTTGAGGTCCCACTCCCAGGGGGCGGGCAGGGTCTCATCCAGGTCGTTAACGGCGAAGATGCACCCGCCTCTCCGGGGTCCCCAGACCGCGGAAGTTGCCCAAGTGGGCATCTCCACAGCATTGCACGCGCACGCCGGTGGCTGGTGTGGTCGCGAGGTCCACCGCCATGTTGAGCGCCGATCCCCGGTAAAAAGTAAAGGGCGATAGGGCCATGCGCCCGTGGCGCAGGGCAAGCAACTCCGGGAGGCGCCCCTTGTCGGATTCCAAGACCAGGCTGACCGGGTCCGGCCGGCCGGCGGGTGCTTTCCAGAAGGCGTGCGCTCTCCCGCGGGCAAGCGTCCCTCAATTTCTTGCCCGCCGCGTGACGCTCGGCTCGCGAACGACGATGGGTAAATAGGCGGTCTGGTTTCGGTTCGGCTGGCGCCGGCCCGGTGCCTGGTTTCATCGCTTGCCTATTCACGCGCACGTCGCCTCTCTTCTTTTAGTCCGCATAAGCCATGATCTCGAGCTGATAACCGTTGGCTCACAGTCTCACCTAGGCAGGAGTGTTTGAACGGTTGTATCGCCGCATATCGTACGCGAATCCTCAAGGGCACACACCGCCCTCACCCGTTCGGCGGCGCACCCGGCTGTGAGGGCCAGGCTCAAACGGCCGATTCAGCGCAGCTGGTAGTACAGGACCAGGCGCAGCTCGTCCTCGTGCTGATCCTTCGGCCCCCCTTGCGAGACGTGGCCATAGCGCACGAGCAGCGTCAGGTGCTTCCAAGCGGGATGCTGCGGCGTCCATTTCACATTGAGATCGGTTTCTTTCTGCGCGTATTGCTTTTGGACGTTCGGTGTCGAGCCATCGACCCACAGTGCATACACACTGAGGCCCGTGAATCTCGGAAAGTTATACGCGGCCCGCAGCATGGTCGCATTTTCGCCCGCGCGGTAGAAGTCTTCGATCTGTACGCTGGTGTAGCCGGGATAGGCGCCCCATGGATTGCGCATGTCGGTCCCGCTGCCGGTGCCGCTGCCGGTCACCGTGCCGACCGCGGTCAACGTGCGCGCCACCGTGAACAGCGCCGGGCCGAACCCAAGCTCGGCCTTAGCACCCTCCTGATGCGTCGAGAATGCCTTGCCCGTGAGCAGGTCGGCACCGATGCTGCTTTGATCAGAGTACTGTACGCCGAACCGCAGACTCACGCGCTTGGCGAGCGGGACGGTGTATTTGATTTCCGTATACAGGATATTGATGATGTCGGCGCTGTAATAGTCGATCGCGCCGATCGCGAACGTGCCCGCCTTGTAATTCACGCCTGCGATATAGACGCCGCGGTCCACCCCGGCGGGCGCGCCGGCGGCGGTCGCCATGGACTGAAAATTCTCTGAGTTGCGCTCCTTGATCTGATCGACGAAGCCCACGCCGAAGCGCAGCGTCCTCTCATCCGTGCTGCCGATCGTGCCCTGCACCGCATACAGGTTAAAGGTATTCGGCGTCATGAGCGAGTCCTGGGTGTTGATATACGGCGTATCGAGCGCCTTACGGCCCGCGATCGCCACGATCTCGTCGGTCAGGCGGAACTGGCCGTAAAGCTCTCCCATCACGGTGTAGGGTTCCTGTCCGCTCTGCAGCAGTTTCGTGCCGTCCTTGTCCAACGGTCCATAGAGGCGCTGCGAGGTGTATCCGGTGGCACCGAGCGCAACGAAATTCTCGAAATAACCCGTCTTGAATCCGGCCGAGCCGCCCAAGGTCCAGGCTTCGCTGGTGGAGCCGTCGAAATTGATCCGGTCGAGGTCGTAGGTTCGAAGCTGCAAACTGAGGGTGGTGTCGCGCAGACCGACCAGTGTCGATTCATGCAACAAGGCCGCGATCGGCCGGTGGTCGAAACTATCCGGCATCTGTGTGTGCCCTTGCTCGACCGAATCCGGCGTCTCGGCCTCGTTGTCGTTGGCGCCGCCCGCCGCGCCCGAGCCTGAGGACGCGGAGGCCGCCTGCATCGCGACGGCCGAATCAACCGCCGGCGCATCGAGCGCCCAGGCGAAATTGGCATACAGCGCCATCACCGGCACCATCCCCAGCACCGCTAATGGGTTCCTGCGCCCGCGCATCGCCAATTCTCCCTGGTGGTTCCGTGCATCATATCCTGCGCCGCAGGAGGGCATTGCGCTGGACCTTGGTCCAATCTGTTGGGCGGCTTTCACGTCCGCTTGTATTTCGTTGAGGCCGATCGGCGTATTGGTGTACGACAGCGGGCCGCGAGATTCATCGCTCGGCGGACCCAAGCGCCGATCGATATCGAAAAGACTACCAAGCCGGATCTGCCGCCGCGAGCGTTCGATTATCAACCGAGCCCTCTGGGCGTGACCGATACCGGGCACACCATCCAGGTCAACTACCAGGCCGGCAGTGCGCTCACCGTGGACGGGCGACGCTATGAACTCGTTCCGTGTCAATTCCACAGACCCCGCGAGGAACGGGTGCATGGCGGTCGATATGACGCCGCGTATGGGACCTCGGTCGTATTGCCCCCGCGCGCCGCCCTCGGTACCATCCGCCGCTCGAGTATCCCTCGTCGCCACAGGTTCCCTTGCATGACCGATCCGGTACCCGGAGCCGCCGATACCCTGCCCTCCGATGCACCTCCGGGGTTTCACCTGCTGGCGAAACCGAGCGGCTCGACCTGCAACATCGATTGCACCTATTGCTTCTTTCTGTCCAAGGACGCGCTGTACCCGAACGAGAAGCACCGGATGTCCGCGGCCACGCTCGAGGCCTACATCCGTCAGCTGCTCGAATCGCATCGCACCCCGGAAGTCACCGTGGCGTGGCAGGGCGGGGAGCCGACGCTGATGAAGCTCGAGTTCTTCAGGCACTCGGTCGAACTCGTTGAAAAATACCGCCGGCCGGGACCAAGTCGTGCAGCACACCTTCCAGACCAACGGCATCCTGCTGGATGACGACTGGTGCGCGCTTCTTCAAGGAGCACAATTTTCTGGTGGGCCTGAGCGTCGACGGGCCGCGCGAATTGCACGACACCTACCGGGTCGACCGCCGCAAGAAGGGCACCTTCGATCGGGTCATGCAGGGTTGGCGGCAACTGCGCCGGCACGGAGTCGAATTCAACATCCTGTGCACGGTCAATGCCGCCAACGAGAAACACGGGCGCGAGGTCTACCGCTTCTTCCGCGACGAACTGGGCGCCAAGTGGGTGCAGTTCATCCCGATCGTCGAGCGCGCCACCGAGGAGACGCTGCGACTCGCCAACCAGGGCTGGAGCGAGCCCTCGAGCGGCAAGCGCCTGCTCTACACGCAGACCGGCAACCTGGTCACCGAGCGCACCGTGGGTGCAGAGCAATACGGCCGCTTTCTCGTCGATGTCTTCGAGGAGTGGGTGCGCCACGACGTGGGCCAGGTGTACGTCCAGCTTTTCGATGTGACGCTCGAGGCGTTCTTCGGCCGCCATCTGCTGTGCATCCACGCGCCCACCTGCGGCTACGGCCCGGCGCTCGAATACAACGGCGATCTCTATTCCTGCGATCATTTCGTCGAGCCGCGTTTCAAGCTCGGCAACATCCACCAGACGCACATGCTGAAGCTCGTGGCCTCGCCGGAGCAGCGCAAATTCGGCGAGGACAAGCGCGATACGCTCACCGCCCAATGCCGCAGCTGCAAGGTCAGGAACTGGTGCAACGGCGGCTGCCCGAAGGACCGCTTCGCGCTTTCGCGCGACGGCGAGCCGGGCCAGAACTACCTCTGTGCGGGCCTGGAGCTGTTCTTCATGCACACGGGCCCGACGTTCAAGACGATGGCCGATTTGATCCAGCAGCGGCCGAGCGCCCGCCGAGTTGATGGCGCGATCGCGCGCCGATGACGCGAAGCGCGGCCCGTACCGGCCCTGCCCTTGCGGCAGCGGCGAGAAATTCCGCTTCTGCCACGGCAAGCGGGCGGCGCCGAAGGCTTGGAGCGCGGCGGCGCCGACCGGCGCCGATCGCACGACTGAACTCGACCTCACCAAACTGAAGGACTTAAATCATGGCGGCAAAGAAACCCAATATCCTGATCATCTGGGGCGATGACATCGGCTGGTTCAACATCAGCGCGTACAACCACGGGATCATGGGGTATCGGACCCCCAACATCGACCGGATCGCCAGGGAAGGCATGATGTTCACCGACTGGTACGGCCAGCAGAGCTGCACCGCAGGCCGCGCCGCGTTCATCACCGGGCAGTCGCCGATTCGCACCGGTTTGACCAAGGTCGGACTTCCCGGCTCGAAACTCGGCCTGCAGCCGGAAGACCCGACGATCGCCGAACTCCTCAAGCCCTTCGGCTACGCCTGCGGTCAGTTCGGCAAGAACCATCTCGGCGATCGCGACGAATTCCTGCCCGACCGTGCACGGCTTTGACGAATTCTTCGGCAACCTGTATCACCTCAATGCCGAAGAAGAGCCGGAAAACGAGGACTATCCCAAGACCCGGCAGTACCCGAACTTCGCCAAGAATTTCGGGCCCCGCGGCGTGCTCAGTGCAAGGCGGACGGCAAGGGCGGGCAGACGATCGAGGACACCGGCCGCCTCACCGTCAAACGCATGGAGACCATCGATCGGGAGATCACCGACGGCGCGCTCGATTTCATCGAACGGCAGACCAAGGCCGACAAGCCGTTCTTCTGTTGGTGGAATTCCACGCGCATGCACATCAATACGCACCTGAAGGCGGAATCAAAAGGCAAGACCGGACTCGGCGTGTACCCCGACGGCATGGTCGAGCACGACGGTCATGTGGGAGAGCTTCTCGCCAAGCTGGACGCATCTGGGCATCGCCGATAACACCATCGTCATGTACTCGACCGACAACGGTGCCGAGAAATGCAGCTGGCCCGACGGCGGAACCACACCGTTCCGCGGCGAGAAGGCCACCAACTGGGAAGGCGGCTGGCGCGTGCCGTGCGCGATACGCTGGCCCGGCGTGATCAAACCCGGGACGGTGAGCAACGAGCTCTTTTCGCATCAGGACATGCTGCCCACCTTGGTGGCCGCAGCCGGTGACGCCGATGTCGTCGAGAAATTGAAGAAGGGCTACAAGGCCGGCGACAAAACCTACAAGGTCCATATGGACGGCTACAACCTGATTCCTTATTTGAAAGGCGAGGTCAAGGCGAGTCCGCGGCCCGGGTTCCTGTACTGGGGCGACGAGGGAGATCTCATGGCGCTGCGCTACGGCGACTGGAAGATCCACTTCGCGGAGCAGCGTCTGGAAGGCGCCGCCGCTTGGCAGGATGCCCCGGCGCAGCTCAAGTTCCCGAAGCTCATGAACCTGCGCAGCGATCCCTTCGAGGACGCGGACATCTCCGGCAGCATGTACTACTGGAAGTGGCGTGCCGATCGCGTCTACATGCTGTTGCCGGCGGGTGCGCTGGTCGCCCAGTACATGCAGACCATGCTGGAATTTCCGCCGCGCCAGAGCCCGGAGAGCTGGACGCCCGAACAGATGATGGAGAAACTCAAGAAAAACGCCGAGGCCCTGCGAGCCGCCGCGCACCCGGGGTGAAGCGGCGCCGCGGAAACGAACGGCCGCGCGGGCGCGGCGCAGACGCCGCGGGGACGCCATGACGACCCTGGTGTCCGGGTACCCAAAGGGCTGGCTGCGCTTCGATGCCGTGGCCGGCCTCACGACCGCGGCGGTGGTGATCCCTCAGTCCATGGCCTATGCGAGCATCGCGGGCTTGCCGGTGTATGCGGGCCTGTACGTGGCGCTCGTCCCCATGGTCGTCTACGCGCTGCTGGGCACGTCGCGCCCCTTGAGTGTGAGCAGCACCAGCACGCTCGCGATCCTGACCGCCTCGGAATTGGCGGTGGCCATGCCCGGCGCGGATTCGGCGCAGCTGATGGGCGCGGCCTCGGCGCTGGCCCTGCTGGTGGGCGGGTTTCTCACCGCCGCCGGCCTCTTGCGGCTCGGATTTCTCGCCAACTTCATCTCCGATCCGGTCCTCACCGGCTTCAAAGCCGGGATCGGCCTGGTGATCTGCGTCGACCAGGTGCCAAAGCTTTTGGGCGTGCACATCGAGCGCGGCCGCTTCTTCCAGAAGGTCCTGTCGATACTTCAGCATGTGCCGGAGACCAGCCGCGCGACGCTGGCGGTGGCCGGGGCCACGCTCGTGATCCTGCTCGCCACGAAGCGCTTTCGTCCGCAGTTTCCCGCTCCGCTCGCGGCGGTCGTGCTCGGTATCGCGGCCGCCGCATTCCTGGGGTTGAAGCAGATGGGTGTGGCGCTGACCGGGGCGATTCCGGCGCACCTCCCGGCGGCGGCGCTTCCGGACCTGCAGCTCCTCGGCACGCTGTGGCCGGGCGCGCTGGGCATGGCGCTCATGTCTTTCACGGAGTCGATCGCCGCCGGCCGCGCCTTTGCCCGGCACGACGATCCGCCCCCCTTGCCCGATCGGGAGCTGATCGCGCTCGGGGCGGCCAATTTGGCCGGGAGCTTGTTTCAAAGTTTCCCCGCCGGCGGAGGCACGTCGCAGACGGCGGTGAACTCACGGGCCGGAGCCCGCACCCAGGCGGCCGCACTGGTGACGGCGGCGGTGACCATGGCGACCCTCATGTTTCTTTCGCCGCTCATCAGCCTGCTGCCGCAGGCGACGCTCGCCGCCGTGGTGATCGTCACGACCTTGCCGCTGCTCAGCACGACTGACTTCCGCTCCATTCTGAGGATTAGGCGCCTGGAATTCCTCTGGGCCGTGGTGGCCTTCGCCGGCGTCGTCGTGCTCGGAACCCTGCAAGGCATCCTGGTCGCCATCGCGATCTCGTTGCTCACGCTCTTATACCAGTCCAACCATCCCCCGGTGTATACGTTGAGGCGCAAGCCCGGCACCGACGTGTTTCGCCCGCCGTCGGCGCAGCACGCGGAAGATGAAGCCATCCCGGGCTTGCTGATCATCAAGACCGAAGGCCGCATGAACTTCGCCAGCGCGCCGCGAGCCCGCGAACGGCTCGCGGCCATGGTCCGCGAGGCGCATCCCGAGGTGGTGATCCTGGAATGCAGCGCGATTCCCGATATTGAATACACGGCGCTGCGAGCCTTGGGGCAGGCCGAAGAGACACTCCGGCAGGCGGGGATCTCGTTGTGGCTGTGCGCCCTGAACCCGCAGGCCCTCGAGGTCGTCAGGCGCTCGCCGTTGGGTCAGGCATTGGGACCCGAGCGCATGTTCTTCAACCTGGCCGATGCGGTAAAGGCCTATTCCGCGACCCACGGGCCCTTGGCCTGCGACGCACCGCCGGGCGCAAACTAACGTCGCGCAAAAATTTGTGGGAAGCTGTGGCGATGGTGGCATCGACGTGAACATCGCTCCGCAACGTGAGAAGCCTTGGGCGGCTGCCTTGGAGGAGCTGCGCGATTTTTATGAAAAGCTGCCCTATCCGGCGCCGACCGCGAGCCTCGACGATAACCGCAAGCGCTACCGCGACCCGAAGCGTCGCCGGGCGCTGTTTCACCGGATATGGCCGGCCGAGCGGCCGAGCGAGCGGCTGGAAATTCTCATCGCCGGCTGCGGGACCTCGCAGGCGGCCCGCTACGCGCTGCGCGAGCCTGAGGCGCGCGTCACGGCCATCGACTTGAGCGAAACCAGCCTCCGGCATACCCGCGAACTCAAAGACAAGTACGGCCTGAAGAACCTCGAACTGCATCAGTTGCCGCTGGAGAGCGCAACCGAACTCGGCCGCTCTTTCGATCTGATCGTGTGCACGGGCGTACTGCATCACCTGCCGGACCCGGATCTCGGATTGCGCGCGCTGCGCGAAGTCCTCAATCCCAAGGGCGCGCTGCAGCTCATGGTGTACGCGGCTTACGGTCGGGCCGGCATCTATATGCTGCAGGAGTATTGCCGCATGCTCCGTATCGGCACAGACCCAGGCGAGCTTCGAGATCTCGGCGCCCTGCTCGAGACGCTGCCGAAGGATCATCCGATGGCCGCTTTGCTCGGTCGGGCGAAGGACTTCCGCCAGCCGGGGGCGATGGCGGACGCGCTGCTGCACCCGCGCGATCGCGCGTACACGGTGCCGCAACTGTATGCATGGCTCGAGCGCTGCGGCATGTCTTTCGGTCGCTGGCTCGAACAGGCGCCCTATTTACCTCAGTGCGGTGCTTTGGCCAACACGCCGCATGCCGAACGGCTGGGCGCGCTGCCCGAGCCGGAGCAACATGCGGCCGCGGAATTGTTTCGCGGCACGCTCACTCAGCATCGCCTGATCGCCCGCCGCAGCGACGCGCCGGGCCCGCAGCCGGCGATCCGGTTCACCGGCGAACACTGGCGGGACTACATTCCCATACGCTTGCCCTGGGCGCTGTGCATTCGCGACCGGGCTCCCCCGGGCTACATGGCGGTGTTGCTGAATCCGGCTCACGAGCACCGGGACCTCTTGCTGCCGATCCACGCCTGGCAGGAACGCCTGTTGGGTGCGATCGATGGGGAGCGGAGCCTCGGTGATATTGTGCAAGAACACGAAACCAGCGGCGGCGCGCATCGCGCCCTGCCGTTCTTTCAGCGCTTGTGGCGCTATGACCAGATCATTTTCGATGCCTCGCGCAACCGCGCGGCGCCGTGACGCGGTGGAGAATTCGCAATGACTAGCAAGCAGATGTGGGCCGGTTTCATTCTCGCCTGGTTCGCGGCGTTCGGGCCGCTCGTGATCAGCTGCGGTCCCGCCGTCGCGCAAGCGCAGACGCCGGCACCGAATCCGCCGCTGCCGCCGCTCGACCAATTGGTGGCGCCGGTTGCGCTGTACCCCGACGCGCTGCTCGCGCAGGTGTTGACCTGCGCCGCCAGTCCGGGACAGGTCACCGATATGAACAGCTGGGTGCAGCAGAATTCGCAGCTGCACGGCACCGCGCTGCAGGATGCCGCGCAACAGCGCGGCTATGACGCGAGCTTCGTGGCCCTCGCGCTCTTTCCGGACGTGCTCAACCAGCTGGCCTCCCAAATCGACTGGACCACCCAACTCGGCACGGCCTATTTGAGCGACCCGAAAGGCGTGATGGATGCGGTGCAAAGACTGCGGGCCCAGGCGCAGGCGGCCGGCAATCTGAAGAACACACCCCAGCAGGTCGTGACCACGGAAACCCAGAATGGTCAGCCCATCATCGTGATTCAGCCCGCCAATCCGCAGGTGGTGTATGTACCCGTGTACAACCCCCAGGTCGTGTATTGGCCACCGCCTCCCGGGGCGGTTCTTTTGTCGTTTGGTCTCGGCATCGCGATCGGAGCGATGATCAGCAACAACACCTACTACGCGCCCTATGGTTGGGGCGCCTGGGGTATGGGCTGGCACAGTCATACCGTCGTGTGCGTCGGCCGGCCTTGGGTGCCGCCACCGCATGCGCGCTACCCCTATGTGCGGCCGGTACCCGTGCCTTATGGCGGTTATCGCCCGCGGCCCTATGTCTATGCGCCGACGACGGTCAACGTGAACAGGACCACGGTCAACCGTTCCGGATATCCCGCATACCCGGGCGGCGTGACCCCCCGTCCCACGCCCTATCAGCCGGTGGCGCGGCCCCCGGCGGCCGTGCCCCCGCCGGGCGCCCGCCGGCCGGCACGCTGCCAGCCGCCGGAGCGCGTCCGACGAACCCATCCGCAGGCGCAACGCAGAATCAACGCCTCGCGCAGCCGCCAACTACTGCGCAGCGTCCGGCTCCGTCCAGTTCGGGATCGACGAACTACGGTTCACGCGGCTACAGCGCCGCGACGAACATCAAACCATCCGAGCGAGCTCAAACCAGCTCCAACGCATTCTCCGGCTACCAGAGCGGCAGCGCGGAGCGCGCCGCAAGCCAGCGCGGACAAAGCAGCGTGTCCCGCAAACAGGGAAGCGCCCCCGCCACGAGGGGCAGCAAACCAGGCACGAAGCGCTAGGGAATTCAAGCACATGAAAACCACATCGATCATCCATGTAATCGCCGCGGCGACGCTGTTGTGCGTCGGGCAGTCCGCCCTCGCACAGGTCGCGCCGCAGGAAACTTTCGCCACTCCGGAAGACGCCGTCGTGGCGCTGGTGGAGGCCACCCAGACCTCCAACAGCGCCGAGCTTCGCGCCATTTTCGGTCCCGACGGAGACAAACTCATTCAATCGGGCGATCCGGTCATGGATCAGAGGAGCCGCGAGGTGTTTCTCGTGGCCTACGGCGAGCGAGCCGAACTCATGGAAGACGGCCCCACGCGCAGGGTGCTTTACATCGGAAACGAAGACTGGCCGTTCCCCATTCCGCTGGTGAAGGAGGGTCAGACGTGGCGTTTCGACACCGCCGCGGGCGCTCAAGAGATTCTCGTGCGGCGCATCGGGCGCAACGAGCTCTCCACCATCAAGGTCTGCCGGGTCTACGTCGACGCCCAGAATGAATATGCGGCCGCGCCTCATGACTTTCAGCCGAGCGGCGTCTATGCGCAGCGATTTCTCAGCTCTCCCGGCAAGCACGACGGTCTGTATTGGCGATCCGAGGGCCTCGTGGAACAGAGCCCGCTCGGCCAATTCGCCGCGGATGCCGCCGCGGAAGGTTATCGTCGTGCACGCCGGGCCAGAAAGCGGGAGGCCCGGTCCCCTTTCATGGCTATCTCTATCGCATCCTCACCGCGGAGGGCTCCGCGGAAAATCCCCGCAGCTACATCGTCAACGGACAGATGCGCAAGGGCTTCGCGCTCATCGCCTACCCGGCTGCGTACGGTGTGAGCGGCGTGACGAGCTTCATCGTGAACCAAAACGGCTTGGTGTACGAAAAGGACTTGGGCGCCAACACCGCGGCGGTTGCCGCGAAGATCAGCCGCTACGACCCGGCTGACGGATGGAATCAGGTTGGCGAATAGCGCAGCGCGAAGCCGCGCCGCGCTCCCCTAGACCATACGCATCCACACGGAAAAGAAAGCGAACAATCCGATCGCGATCATGGCGACCACGACCGCCAGGAGCGGCGTCTGCGTGATGATCAGAGACATGGGCTTCCCGTCCACACCGGCGATCGGCCTATAGGGATCACTCCAGAGGTAGCGCACCATCCGCCGATACTGCTGCGCGGAAATCAGCAGCGCCGCTATACCGGCGCCGATCAGCGCCAAACCGAGATGACGCGGTGCTTGCGGCCGGAGCGCCGGAGCCACGTGCTCCATGTCCTGCAGCCGCTGGAAGAATTGCACGATGGTGAATCCGAAGCCGATCAGCGCCACGGCGGTGCGCAACCAGGCCATGAGCGTGCGTTCGAGCGCCATGCGGGTGCGAATCCAGGCAAAATGGCTGTCCGAGGTGACCCGCACCTCGAATCGGCTGTTCGGATCTTGGGTTGCGCTCATGACTCCCCCGGTTCACATGCCGGCTCCACAACCGGACGCCGCGGCTGCCAAGGCCAGCGCCCCTCGAGCTCGAGCACGATCGACCAGCTGAGAAACGTGCGCACCACCACGAGCACGCCTAATGCCTCAAAATTTCTTAACGTGGGACTGACCGCCGCCGTGCGAATCACATCGGCCGCAATCAGGATCTCGAGTCCGAGCAGCATGCCGCGACCCAAGGCGGCGCGAAAACGATTGTAATACTCGAGCCAGGACTGACGCCGACCCACAACGCGCACCAGCCAGATCACGGTGGCGATGAGAATGTAGCCGGCGATCAATATGACCGCGACCGCTTCGATCGCATCCGCGCCGCGCCCGATCCATTGCTGAAAAGCCGCTTCGCCACCGGTGTCCGGCATGATTCACCATGGGCTCGGAACATTGTCGAGCTGAAACCAAAACGTCCGGCTGGCTAGCCTAAGCTATTCATGAACGATAAGAATCTTCGCGTACGGAGGCAGGATTGGGCGGTCATTTTCCGGATCGCCGTGAACCCATCCCTGGGGGCTGCGGGAAAAACGTCCTGTTTTTCACGCTCCGGAAAATGACCGCCCAATCCTACCTCCTTCCAGCGCTTCCGTTGTTCATGAATAGTTCAGGCTGAACGCTACTGGCCGGTGCCCGCGACGCAGCCGTTTCCACCTTCGGCGCAAATTACCACGTAGGTCGCGCGCTGGCCGCAGCCCGTGACGCCGACCGTGAACTGAGCGCGCTGCACCGTCTGGACCATGGGGCCAAAGGTGTTCGGGCCTTGCATCACTTCGCTCGAGAGGACCGAACCCGTCGCTGCCGGACAGTTCATCTCGAATCGGGCCCGCGTGAGCGCGGTATTGACCGCTTCGTCCGACTTCGAGACGTTGAGCGGGGTGGTATTGCAGCCGGCGGCGAACGCCAGCGCCGCTATGGGCATCATCTTGAGCAATTGTGTCTGCATGGTATGTACCGCCGCGGGTTAACCCGCCGTTACTTTGAGTCTACTGCCGAATTTAGCGAGGATTCCGCCTAACGGTCTATACGACCAAAGTACCCTGGCGCTGCCGCTTGCGCCATTTAACGTAGGACACCGATGCAAGGGGTGAAGGCGTCGCATGCCGTCAATGCGGCAAACGCGAAACACGCGCCGGCGAACCGGAGACCCGCTCGACCGCGTGCAGCAAGGCGCCGATATCCAGCGGCTTGCACAGATAAGCGGCGGCACCCCGGCGAATGCACTGCTCGCGAATACTGGGCGCATCATGCGCCGTGATGATGACGATGGGAAAGTGCGCGCCCGCCGAGATGAGCGATTTCTGCACCTCGATGCCGGAAAGGCCGGGCATCTGCAGATCGAGCACCAGACAATCCGGCCGGTCGAAGTGCCATGAGTCCAAGAATTCGGCACCCGAGGGGAAGCCGCGCGCGCGGAACCCTGCTGCACGCAACACGCGAAGCACCGCGTTGCGAACCGAATCCTCGTCATCGACTACCGCTATCACGGGCCGCTCTCCGATCCTGAGAGCATCCCTTTTACGCTCTTTCGAGCCGATTGACTGTTGGACGTTAGGCCTGTTGGACTTTAGGCCCGCTTCCAATCCAGGGTAGCCGTATCCGCACGCAGCGCCGGTTCAATCGCCACGCCGACGCGCGCGGCGAGCTGCACCAGCTCCGCAACCGAATGCGCATCCATCTTTGACATAACCCGCGCCCGGTGCACTTTCACGGTCTTCTCGCCGGTGCCGAGGTCTACGGCGATCTGTTTGTTGAGCCGACCGCGAATGACTTGCACCATCACCTGACGCTCGCGCGGCGTCAGGGTCTCCAGACGCTGTTGAATCATGCGGCGAATGCCCTGCTCGCGACGCTGCTCGGCGTCGCGTTTCAAGGCCTGCTCAACCGCCTCGACCAGTTTTGAGCCATCGATCGGCTTGGTCAAAAAATCGACCGCCCCCTTCTTCATGGCATGCACGCCGACTTGTACATCGCCATTTCCGCTCAAGAAGACAATGGGTCGCGCGCACGGCGACCCGGCGAGCGTGTGCTGCAACTCGATCCCGCTCAGTCCGGGCATGCACACATCGAGCAGCAAGCAGCCCGGAGCATCCGCGTCCTGTTCGTCGAGGAAACGTTCCGCCGACTCGAACGCGCTCACCCGATAGCCGGATGCGCCCAACAAACGCGACAGCGCCATGCGAACCTCTTTGACGTCATCCACTATGTACACTGTGGGCGCTGCGCCGCTCATTGCTGTCCTCGCTGCTTGCTACCGGTAATGTGAAATGAAACGCCGCACCGCGGTCGGCTCGGTTCGTTGCCCACAGCCGCCCCCCGTGCGCAACGCTGATTGAGTGACAAATCGCCAGTCCCAACCCTAAGCCGCTTTCCTTGGTGGTAAAAAAAGGGTCGAACACGCGCTCGAGCTGATCGGTATCGATGCCTCTGCCGCAATCGAGAACCGAAATGCGTACGGCTCCCGGTTCTTCATCGAGACCCGCGACGACCTCGACCCGGCGGTCGCGCGCAGGATTATCGCTCAGCGATTCACAGGCGTTCAGCACCAGGTTCAGCAGTACCTGTTGAAGTTCGATGGGGTTGCCGTGAACGGCCGGAACGTCCTCATCGATGCGCAAATTGACTTGAACGTTGCGCTCCATGAGCGCCCCGCGCGCCAGCCTCAGCACGTCGCCGATCACCTTGCCGATATCGACGCGCTGAAAATTGGTTTCACCGCGCAACAACAGCGCGCGCAGACTCTGGATGACCTGGCCGGCCCGCTTATCGTCGCTGACGATCTCCTGCAGTATCTCGCGCAGCTCCTCCACATCGAGAGGTTCACGCGCAGCCATGAGTTGCGCCGCCTGCGCATTGCACAATATGGCGGTCAGCGGCTGCTGCAGCTCATGCGCGAGCGCACCGGAGAGTTCTCCAAGCAGAGCCACGCGTGTAAGATGGGTCAGCTTTTGCTGCAGCTTGTTCAACTCCGCCGCGGCTCGATTGTGGTGGCAATCTTCCATGACACAGCCCGACACTCGGCGTATCGCGCCGCGCCGATCGCGGATCACTTGTGCCTTGGTACTGATCCAGCGGACCTCACGGTCGCGCCCTACCACCCGCAGCTCCATCCCCATCGAACCGTCGGCATGCGGGACCGCGGCGATCGCCTGCAAAACCCCGGCGCGATCCGCCGGATGAATCGCCGCCAGCACAGTCTCGCGCGTCAGCGCTAGCCCCTCCTCCAGTGCCATCACGCGGCGTACATGCGCGCTGGCCCAGATACGATCCGTCGCCGCATCCCAACTCCAAAAGCCGAAGCCCTGCATCGTTGAAATGATGGCCAGCCGTTCCGAGACCATGGCCAGCCGCTCTTCGGCCTCGGCGACCATTTGTTCGGCACGCGCGCGCCGGCGTCGCTCTGTCCACGAAAAGACGATTAGAAATAGACACCCTGCGAAGAGCGCGGCGATCGCGGCTCCGGCCGCAACGGAAGGGGGAAGCAGGTTATCCATTACCGGCACCAGAACACGCCATGAGGCCGCCCCGGCCAGACCGGCGCATACGCGGACTTTAGCGCATCAATCATGACAATTAGATATGCCATGAGCCGGTGTAAGCGCAGAGATAATTGTTAATTCTTTGATATCTCATCTGCCAGCCGGTGGAATAGGGGAATTACCCTGGCTCAGAGCTCGTTTTTAACTATACAATATGTCGTAGGGAAAAGGAGTAAGCGGAAGACGCGGGTCACGTACGCCACTCTTTAAAAGTAGTCGGTGTCTTAGCAAAATGGCTCTGTGAAACCCAAGGGAATGGGCCTTTGGTCGCATAGCTATCCGTAAGCGCCGGGGACTAACCTTACCGGTTGTGATCGTCGACGACACATCGGGGTTCACCGGGTAGTGGTGCTGCACCGCAAGGTGACAGGCCATTGCTCATTTCATTGTGCTCGCGACGAAGGAACGGGCGCATTCCAAAAATATCAGGAGGTTTCCTATCATGACGAGAGCCACATGGCTGCTTCTCACCGCGATGGCGCTGCCGCTGTCGATCCCTGCCGCGAATGCCGCGGTCAATCCCGATAAGCTGCCTCAGGTACCCTGCAGCGACGTCAAGTTCAGCGCTGCGTTCCTGGCTAAGTGGCCGAAAGCGCCCGAGGCTTGCCAAGACGCGCGCGTGTACAAGGGAGTGAAATACGCGAAATTCCAGTTGAAAGTGTATATCTCCTCTCCGCAGTTCATGACGTTCAACGTTCTGGACAGCGCCGGCAATACGGTGACCACCGCCAGCATGAAGCCGGGCCCGAACGACGGCGTGCATGTGAACGGCAAGCTCGAGAAATTCCACGACATGACGGTCGGCGAAGTGCTTACTTTTTGGGTGTCCGAGAAGCGCACGGACGCGGCTGAACTCCCCGGTCCGACGGCACACAAGTGGGCTTTGTATCCGCCGCAGTAATTTGCTCGCGAGCTAAGACTCAAGGGTAGGGCGTCATGACATAGGTGTAGACGCCCTGTCCTTACGTGTTACATCTGCTTCATGAAGCAAGTTGTTGTTTATTTGTAACAGATGTATTGGTAGGATTCGCATTCGCTGGATGCATTACCTATGGAGCGCGGAAACCCCTAGGTGGATGTCGTCAAAATATAGGTATTTCGTCCAATTCATTACATTGCTGGCTTAACAGATAATAGGCAGCAATTGCAAAAAATCGATTTTCAATCATCGTAGTTTAGGAGATACAGCTGATGAAATTCATATGCCGTGCGGCTGCGCTACTTGCGTTGACCGCAGTTGCTGGAGCGGCTTTCGCACAGCAGGACGTAATAGCGACCGTGCAAAATCCCTGGGAAGGTTGGTTCGCCGGTGCCAACATCGGCGGAGCTTGGAACAACACCTGCAACACTTGGGAGCCTAGCGCCACTATCAGGGGTAATCCGGCCCTGGCCACCGCCTTTTACAATCGAAACTGCCCCAACAACGGCAACTTCATCGGCGGCGTCGACGTCGGCTATAACTTCCAGATCGACCAATGGGTCTGGGGTTTCAAGGCCGATTATGAGGCGATCGGCAGCAAGACCAACACGCGCTCGTACACCTATGTTAATAAAGGGCCAACGGATCCTATCCCGGGCGGCACCTATACCGCGTCCGGCAAGGTCAGCCCAAACGGAATCGGCCTCCTGGGTCCCCGGGTCGGCTATGCGGTCGATCAATGGCTGCCGTACTTGCGGGCCGGTGCGGCGTTCGCGGGCGGACAGCATACGGGTTCGCTCAGCTTCACGCCGACGGGTGCGACTACTCCGCTCGGCAGCATCAGCGGCGGCAAGAACTTCAAGTCCACGGGTTATAATGTCGGCGTCGGTCTGGACTACGGCATCATGGGACCATGGTCGTTGAACGCGGAGTACAACTACGTGAATCTCGGCAAGGGGACCAATTCCACGTTTACCTGTACCGCGAACCCGACCGTTTGCGGGACTTATTCGAACTTGTCGCTGGATAACATCCACAATAGCTTCACCTTGAATATGTTCCGGGTGGGCTTCCATTACGGCTTCAAGTAACGAACCGCTTGCTCAAATAAGGTTCTGATTTGAGTCGACACGGATACGGGCCGCCATCGAGGCGGCCCGTTTTTTTGTGAGATGAGATTAAGCGGGAGCCTCGCTATGCGATCAATGCTGGCTGTCGTACGCGCGCCGCTCATGGCCTGCCTGACCTCAACGCTGGCCCTCTCGGGTGCCGCGCGGGCCCAAACCACCATCAGTCCGCCGACCGGCCAGAAGTCGCTCGCGGCCACCTTGAACGTCTATGCATTCCCCGGCGCGGGCCAGGTACCGACGCAGCAAGCGCAGGACGAGACCGAATGCTACAACTGGGCGGTCAACGAAACGGGCAACGACCCGTTCCATATCGCCCAGAAAGCTGCGCAGCAGGAGCAGCAGGCGGCCCAGCAACAGCAGCAGGCTGAGCAGTCCAAGTCGGGTTCCGCGGCCAAGGGTGCCGTGGCAGGAGCAGCCGGAGGAGCCATCATCGGCGCCATCGCCGGCAACGCGGGCAAGGGCGCGGCGATAGGCGCAGGCGTGGGCGCCATCGGCAATCGCGCCAGAGCGACCTCACAGGCGAACCAGGCCACACAGCAGTCTCAGCAAACTCAGAAGGCGGCCGCCAAGTTGTCCGCCCAGCAAATGGATGGCTTCAAGAAGGCCTTCTCGGCCTGCCTGGAAGCGAAAAAGTACACGGTCAAATATTAAACCCGCATTCGCAATACCAAACTTATCGGCCACGCCTCAGTAGCCGCCGAGCTTTTGGTAATTGGCATTGTTCGTGGTCACCACCAGCTGCTTGGCGACGGCGTTCAGAATCGTCTGCTGCGCATAGTTCGTGCCATCCGGCAAACTCGCCATCTGCACCTGCAAGCTCACCGGATCCTGCGACGCACCCATGCTGGTATTGATACTCAAGGCCGCGACCTTTTTGGCGGCGGTGTCGAAAGTGAGGGTCATCTGATCGCCGGGCTGGGCATAGTTTTTGAAAATCAAATTCACGCCGCTGGGCGGCACGGGATTCACCGAGAGATTGCCCGCCTGTTTGACCTGTTCCATCTTCTGCGGATCAGGGGGCAGATACATGGCCAACACGGCCTTCACGTCTCCCATGTACTGCTTCAGCTCGGCTTTCTTCCTCTCGATCATTCTTCTCATGAGCGGGCCGCCGCCCGGCTCCGCGGGCGGCGAGCCGATCGGCGTCTTCTGCACTTTGCCGCCGGGTCCGTACTGACAGCTCGCTTGCGTGGGCGGTTTTTGTTCCCCGTTGAGCGTGATCTGCGTCGTTTCGACCCATTGGTACTGATGCAACTGTTGCGCGTTCGCCGCCATGGCCAGTTTGACCGCAGCCAGCCTCTCTTGAACCGCGTTGTTCTGGGCAAACAGGGGAAATGCGGCGCTTAGCGTGATCGCACCGAGCAGCATCGATCTTGCGGTCGTGTGTTTCATGGCGCGGGCACCACGCGGTAATAAACCCCGTTCGCCCCATAGGCGGGCTGGAACCAGGTATTGCCGTTGAGATAATAAGTCTGGCCTTGAACGACCGTGGTGATGGATCCGGCGGGCGGTGCCGCGTAGATGGCGCCCATGGAATACGCTGCGCCGGCGCCTGCGGCGACGCCCGCGCTGTAGGCATTCGCCGTCGCCGCGGCGGTATTCGCGCTGCCGGTGGCGACGCCCGCGCTGTAGGCGTTCGAGGTGGCCGCCGCGGTGTTCGCCGAAGCCACCGTGGCGCCAACCGCCGCACCCACGATGAGACCCGCCGCGGCGGCCCCCGCCGTGCTTCCGCTGCTGCAGTTGTAGCAGCCGGAGCCGTAATAATTCACGGTGGTGGGCGGATGATAGCCGTAGTAAGCGGTCGGCGGATAATAAGGCGCCGGCGGATGATACGCCGAGGCGTAGCTCGTCTGTCCGTAGGTGTTGGTGTGCTCCGCGCCATAGCCGGCCTCACCGGAAGTCGTACCGCCATAGGCATTGGTGTGCTCCGTGCCCCCGTACGCGGAGTGCTCGGTGCTGCCGCCATACTCGTTGGTGTGCTCCGATCCCTCGCCGTAGGTGTGCGACGAGCTCGTGCCATAAGCGCTTTCGTGGCTGGTGGAGCCGTAGCTGTGCGAGGTGCTGCCGCCATAGGAGTTCGAGTGCGAATAGGCGAACGCGGTCCCCGACGACAACAACGCGCCGATCAAAGTCGTCAAGCTCAGATTGACTGTGTTCATCCGGTGCTCTCCTTACGTGATCTGGGCCGCCATCACGGCGATGGCATGGGTTTCGTGGGCTTCGCGGGCGCCGCGCGCTTGGCGCCCGGCGGCGACTCGGGGTGCGGGTGAGCGAAGGGCATGCGTTTCGCGGTGTCGGCGTTCGCGGGCGCGAAAGCATCCATCGATACGGGGGCGTCCAGCTGCCAGTTGGACAGCTCCAAATGGTGCCGCATACGCTCCGGATCGTTGAGGAAAGTCGCATGAACCAGGCGGGGAAGTTTGTCCTCGGCGCCGATCCAGACCTGCAGGAACACATCGTTGTCGATGTAGGCCACGATGTCCGTGGTGATGCCGCCGATCACGTGGGATTGGCCCACGTAATAGGCGAGCTTCAACCCACCCGCCATGTCCTTGTAGGGGTCCGCAACGATCAAATCGGTGAAGGGAAAGTAAATCCCCGCCAAATGATACGCGGCATCCAGTGTCGCGTCGATCGTCGGCGGCGCATCGGCAACGGCCAAGAGATTCTCGGCCGGTGCGTACGCCATCATGACCTTGCCGTCGTAGTAAAACTCCGAGGCCGGACCATCCCCCGCAATCAACACGCGCAGCTTGTTGGGTCGCTGCAAGGTGACCTCCGACTCGGTGGCATAGGCGAGAGGATGGCCATGGCGGCTCGGGTGCTCGAAGATTTCCGCGGCGGTGAACGACAGGGTGTGCGCGCGCCGGCCAATCGTGCGCTGGTCGCCTTCAAGAGCTCGATCGCTTTGGGCTCGAGCGCCGGCACGGCCGGGGCGGCCGGAGCCATCTTCATGTGCGGGGCGCTCTTTTTGGGGGGCGGCGTGGTTTGCGCACTCGCGGCACCCGCCACCAGCCAAGCGGCGACGCTCATCAGCAACGCCCTTCCAAAGATCCTGTGTCGCTTGTCCATGGCTTACCTCAGACGTCAGGGAATCATTCCGCAGTCGAACATCTTGTTCATCACCGGACCGGCGATCTGGTTGAAGAACATCTGCCGCATCTGCGGATCGCTCTTCAGAAATCCGATGACCTGCTGCTCCTGGGGACCCGGCGGCTTGCCCCGATTCTGCCATAGCTGCTCGCAGGTGGCGGTTTGGTATTTCTGGATGACCTTGTTGGCCACCATGTCCATGATCGGATATTGCGCGTCGGCAACGCCCGCCGCGGCCAGCGCGGCAACCGCGAGGAAGTAGATCTTCTTGCTCATGAGCGACTCCTTGACATGGATAAAGGTGGTTACGCAAAGTGAAAGCCTATAAGGGCGCCGGCCGCTCGCGGGGTCCCTCTCGAGATTTTGCCAAAAGTGCCGGCCGGCTTTACCGCAAGCTAGCCGATACCCCGCACGCCGTACATTGGTAATTGGTCCAACCGCCCGCTGCGGCCGCCCCGCTCACGCAAACCAGCGGCGCACGATGCCGCGATACGCCAGCGCGGCGCCGAAGCCGCCGAGCAGCAACAACCCGATCAACTCGAGCATGCGCCGGTAGGCATGATCAACGACCTCCTGCAGCGTGGCGGCCGCGCGACTGGCGCTCGTATCGAGCGCCGGCATGCCGCGCTCGATGCCCGCGATGAGCCCCTCGAGCTCGTGAGAGGCGCGGCCGATCTCGGCCGCCGCGGCGGTGTACTCGGTAATATCGAAGGGCCGCCCGGGCGTTTGCGAAGGCCCGCTTTCCTTCGGCTTCTCGAACCCCGCCACCAATTGGTCGAAGGAATGGATGGTGGTGTTGAGCGCATTCGATGTGGCGGTGCCCGCTTCGAGCGCGCCGCGCAGTTCGACCACGAGATCGCGCGTGTGGGCGGTCTCGACGGTCAGGGCCTCCATGAACTGCCGGATCGCCGCCTCGCGCTCCCGGTCGATCAGGCTCGGCAACTCACCGACCACGTTGCCGGCGGCGCTGGCCGCCGTGGCGGCCTTATCGGCATCGGCGAGCAGGCGCTTGGTCTCCGGCATCGTGGCGAATTCATAGGTCAGGCGCTCCACTTGCATGTCGAGCAGGTTCGGCACGCGCTGCGCATAATAGACCGTGCGCTCGCCGAGTTCCCGGGTCTGCGCGATTTCGCGCACTGCGGGGTCGATGCCGCTGAACGGATCGAGACCCAAAAGCCCGAAAAGACCGCTGGGAGTACTGCTCGCGCCGGGCGTGGATTGCGTCAGCGTGCTCTCGATGTGACTGAAGCGCACGGACGCTATCGCGGTGACATGCGGATTTTGCGCGCGCCATTGCGCGATGACCTTCTGCAGCTCGTCGAGCTGCGCAGGCGTCAACACCCCTTGGGCGAGCGTCAACGCAAGCGGCTCCAGGCGGCCGTACTCGTCGCGCACCGGTAGCGCCCGTGCGCCGAAGCGCTCTTTGACCCACGCCTCGTCGACCACCAATCGGCTCAAGGTCGCGAGCACGATCATGTCGACGGTGTTGACGACGGGACTCGGGCCGCTCGCGATGATATAGGCCGCGGTGGCCTGGGACAGCAGCCAGTTCTGGGCCGCGAGCCGGTCCTCGGCATTGTCGGTCGATGCCTGGAGCTGCCTGATCGGCACCGCGATGCGGCCGACGTACTCGTCCGCGAAGCGCATGACCCGGTGCTGCTGGATCTGCAGCTGTTCAGCCGCCTTGTTCGACTTGTCGTCCATGTGAAACACCTGGCGGATGGTCGAGCAGCCGCCCAGGGCTGTGACTGCGGCGGCGATGATGAGCACGCAACGAAGGGTGCGCGGCCGCAGCGGCGACGCGATCCCCACCGACTGGCCGGGCCCGATCCGCAAGGCTAGCCGCCGTCTCGCGGCGAGCCGAGCGCCTGCGACACCTTGATTCCGACGATGGTCGCGACCACCACCGCGAGGTAGAACTGTCCGCACATCACCTCGAGCCACACCAGCGTGTTCGATACCGGACTCGTGGTCGTGATATTTCCATATCCGATGCTCGAGATATTGGTGAAGCTGTAATAGTCGAAAAGCGCTTGGCACGTGTGCCAATTGGCGAGTTGCCATTGAATGTCCGGGCTGATGGCAAAAGAGCCCGGCACGAGTCTCCAGGCAAGCGCGTACAGCCGCCCCCAGATGAGCGCAATGATGATGTAGCCGGAAAACGCACCGACCACATCGTCGGCGCGAAGGTTGCGCGCGCCGAACACGTGATTCACGATGACATAGAGGCAGAATGCGAAGAAAACGGCGGTGGAAATGTTCATCGACACTTCCGTAAGCAGCTTCATTCCGTCCGGAGCCAAGAGCCGCGCGAAATTGATCGCGATCGCCAGACCCGCGAGTGTCGCGCCGATCCGGCGTCGGGATTGGGTATCGAAGATGGCGCGGAACACCGCGACGCCCAAAATGCCGAACAGCAGAGCGGAAAACAGCCGCGCCGCCCAATTCACATCCGCCATCAACGGATTCACCAGCTCCGTCACCACCAGAGCCGCCAGGAGCTGCACGTGCTTGCTCATTTTTCCGCTGACCACCACGACGAATCCTTGCGAAAGGGTCAGGGAATCAGGCCGCGGGTGAGGCAGCGGTTTCGGTTATTGAATGCCACGGTCGAGCATTCTAATCGCGTTTGCGATGTCCTCGCTCAGGCGGCCGAGCGCCCGGCTGTGCGCAGCGGCAAGAGCCTGGTAGGTCTTGTCGGGAGCTGCTTCGCTGACGGCGGTGCGCCCGATCTGCGCCTTGCCGTCCTTCACCCGGCGCACGACCCACACCGCGCTCAATGTCGCCGCCTCCCCGGGCGCCGATTCGAAGGTTTGCACTTCGATCGCCACGCGGTAATCGGCGTCCGCATTTAGCGATTGCTGGAACAGCATGACCGCGCGGCGTGCCGAGCATCGCGACCAGATTCTCGGCCACCACGCGCGCGATATTGCTCTGCAAGGGCGACGCCCAGCGATTGAACTCGTCCAGCGACACCTGGTTGGGCCCGGTGCTCACCACGATCTGCGGCAGGTCGACCACGGCGGGTATCGACACCGGCCCGACGACCACGACGAGATTCGATGACGCGTCGGATGGCGCGCCGCCGAGGCGCCGGGACTCAAGGTGTAAAGATGCGAAGGCGGGCTGGCGCAGCCTGGGGTAGCGCCGCGAGCGCGCCCGCGCCCGCCACGGCGGCGATCAGGGCGACAATGCGGCGCATCATGGATGCTCCTCTTTCTTGCCCCGGATCAACATCTCGGGATGCCGCTCGAGATAATCGACGAAGATGCGCACGGCGCGTGCGGTGCTCGTCACCTCCTGCAGCGTGTCGCGCAGATCCTGCGACGCCGGCGCGTCCTTGTTGAGGAGCGCCCGATCGGCATCGGCAATCGCTTGGTGCAGGGCCTGCAGGGTCTTGGTTCCCTCGGGCACCCACTCCGCATCGATGCGCCCCATCAGCGCGTCGGTCTGCTTCAGGGTCTGGTTGAGCGTCGACGATCGCGTTCTTGACGCCGGCGCCCATGGCCTCGAGCGGCATGTTGTCGATCTTGGTCAGGATGCTGTCGAGCTTCGCCTCGATGCTCGCGAGCCCGCCGGAATCCACCGGCAGCTCGAGCGGGTCGCGCTTCCAGTCGATCTTCACCTTCGGCGCATTCGGGACGTACTCGAACGCCACGTACAGTTCACCGGTGATGAGGCTCCCGGTCTGCAGCTGCGCGCGCAGCCCTCGATCCTCCACCATGTGGCGCAGCATCGGGATGCGGGCGGCTTCGGAGGCCTCCACCAACTCCTTGTTCGCGGACTGCCGATCTCTGCTTCGGACACCCGGGCGACCAGCCGCTCGGGAATGAACGTGATCAGCACCCGCGGGCGCAGATCATGCGTCGTCGCATCGTAGGCGAGACCGACTTCGGCGACCTCGGCCGACCGGCAATCCGAACAGCGTCACCGGCGCTCCGACCGACAGGCCGCGCACCGACTCGTTGAAATACAGCACGAAGCGCCGTTCGATCGGTTCCGGCTGCTTCATCGCCATCGGCGCGGTTCCGATAGAGCGTAAATGCCGCCTCTGCGGGCGCCGGCTCGCCGGGCGGAGCGAAGTCCGGCATGTCGAATCGCGATGCCGCCCACCAGCACCGAAACGATCGACTCGGTGCGGATGTCGACGCCGTCGGCGCCCACCGAGACGTCGATGCCGCTGGCGTTCCAGAAGCGCGTCTCCGAGGTGACGTACTTGTCGTAGGGCGCATCGACGAACACCGTGACCTCGATCGACTTGCCGTCGGCCGCCAGGCTGTAGGCCGCCACCTCGCCGACCGGCAGGCTGCGGTAGTAGATCGGCGCGCCGACCCCCAGCGACCCCAGGCTTCGCGCCTTCAGCATGAAGCGCCGGCCGGGCTGATCGGTGATCACCGGCGGCACGTCGAGCCCGATGTAGTTGCGCTCCCTGACGGTCGACTTGCCGGCCTGAAAGCCGATGTATTGCCCGGAGAGCAGCGTGTTGAGCCCGGAGACGCCGCTCAGCGTGACCGCGCGGCTGCACGACCCAGAACTTCGCGTCCTCCACCATGAGGCCGGCGGCGTGCTTGGCGATCTTCGCCTTCACCAGCACCTTGGGATAATCCTCGGAGAGCTCGACCGCCGTCACCTGGCCGATGGTCACGTCCTTGTACTTGATGAAGGTCTTGCCGGCCTCGATGCCCTCGGCCGCCTTGAAGACGATGGTGATGGTCGGTCCCTCGCTCAGCACGCGCTGGACCGCGATCCCGATGGCCACCACCGCGGCGAGGATCGGGATGATCCAGACCACGGAAACCCGCAAGCGCTTTCGGCGCACGACGCGTCGCCTGCGGCAGTTCGTTGAGATCGCGTTCTCAGCCATGGGCGGGCTGCGCGGGATCGACGCAGTCCCAGATCAGACGCGGATCGAAGGACTCGGCCGCGAGCATGGTCAGCACCACCACGGCGGCGAAAAACAGCACGCCGGTGCCCGGGCGCCACCGACATCAGCGGCTGCAGTTGCACCAAGCGCGACGGTAAAGGTGTCGACGAACACATCGAGCATCGACCAGCGACCGATGAACACCACCATCCGATAGAGCCGCGTGCGCTCGTGATTGCTCTTGATCGAGCCGCGCTGCACGGTGATCAGCAGATAGGCGAGCGCGACCAGCTTGCCGAGCGGAATCATGACGCTCGCGACCAGCACCATGAGCGCAAGCGGCCACGAGCCCGACGTGTACAGAAACGCGACGCCGCCCAGGATGGTGTCGCCTTCCGTCCCCAGCGGCGTGGTCGTTCGAGCACCGGCAGCAGGTTGGCGGGATGTAGCAGATCGCCGCGGCGATGAGGAGCGCCCAGGTGGTCTCGATCGAGGCGTGGCGGCGGAATTCGAGCTTCTCGCCGCAGCGGCGGCAGAAGCCGGGCTCGCCCGCGCCGGCCGGCCGCGACAGCAGCTGGCAGGCCTCGCAGGACACGAGACCGGCCTGCGCGGCGCTGCGGTTACGCGCCTCGCGGCGCGCTTCGATCCGGCGGCGCCTCGCCGTCGATCCATTCGATCCGGCGCCAGAGCTCGCGCGCGTCGACATGAACGCAATCGCCGGGATCAGCAGCATCAACGCGCCGACCGCGTACATGCCGATGCCGGCATCCACGGTCGCGAGCTCCGCGATCTTGACCAGCGCCACGAGGATGCCGAGCATCATGACCTCGAGCATCGACCACACCTGAAGGTGCCCCACCCAGCGCAGCATCTCGCCGACCCAGAGCGGGGCGGAGCGGGCGCCGCGACGGCGAGCAGCAGCGTCAGCATGAACGAGATATAGCCGCCGGGGCGATGACCGCGCAGAACGCCACCAGCACGCCGGTGATCGCGCTCACCCTGCATCCACATCTCGTACGCGCCGCCGACGATCGTCGTGCTGGCAGAGCGCCCGACCGACGAGCAGCTCCATCAGCGGCAGCGTATTGGCGATGACGAACATGATTGCCGCCGCGACCGTGAGCGCGAGCGGCAGATCGGGCGATCCGGACGGCTGCTTGGCCAGCACGCGTCCGCAGCGCCTGCAAAGGCGCTCTGCCGCCGGGCAGCAGCGGTGGAATTTGCTGCAGCAGGTCGCAATCCGGACAGGCGACGACATCCGCAGGCAGGCGCGCATCCAAGGCTCAAATTCCTTACGAGGCGAGAATCGACGCCGCAGAGCGGGTGAGTTGCATGAGCTGGAATCCACGCTCCTAGGCACCGGTGAGGCCAAGGGTACGTCATTATTCAATCAAATACCAAGGCCGGGCCGGGCGCTCGGACGCGCAGCGCCCGCTTCGGCCGCGGTCGCCGTTCGCCGTTCGCCGTTCGCCGAGACAGTCGTCGATCTCAAAATTCGAGCGTCAACTGCGATGAGTTGGGCACGGGAGCATGAAACTTCGTGGTGTCGAGAACGTGCCGGTCGCTCGCGGGAGACAAGCCTAGCCTGCGCGCGGCGAGGTCGAATCGAGTGCGCAGCAGCTCCGCAAAAGGGCCCGTGCCGACCATGCGCTGCCCGAATCGGGCATCGTAATCCTTGCCGCCGCGCGCTTGATTGATCAGCGACATCACGTGCCTCGCTCGATCCGGGTAATGCAGATCCAGCCACTCGCGAAACAGGGTTTTCACTTCATGAGGAAGGCGCAGCAATATGTAGCCGGCCGAACTCGCGCCCGCTTCGGTGGCGGCCGCCAGAATGGCCTCGAGCTCATGATCGGTCACCGCCGGTATCACCGGCGCGATCAGCACTCCGACCGGAATTCCTGCGTTAGCCAATTGCCTGATGACGCGCAGCCGCGTTTGCGGCGACGCAGTCCGCGGCTCGAGCGTGCGCTTGATCTCATCGGTCAGCGAGGTGATGCTGAGCATGACCGAGGTCAGCCGGTCCCTGGCGAGGTCGGCGAGCAAATCGATGTCGCGAACGATGAGCGCACTCTTGGTGACGATGCTCACCGGGTGACGACAGCGCGCGAGCACGGCGAGAATGCGGCGGGTGATCCCCAGGCGCCTTTCCACGGGTTGATAGCAGTCGGTGTTGACGCCGAGCGCGATGGGTTTGCAGCGGTATGCCGGCTTGGCGAGTTCGGCTTGCAGAAGGCTTGCCGCCTCGGCCTTGTAGAAGAGCTTCGTTTCAAAATCCAATCCCGGCGATAGGCCGAGATAGGCGTGGCTGGGACGCGCAAAACAATACACGCATCCGTGACTGCAACCGCGATAGGGATTGATCGAGCGGTCGAATCCAACGTCGGGGGAGTCGTTGGTCGCAATGATGCCGCGCGCGCGGTCGGGCAAAACGGTCGCGTCGAGGCTTTCCGCAGATTCATCCCGATACCAGCCGTCGTCCGCGGGCTCGAGCGACAAGGCGTCGAACCGCCCGGCGGGATTCGATGCCGCGCCTCGACCCTTGAAGGATTGATGACCGATGAACCGGCGTGCCATCGGCAGACTTTACGCGCCGGCGGGTCAAGCGTAAATCCAGTGCCGATCGGAATGAATTACTGTATATCGCATGGGTTTGGTATAGCCGCGTGATTTCCCATGTTCAATGACCGCAGCCCGCCGGTAGCGACTGCGCGCCGGCGGCGCTCGTTGGCCGCGTACGCCCTCATCCCATCCATCGCCGGGGGTTGCGCGAGCGCATGGGCGCTCGAGGAATCGAGCACGCCGGCACCGGTGCTACCGGAGGTATCGGTCATCGGCGCCACGCCGCTGCCCGGCACCCGCATCGACGCCGATAAAATACCGGGCCATGTGCAAAGTATGTTCTCCGCCGACCTGGCGCAGGACGGCACGGCCAGCCTGATCAGGACGCTAGGCACCCGACTCAGCAGCGTGAACATCGACGACGCGCTGGCCGACCCGTTTCAGCCGGACATCTTGTATCGCGGATTCGAGGCCTCTCCGGTGTTGGGAACCCCTCAAGGACTGGCCGTGTACCAGAACGGCGTGCGCATCAACGAGGCCTTCGGCGATACGGTCAATTGGGATCTGATTCCGGACATCGCCATCGACCGGGTCGACATCGTGAGCTCGAGTCCGCTCTACGGCCTGAACGCGCTCGGCGGCGCAATGACGGTGAGCATGAAAAACGGCTTTACCTTTGAGGGTGCGCGACGGCGAGTTGTCGGGCGGATCCTTCAATCAACGCACCGGGTCGGCGCAAGCCGGGATCAATCGGGGCGTCTTCGGGCTGTATGCCGCCGCGCGAGCGCTCGATCAAGACGGATGGCGGTTCTTCTCACACGATTCGCTGCGTCAGTACTATCTGGATATCAGCCGGCACGCAGGAGGGCGCGGCGATCGATTTGAGCTATTCGCGCGCCGATAACCAATTGTTCGGCCAGGGCGCGGCGCCCGTGCAATCGCTCGCCATCAACCGGGAGGAGGTCTTCACGGGACCGCAATCGAATTCCAACTCCCTGGATTTCGTGACGCTGAACGCATCCCTCGACATGACCCGGACGCTCGCCTTGCAAGGCGCCGTGTATTTTCGCAACCTGCGCCAAAGTCTCGTCAACGGCAACAGCACCGGTTACACCTCCTGCACCTCCCCGGGCGATGCAGGGCTGCTGTGCCAACCCGGCGGAACGACCCCGCTGGTGAATTCAGCGGGCGAGCCGCTGCCCGACATCTCGAACGGCGGCGCGCAATACATCGGCGAAAACGACTTCGAGTGGATTCACTCGCAGAATCTCGGCGGATCGGTGCAGATCACCGGCACGCAGCCGCTGTTCGCCCACAACAATCAATTCGCGCTCGGTGCGAGCGTCGATAGCGCGCGGATCGATTTCTCCACCGCCACCGAGGTCGGCCCCATCAACGCTTCGCTCACGGTGCTCCCGTCCGGGCTGTTCGTCTCCACGCCGGAGAATACCGGATACTCGGCCACGCCGGTGAGCCTGCGGGCCACCAACGACTATTACGGTTTCTATGCAACCGATACCTGGGATGCGAGCCCGGCGCTCGCCATCACCGCGAGCGGACGTTACAACATCGCGCAAATCGATTTATCCGACCAGCTGGGCAGTGATCTGAATGGCATCAATCGCTTCACTCACTTCAATCCGGCCCTGGGCGCCACCTACAAGCTGAGCCCGAATCGTCACCACCTATGCGGGCTATTCGATCAACAATCGCGCGCCCACCGCGAGCGAGATCGAATGCTCCAACCCGCTCCAGCCGTGCCTGCTGCCCTCGAGCCTGGCCGGCGACCCGCCGAACCTGAAACAGGTGGTCTCGCAGACGACCGAACTCGGGTTGCGCGGGCAGCGAGGGCTCGCCGATTCCGGACGCCTCAACTGGAACGCGGGCCTGTTTCGCACGACCCTCGACAATGACATCTATGCCGTGGCGACCTCGGTCGGCAGGGGTTATTTTCAAGAACATCGGCTCCACCCGGCGCGCAGGGGTTGGAAACGGGGGTGACCTATCAAGATCGGACCTGGTCGGCTGTACGCCCAGTACAGCTTCATCAATGCCACCTTTTGCTCACCGTTGACCCTTTACTCCCCGTTCAATCCCTTCCACGACGCCAACGGCCAGATCCACGTGCAACCGGGCGATCAGCTGCCCGGCATTCCACGGCAGCGCTTTCAAGGCCGGGGCCGACTATGCGATCCGCGGCAACTGGACCGTGGGCGGCTCCTTCGTCCTCGTGACCACTCAGTACTATCAGGGTGACGAATCCAATCAAAATGCGCCGATGCCCGGGTATCACGTGCTCGGCCTGCACTCCTCCTACCGGGTCAACCGGCGCTTCGAGATTTTCGGGACCGTGCAAAACGTGTTCGACGCTCGCTACGCGACCTATGGCTTGTTCAGCGATCCGACCGGCGTCGGCGCCCCGGGTATCCCGCCGGATGCCGGACCGAACGATCCGCGGGTCGACAATCGCTTCCAGAGCCCTGCCGCGCCGCGTGCCGTATTCGGCGGAGTCCGGATCACTTTTCAATAATCGAACCATGACTTGATAGCCATCACCGCCTGACATATACCTTGAGCATGGACCATCAACCGCCGACGTCAAGGAGGCCGAGCCAGGCGCGTCGGCGGCAATCAGATTCACCAGCTTCCGCGGCAGCGAGGTCACGAATCCCTACCCGCCCATGGAGGTGCTGTCGGCCGATCAGCTCGAGGCCATACACCTGACCTCGCTGCGCATTCTCGAGGAGCTCGGGATGGAAGTGATGTCGCCGCGCGCGCTCGGCCTGCTCAAGGCGGCGGGCGCGCAGGTGGATCGAGGCGACGCACAACGTGCGCCTCGACCGGGGACTCGTCGAGACCGCCTTGCGCAGCGCGCCCGCCTCGTTCGTGCTCACGCCGCGAAACGCCGCCAATCGCGTCATCCTGGGCGCGAATCACCTCAATTTCGGGCTGGTGGCGGGTCCGCCCAACGTCCATGACTGCGAGCGCGGCCGCCGCTCCGGAAACTACCGCGACTACTGCGACTTCATCCGCCTCGCGCAATATTTCAACGCCATGCATCTGATCGGCAATCAAGTGTGCGCCCCGATCGAGCTGCCGGCGAACACCCGGCATCTCGACACCTATCGGGCGAACCTCGAGTATTCGGACAAGGTCTACCATTGCACCGCCATCGGCGCCGGGCGAGCGCTCGATGGCATCCGCATGATGGCGATCTCGCGCGGCCTCAGCCTTTCGCAAATCGCCGAAAGCCCCGGCGTCATCACGATCATCTCGGTGAACAGCCCGCGCCGGTTCGACGAAGCCATGTGCGACGGATTGATCGCCATGGCCGAACACGGCCAGGCCGTGGTGATCACGCCCTTCACGCTGATGGGCGCGATGGCCCCGGCCTCGCTCGCGGCGGCGCTCGCGCAACAGAACGCGGAAGCCCTGTTCGGCATCGTGCTGGCACAGCTGGTGCGCCCGGGCACGCCGGTGGTGTATGGAGCGTTCACCTCCAATGTGGATATGCGTTCCGGCGCACCCGCCTTCGGCACGCCGGAAAACGCCAAGGCCAACATCGCGAGCGGTCAGCTCGCGCGCCGCTACCGGCTCCCGTACCGCACCTCCAACGCCAGCGCCTCGAACGCCGCCGACGCCCAGGGAGCGTACGAGACCGAGATGTCGCTGTGGGGCGCGGTTTTGGGACACGGCAATCTCGTCTATCACGCCGCCGGCTGGCAGGAGGGCGGGCTCACCGCGTCCTTCGAGAAGCTCATTCTCGATGTCGAGATGCTGCAGCTCATGATCGAGTTCCTGAAGCCGATCGTGGTCGATGAGCCGCGAACTCGGGTTCGACGCGATCAAAGGGGTCGCGACCGGCGGGCATTTCTTCGGCGAGCCGCACACCATGGAGCGGTACGAGCACGCGTTCTACCGGCCGCTGGTATCGAACTGGCAGAACTACGAGAACTGGCAGATCGGCGGCGGCAAGGACGCGACGCAGCGCGCGACCGAGCTGTGGAAGCAGGCGCTCAGCGAATACCAGGAGCCCTCGTTGGATCCCGCGATTCGCGAAGCGCTCGATGCGTATGTCGCGGCGCGGCGCATCGAAATCGGCGGCGCCGACCCTTGAGCGGCGGACGGGCTCAGTCCGGCAGGCCCTTGTCCCGAAGGTAGGGGAAAGCCAGGGTCGAGCGCGGCTCCGCGATGTAATAGCCTTGTGCGAAGCCGATCCCCAGCCGGCTCAATTCGGCCAACACTTCCGCGGATTCCACCCGCTCGGCAATTGTGTGAATGCCCATCGCCTTGCCGAGTTGGCTAATGGCCTCGACCATGCTGCGATCCACCGGATCGCGCGTCACGTTCTCGATGAACTGGCCGTCGATTTTCAAATAGTCGACCGGCAGAGTCTTCAGGTACATGAACGAGGAGAGGCCGCTGCCGAAATCATCGAGCGCAAAGTGGCAGCCGCGCGTCTTCAGTTCACGCATGAAATAAACGACATTGCCGAGATTCGCGATCGCGGCGGTCTCGGTGATCTCGAAGCACATCGCTCCGGGCGCGAGATCATGGGCGCTCAGCTCGGCGATCAGGTACTCGAGAAAGCGCTCGTCATTGAGCGAAGTGCCCGACAGATTGACGGCGATGGTATACGGCTCCACGCCGGATTCAATGCGATGCACCACGCGATCGAGCGCCTGGCGCACCACCCAGCGATCGATGGCCGGCATGACGTTATAGCGCTCCGCGGCCGGTATGAATTCGGCCGGCAGCACCACCGAGCCGGACTCATCGCGTAGCCGCAGCACCAGCTCGAAGTGTTCGCGTTCCTGAGCTTTCGCCCCGATCGGCACGATCGGCTGATAGTACAGCTCGAACCGGCTCTCCTCGCAGGCACGCGTGAGCTTCGACACCCAGTGCATCTCGCGGTGGCGCTCCGGCACGTTGTCCGGCTTGTAGAGCTGCACGCGATTGCGTCCCTGGTCCTTGGCGGAATAGCAGGCGACGTCGGCGGCGCTCATCACGCTCGCGACCGTCGGCGTGTCGCTGGTGATCTCCACGATGCCGACGCTCGCACCGACCGCCATCGCGCCGTCCTGCCAAATGAATCGATAGTCGCGAATCGCCTGGCGCAGCGTTTCGGCCACCCGCAGCGCCTGATCGAGCGGGCAGTTTTGCAAGAGAATGCCGAACTCGTCGCCGCCCAACCGCGCCAGGGTGTCGCCGATGCGCACCCGCGACTGAAGGATGCCGGTAATCTGCTTGAGCAACTGGTCGCCCGCGGGGTGACCGCAGGTATCGTTGACGAGCTTGAATTGATCCAGGTCGAGGTAGAGCAGAGCATGCCGGCAATCCGCGTCTTGCCGCACCGATTCGACCGCGACGGTGAGCCGGTTTTCGAACTCGCGGCGATTGATGAGTCCGGTGAGCGCATCGTGGCTTGCCTGGTAATGCAGGGCACGGTGCAGCCGGCGCTCCTTGCTGACATCATGGAAGACCATGACCGCACCGATCAGGTTGCCGGCGCGATCGCGGATCGGCGCCGCCGAATCCTGGATCGCGATCTCCTGCCCGCGGCGGTTCACGAGCACCGTGTGTTCGGTGAGGCCGAGCATTTGTCCTTCGCGCAGGCAGCGGGCGATCGGACTCTCGCTCGCCTCGCGCGTGGTCTCATCGACGACCGTGAGCACGCTGCCGATGAGTTCCCCTTGCGCCTCGCGGTTCTCCCATCCGCTCAAGCTCTCCGCCACCGGATTCATGTAGTCGATGCGCCCCGCGGAATCGGTGGTGATGACCGCGTCGCCGATCGACTGCAGCGTGATCTGGGCGCGCTCCTTGGCCTGAAACACCGCGGTTTCGGCCTTCTTGCGCTCCGTGATATCGGCGATCGTGCCTTCATAGCCGATGATGCGGCCCTGCCTGTCGCGCACCACGCGGCCGTTCTCGAGGACCACCAGCATGGTGCCATTCTTCCGGCGCAACTGGTATTCCACGTCGCGCACCTCACCTTCGCTCTCCATGCGGCGCACGAAGGTGTCGCGATCGTTCGGATACCAGTACAGCGAACCGGCGGGCACCTGATACAGCTCCTCGGCGCTCGCGTAGCCGAGCATTTGCACGAATGCCGGATTCACCACCAGTAACCGGCCGTCGCGCGTGCTGCGGTACACCCCTTCCATGACGCTCTCGAACAGGCCGCGGAATTTCGCCTCACTGTCGCGCAGCGCATCCTCGGCGCTGCGCCGCTCGATCGCGATCCCGGCAATTTGGGTCATGCGCGACATCAACTCGCGATCGCGCGCCGCCGGCACTCCGGGCTGGCGCTGATAGACGGCGAAGGTGCCGACGATTTTGCCGTCCGAGGCCACGATCGGCGCCGACCAGGCGGCGCGCAAGTCCGCATGCTGCGCTGCGGCGCGCCGGAAATCCCAGAGCGCGTCCGTGTCGATGTCGGCCACGCACACCGGACGGGACAGATACACCGCCGCCGAACACGAGCCGTAGCGAATACCGATCGGCGCCCGATCCATGGCAAGAACGAATTCGCGCGGCAGGTTGGGCGCCACGCCGAAGCTCAAGAACTGATGCTCTGGGTCGAACAGATTGATCGCGCAAAAGCCGCCAGCCATGACGCTTTCGATCACTTCGCAAATCGCTTCGAGCACCGACGGTAGCGGCGCATTGGCCGCGATCTTCTCGAACACCCGGCGTTCGCCCGCCGCGATGGCCTCGCTCCTCTTGCGCTCGGTGATGTCGATGATGCTGGCGCGGATCAGACGCCGGTTGGAGCTCGGCAGGCGCACGAAGCGCACCTCGCAGGGCATGCTCTGACCATGCGCATCGCAATGAACCCACTCGAATACCGGGGCCCCGCCGGCGAGCGCGCCGTCGATATAGCCGCGCGGCACGCCGAACGACGGGGTGCCGTCGGGCTGAAGCGTCGGGCTGATCTTGTCCGGGCCGCTCTGCAACAGCGTGGCGCGGTCCAACTTGAAGAAGCGGCAGGCGTTGTCATTGACGTCGACGAACTTGCCCCGGTCGACATCGAATACCACGATCACTTCCGGCGCGTGCTCCACCAAGGTCCGGTAGCGGGCCTCGCTCTCGCGCATGGATCGTTCCGCGAGCTGCCGTTCGGTGACGTCGCGAATGCATACGATGTAGCCGTCGCGCTGATTGAGCCGCGCCTTGCTGACCGCAATTTCCACGGCGACCCGCGCGCGCCGCTTGGTCAATCCCAACGCTTGATGAGCGGCCAGATCGACGTGAGTGTCGTCGATCTTTGCGGCGCAGCGTTCGAGAAAATCCGGCGTGCCGCGCGAGTCGATGTCCGGGAGCAGGAAATCGAGCGTGCGGCCGAGGATCTCCGCCTGAGAGTAGCCGAATATCCGCTCGCCGGTGGGATTGAAGGTCTCGATGTGGCCGGCATCGTCGACCGTGATGATGGCGTCCTTGACGTTGTCCAGGATCGCTTGCAGGTGGGATGCGGACTGCTCGCGGATCTCCCGGGTTAGCGCCTGCGCCTCATCCGACATGATCTGCATGGAACGTACCACGCCGCGGCGCTCGGAGTCGATGCGATCATAGTGCGCGCTCACCACTCTGAGGAGCGCCGGCAAATCGATCTCGCCGCCATGCCCGCGCGCTTCGGCCAGCTGGCGCTCGAGCAGGCGATTGAAGCTCTCCTGAGCTAGCGGTGGCTCGCTTAAAATGGCGGCCGCGTTGTCGCGTGACACTCCTCGGATCTCCCGCGCTCGATCGGCGGACCTGGGCAGCCCGGATTAAATGAATAATTAGGGAGATCCCGCAATCTCGGCGTGATGGGCGTCTCGGTTCGCCAATAATCGGTTAAATTATTCGGGGAACCGCCATCCGGCCGCGCCAGGCCGGCTACGAGCCTCGAAGCGCTAGCCGGAACTATTCATGAACGAAAGTTGTTCTCGTGGACGAGGGCCGGATCGGGAGGGTATTTTCCGGACCGCCGTGAACCCGTCCCCGGGGGCTGCGTGAAAAACATCCTGTTTTTCACGCTCCGGAAAATACCCTCCCGATCCAGCCTTCTGCGCGATTTCCTGTAATTCATGAATAGTTCCGGCTAGCAGCCCTGATCGGCCGTTTCGCGCTCCGACCGCTTGCGCTCGTGCTCGCGCAAATTGCGCTTGCGCAGGCGCACCGAACCCGGGGTCACCTCGATCAGCTCATCGTCGTCGATGAACTCCATCGCCTGCTCCAGGGTGAATCGAATGGGCGGAGTCAACACGACATTTTCGTCCTTGCCGGCCGCACGCATGTTGGTGAGCTTTTTGCCCTTGAGCGGATTGACGACGAGATCGTTGTCGCGGTTGTTGAGGCCGATGATCATGCCTTCGTAAACCTCTTCACCCGGCCCGATGCACAGCCGGCCGCGCTCCTGCAGACTGAACAGGGAATAGGCCAAAGCGACGCCCTGCCCGTTCGAGATCAGCACGCCCTGCGGACGCTGACCCAGTTCGCGCTGAACCACGGGTCCATAGTGATCGAACACATGGTGCAGGAGGCCGGTGCCGCGGGTCATCGTGCGAAATTCGGTCTGAAAGCCGATGAGTCCCCGTGACGGAACCATGTAATCCAGGCGCACGCGGCCGCGGCCATCGGCCTGCATGTCCTTGAGCTCGGCGCCACGGCTTCCGAGGGCCGACATGATGTCGCCCTGAGCGTCGCTGTCGGCATCGACCGTGACCTGCTCGTAGGGCTCATGGGCGACGCCGTCGATGGTTTTGATGACGACGCGCGGCCTCGACACCGACAATTCGTAACCCTCGCGCCGCATGTTTTCCAACAGCACGCCGAGATGCAATTCGCCGCGGCCGAAGACCACGAATTTATCCGGATCGGCCGTCGGCTCGACGCGCAGCGCCACGTTGTGTATCGATTCGCGCTCCAGGCGCTCGCGAATCTGCCGGCTGGTGACGAATTTGCCTTCCCGTCCCAAGAACGGCGAGGTATTGACCTCGAAGGTCATGCTGATGGTCGGCTCATCGACGGTCAGATTGGGCAACGGCTCGACGGTCGCCGGATCGCACAGCGTGTCGGACACCTGGGGCTCGGCGATGCCGGCAAACGCCACGATATCGCCTGCGCCGGCCGACTCGATCTCGACGCGGGTCAAGCCGTGAAAGCCCAATATCTGCGTAATTCTCTCCGAGCGCCGGCCCCCGTCGCGACCGACCACGGTCACCGCCATGCCCCGCCGCAGCGTACCGCGCTTGATGCGCCCGATGCCGATCGCGCCCACATAGCTCGAGTAGTCGAGCAGCGTGACCTGCAGCTGCAAGGGGCCATCGACGTCCACATCGGGCGGCGGGCAATGTTCGACTATCGTTTTGAACAGAGGCTGCATATCGCCGTCGCGCACCGTGGAATCGAGCCCCGCAAAGCCGCGCAACGCCGATGCATAGACCACCGGGAAGTCGAGCTGCTCGTCGGTTGCACCGAGTCGATCGAATAAATCGAACGTCTGGTCGAGCACCCACCCCGGACGAGCCTCGTCGCGATCGATTTTGTTGATGACCACAATGGGCCGCAATCCATGTTTGAACGCCTTCTGCGTCACGAACCGGGTCTGCGGCATGGGTCCGTCCACTGCATCCACCAGCAGCAGCACACAGTCCACCATGGCGAGCACCCGCTCGACTTCTCCGCCGAAATCGGCATGACCCGGCGTGTCGACGATGTTGATCCGATAGTCGCCCCAAGTGATCGCCGTGTTCTTGGCGAGAATGGTGATGCCGCGCTCGCGCTCGAGCACATTGGAATCCATGACGCGCTCCTGCACATCCTTGCGCGCATCGAGCGTGCCGGACTGGCGCAAGAGCTGATCCACGAGCGTGGTCTTGCCATGATCGACGTGCGCGATGATGGCGATGTTGCGAAGTTTCTGCGTCACAGTGAGCCCTGAAGAAAACCGCTTATTATAGCAGTGCTTTGGGATCCCTGGGCGCCATGTCTCACTTCTTTTGCTTGGCGGCGCCCGCCTCGTCTGCGGTCGCGATCGTGCCCACGATGACCGGCACGGAAAAAACCCTCGTCTCGGTCATTTCGTCGTGTTTCAAGCTGACGCTCAAGGTCACGAACAGCACGCCTTCCGCCGCCGGCGTCACCACGATGCTGTGGCGGTACGCCTGCGCCGCCTCGACCGAGGGAAACTCGATTTTTGCGTCGCCCGCCGCCAACTGCAGGCCCTCCGAGCCGCTGACATCGATGGCCGCGGGGCTGGCAGCGATTTGCGGCAAGAGGGCAATCGCGATCTCGAGCGGCTGACCTACTTCGGGCCGCTGCAACAGGTCGAACTTGAGCGCCACCGGCGCTTGTGATTTGCCCTGGCTCGCCGCTTCGACCATGCCCGCGGTCGATTCTTGAGGTTTCGGCTGCCTTGCGGCCGCCGCCGGCGCCGGATGCCCTTGAGGAGCGGGATTGGCCGCGGGAGCCTGACTCGAATCGCCATGATGGCAGCCTGCCATTGCCGCCGCGCAAAGCACCAGCACTCTCCTCTTCATCATTGATCTATGATCGCGAAATACCCGGCCGATCACAACTCGAGCGGCGGCCCCCGCACCGCCGCCAGCTGATCTTCGAGGGCGCGGTAGTGTTCCTCCCAATAACGGGGCTCGGCGAACCAGGGAAAGGCCTTCGGAAATGCCGGATCGTCCCAGCGGCGCGCCAACCACGCGGAATAGTGGATCATGCGCAAGGCGCGCAACGGTTCGATCAGCGCCAGTTCGCGCCGATCGAAGGCCAGGAACTGCTCATATCCTCTCAGAATATCGGCAAGGTCCTTGCGCATCTCCTGCTGCGATCCCGCCAGCAGCATCCACAGATCCTGTATCGCCGGACCGGTCACGCAATCGTCGAGGTCGACGAAATGCGGGCCAAGATCGGTCCAGAGGATGTTGCCGCGGTGGCAGTCGCCCAGGATGCGTCCCTGGCGCGCGCCGCCCCAATTGCTCGCTTGCGCCTCGATCTCCTGAAGGAGCGTCTGCGTCAGGTCCGCATATTTCCCCGCGAGGTAATCCGGCAAAAAACCCGAGTCGAGCACGAAGTCGCGTGCCCTGTGGCCCAACTCCTCGATGCTGAGGCGCGCGCGCTCGTGGAACGCAGCGGCGCGGCCGACCGCGTGAATACGGCCGAGAAAGCGCCCGACCCACTCCCGCTCGCCGGCCGTTGCGAGCTCGGGCCAGCGTCCGCCGCGGCGCGGAAAAACGGCGAAGCGAAACCCACGATGAAAATGCAGAGTCGCGCCGTCTCGCGCGAGCGGTGCGACCACGGGAATCTCGTGCGCCGCCAACTCCGCCGCAAAGGCGTGTTCCTCGACGATGGCCGCGTCCCGCCAGCGGCCGGGCCGATAGAACTTGGCGACCACGGGCTCGCCGCCCTCGATTCCGATCTGGTAGACCCGATTCTCATAGCTGTTGAGAGCCAACACGCGCCCATCGCAGCGATACTCGAGGACCTCCAGTGCGTCCAATATCGCTTCCGGAGACAGCCCGGAAAAAGGCGCGTGCGCGTTCATCGATGCGATTCTACAGGCACGATGCTGTCATGCCGTTGCCGCGTACCTTAAGATAGAATGCCTGCCATGCGATTGCCCCGACCCAAGTCATTGAGCGGCCTCATGCTGATCGGCTTCACGATCGTGGCGGCACCGCTGCTTTTCGCCATCGTGAACGCGGCGGTGCAGATGAGTCGACTGTCAAATCGCAGCGAGCAGTTGGTGGTGCACGGCATGCAGGGTACGCGCAATAACCAACGCCTGTTCGAGGAGATCGCGGCCTTGGAACGCGCGGCGCGGCTCTATCAGATCGTCCCGAACGCCGAACTGCTCGGGGTCTACGCCCGCAACCAGCAACGGCTCGAGAGCACGATCGAGGAGCTGCTTACCTTGCCGCTCGATCGGCAATCGCAACTCGATGCACACGCTCTGCGGACGGATGCGGACCGTCTCTGGCACGAGATCCAATCCGCCGAGCCGAACTCGCCGCACATGGCGGAGTTGATCAATTCTTATCCGCAGATGTCGGACCTGGCATCCACCATATCGAATCGCGTCAGCGCGCAAATCGACCGCGAATTGAGTGCGTTGCAGAACGCGGCGCAGCTCGCGCAACAGAAGCTCTTTTGGCAAACGCTGCTGTTGGTGCCGATGACCCTCGCGGTGGTGGCAGTCTTTACGTATGTGTTCGGCAGGCCCATCCGCGCCATCGACCGCGCCATCAGCGAACTCGGCCGCGGCACCTTCTCGCGACCGATAGTCATCCGCGGACCGGCGGATTTGGAGCGTTTGGCCGCGCAATTGGATTGGCTGCGGGTGCGGCTATTGGAGCTGGCACAGGAAAAAAATCGATTTCTGAGACATATGTCGCATGAACTGAAGACGCCGCTGGCGAACATTCGCGAGGGAACCGAGCTTTTGATGGACGGCGCGGTCGGCGAACTGGAAAGCGCGCAACGGGAAGTCACGGCAATTTTGCGCGAGAACAGCATGAAACTGCAGCGGCTTATTGAAAATCTGTTGTCCTTCAGCGCCTGGCAGGCCAAGAGCGTCGGTTTGGAAGTATCCGAGTTCAAGCTGCGGCCATTGATCAAATCCGTGTTGGAAAATCAACAACTCACCCTGATTGCGCAGCGCGTGCGGCTCGACGTGCAGGTCGAAGACCTCACGCCGCTCGCGGATCGCGGTAAAGTCCGTTTGATCCTCGATAATCTGCTCTCGAATGCGGTCAAATTCACGCCCCGCGGGGGTACTATCTCGATTCATGCCCGCCGCGAACGCGAGCAGCTGGTGTTGGATGTCATGGACAGCGGCCCCGGGATTCCCCGCGACGAACGAAGCCGGATTTTCGAAGCCTTTTACCAGGGCAAGACGCCGCAGGGAGGCCACGTGAGGGGCACCGGCATTGGGCTCTCGGTGGTGACGGAATTCGTCAACGCGCACGGCGGCAGCATCGAAATCCTCGAATCGCCGAGCGGCGGCGCTCACTTTCGCGTTCGCCTGCCCCTGCGGCACTCAGTGCCCGCTGCGCGCGAAGAGGCCCATGCAGCCTAGGTCGTTTTGCGTTGCAGCATGCGTATGCGCACTCTGCGGCGTATGCGGCTGGGGGCTGTTCGGCTGCACTATGTCAAATTCCAAGCCTGCCGCGCCCGCGCTGCCGGCAAACCCGTCGGCCGATATGGGATCGATAAAACCCCTGCTCGAGCTGATGAGCGAGCTGCCGAAGGGGGACCCGGCGCAGCAGGCGGAACTGTTCCAGTCCGCCAAGGATGCGGCGGCGCTTTCGCCCACCACCAGCAACCGCCTCAAGTATGCCGTAGCCCTCGCCACACCCGGCCATGGCGGCTCCGATCCCGTCGCGGCGCAGCGACAGTTGTCGGAATTGCTGGCGAGGCCTGAAACTCTGCTGACGGTTGAGCGATTGTTGGCCCTGGTGGAGCTGCAAGAGGTCGATCAGATGCTGGTTCTGCAGGCCGAGAACAAGCGATTGCGCGAGGACGAGTCGCATGATTCGCGTGATAAGCTGCTGGCCGTCAACCGCCGCCTGCAGGCGGAGTCGGATGAGAACGCAAAGTTGCGCAAGGCGTTGGACGAGGCGCGAGCCAAGCTCGACGCGATCACGCACATCGAGGGATCCATCAACAACCGCGGCACCGCGGAACCGCACACGCCTTAGCTAAGTCACCGGAGAGACCGCATTGAACGCTTATTCGATCGCCGCCACTACCCCCCTGTCGTTCGGCCTGCAAACAGGTACGCGCGACGGCTCCGCTACGCAAAAGCGCAAGGCGCGGATCCTGGTGGTCGATGACGACCCCGGGCTGCTGCGCCTTCTGACCATCAGGCTGCGCGCCGAGAATTACGAAGTCGAAGCGGTCGAGAGCGCCGCGGCGGCATTGGCCGCCTGCACTCGATTCCGGCCCGATCTGGTGATCACCGATCTGCGCATGGATCAAATGGACGGAATCGGCTTGCTGAAAGAGCTGCAGAGCCGCTGGCCCGGTTTGCGGGTGATCATTCTCACGGCGCATGGCACGATCCCCGACGCGGTGCATGCGACCCATAGCGGTGCGTTTGGGTTTCTGACCAAGCCAGTCGACAAGCAAGAGCTGCTCGACCATGTGCAGAAGGCGCTGAAGGTTTCCGGATTCGCGCACGTGGACGAGGACTGGCGCGCGAGCATCATCACTCGCAATCAGCTGATGGAAGACAAATTGGCGCAAGCGAATATGGTGGCCGGCACCGACGCCCGCGTGCTGCTGACCGGCGAGACCGGAACCGGCAAGCAACTGCTCGCACGCGCGATTCACGAGGCGAGCCCCCGGCGCAACAAGCCGTTTGCATCCATCAACTGCAGCTCGATCCCGGAAGAGCAACTCGAATCCGAGCTCTTTGGGCACGAAAAGGGCGCCTTGCCGAACGCCACTCGCCCGCACAAGGGTCTGTTCGAAACGACAAACGGCGGCACGCTGCTGCTCGATGAGATCGGCGACATGCCGATGCGCTTGCAGGTCAAGCTGCTACGCGTGCTGCAGGAGAATCAGATCCGCCCGGTGGGCGGCGCGGAGGCGGTACCGGTCAACGTGCGCGTCATTTCCGCGACCCATCGCGACCTGCATCAAATGATGGTCGAAGGGCAATTTCGCGAGGACTTGTATTATCGGCTGAATGTCGTGCACATCGAAATGCCGTCCTTGGGACAGCGCCGTGAGGACATTCCGCTGCTGGTCGCGCATTTTCTCGAACAAATCGCCAAGGAGAGCGGCCAGAGAAGGATTTACGCACCGGAGGCGGTGGAGCTGTTGGCGACCGCCGAATGGCCGGGCAATGTGCACCAGCTACACAACGTCGTGCGGCAGAACGTCGCCCTCTCGCATGGCGCGATCATCACCGCGGAACTGGTGCAGCAATCCTTGGGCGGCGGCAATCCGACGCGCCTGCCCTCCTTTGACGAGGCACGCGATGAGTTCACGCGCAATTATCTGTCGCAGATTCTGCAAATCACGGCCGGCAACGTCAGCCAAGCGGCACGGCTCGCGAGGCGAAATCGCACCGACTTCTACAAGTTGCTGTCGAGGCACCAGCTGCAACCCGAGGACTTCAAAAAGGCCTGAAGCCACCGCTCGGTCAGGCGAAGAATTCGGCAATGCCGGCAACCACGGCCGCCAACTGCGCTTCGCTGAGCTCCGGATAGATGGGGAGCGCCAGAGTTTCCGACGCAGCCCGTTCGGAGTGCGGGAAGTCGCCGCTGCGGTGGCCCAGATAGGCAAAACACCGCTGCAGATGCAGCGGCACTGGATAGTAAATCTCGGTCCCGATACCGCGCTCGCCCAAGAATGTCTTCAAGGCATCGCGGCGCTGCACCCGCACGACATACTGATTGAAGATGTGCCGGCCGCCGGGGGCGGCTCGCGGCGTGGTGAGCTTGGGGCCCAAGCCCGCTTCTCCGAACGCCTCGTCGTAGAAAGCGGCATTGCGCTGCCGTGCTTGCGTCCAGCCATCCAGGTATTTCAATTTGACGCGCAGCACCGCCGCCTGCAATTCATCGATGCGAAAATTGCCGCCGATGAGCGCATGAAAATACTTCGGCTTGCCGCCGTGCACGCGCAGCACGCGCATGCGTTCCGCGAGATCGGAATCATTGGCGGTGCACATTCCGGCATCGCCGAATGCGCCGAGATTCTTGCTCGGAAAGAATGAAAAGCAGCCGACATCGCCGATCGATCCCACCCGCACGCCGTGTTTATATTCCGTGCCGATCGCCTGCGCCGCATCTTCGATGACGCGCAAACGATAGCGCCGTGCGATCTGCATCAGCGGGTCCATGTCGGCGGCCTGCCCGTAGAGGTGCACGGGCATGAGCGCCTTGATCCGGCCTGCGGTGGTGCGCCTCACGAGCCCTTTGCCGTCGGGCACGCACTCCTCATCGATGAATGCCTGCACCGCATCAGGCGTTATGTTAAACGTGTGCGGATCGATATCGCAAAACACCGGCCGCGCTCCGACCCGCGCAATCGTCCCCGCTGTTGCGAAAAAGGTATAAGGCGAGGTGATGACCTCATCGCCGGCGCCGATCTCGAGCGCCATCAGAGCCAGCAGCAGCGCATCCGTGCCCGATGACACCCCTATTCCGAAAGCTGAGCCGCCGTATCGTGCGATCTCCTCCTCGAGACCGCGCACGTGCTCGCCCAAGATGAATTGCTGGCTTGCGCACACGCTCTCGATGACCGGTATGACTTCGTCGCGAATTTGCGCGTACTGGGCCTTGAGATCGAGCAACGGAACATGGCTCATATATCAATAGGATAGCATTTGCGCCGCAATCAGGGACAAAGCCCATCGGGAACGCTGCAACAAATTTCATGGATAATGTTTAATGTTCATGTAGCAATTCAGCCACTCACGTAAACTATCGTGATCGTCGTTCGCGACTCTGCGGATACCAGATGACCCAACCGGCCTTATACAAGCAAAGCCTTCTGATCATGACGTTGGCGACGCTGCAGGCGGTGATGCCCACCATCGTCGCCGTGGCGACGCTGTACGCGACGATCATCTTATCCGGCACCTCCTTCGACCGTTCCTCCTCCACCATCGTCATCGTGGCCGTCGCGTGTTTGGTGCTGATCCAGCCGCCGCGCGAGATGAGCACGCAATTCACATCGCCGCGCATTTCGGCCGTTGTCGATGTGATCTTGAGGTGGTTCTTGATATTGGCGCTGCTGCTCGCCGTCGCCTACGTCACCAAGTCGCAGTTGCAAGCCTACCCCCGCCGTATATTTTTGACTTGGGCCGCGCTGACCCCGGTGGCGCTCATCGTCACGACGCTCGGCATGCAAGAAATCATGCGGCGTTTTTTGATGAACGCGTACGACGTTCGCAGCGCCATCGTCGCGGGCTACAACAGCACCAGCCTGGAGCTCGCGCGGCGCTTGAACAAAAACCCCGCCATGGGCCTGGAGGTCAGCGGTTTTTTCGACGACCGCAGCAGCGACCGCCTCGGCGTGGAATCCGACTCGCGGCTCCTCGGCGCACTGAGCGACCTCGGCCAGTACGCGAGGCGACATCGCACCGACGTCATCTTCATTGCGCTGCCCATTCGGCATTTGATGCGCGTGATGAATTTGCTGGACGATCTTCGCGATACCACCGCGTCCATTTATTACGTGCCCGACATCTTCGTGTTCGACCTGATCCAAGCGCGCTCCGGCGAGATCAACGGCATTCCGGTCGTGGCCATGTGCGAAACGCCGTTCTACGGCTACCGCGGTGTCGCCAAGCGGCTGACCGACATCGTGCTGTCGGCCATCATCCTGCTGCTTCTCCTGCCGCTGCTCGCGCTCATCGCGGTTTTGGTCAAATGGACATCTCCCGGACCGGTCATCTTCAAGCAGCGCCGCTACGGGCTGGATGGGCAGGAAATCGTGATATACAAGTTCCGCACCATGAAAGTGACCGAAGACGGCGCGCATATTCGCCAGGCGTGCAAAGCCGACGACAGGATCACCCCCATCGGCGCCATTCTGCGGCGCTCCTCGTTGGACGAATTGCCGCAGCTCATCAACGTGCTGCAGGGTCGCATGAGCCTGGTGGGGCCGCGCCCGCACGCGGTCGCGCACAACGAGGAATACCGCAAACTCATCAAAGGCTACATGGTCCGCCACAAAGTGCTGCCGGGCATTACCGGACTGGCACAGGTCAACGGCTGTCGCGGGGAAACCTCGCAACTCCACGAGATGCAGGCGCGCGTGAATTTCGACCTTGATTACCTGCGGTACTGGTCGCCGATGCTCGATATCAAGATTATTCTTCTCACGCTGGTAAAAGTGTTTCGCGACGACAAAGCCTATTAGCCGGAACTATTCATGAACGAACAGTGTTCTCGTGCACCAAGGCTGGATCGGATAGGTATTTTCCGGACCGCCGTAAACCCATCCATGGGGGCTGCGAGAAAAACCTCCTGTTTTTCACGCTCCGGAAAATGCCTATCCGATCCAGCCTTCTTCGAGCTTTGCCGTAATTCATGAATAGTTCAGGTTAGGGGCAGCAGGCGCGGGGCCAAGCGCCCGCTTCCTGCGGCGCCGGCAGGAATGCAGCGGCGGACACGAATCCTTCGTGGAAGCGGTACGACCCCCGCATCGGCCCCGGCGCGGATGCGCGTGCGCTCAGGGGCGCTGCGAATCGATCGAAAAATGCGAGCGGCCGTGCGGGCGCGACGGCAAACTCTCCCTGCACTGCGCTCCACTCGAGCGGCCTCACGCACACATCGTGAAAATGCAGCCGTTCGCCGGCCAACGGATATTGGCACTTGTAGAAGGCCTCCTTGGCCGAGAAGATCATGGCCACGGCCTTCGCCTGCTCCTGCGGATGCAGGGCATCGACCCACGCCCGCTCCGCGGCAGCACAAATGCTCGGCCACAAATGCGCTTTCACGGCCCCGACCACCTCGCTATCGAGCCCCAGGGCGATCACGCGCGCGCGTTCGGCCACCGCCGCCGCGCACAGGCCCGCCGTGTGCGTGATGCTGCCGAGCAGAAACTCGGGCCACAGCGGCTGCCGGTCACGGGCAACCCGGACCGGGAAATCAGTGATGCCGAACTCGGCCAGTGCGCGCCGGGCGCACAGGCGCCCGGCGGCGAATTCTTGAATCCGCTTGGGCACCGCGTTGGACACGCTCGCGGCCTCTTCGGGCAGCAGCAGCGATGCGTCGCCCGGCGCGCGCAGCTCGGCCGCCACGACACCGCCGGGGAAGAGACCGGCGATCGTTGCCGAGAACATCGCGGGGTTGGCTGCGGTTGAGCGGAACTGCATGGCATCGCCGTGGGATTGGCCGGCAAACCCCTTAACCGCCCAGAATTGCTCGCCTATTCACAGTCGTCTTAGGGTTTCCGCCAGCATAATCGCACGAATATGGATTATCAGGCACTCGATCATTTCGACGTCTTCGTCATCCATGGGATGAATTCGCTGGTCGGTCGCAGCGCGTCATTTGACAAAGCGGTCGCTCTCTTGCTGGGCAATCCGCTATCGACAGCATTTTTGATGGCGATCTTCTGGGCGTACTGGTTCAGGCCCGCGGACACAGCGACAATGCAGAGAACACGCGAGCATTTGCTCGCCACGCTGTGGGGGGGTATTGCGGGTATTGTCATTGCCAGGGCTCTCGCGCTCGAGCTGCCATTTCGCCTGCGTCCACGATTCGATCCATCGATACATTTCCATGTAACTGACTTGCCGGTTTCCACGACACTCATGGACTGGAGCGCTTTTCCCAGCGATCACGCTGTGATGTACTTTGCGCTCTCGGGTGGCCTATGTTGTGTTTCATGGCGACTCGGTCTGATGGCGACGCTCTACGTGGCATGTGCGATTTGCTTCCCAAGAGTTTATCTCGGTTACCACTATCCCACAGATATTCTCGTTGGCATGATGATCGGTTTATTGTGTGCTTACGGGTTTAATCTGGCCGCCCCACGTCGGTGGTTTGCGGCTCCGGTATTGCGATGGGAGCGCTCATCGCCGCCAAGCTTCTATATGGCACTGTTCTTCTTGACTTTCCAGTTCGCGACCATGTTCAACAGTCTGCGCGACTCGGCGTCGATCACATACCATCTTGCCGAGAAGCTACTCGCGCACCGCTAGCGGATCATCCGGCCTCTTTTTCCCGGTTGCTTCCTATGGCGCTCTTGCCCGCCGCTCGGTAGCCGGCATCCAGAAGGTTGCAATAAATAGGAGGTTCGACCGGTCCATTCAAATGAAACTTCGCTGTAAGGAATCGTGAAGCCACGCGACTAGCAAGCGGAGACAAATTCGCGCTCAATTTAACTAACCTAAGGAACTCACTATGGAAAATCGTCGCATTATTACCGCCGCTATCGGCAGCTTGTTGATGCTGGGCCTGGCCAGCGGCAATGCCATGGCCGCTGACAAGAAAATGGACATGGAAAAATGCTTTGGAATAGCCAAGGCCGGCAAGAATGACTGCTCCAGCAATAAGAGCGCGCATTCCTGTGCCGGACAGGCGACCAAGAATAATGACCCGATGGACTTTGTTGCGGTACCGAAAGGTACCTGCGACAAGATCGCTGGCGGCCACCTGATGACAATGTAATGGGTAAGCCCGCAACACAGTCCCTGCCCTGCGTAGCCGGTATTGGGTTGCGGGCGCCTCACTATGGGGAGGTATTGGACCGCCGGCCCAGTCTAGGCTGGGTGGAAGTCCACAGCGAGAATTTTTTCGGTGGGGGTGCGCCCCTGCACACTTTGCTTCAGGTGCGCGAACATTACCCAATCAGTCTGCATGGCGTTGGAATGGGCCTGGCTTCTATCGCACCTCTCGATCAGGCGCATTCATCGGCTTTGCGGCGGCTCTGCGACACGGTTCAACCTGCCGCAGTGTCTGAGCACCTGTGCTGGAATTCTGCAGCGGGTCTTGTGATCAACGATCTGTTGCCATTTCCCTATACGCAGGAGGCATTGTCTCATGTGGCAATCCGGGTTGAGCAGGTCCAGGAAAAGCTGGGTCGCCAGTTGCTGCTGGAAAATCTTTCCAGCTATTTGTCCTTTGCCCACAGCGAAATGACAGAGGGCGACTTTTTGGCCGAATTAACCCATCGTACCGGCTGCGGCATTCTGTTTGATGTGGAAAACCTGTATGTGAACGTGCGTAACCTGGGCGTCGAGGCAAAGGCGTTCATTAACACGATCCCGGCTGAAGCGGTCAAGGAGTATCACTTGGCCGGGTACAGCCTACGGGACGGCTGCCTCGTCGACACCCATGACAACCCGGTCCATCCGGAGGTGTGGGAATTATATGAGTATTGTTTGCAACACATGGGACCGCGCCCCACATTGATCGAATGGGATAGTGATATTCCAGCGTTGCCGGTTCTCATGGGTGAGGCTGCCAAGGCACAGAGCAGACTGGAGAAATATTATGCCTGCGCTGCATAGCGACTTACCCGACATCGCTCGAGCAATCGTATTGGGGCTCGATCTTTCGCCCAATACACAGGCATTCTGTCCGAAGTACCCTGTTGCAACGGCGTTGGCCGTTTATCGCAACAACTATTTTGGCAATCTGCATGACACCCTTGCCTACGCTTACCCGGTTATTGAGCAACTGGTGGGCAAAGAGTTTTTCCGGCTTTTGGCAAGGCAATTCGTACGATTGCACCCTTCGGCCAGTGGCAACCTGCATCACTACGGCGCGCAGATGGCGGGCTTTATTGCCGCCTTTGAACCTGCACAAAGCCTGGTTTACTTGTCGGATGTCGCAGCATTGGAGTGGGCGTGCCACCGCGCCTATTTTGCAGGAGATGAGGCGACGCTTGATGTCAGCAGATTATCAAAAGTGCCTGTGGAGAATTATGCGGACCTGGTCCTGCACACACATCCGGCTTGCCATGTGGTGCGCTCCAGATTCCCGATCACCGCCATCTGGAATGCGCATCAGCCCGGAGCAAATGATGACTTTCACATCAACCTTGAAAGCGGTCCAAGCAATGCTCTCGTCAGTCGTCAGCACAAGACAGTGATTGTCAGTGAAATGGCGGAAGCCGAGGCCACATGGCTGCAAAGCGTGAGGTCCGGGGCTTCATTGGGCAACGCGACTGCCGCCGCATTGGAACGCGATCCAGACTTTGATCTGCATGCTGCGTTGAAGAATCTGGTGGAACGCGGGATTCTGATCGATTTTACTTTGGACAACGTGCGATGAATGCACTGTCATGCCTTGCGCGGTCTTACTACCGGGCTTCACACTGGCCGGAATATCTGTCCCCGGTACTGGATTTGGGCCTGCGGCTGTATCTGGCCAATGTATTTTTCAAATCCGGTCTTACCAAAGTTTCCACCTGGGATAGCACGCTATACCTGTTCAGCGATGTATACCATGTGCCGCTGCTGCCTCCGGCGGTGGCCGCGACTATGGCAGCTAGCGCGGAGCTTGGCCTCTCCGTCTTGCTGGTTCTTGGCTTGTTTGGAAGATTTGCCACAGCGGGTCTATTTATCCTCAACATAGTTGCCGTCATTTCCTACGCCGACTTAAGCGAGGCCGGCATCAACCAGCATATATCCTGGGGCATATTGCTCGCCGTTCTGCTGATACTCAGTCGTGGCAACTGGTCGATAGATGCCTGGCTGGAACGGCGGCTGCGGACAGCCTCCAGGACATAAGCCTGCGAAGCGATCCGCCGAAGGTGCGAACCGACACCCTAGATGCCAGAACCGGCCTGTCTATGCCGTCCACGGATTCACGACATCAACGCCGCAATCCGCGAAGTCCTGCACGTTGCGCGTAGCGAGGCTTGCCCCTCGCGAACGCGCCATGGCGGCAATCATGGCGTCGAACTGGCTGATCGGTCTGCCTGCCATGCTTCGCGAGGCAGCGATCTCGGCATATGCATCTGCTGATTCGCCGTCAAAACTCAGAACGTGATCCGCAAAATCTTCGTCAAATATGTGCATAGCGGCATCCCAAAGCCCACGCCGGCGCTTTCCTTCGGAGAGCAATCGAATGCCATAGAGGATTTCGCCGCGGGTCACGGTAGTCGTGAACAAAGACGCTCGCGGCTGGTTCGCAATCCAGTCCAGCACCACCGGTTCAGGTTCGGGGCGCAACGCCTCGGAAAGCACATTGGTATCGATAACGATCATTTATCCAAGCGCACCTGCTCACGTATGGCCTCGCGGGGCGCAATCTCCAATTCCACGCCTCCCAACGGCTCGATGCGGGCACGAATGGAATCCACTAGGGTTCCGGTCCGCGCATGTCCGGCCGACAGCGCCGCGCGCAGAATCGCGCGTGCTTCCTCTTCCATCGAGTGTCCATGGTGCGCCGCTTGCACGCGCAATCGTGCCTTGAGGCGTTCATCTATCCCCCGAATCGTTATACTGGCCATTGGTTTCTCTGGTTAATCAATGATTGCATAATAATCAATGATTAATTCCGAAGCAAGTAGACGCCTGCGCAGGACGCGGGCATGCGTTTGCTTCACCGCCTCGGGAATGAGGTGGCATGCGCGCTACCGAGACCGCGATGGCGAGCAGCACTATTACGCGCTCGACGAAATTCCGAGCAATGACTACGACGGCGCAAAGCGCGTTGCCGAAGCTTGGTTTCAGCAGATGGGCGGGTCTGCCGTGCGTTCGCCAAAGCGCCTCACAGTTGCTGATGAAGGATCGGTTGCGCTGCGAGCGCTGCAGCTCAAGACAAATCGTCATCACGTTCCTGGCACCGAACCAGAGAACCGGCAACGTTGCGAATCTCTTTAGCCAAACGCCCAGAAGATGAGACCGATCGCCTCAGCGGCTCACTGAGTTGCCCGGCGACGCCGCGCCCGGAGCGTCTTAATGGGCCGTGTCGGGACACTGAGCGGCAATAACGCTCGGTAGGAGACGATTGGCCAATTCAACGTCGACTGCCGGATCTTTGATTATGTCCCATCCGGTAAACGTCGCGATCAACTGTTCCCGCGGAAACACCATCAATCGCTGACCGCCGAAGCCGATGCCCATCCAAACAAATTCCCCCGGCTCTTTGCGCGGATACAGCCACCATTTGAAGCCGTATTTCAACCCCTGCCACCCGGTGTCCACGAACGGGGTCAGCGACTGTTTGACCCAGGCTGAAGACACGATCCGGTTTCCGCCCCAAATGCCGTCATGCATATAGAGATAACCGATCTTCGCGAGGTCCGCGCCGGTTAGAAACAAGCCGCCTTCCGTGTCGACGAGGCCCAGATAAGTTCGCTTCCAGTGGTGTTTGATACCCAGCGGTGTGAAGAGGTATTTCTCGCCGTACGCCTCGATGTCTTGCCCGGTTTCCTTTTGGAAGATGTAGGCCAGCAATTCCGTAGCGCCGCTGCTGTAGTTGAACACTTTTCCGGGGTCCGTCGCCATCGGCCGGTCGATCACGTACTGCACCCAATCGTCGGTCGCCTCCATCAAGTCCGCATCGTTTCGAGGATCGTTATAGGGCACGTCCTCGTTCCAATCGAGCCCCGTGGTCATGGTCAACACATCTTTGAGCGTCATGCGGCGCTTGCGCGCATCGACGTTTTTCACCTTCGTGGGGTCAAAATATTTCAGCACCGGGGTATCGACACCCGCCTTGAAATCGCCGCGCGTCATCGCGATCCCGAGAATGACCGAGGTCACCGTCTTGCTGACCGACTGCATGGTATGTAGATCCGTGCCGTGGTAGTAGGGATGCCAGGCCGGATCGAAATAGTTGTATGGACCCGTCAGCCTCGCATTGAGCGGACCCTTCGTCTTCGCTTCTTTGCCATAGATGTTCGCATAATCGTGGGCGTACTTACGTTCGAAAACCTCCTTGCCGCAGCGAAAGACCTGGAAGCTGTCGATGAGCCCCTCTTTACCGGCGCCCAAATCCACGTCGAGATCCGCCAAAGTCTTTTCATCAAGCCCCACGCCGGCAGGGCTTCCCATCTGCCAGCCGTGGGTCGGCCAAATCATGCCGGCTTGCGAACGGGCGTCATCCGCGCCCATAGCCATGTGTGCCGCGAAGGCACCCACCAGAACGCCCACTACTCCTCTGATCGTCCTCATTGAGCTCATCAGCCAACTCTCCAAGTACCGGTGGTATCTACGGATCGCGACGGCAATGGTACTCTTACAGCGATATTTCCATGCGCTCGTCGGTCACTGGCACCATCTCCCATGCCTAGAATGCATCGGCCGCGCCAGTCCAAGGCGGCTGTCACGCCCGGTGCATTGCCCACGTTTCGATACCTCGGCCTCGCCAACCTTTCTGGGCGCAAGCCGAGCCGCGCAGCGGCGTCTGACCGCCTTCTCAGTTTGTTCGGTGTTCAATGACGACTGTCGATGCGGCTCCTGGCGGACCCTCATGGTCCGAGGTTTTTGTGACCGGACCATTCGGGTCCGCCTACACAAGGAACCGACCAATGACACTCATCACTAAAGCGCAAACCGAAAAGCTCCTCGCCAACGGCATCGCGCAACGCGCCGCGATTGACCAGGATGCCAAACGCTCGACTTCAAGCCCGTCGTCAAGCTCTTCACTCTTCTTCGTCTGGCCGGGCCATTCGCACATCCCTGTGCTCGTCCGGCACCGGCGAGTCAGAGGCGTGACTCTGACTCGCCTCTCGGCCTCCGGCCGTTGCCACATCCATGTGGCAAGTAGACGCCCAATGCACCTGGCTCCTCACCGAAATCGACGAAAGCACCGACCTCGCCTTCGGCCTCTGCGATCTCGGAATGGGCGAGCCGAACTCGGCTATGTGAGCATCTTCGAGCTTCGCACCGTGCGCGGCAAACTCGGCCTTCCGATCGAGCGCGACCTGCACTTCGAAGCTGATAAACCGATTTCGGCCTATGCCGACGAAGCGCGTACGCGCGGTCACATCATCACTTGATGCGCCGCTCACGCCGCCGGCCTTCGGGTCGGCGACATTTCACTTAAGCTGGAAGTTCGCGGCCGACGTCGCTTCGCCGTAAAATGGACCTAATGGCTAAGAATACGGATACCGACCTTTTGCCGTGGATTGTAGGCGGCGTCCTCGTCGCCACTGCCGCAGTTGCGACTGTCATTGCGGCTACGTTACCCACTGCCCCCACCCCTCCGAATGTCTCTACCAGCTCCAACGCATCCACACACCTCGCCGTAGTTGCGCAGACTGACGCTGCCGTGGCGCCGACCCAACCTCCGGTTGCGGTTGAATCCACGAAACGCCCTGCACTTCCGCCGGGCCAAGTCTGGGAATGCGTGGTCAATGGACAAAAGATATTCTCGGACTCACGGTGCGGCGAGAGCGCTTCGATTCGGCAACTGGGTAAACTGAATAGAATGGACGCGACACCTGTACTTCCCGCATCGGTCTACCGGCCGCTCGATGCAGGGTACGCTTTGCCCCCTCCAGAACCGTACGCGCCAGAATTCGCCAATGATCCCTATGTATCCGAGCAAGTGATCTTGATCAATGAACGCACACGACGTGAGCATATGTCTCGGTGGCATCATCACCGTCATGCACCCGCGCCGAAACATTAGAGGCTTCACACGCACCATGACTTTTCGGAGGGCGACGAAGTCGCCGACCCGCACCGCGGCGTCCGCCTGGTGTCGATATCTTCCGCAGTGCCGTTTGGCCAGCGGTCTGGTTTGTCCCGCGCGGCGAATTGTATCGGCTACGCTAAGCGGCTTGCATCTCCTGCCGTCGTGAGTCCACGGCCGCTTCCGCGGCTACCCAATCCTCGAGTTCATGACCCGCCGCAAATCCGCGCCGCTCGGCGAGGAAATACGCCTCCGCCGCCACCAGTTGGCGTCGAACGTCCGGGTCAAGACCCGTGGAGACGGCCGTCGCGGTTTGCCGCGACTCCAAAAGCGCGATCACCGAGCTCTCGGTTAGCTCGGGTGCCGCGGTCGTTGCCTTTCGCCTCATTGTCTTCTTACCATGGGATACGAGTTTCGTAACCATCACTTGCCTCCGTGTCTGCGTACTGTTGAGTTCCTCGGCGGGGTGTATGCTCGCCCCGCTGCAACCCGACTATATAACGGTGTCGCACACATTTTTGCAATTGAACTCGAAACAGTAATTTGCCACGGCGGGTTAGAGTAGAATCGACAATTCCCGTTGATGGTTCGCAGTCCGCCTCTCGCGTTTTACACCGATCCTTCCGCAACGCGACTACTTCGTCTCGCCGGGCCGTTCGTCCGTGACGCTTCGCTATCCTGCTTCGCTGCGGTCCAGCCGCCACGTCCGTGTGGCGTCGTTCGCCGGCATGCGGCTCACCCATGCGCTCGCCCGGCGACAGCGAGTCAGAGGCGCGCCGGACGCGCTGACATTCATTCAGTCAGCGCCTTAGGAGCCACGCTCACCCAACTCGCCTCCCGGACTCTCAGCCAAAGCGCTTTCGAGTCCGTTGCCACATCCCTGTGGCAAGTTGCGCCCGATTACCGCTTCACGAGCCGCATTTGCCCTACGCTGAACCCTCTGGGCCGCTTTGCGGCCGAGCCGCGGGAGCGGCGTCTGCCATAGTTGTTGTCGATCGCCACTCGCACCGGCCTATACCCCCCGAAAGCGGGCTGATACAAAGATCAACGAATTATTCGATTCGCTGACAAACCCATCGTCAATTAGACGTTGCGTGAGGTCGGTCCGTTCCTCTGTGGTCAATTGAGGGAACCAGGATTTAACTTTGCCATTCAGCCCTTTGCGTTTGCGAGGCAACACCCTTTCTTTCTTCAGGAGCGTCGTGAGGCGCTCAAACGCGTTCCCTGGGAGCAATACATGATCTTGCGAAAACGCCTCGTCCTGGCTGCTCACTCGACGCACGTGAAAGCCCCGATCTGTCGTCAGATGCCGTACCAGCGGGTCAAATCCTTTTTTGTCCTTGGAGAGAATTACGCACTCAGCTGTGGGATTAATCGTCAGATACCAGCCAAGATAGAACGCAATGCAGAAATCGCAGGCGTTGGTCTGCACGCTGAGAATACGAACATACGAAAACCGGTCCCCCATAGCGTGGGCCTGTATGGCAAGTTCGCTAGGGAGCTTTGCTTGCTTGCCGCCTAACACAAAGCGGACTTTGACGTCGGCCGGGAGGCTACGCAGGTCAACCGCCTGAATGTTCTCGTAATCAACGAGCAGGATTCTCTCAATCATTGGGTAGCTCCGGCAGAATCGGCGCCGTACAGTATGCCATCGGTGGTCCGGCCTACGCCGACAAAGCGCGTTCCCGCGCACACATCGTCACTTGACGCGCCGCTTACGCCGCCGACCCGAAGGCCGGCGGTTTTCTTACATTGGCCATTTTTTTGCACCCCTTGGCAAAATCCAACCGCCTACGATCGCTTTAGAGCGGCGATCGCACCTTACCCCTTGCCTTGGATACCCCCAAAAAACTTGCAAATACGCCTGCCCGCGCCAAGTTTTCTGGGTGACCCCCGTCGCCGAGCCGCGAAGCGGCGTCCGTCTCTATTCGCAGCTAGACAGTCCGCGCTGACTGTTCACACTGTACGAGTTATACAGCAGCAATCCACAGCCGGCTGGCGCTAACGTCGGCCCATGGAATACGCCGAGCTTGAGACCGCCGCCCTCGCGCACGTCGACGATACGTATTTCTTTGGCGCGTACTGCCGCAAGTGCAAGCACTCCGCGCGTCTCTCGCTCGAGAAGCTGCGCAATCACCTCGGAGATAATTTTCCACTACGGAAGGTGAAAGACCGCCTACGCTGCGAGCGCTGCAGCTCGCGGCAAATCGTCATCACGTTCCTTGCGCCGAACCAAAGAACCGGCAATGTGGTGCATCTATTCGCTCAAACGCCTAGATGATAGGCTGATTTGCGTCCGATCCGTTCACTCGCCAATCCCCTCTCGGCGCCCCCGCTACGCTTCACCATCCCTGGTTCGCTGCGGCCTAGCCGCCCACTCAAGCATGCCGACAACCAAAAATAAATGCCGCCAGGTCGTGTTTCTGTCGGTTGGTGGCAACACCGTGCGCGAAATTACCAAATAAAGGAAGATGATGGCGCGCAACTTGAGTGCCGCGAAAACCCAATTGGTGGCCCCGTTCGGCGACCCCTTCTCGGTCAATTGTTCACCGACCGACTCAGGACGCACATGTCATGGCAGGTTCTTTACTCAGCAAGACAGCCTCAAAGGAATTTCCTTATGTCGGAGCAAGTACAAGAATCCCTTCCGGAGTTCATTACCGAGCACATCGAGCTCATCATCGGTTCGGAGCAGGAGGCGAACAGGCGCCGGTCCCGTAGCGAGGCAATATACGAATTTATCGGCAACTCTATCGGCACGTTGAAGTTCGTTGTCCTTCAGCTGATCGGTGTGATCCTCTGGGTAGTGATCAACGCAGGCCTAATTCCGCCAATGCGCCCCTTCGATCCTTTCCCGTTCCCTATCCTGAACCACATCATTGCGTTGGAGGCCGTGCTAATGACCGCATTCGTGCTGATGAAGCAAAATCGCATGAGCAAACTGGCAGACCGGCGCGCGCATCTGAATCTTCAAATCAACTTGTTGACTGAACGCGAGACGACCAAGATCATTGGAATGTTGCTGGAGATCGGCAAGCGATTTGACATCGAGCATAAGGTGTTCGACGAGGAGAGCCGTCAGCTCAGCCGGCTGTTGGCCATCGAGACCCTGATCGAGAAATTGCACAGCAGATTCCCCGACCGGTAATTAAGAGTGCTCCGATACGGGAATTCACGCTCGTTACGCAGATACAATCCGTGCCCTCGGGCACATTGTCACTTGATACCCACATCACGCCGCCGGCCTCCGGGTCGGCGTCCTCAACTTTTGCCACTTTTTCGCGCCCTCGGTAAAATCCAACCGCCTATGATCGCTTTGCAGCGGCGATCGCACCCTACCCCTTGCCCTCGGATACCTTCATCTCGGTCCCTCCCCGCCACATCCGCGGCTCCCGGCTCATTTCTCTTTCGCCAGATTCCGGATCCTCGCCAAACTTAGCGTTCCCGCCGCTCCCCAACCCGCCACGCCGGCGGGAATGGCGGGCCGGAACTGCTCATACAGCTCATACGCCTTGGCAGCGAGTTCCTCGGCGCCCCTCGAGTCCGCCAGTTGCGCCATGGCAGCCGATACTGGGTCGAGCGCATCCTTGAACTTGCTGGTGAGATACCTTTCCACGCTCGACGGCGCAATGGGCTGCTCTTTGCTGAGCGCACGCAAGCCCTCGGGCGTCTGCAGCACCGGCACCGCCCTGTGCAAAAGCTCCACGTGAAGAACTTGCTTGACCTTCGCCGCCCGCTTCGCTTGAACCTCTTTCGGCGTTGGCTTGAAGATCCCGAGCGCCTTGCCCTTCGAATAGGCATTGAGCCCAGCGACAGCTCGGCCCAGTGTCAGCGCCTCGTCATGCGTGAATCCCAGGCGCTCCGCCACGATGGTTGCCCACAACGTCAATACGGGAGCTCGGTTGATCGAAATGTCGTCAATCTCCATCTCGCCGCACCTCCATCCCCCTCATCGCATTAAGCAGCACTCGCATGGCGACTCCTTCGTCTGGTGGAGCTGTTCGCGCATTCCTACGCTCGCTCCACGGCGGCGAGTCGGGCGCGCGAGCCCAACTCGCCGCGCGAAATTCACGGAAGCCGCTAACTCAGCAAATCATTGAGTATGCGGCCGGGCGTAAACCGCTTGGCACTGTTTCGCAACGCATCCCTCGCTCTTTCATCGTCCATCCATGCTGCATATGGAGGTATTGCGGCCGGAGGCGCATTTCCGACTAGCTCCGGCACCTTACTTCGAAGTCGATAATCAGCGTTGCAGTAGCCGTGGTTCTCCAAGACGCTCATTTCCCCTTCACTAAAGGCATCCAGATCCGTGCGAATGGCGGCTATGCGGTCCTTGGCCAGCTCCTCGCTATAGCCGACGCCACCAGCGAGCGGGGTCGATCCCGCGGACTTTCCCGAGGCTAGGTGCCACCGCGTGCCGTCATACGGCCTCATTGTGGCCACCTCATTCCACGTGGATTCTAGTATTCGGATTCGCAGGCTCTGCGTTTGCTTCGGCAAGACGGACGGGTATCGGAGAATTGTTCGCCACGGCGCCTTGCTGGGCGCATAGTCAAATGGCGCACCGCAATCGGATACTAGGACTGTGGCGGCCTTTTTCCATATAGGCTCGGTCGCCATATTGTCGTACACGCCCCCGTCAGACAGCGCAAGTTTTCTGACGAGCTTGTCCCAGTCTCGTCCTTTGAATTTTCCTTTCACCAAACGCTTTGGGTCAATTCCGACTCGCATCGGGCCAAACAGTGGGGGGAAACAGGCCGACGCAGTAATAGCCCTTGCGACCGTCATGTCATTGGCGGCTTTTGAATTGCTGCTCACGTTCAGGTATCCAGCCTGATAAGACCCCACTCGCTCGCGCGAGAATTCCCAATTGACGCCGAACGTAAGATCCGTGGCACAAAAGATGTACTCTGGCAGCTCAGGCAAATCACCAAGCGCTAACTTCGTGAGACGCATCCGGTATCGGTCCTCGAGGCTCCTTAAAAGAGGATCTGGCGCAAACAAATTCCACAGACAATTCCTTATTACAGGCCAGGTCCGTAAATCGCGCGCCGCAAAGGCGCGAAACGGATCAGAAACATCCTTCTGCCAGTCGTCGAAATCAAGCTTCCCACCGCGGCCACGCGCGATTTGACATTGTGCTAGGTGGCCCGTAAGAATGCTGCCACCCGATACCGAGCTAATCCAGCGCGCCTTCTGAAGAACCCCCAGCTCGTGCAAGCGGCGCACAGCCCCGAGGTGAAACAAGGAAGCTCGGAAACCGCCGCCCGATAGGCAAATTCCGATGCCACTCCGGTCCGCGCGACTGAACGCCTCAACTGTCGACGACATCGTTGCAGACATAGCGCCCTCCATACCTAATCGATACTGGACCCTACCCCGCCTTCACGTTCATCCCCCTCATTCGATCCAACAGTACCCTCATCGCCCGACAATCATCTTCGTTGTAATCCAAAATCCTTTGCTTGATCTTCACATCCCCAGTCTTCACCCACTGATCAAACCACTCGATCGACGCCGCCCCCGACGGATCCACATCCCGCCAGTTAAACTTCAAAAACTTCGCCAAACTCTTTATCGACCAATCGAGTGTTGGCCATTCGGACTTGAACACCGCGTCAAAATACAAATCAAACGACCGACCCGGCGAAAACAATGCCTCGACATCCTCGAGCGAACACACCTCCGGATACTTCTGCTGCAACTTACGATACTTGGTGCGCTCGTGTTTCGAATAGTAATACACCATGCAGCCCGCCGCCGGCTCAAGAACTCCCAGGCGGCCGCAAACGCACCCCGCTCGCTCTGCTCAGTGGGCTCTTCGGCAAATACCGGCACGAACTGCTCGCTATTAGAATCCCGGTTTCGACGTACGAGGAACCCGTGCAAATACACCACATCCCGCATCGGATCATCTTCAATATCGAAAAAGACCTCGAGTGGATTTGTCGGCAGCGCAACCGCCTCGCGAAAGAACGGCACGGAATTGGGGTCCACCGCCAATTGCGCCCGCACCTGCAATTTCGAGAGCGCACTTACGGAGACCCCCGGAAACGGCGACTTCTTGGCGGCTGCATACCGCGACAGGTCCGCGCTCGCCAACTCGGCCACGGTGGGAAACACCGGCATCAGCACATCCCGCTTCGCGCGCCCCAACTGCGGCAACAGGCTCAAATCCCCTGCTCCTTTCATGTCCCGCAGACAGATCGAACCCCACACGCACTGCTTGCACACCGATGTCCTCGCCGGCAGGGTCTTCTGTCCTTGCGCCAGCGTCCGTTCCACCGCGGCCTGTGCATCTCGATAAATTTCCGCAATCGACGGACTCTTCGGCCCTAAAGGCGTATCGAGCTCGTACCGAATCTCCTCCCCGTGCACGTCCCAGATATACCCATACCGCCCGGCCGACACCCCTAGCCGCTCCAGAATGTCCGTATACAGCGCCAACTGCACCCCGTAGGTCTTCTTCGGCTTCCCGTCCTCATCCTCATCCCCGCCCTCTTCGCCACTACCGGACTTGATATCGATCGGGACATACCCAGTGCCTTCTTTGCGCAGCAAATCGGGCTCGCCCAGGAGCTCATCGGTGGACAATCGCCCGCCATATATAAGAGTCTCCCCCCGCCCGATCGCCGCCCGGGTCTCAGCCTCCTTCTCCTCGCCCCGGAAACCGGACAAGTCCGCAAACGGCACCCCAAGGCCCGCAATCGCGTCTCGTTCGAATAAAGTGCCCTTCTCCCATAGAAGCTGCACAAAAGGACTCACTGGATCACGGAGCGCAGGATCAGCAAAAACGTCCATGAAGACGCGATGCGGACACTGAAGATGGTTATAGAGGAGGGAGGCGGAAATGGATGTCACGTCGCGATTCCCAGAATCGTCGAGCCGGAAAGAGATGGAATAATCCCGGCACCGCCACCTGCGTCATCATCGACCTCGAGGACAAGTACCGCTCCGAACGCCCCAAACTCGGTTACCAACAATTCCGCGACCTCTGGCGACAATCAATTCGCGCTTAGGCCTTAAAGTAGTGCTCACGGTGATAGGCCAAGAACGGCCGCTGCGAATTCCAAAACGGACCGACGTTCATGGATTCATCGATTCCCCAGGCCTTAATCAATGTCGCCAGGCATTGCGAAGAGAGGATCGGATCCCCACTCAATTCTCCACCACCGGCAACGCCACGTACGATGCGTCGACCGATGAGAAGTAAATGCGCTGAGTCGCCTTCCGGTAGTCAGCGGGCTTGGCAAAGAAAATATTAGGAACGTAGGTTTGCGGGTTTCGGTCATAGAGCGGAAACCAGCTCGATTGCACCTGCACCATGATGCGGTGACCCGGCAGGAACACATGATTATTCGCCGGTAGACTGAAACGGTAAGGCAGCGGCTTGTTGGGCGCAATTGGCTTCGGATGGACGAAGCTCTCCCGGTAGCGGCCGCGGATGACGTCCATACCCACCGCCAGCTGATAGCCGCCCATTTCAGGCTGCGCGGCGACCTGATCAGGGTAGACGTCAATCAGCTTTACCACCCAATCGCTGTCCGTACCGCTGGTCGATGCAATCAAATGCACCTCCGGCCGGCCGCTGATTTTCAGCGGTGCCGTCAACACATCGGTCGTGAACGTCAGGACGTCGGTGCGGCCGGACGCCTCGCGCTGATCGTCCACCAGCCATATCGACCAGGTTTGCCCAGGCTCGTATCCGGCCGGCTGGATCGGCCGAGCGCGATAGGGCGTGGGGCGGGCCGGATCCGAGATGTACTCGGCGTAACCGGCACGCGCGACCGGACGTGTGAAGGCAAGCTTTTGATCGGGTTGCAGGTACAACGCACGACTCGTGGCCGGGCATCCGCTCTCGCAGGCGAGCGGCCATCGGTCGAGCCGGCGCCACTGATTCGTACCGGTCTCAAACGCCGTGACCGGAGCGAGGTCGGCTTTCGGTGCACCGTCCTTTAGATACTGCGCGAGGAAGGGACGCAATACCTGCTCACGAAAATACTTGGCGGTGTCGCTGCCGAAGCGAATCGCGCCGAGGGCGCTGCCTTCCTCAATTTCCTGGCCATGATACCAAGGGCCCCATCACCAGCTTCACCATGTCACCGTGAGTGTCCTTGGGCTTGATCGCCGCATAAACCGCGAGTGCACCGTAGCTGTCTTCTGCGTCCCACAGGCTGTGTACCAGCATGACGGGCACCTGCAGCGGCTGCGCTGCGAGAATCTTGTCCAGCGCCTGATCGCTCCAGAATGCGTCGTACGCGGGGTGCGCAATCAATTTGCTCCAGAAGCCCAGCTGCTCGATGCCGTAGCGATGGCCCAGTTCCCCGGCGGACACCGCCTGCATGAACAGGTCGAACTCATCGTGATAGTTGCTCCACCACTTAATCGAATTGTCGCGGCTCGCCTCCTGTTCGTATATGTAGGAGATGTTCTGCTCGCGAAACGCGCCGTTGTGAAACCAGTCATCGCCCATCCAGCCGTCCACCATGGGATTCATCGGCACCGATACTTTGAGGGCTGGGTGTGCGTTCACCAGCGCCATCAACGGTTCGAAGCCATCGTAAGAAATGCCGAGCGTTCCGACCTTGCCGTTGCTCTCCGGAACATTCTTCACCAGCCACTCGATCGTGTCGTAGGTGTCTGTGGAATCATCGACCGGCGTCGGATTCTGGGTGCCATGCAGCGGCCGGTTCATCACGTAGTCGCCTTCCGACCCATACTTACCACGCACGTCCTGCACCACGCGGATATAGCCATCCTCGACGATGACATCGGTCGCGTTATCGTAGCCTTGGAGCATGGGGCCGAGATGTCCGCTGTGGACGTGACTCGTCAGATCCTTGGCATTGTACGGCGTGCGCGTGAGCAGCATGCCGGCGTGAGAGGCGCCTTTGGGAACCAGAATGACCGTGTGCAGTTTCACCCCATCCCGCATGGCAATCATCACATCGCGCAAGGTGTAGTCGTAACTGTCCGTGACCGGCACGAACTTGTCCGGCGTTTCACTAGGATAGTTCGGGTACAGCACCTTGGGGGGGTCGCCCGCCTGTACCGCACAGCTCATTATCAGGAGTAGCGTGACGATCGATGGCTTCACGACAAGCGAGACGAGTGATCGTGTCGAATCCATGAACGTGGCTCCCTAGGAAATCGTTGTTATGATTTTCACGCTCTAGGAATAGTACCAATGTTTACGCCGGCCCGGTCGTACGAAATCATGTGATGGGGTGTGAAAAATACGGGCTTTCTGTGCGACGCAGGATTATTACCCGGCCTTCGGACCGCCGTCGCGAATCCCTCCGGCGGTCAACGCGGCCAGACGGCCGCATTAGTCGGCGCTTTCCGCCCGCATCAACAGAACCTCTTTCCGCACGCCGCCCCGGAAGGTGATATTGAGACCCCTCCCCGATCAACAGCGCGTCGACGCTGGAAGCTCTTGGATACGATGCCCTATACTGACCTCTCCAGCACCTTCACCTTGGAGGTCCTATGCCTCAATCCAAAAAGGCACGCGCCGTGGGCTTCAATCACGTTGCCATTGAAGTCGGCGACATAGCGCAGGCCCTCGACTTCTACGCACGAATTGTCGAATTCAAGCTGCGCGGTAAGAGCGAGGATATGGCTTTCATCGATTTAGGCGACCAGTTCCTCGCGCTTCAGAAGGGAAGAAGCCACCCCACAGGTAGCGGTCGACATTTCGGGCTCGTCGTCGATGACAAAGAATCCGTACGCCGCGCGCTGGCTAAGGCGGGCGTCGAAACTTTGCCTGGGCCGTTCCTCGATTTCTATGACCCCTGGGGCAATCGCGTCGAGATTGTAGGCTACGAAAATATCCAGTTTTCAAAGGCACCGAACGTATTGCGCGGCATGGGGCTGTCGCACCTATCCAAGAATTCGCAGGCGATAAAGGAGCTGGCCGAGAAGGGGATGGCGCCGGACTAACACCTTAGACTGATTGCGCCCGAGGTCGCCGATTCCGCGATAAAAGCCAATCCGAGGCGGCTATACCAGGCCATCGTTTCGCCACCTGGCCACCACATCAAGTCACGGGCGTGACGCAAGCGTTACGCGGGTGACCAAGGGTCGAACGCATGCGTCCTACGGGTGGCCACGGACGGCTACCCCCGGGCCTGCGCGCAGCACGGACAGCGCATTGCAATGGATTTACAGCGGCACGGAACACGAATTCGCGATTCCTCCGCAATTCCGCTCAATGCGCGAATCCTTTCCGCCGGCGATAAGACCACAACAGAACCGCCATCAGCGAACCGCCCGGCAACACGAGTGCCATGAGCGCATAGGGCGCGAGATCCCGCAGCTTCGCAACCACGGTCCCCGCGTCGCCCATACGAAAACTCGCCACCTGCCGGAATCTCGAATACCCCTCCATGGCAAGCTACGCCAACAGCGCCAACTGGACCACAAGAAAGGAAACACCGGTGGCGGCAACGGCCAGTAGCGCCTGCCCGACCCGTGCGATGACTTCGGTTTCGTTTGTCATGTACCTTCTCCAATGCTTGAATTGATCGAACAGTGCATAGCCTGCGCTGCCCGAGAACGCACAACAAACGCAATACCTGACCGCTCGTTAAGGAAAACTTAACGCAACATTCGCCTTCCAACGCGTCCATTTTCCCCGGAAATACCCACCATTGAGCGTACCGTGGGCGCCTAGATCGACCTCGCAAACGACTCGACCAGCACTCGTGTCCCGATCTCAATTATCCGACGCGCGCGGCAGCGATTACACCGACCTCGCGCTCATACTGCATTACAAACTCCAGAATGAGCCGACTGGCGTCAGGCCCGACTGCATCGTTGAACTCATAGCGGGCGTCACCGCCGCTCCACGCATGGCCCAATCCTTCAACCAGAACCTTTCGTAGCACGAGCCGCCCGTGTTGCGTGTAGTCCTGCTGACGGTAGGTGCGACCCCCACCCTCGATCCGCCGTTCCCCGGACGCGAGCAGCGCCCCGGCGCTCGCATCGATGAATTCTGCGCGTGACTTCAGCTGCTCGATGATTTGATCCGCGTTCACCGGATCGACCCTTGTGTCGCGGTCACCGTGGATCACGAGCGTCGGCACTGTGACATCGGCTTCACTTGTCTCGCGCATGAGTTTTCGGCCCTCCTCGATAGAGGCGGCCGACGGTCCGGACCGCATCGCCTCCATCGCTTGCATGGGCGAATGGGCGGCTCCGTACATCAATCCGGAATGGATGGCACAGGCGGCAAATAGGCGGCTGTGGCGCACGGCCAAGATGCAGGCCATCGCACCGCCGGCCGACATTCCGACCACATAGACGCGTCGTGGATCAATTGGCCGGCGCACGGTGACCTGCTCAATCAGATGCGCAATCAAGGCCGCCTCGCCCTGGCCCCCCAGTGAGGCCGCTTCGAACCAATTCCAACAAAGCTGCGGGTTTGAACGCCTGCTTTGTTCCGGATACAGCACCGCACACCGGCTTTCTTCGGCCAGCGCGTTCATGCGCGTACCCTCGGCAAAACTAAGCGGATTTTGCTTGCAACCGTGCAGCATGACGAGAAGCGGCAAGCTGTCGCGAGGCGAGGAACCGCTCGGTAGATAAAGCCGATAACCGAGCTCGAGGTGTCGACGTAGCAGTCCAAAATGAGCCGTGGCCTGCGGATCCTTAAATCTTCCCTCGAGAAAGCGACTGATCCCCGTCTCGCGCCGCTGAAAAAGCGGTGCCCCGGTACCTATTTTTTGTTTGAACCAACGCCGCATCGAAGGCCACATGCACGCATTCTCCGAAAAGCATCCGCCACTGTATCAAACACTGCCTCACATAATCGAAGGCCCGAGACATCAGGATTATTTGTTGCCTCCAATCAATTTCCCCACCACTCCCAACGCAAACGCATGCCCCTGCGGCCAGCCGCTCAACCGCGGACCCGCCACATTCAGCACCTGAATTTCGTTTTCGTCGACAAACCGAATAATTGCGGCGGCGGCGTCCGATTCCGAAATCAGTTTCGCATCCAGCACGACGAAGGGCTTTTTCTCTCGCACACACGAATCCCTGGTGAGCTTCGTCCCACCGCTAAGCGATTCACAAAACAAAATCGCCGTGCCATCGCTATCGATCACATTCTGCCGCGTTCGCTGGCGATATTGTTCTCCGACTGGCCGGGCCGTTCGTCCGCGACGCTTCGCTGTCCTGCTTCGCTGCGGTCCAGCCGCCACGTCCGTGTGGCGTCGTTCGCCGGCATGCGGCTCACCCATGCCCTCGCCCGGCACCGGCGAGTCAGAGGCGCGAGCCCGACCGCAACGCTTCGGCATCCTGCCTCGCTGCGGCCCAGCCTGCACATCCATGTGCAGTCGTTCGGTCGGTTCGACGAGATTGCGTATCTCGTCGAAAAGACATCCGACCTCACCCTCCCGGACTTGCGTCCGTTGCCACTTCCTTGTGGCAAACGCACCCGGCAACGGCGTGAGGGGGATGTCGCTGCGGAATCGGTCCATCCTCGGCGTGGCGATCCGCCGGACACCACCCACCACATGGAAATCCCGCCGCGAGGGCCGCATCGAGCGCCCCGCGATCCACCCCCATCTGTCCACCCGACACGATTTTCGTCAGAGTCATTGAATAATCGGTCGACATGCCGCTTTCGCCACATCGTTAGCGCCCGTACCCCTGAAACAGCTTAATGGATACTCGCCGCATAAGCGTCGGCGGCTTTCTCCCAGCCACCGCCTTCATTAGCCAAGAGTTTGTAGAACTCCTCGTTAATCGATTCAAATCGCGCAGCCGAATTCTCATCGTCGGGGCGCAACGCCTCCAATCGTTCCTGACGCTCGTCCCGATCTCGAGGGTACTCTGATCCCAGCACCGCCATAGCCGACGTCACTAGGCGCCCCAACTGAGGCAAACCCATCGCATTAAATGCCGCCGCGGCTTCAGGCGCGAGAACACCCGTACTATTGAAGAAGAATTGATGGAAGCCACCGTTCGATACTTCGGCGACACACCAGTGTGCGACAAACAAGTTACGCGGTCGCTCCGGCACCCTGACAAACTGGCGCAAGAAAATCTCAGAACCATCGTAAATCGATATCGAATCGGCAAAAGGCTCCAGGAGGGCCCAGTAACGCTCACCCGGTTTCATCGGATTGCCTCGTCTCGCCGTCCTGAGGAATGTGAGTGCGTCTCGATCCACCGATCGACCGCACGCACATCGCGCTGAAGCCGCGAGAAATACACCAGCCGCCCGATCAGCGCGGCTAGCATCACCACGACAACGACACCCAACAGGATCAAGAGGCTCGTGTAATGAATGGTGAGCCCGTAGACATTGGTATAGGTCCCCGCGCCGTGGCCTCGATAAACCTCGCGCATCGCGAGCATCACCGTTGGCGCCATGCAGATCGTCACGACGATTGAACCGATCACATGGTACTTAAGCTTAATCACGTCCCGACTTACCTTTCCGCGACTTCTTAATCGCCTCGCGACCCGCGCGCCGCTCGATCATTCACTCGGCACGAAAATCCACAGCAACAGGTACAACACGAGGCCGACTCCCCCGCAGATAAAAAGCACCGTAAATAGCAGCCTCCATACCCAGGCTTCCGCTCCGGTCAGTCGCGCCAGTCCGCCACATACACCGCCAAACCACCTGTCGGTGCGGCTGCGCCGAAAGTCATTCACGGTGGACGTCAGCGGGTCACTGGAGCTCGACTGTTCGGTGTTGAGCACGCGTCCCTTGGCGCGCGTGAACTCCTCTTCCGTCAATCCTCCCTTCGCACGCAATTCCGCCAGTTTGCTCAGTTCATCCGCAAGCGACATGGAACACTCCTTGAAAACTCTGACTCACCCTAGAGGATTGCCATGGAAAAGTCCTCGCATACAGGCTTCACGGCGGCCCGGAACATGACTTCTCGTTACCACCGTCCATCCCCTCGCCCTCGGACATACCGCGCTCCTTCTCCCCAGCTTCGTTATCTTATACCCCGCGTTGCGGTGACCTGCCGCACCGCGTCGCCTACTCCGGCAAATTCTCTTTCCTAGGGTACTCCCTGTATCGCGGGTCGCCCTACGCTTGAGCAGGTTGCGACAGCGCAGCGCAATGGCCGAACGCGGTCACCGGGAGTTCATGAACGTCAACACGGTTGTCGATAGGGCCGACTCCCCGGTCACACGACGGACCGTGGAAAACACGACGTTTTCCCCGGAGGCCCCAGGGGTGAGACGCATGCGTCGAACGGGCGGACATGGATGGCCGCACCGGGCTTGCGCGAAGCATGGACAGCACAGCGCAATGGGTTCACGCCGTTCCGGAATATGACTGGGGAGCCCGTCCTCTTGCAGAGAATTGTCGTCGTTCACCTGCACTCCTTATATATAGGTATGGCCTTTTCCCTTGTCCGTAATACCTAAGCTGCGGTTCGGCTAGCATCGGCAGCGCGCGTCGAACGAAGCGGGCACACTTCTGCGCAATGCGCTTTCGCGGCATAAACCGCCGTCGATCGATCCGCCCGCTTAACTTTCGTTCCGAACATTGACTTCACTGCAGTCGGTGCGCAGGGACGCGAGCGTCATATATTGCGCCCCGCCTGCGCGTATCTAGATCAACGGATTATTTATTCCACGACACATGTGCGCTCGGCGCTTTTACGCTGCCGGACTTCCGCCCCATCGCTTCGGATTTCCGGAGCGATGAAAGTCCAAACACTTAAACTCAAGGAGTACTTCGATGAACAATCGCAATCAACAAAAGACCAGCAGGACCCCGGCCCCCGCCCAGCAATCGCTGCCCGCCGCGGCCACCTACCTCAACGTCTTCACGGTTGAGGAATACGAGAGCAACGGCAAAACCCAAAAGAAATGGACGAGGATCGGTGCGGCGTTTCCGCATAAGGAGGGAATCGGATTCAGCATCGAGCTCAAGGCGTTCCCGGTCGATGGACGATTGGTCGTACTTCCTCCCGATACTGACGACAATCGAAACAAATAATTCCAAGATCCTCCATTTCGGGGCCTGCAAGGGCCCCTGCTTTTCGTATTCGACGAGCAACAATTCCGACTCACGCTCCATCGTGACGTATCACTGTGGAGGGTCGCTTATTGCTTTCCGGAGTGAAAAACAGGGGGAAGTTTTTCCCGCAGCGTCGAGGGACGGGTCTACAGCGGACCGGAAAGCAAAAAGCGATCCTCACTCAGCATCGAACTGAAAGCCTTTCCCGTCGACGCCCGCCTGGTCGTGCTTCCACCCGATCCCGAAGGCAGCAATAAGTAAAATAGATTGACGAATTTCCGTGGCCGAAAGGGCCCCTTCTTTTGGGTCCTGCTAGCGCCGGAGAGCATCAACGCTCACTTATGGCCAGTCGTGATGCCCTCACAACGGCGGATGGTGAATCGCGACTTTTTTTGTAGTCCGTCACCGACAGCGTTCACTTGCTTTGTCGGCCGCAGGCGACTGTTAGCGCCAAAAGACAATCTGCGCGACGATGACGCCTCCATGATGTAGCAAGCCCAAACCATCACATTTGAATTGTGTCCTTCTCTGTGTACCGCCTTGCAAAGATTGCAAATCTTTTGAGCTCAGTTTCACAAACTCAGCATTAATGGTGCCTGTAGGAGAATCCAATGAATCACGTATTAACTCCAATTGCCATGACCGGCGTGCTCATTGGCGCGCAAGCGCTCGCCGTCGACTCCACAGATCAGCCGACCATAAGTAAGCGCCAGCTGATCGCACAAATGATCGGATGCATGAGGAAGAAAATGTCTGCTAACAATACGATCTCATACCATGAAGCGCTGAAAATATGCAAAGATCAAATAAGCAAGCAGACCGACAACTCGGCGTCAAGCACTCCAGTCGCGTCCGACACTCTAACGAAGCCGTGAATGGCGCGTAAACGATACACGCCCTGGATTACCGTTCTAAACCATCCGGGTGGTCATTGGTACGCCCTGCATACGGTTCGCTTGAGCAACAACAAGGCCGGCAACGATGACGGAAAGCGTCGTCAAACGCCCTTTAGGGCGGCCCCGAAGCAGCGAGGGGTGAAGCATGAAATGCCGAATAAACCCCTCTTGGCGGCTTGTCGCCGAGCCGCACCGCGGCGTCGATCACACCCCTAACTTGTGAACGAAGCGGGTTCTTATCCAAGGCTGGTTTGCGAGATCACGTTCCGGAGCGTGAAAAGCGGAGGTTTTTCCCGAAGGCCCCAGGAGTGCGACGCATGCGTCGCACGGGCGTCACATGGATGTATGCCCTGGGCTTGCGCGAAGCACGGACAGCGCAGCGCAATGGGTTCACGCCGATCCGGAACGTAATCTCCGATCCAGCCTCCCCACAAGGAAGATCCGAGCTTTTCCATCGAGCTCAAGGCGTTCCCGGTCGACGGACGATTGGTCGTCCTGCCCTCCGACACCGACGACAATCGAAACAAATAATCCCCATATCTTCTACTTCGGGGCCCTCACGGGCCCCTTCTTTTTGTCCGCCACACAATCCTGTTCGAATCAGGTCACTCCCTAGCGAACCCCTCTTGGCGGCTTCGCCGCCGAGCCAGCAACGGTTATAGATTCCGCAGTCGCACCGCGTTGATAGTGTCGGGGTGTAGCGTACTGGAGCGGCTAGGCAATCAGTTGTCCTTCTCCACTGGCAACGGTGACTGCCCACTCCGACGGTCTCCCGGCGGCTTGTAGACTCCCGCCGCTCGAGCCACCAGGAGGTACTTCTTGAAGTTGCGGTTCGTTTCCTCTTCATGTTCGCTGACGGTGGAACGATCCACAGGATCGAAGAAGCAGGTAGGATCTTCGCCCATGTAATCCCCGGTATGATAGTACGCCATGGCCCGACACCCGCCGCAGATGTATTGGTAGCGGCACCGGCCACAGCGGCCCTTGAGCAGGGAGCGGTCGGTGATGTCGGCGAAGAGCGAGCTGGACTCAACCAGCTCATCGAGCGGTTGCTCTCGCACGTTGCCGGCATTGAGCACATCGAGCAGCACCGGGCATACAGAGACATCCCCCTCCGCGTTGACGGCGAGCCACGAACCGGCCCAGCAACCGATTGCCGGGTTTTCCGGGATCGTATTGTTGCGGATTCCTCCGGAGGCCTTTTCGTACAACTCGGGTGAGAGGAAGAAGGGCGTATAGCTCACGTAGCCGTGAGGATTGCGGCGAAGAACCGGGTGGAAATACTTCTCGAGATCGTTCCTGTCGAATCCCATCTGCTCAAAGCACTGCGATCCCGACCCACGCGCGACCAACGGCGAGCGATTGTAAGAGATGCTGTTCTTGACGACGTAGTCAACGGTCATCTCGAAACTCTCTGTGTTGTATTTGCCGATCGTGATCACCACGTGCCGGCCGAGACCCAGTTCGGCGCAATCCTCGAGCACCTGGATCGAGCGGTCCGAGTCGTTATCCCGGCTCCAGCGGTTGCCCTCATCGAGGGCGTTCACACCGACGATGATCTTCGCCCGGCCCCGTGTTACGTCTCGGATCTTCTCGAGACGCTTGCGCGTGAGCGCCTTGCAATTGCTCAACACCGAACATTCAAGCTCCAGCTCGACGGTCAGGCGCAGCAAGTCCAACGCATCCTTGCGCAGCAGGAACTCGCCCCCGCTCCATCCGACCGTATGGACCCCGAGACGGCGGGCGGGAAGGAGGATCCGGTCGCGAATCTCCTCCAGATTCAATTCACTTCGAACACGCCGACGCACCTTTCGCGGCTCATTGCTACCGGTCATGCAGGACGGGCAGCGCAGATTGCAGCGTCGCGTGGCTTCAAAGTAGACAATCTGGAACTGATTCCGCAGCATATGATGCTTCGGTTCCTATGTGTACGGCGTTTATGAATTGGAGCCGGTGTTCTTTATATTCCCGGAAGACATAGCCGTCAATCCACGGGGATGACCAAAAACTGCAACGGCCATTGAGGGCGTGAACGCCCCGAGCTCCGACTCAGGCGAATGGCGGACGCACTCGGTGGGTGCAAGGGCTGTGTCAAGAATCCACGGTTCACCGTGACCCGCGATGCACTTGAGAACGTGTGTGACTTCGCTTTGATTTGGAAAGAGAGCTTCGGGTGCGCTCGAGATTCGGAGACTCAAAGCTCTTGCCAATTTGTAAAAACCGGCTACAGCGCTCCTATTCCTTTTAAGAGACTGATTCGTCGCGGCCGGTGGCGGCCCCGCCGCTCTCGCCATCCCGGACCCGGACCTCGCCGCATTGATCTTCTCGGCATATTGCAACGGCATTCGCGGCGACTTCCATCCACCCGCCTGAGTGATCGCCGCTAAATCGATGTCGAGCTCCGCGAGATCCTGCGCGGCGCCTACCCTGGTGGAGTGCCCACTCATCACTATTGCCGATATCTGCCATCGATTGAATGTCGCCACAGCACTTCCTTCACTGCGTGCGATCGACCTTTGCGCAATATCACGGACGCGCGCTCTCGCGTGGGCTGAATGTTCTGGAGAAGATTTGGCAGATTGATTGACCGCCATATGTCCTGCCCCGTCTTTCTGACTTCCGCTGGCCGCAGATCTTTGAAGTGATGGAAATAGGAGGTGGGCTGTTGGAATACTGTTCTCTGGAGTACCGAGAACCGCGCGACGTACCATTGCTCCACATCATTTTCATCCGCATCGAGGTAGACGCTAAAGTCAAAGTAGTCTGCGGCCACGGCGGCGCTATCCCGCGACGACCCTTGCAAGACATTGAGCCCTTCGAGAATCAGGATTTGGGGCTGGTTTATGGTTTGAAATTGTCCTGGCACAATATCGTACAACTCATGGGAGTAGACAGGCACCTGAAGCTCCGACTTCCCTTCTTTTAGCTCCGCCAGAAACACCAGCATTCTTTTGAGATCATAGCTTTCTGGAAAGCCCTTACGATGCATTAGGTTTCGTTTTTCAAGAATTGCGGTTGGCCACAAGAAGCCGTCTGTCGCGACCAATTCTACCGTTCGGCCTGCCTGAGCCAGCAAGGCGCGGAGAACCCTGGCGAAGGTGCTCTTTCCAACGGCTACGCTACCGGCCACTGCAAGCACGAAGGGACGAACGTCATTGGCCTCCATTTGAATATCAAGGAGTCGGCAAAGAGGTCCAATGACCTCCTCCACCTCCGATATAGGCATTGGCTCATTGACGCCCTTGAGCAAAGTCAGCGCGGCCGGGGCGAGCCGGTAGCTTCCCGCATCGAATCGCGCCCACTGTTGTCGAGTGAATGAATCGTAGAAGTGTGGCGACGTGTCACGTCTCATTGCATCAGACCCCGCAAGATGAGCGCTGCGTCATTTATACATTTGGTCCGCTTCGTCGCGGCCTGTCGCGGCCGCCGCCCGCGCCATCCCGGACCTCGCCGCATTAATCTTCTCGGCGTATTGCAGCGGCATCCGCGTCGACTTCCATCCGCCGGCCTGCGTGATCGCCGCTAAGTCGATGTCGAGCTCCGCGAGATCCTGCGCAGCGCCAACCCGCGTCGAGTGCCCACTAACCTCCGCCACAAACCTCGCCGGCATGCCGATCCACTGCGCCACCCGCTTAAAGATCGGCGCGATGCTGCCAGGATGTAGAACATCGCCAATTTGATTTCTACCGATCAAGCGCCGAAATATCGGCCCTTCACTGATCTTGGCATGCTCGAGCCAGATCTTTAGCCATTTCACCGTGTCGCGAGAAAGATAAGCCACCCTTCCCTGCCCCTCCGCATCCGTCTTACCCCGGCGGATCAACGCCTGACCGGTGCCGTTCGGCCAGAACTCAATGTCCCGAACCTCGAGCGCCACGAGCTCGCCCCGCCGCGCAAGCGTTTCGTACGCGACACAGAGCATAGCGCGCTCGCGATCCGCTCGGAGTGCCTCACCCGCGCTTCCGATAAATTCCTTGATCTCCTTCCAGCCCAAGGCGCGCGCTTGCGCCTGCCGGGCCGAGGTCTCCCGGCCCATTTTCTTTAACGCCAAGCGCACCGTTTCACTGGAACAGGGATTCAGTAACCCAGCGCCAATGTGCGCTCGCCCGATGGTGGCGATATAGCGTCGCACCGTCGCCGGCTTCTTGCCCGCCTTTACTTCGTGCTCGATGAAGGCGCGGATCGTGGCCGGATGCGCCGGGAGAAACGACTCGCCGCGCGCCTCGCAGAACCCTTGGAAGATCGCCCCGTCCGCTTTCTGCGCCCGCAGGGTATTCGCCGAGTAGGCACCTTCCGCCATTCCCTGCCATTCCCGCAGCCGGTCCAACGGTCTTTTTGCCGGTTGCACAGGCGTCGGCGCTACAAAAGATTCAGGCCGGCGGTTGCCTGTTTTCATTGTTAGACTCTAACACGCGCCGCATTATACATGCGATAACTGCCATTATCACTGGTTTACTGACTTTCCCATTTATAGCTGTTTTAGGGAGAGTATACTCGCCTTCCATGGGCCAAGTCATTGATCTACCGAAACGCCGTAGACGTGCACCAACCGCCGTAAGTGGCAAAGTTGCGCCACCCCGCCGTAAACCCAACCAGGGCACCCGGACGCGAGAGTACTTGACACCGACGGAGATAGAAACGTTATTGGGTGCCGCGACGTCAGGCCGTTACGGGCATCGCGACCGGACCTTGCTTCTGCTGATGTACCGGCATGGGCTGCGCGTCAGTGAGGCGATCAGCCTACGCTGGGAGCAATTTGACCTCAAGGCCGGTCTCCTCTCGGTCCAACGCTTGAAGAGGGGTGTACCCTCGACTCATCCGCTGCGCGGCCCCGAACTACGCGCCCTGCGGCAGCTGCGGCGCGACTGGCCAGCCAGCCCTTACCTCTTTCTGTCCGAGCGCGGCGGCCCCATGACCGCGAGCAACGTGCGCAAGCTCGTGACCCGCGCCGGCCTGGCGGCCAAGTTACCGTTCCCCATCCATCCGCACATGCTCCGCCACGCCTGCGGCTACAAGCTCGCCAACGAGGGCCACGACACGCGATCCCTGCAGCATTACCTCGGTCACAAGAACATCGCCCACACGGTGCGCTATACCGAGCTGGCACCGGATCGATTCAAAGGATTCTGGAAAGATTAACGCTATCCACTACTGAAGCACACTGCCAAGGCCGCCCTTGAGCCGCAGAAAACCCAAACCAGCCCAAGAGCACACGCACCTCGCGATTCGCGTGGAGTCCTTCAACGCCAGCGTGAGCGCCGGGATAAACCCCTCCCTATATGGCGACCGATCAAGAGTTATCTTGCGCGAAGACCTCATTTTAGAGTCGTCAATAGGCCTCGAAGTGCGCGGCGTATGTACCTATCCGCCACCTCGAGCGGGCGGCAAATTTGAAATCACTATTCACACCGAAACTCCGGCGAGAGCCGGTCTGCGGGTCAAGGATACTCACCGAAGGGATGAGAACAACGTTCCGCAGTACGAAAAGAAGCGGGGCAACCTCTACCCGGTATACGATCTTCCACCAGGGCTGGGTTTGATCGAGCTGCGACGTAGTGATGACGTCTGGGCGGGTTGGAGAGACCGCTACCCGAAACTTGGCAGCTTCTTGACGGCCTTCTGAAGTATGTTATCGGCGACGTGCGCGTACGCCCGCCGTGTCAGACATAATTCACCGCGCAATGACCGCTCTGGAGTAGAGTCCGCGCGCAACAAACCGCGGCTACGACCTTGCTGTAAACACGCGCTGTAGGTTGACCACCGTTTCGGCGAAACCGGCGCCGAATCTTGACCATGCCCAAGGACCGAATGTCCGTAAGAATCCAGCAGATACACCCCAAAGGGGTGGGGTGCTGGCGGACGTCGCGATTCGCCCCGATGGCACCAGCGGACGCGTTCGACAGCGGTAAACCGGTCGCTGAACATCTGAAGCCGGCGCCTAGCGGCCGGAGCAAAGGCGCCTGATGCCCTCCTCTCTCCTTGCATACCCCGCGCCGATCGCCCGTCCTGGGGCTTATAGGGCGGTCCCGAGACTTAGGCGAAAGTTAGACGAAGCGTGAAAATATGGCGTCCCCACGGGGATTCGAACCCCGGTTGCATCCGTGAAAGGGATGTGTCCTAGGCCTCTAGACGATGGGGACGCAGGCCCTAAAATCGACCGAACGGAAACCTTAAAACTGGTGGAGCCAGGCGGGATCGAACCGCCGACCTCTTGCATGCCATGCAAGCGCTCTCCCAGCTGAGCTATGGCCCCACATGCGTCAATTTACAACGCTTTGCGACACAAGTCTATGAAATTTAAGCAGGAAATTGCAAGCATCGCAACGCCATAGTGTCTCGCTCCGCTGCACGATGTTACACTCCTTTGGGACCACCGTGGGACCACCACTGTGAATCGAACATCGGCGCAAACCCGGAGCACGTTGATATGGCTCAACTTCAGCTTCGAAATCAAACACTCGGCACACCGCAAAGCGGGCGGCATGATACCAAACCCGAAGGCAGTCGGCTCACTACGAATGCGATTACTGGGCTGAAGCCCCGCCAGACACGGTACGACGTGACCGATCCCGGCAGCGCAGGCGTCCAACTGCGGGTCATGCCGGGCGGAGCGAAGTGCTGGTATTTTCGGTTTTACTGGCGCAATAAACGACAACGGCTCGCGCTCGGACAGTGGCCGGCCGTAGGGCTCGCGGAGGCTCGCGCCCGCGCGCAAAAGGCTCGAGAGATGCTCGATAAGGGCATCGATCCGCGCAAAGCGGGGATCATCAAGCGTGCCAACGCACGCACAGTATCGCCGGCACAGCATGCGCCCGTGCCCGTCTCGCAGGCGGTATCGACTCAGCTGGCGATCGGGACTGCTGCTCATGCGATTCCCAATGTAGTGAAGCGCCCTACAGATTTGTTCGACGACCCGGATAACATCCCCAAGGATACACATTCGGTACTCTTTCTCGCGCACGAGTTCTATCACCGGCACGTGGTCAAGGAGCGCAAGCGAAAACGCCCGGCGTACGTGAAACGCGTGCTCAATGCCGACGTGCTGCCGCAATGGAGTGACCGCGATGCCAGAACCATCACCTCGCGCGAAGTAATCGAATTGCTCGACAAGATCGTCGACCGTGGCTCGCCCGTAATGGCCAATCGCACGGCCAATATCTTGAGTCAGATGTTCATGTACGGCATTCATCGCGCAACTGTCGCCGATTCGCCGGTCAAACTCCTGTACCGCCCCGGAGGTACCGAGGCGCCGGGCGGGCGAGCGCTCAGCGAAACTGAGCTCAAGGCGTTTCTGTTGAACTGTAAGACCATCTGCCGTACTCGACGAAGCGGGCATATTCTAATGACACTCCTGCTAACGATGCAGCGGCGTCAGGAGCTTGCACTCGCGAAGAAGACGGAATTCGATCTAGAGAATCACACGTGGTCGATACCCGATGGACATGCGAAGAAAGGGCGAGGCCATGTGCTGCCACTGTCGGATTGGGCAGTCGATGAAATCCGCTCGCTCATGGGTATTTCCGGTACCTCGGCGTACCTTTTGCCCAGAAAGAATGGCCTTAAGCCAATCAATCCGATGTTGATTACCCGCAGCGCTGAACGACTTGTGCATCGATTCCAAGCGGTCGGCATTGAATCGTTCACCCCGCACGATCTGCGTCGCACGGGTCGTACGGGCCTAGCCGCGCTTGGCATCGAGGACGAAATCGCAGAGCGCGTTCTTAACCACCAAAAAAAGGGAATGAAACGCGTCTATGACCGCTTTGCGTATTTCCCCCAAAAGCGTGATGCGATCGAAAAATGGGCGAAGTACTTGAGGGATCTGCTCACTCAAGCGCAGCGAGAAAAGGCGCCTGCCGAGACGCCTGATGTCAGCTCCGGCGGTATGTCCCGGAAAAAGCCCGTTCGGTCTGTAGAGCCTCGTTCGAAGCGCGGTAGGAAGGTTCGAGGACAGCAAACTGCAGAATCCGCCGACGGGCAAACTATAGGCCGGGAAAAAACCGGCGGAGTTCGAGAGGGCTGAGCAAAACGCATTCCGTGGTCCATTCGACTTGCGTATTCCGGCCCATGCCGGCCACCAGTTCCGGGCCATGCCGGGCCATGATTCCGGTCCATGTCGGGCCACCGTTCCGGTCGATGCCGGCCGGGTGGTGTGACGCGGGTTAACCGCCATTACCGTGGTATCTTTGTCCGATGGGAAGGAGAGCTACGGTGGGGCAAGAGAGGTTACCCGTGCGCAAGATTCGTGAGGTTTTGCGGCTCAAGGTCGAAGGCTGTAAACCGGCGTCGAATATTGACCAGAGACCGCTGGAGTACTGCTCCGGGACAATGTCCACGGCGTACGACAGGCACGCCGCGGCTGGATCACCCGGGACCAGGTCTTGAACACCCGTCCCCTCGCCGAACTGTGCACACTGCTTCGGCTTACGATCCACTGAGGGCGGTTCAATCGCTCTCGCGATCAGTCTCGCAGCAATGAGCGCTGCCGCGTTCAGGCTCCCGAAAAGGATCCGCGAGGTAGTGATCGCCGATCACTCCAGGCCGGTCCGATTCGCGAAACACCGTGCAACCTTTAAGACCCAAATCGTATGCAGTCTGCAGGATCTCCTGAACGCTCGCCCTGTCGAGCTGCTGCGAAAGCGCGATCGTCTTCGAGATTGCACCGTCCACATAGGGCTGTAAGGCTGCCTGCATCAACAGATGATCCCGGGGGGAAATCACTTTCCGATCGACGAAGTAATCAGGCAGGGTAGGCTGTCCCACCTGCAGCCCGCGCCAGGCGCCATAGGCATAGTCGGTCACTTGAAAATTGTGATGCCTTGCCTCGCTATCCAGCACACGCCGGAGCGACTCGATTCCGAAGATGGGCTCGATACCGCTACTCACGTTGCCGGCCAGCAGGCTGATCGTGCCCGCAGGGGCAATCGCGAGCAGGTGGCTGTTACGGATACCGTAGCATCGAATGGCATCGCGGATCTCCGCCGGAAGCGCCCGAATGAACGGTCGATCCAGGTACTTCTTGGCGTCGAATGCGCTAAATGAACCCTTCTCCCGGGCAAGCTCCACCGAAGCCTGGTAGCTCGCGTCGCGTACTTGTCGCATGAGATCCGCGGCCGTGGTTCGGGCCCTATCGCTGTCGTATCGAAGACCGAGCATCGCCAATGCGTCCGCGAGGCCCGTGATTCCAAGTCCGAGTCGTCGCGCGCGGTGAGCTTGCTCATGCTGTCGGGCGAGTGGGAAACGCGAGATTTCCAGCACATCGTCCAGAAATCTGACCGCCACCCGCACCGTTGCGAGAATGCGTTCGTAATCGAAACGAGCCGGCGGCGTAAACGCATCGTTGACGAAGGCCGTGAGGTTCAGTGAACCGAGATTGCAGGCGCCATAGGGTGGCAGAGGCTCTTCGGCACATGGGTTGGTGGCACTCAGAGTTTCGCAGTACGCCAAGTTGTTGGCGGCATTGATCCGATCGATGAACAGCACGCCCGGTTCGGCACAGTCATAGGCGCTTTCGCACAGTCTTGCCCATAAATCGCGGGTGCGGACCACTTTCCAGATCCGGCACTGGACCGGAGTCGCGCTGCCGCTCCAGGCCCGTTTGACGCCGCGCGGGCTGTCAGAGCCCTCGATCTCTCGCTCCGGAAAAATCAGTAGCCAATCGGCGTCGCCTTTCACCGCCTCCATGAATGCGTCGGTCACCAGGACCGACAGGTTGAATCGCTGCAGGGAATCCCCTGTGCGCTTGGCGCCGATGAACTCCTCGATATCAGGATGATCGCAGCGCAAGGTCGCCATCATGGCGCCGCGGCGAGCACCTGTGGATAGAATTGTCGCGCACATCGCGTCCCATATCCGCATGAAGGACACGGGACCGGATGCGACCATTCCTGAATGATCTGCACGGCTTCCGCCTGGCCGCAAAGTGGAGAAGTCGTAACCGACCCCACCGCCCTGCTGCATCGTGAGGGCGCCTTCCTTCAGTCCCTCAAAAATCCCTTCGACAGAGTCATCGATTAGGCCCATGACGAAGCAATTGAGCAGTGTCACCTGACGGGCGGTACCGGCCCCTGCCAGAATCCGCCCCCCGGGGAGGAAACGAAAGCCGTGCAGAATCCTCAAGAACCTCTCACACCACTGGTCAGGATCGTGCTCGACCGCTGCAACACTTTTTGCGACGCGCATCCAGGTATCGGCGATGGTGCTCTCGGCCGGCCGCGCGTCCGTGTCGCGATAACGGGTCTGCCAGATGAAGTGCGACAAATGCGTTTCGGCGAGCTCAGTCATGCGACTTACCTCTCTCGGAGGCGGCTATACACTTCAGCACTTGAGTCATGGCACACCCCTCGATCCGCCCCTTCGCTAAGTTGCAAGAGTGGTCACGGGCCCCCTATAGGTGATCCCACAACGCTTGTAAATGCCTCACGCGGCACGTGTTGACGTATCGCCGCATCGGAAGCGTGCACCAAATCCTTGCGAACCTCCGCAGCTACCGACGAATCCAGGGATTTCGGTAGGACCGCGCGCAACTGGCCGAGAAACCTGGGGCCAGCGACAAGAATCAGTCGTTTGAGTTGATCCTGCCGTAGTGCCTTCTCGAGCTCGGCAGCGATCTGGTGGGCAAAAAGTTCCGCCTCGTATTTATGCGGATGCCGCTCTCCCCCCGTACTGTGGTGCCCTACGCCACCTCGGCGCCCGGTGGCGGGCGGAGCGTGATCGAACACCCGGCCAGGACGGTCCGACTTGAAATCGCGGTCGTGTAGCCGCGCCTTCGGATCCACGAGATGCCCCACAAGTTTCAGCTCCGAATCGAAGTGGTCGGTATCGTAGAACCGCGCCTCGCTTTGGTCGGCGACCACTATTCGCATGCGGATCGCTCTTCCTCGTGACCTCCGGCCAGTTCATGCTGTACGCTTGGGGTGTACCTGCCCATACGGACTTGTCCTTACGTTGTAGGGCGACCTTGTCGCAGAACGAGGAGTTTCACCTAGCCGCAACGCGATATTCGCGGGCTTGTCAGCTAATGTGGTGCGATCAAGATATGGCTCTTCGAACAATGCCGGGAGTGGCGCCCTATGGCGGTGCCGGCAGAACTGCAGGCAGGGGTCGCTGCCACGGAGGCTCCATGAACATCGGCGAAATGTGTACGCGCGAAGTCTACATGATGATCCCTGGCGAGTCGTTGCTTCAGGCGGCGCATGAGATGTGCCACAGAAACGTCGGCTGCATCATCGTCGTCGAGCAGCAGCGCGGTACGCCCCTGGCTCCGATCGGGATCGTGACCGACCGCGATATCGTGCGTGCGCTGCCGGATCACCCGGGCAACCTCGGCGCTCTGCCGGTGGCCGATGTAATGACCCGCGATCCGCTCGTGCTGCAGGAGAACGAATCCATTGTCGATGCCATGGCACTTCTCCGCCAGCGCGGAGTACGGCGTGCGCCGGTGGTCGCCCCTAACGGCGATCTCGTCGGCATTGTGTCGACCGACGATCTGCTCGGCATTATCTCGGAGCAGCTCGGTTCGCTCGCACGCCTCGTAGACCGGCAGACTCGAAGCGCACAGCGCTGATCTCTGAGGACCTCTCGCTCAGCATGGTTTCGCCTTTGTCGGTCTCCAGGACGGATGCCAATGTTATGGTATGACCCGATGAGATTCCCATCCGATTCCCCGCGGACAACGACCTTGGAAATGCTTCTGCTCGGGTGGGCTTGCAGGATGCTGGCACACGGATCTTCCAGTCGAGTAGGCGGTGGCTGAGGAGGGCCGCCCGCCAGCCCTGGAGCACCGTGTTTTCCGGTGGAATATCCTTTGGAAATATTCGATCTTTGAGGCAGGTGACTCGGGCTGGTCACTGATCGTCGTCTCGACCTATTTCGGCACGTTTCTCCAGGTGGTGCTTAGGGAGCCCGGTTCCCATATCGGTTGGGCCGTCACTGCGGGTGCCCTGATTACTGCAGTGGCCTCGCCAGTCCTCGGCGCCGCCACTTGGTCGACCATTCTGACAATATTCGGTGAGCGAATTCTTGGCTACGATCTGGCCGTCGCGGCCCTGGCTCTCTATGTGATTTTCGGTGCCGCCTTGATTTCAATCGTGCCGGACGTGCGTCCCGCAAGCTCAAACTTTGTTCAACCAACGTAGACACTTACCCCGTATCGAGTCGCAAAAAGTCGTTGCCGGCGGCTCACACCGCCGTCCGCGGTGGGCTCGCTTTGCTCTGGTCATCGGTCCCGGCCTCGTGGTCATGCTGGCCGACACCGATGCCGGCAGCATCATTACGGCGGCCCAAAGCGGCGCGCAATGGGGTTATCACTTGCTAGCTGTTGCAGGTCGTCTTAATCCCGATCCTGTTTGTGGTGCAGGAGCTGACGGTGCGCCTCGGCATCGTGAGCGGTAAGGGCCTCGGCGAGCTCATTCGCGATCACTTCGGGCGCAGATGGGCGTGGATCTCGGTCGGCATACTCGTCTTGGCGTGCGTAGGAGCGCTGCTGAGCGAATTAAGTGGCCTTGCCGGAGTCGGATTGATTTTCGGCGTGCCGACATGGCTGACGATGGCGGTCGTCGTATGCGGGTTGACGTTGATGGCTTACACCGGATCGTATTTGTCAGTGGAGCGCATCGCGATGGGCATCGGCGCCTTCGAGCTGGTGTTCCTGCTGGTGGCGTGGAAAGCCCAACCGCAAGCATCCGCGATGTTCCGGGGCGCATTGAGCATTCCGTGGCGTGAACCGAAATATTTGTATCTCGTAGCGGCCAATATCGGCGCCGTGATCATGCCGTGGATGGTGTTCTATCAGCAATCTGCCGTCGTGGAGAAAAAACTAACTACCACCGACTTGGCTGCGGCGCGGTGGGACACCGCGCTCGGTGCCGTGATCACACAGGTCATTATGGCCTGCGTGCTGATCGCCACGGCCGCGACACTTGGCAATGCAGCGCCTCACGCTGCGCTCGGTACGGTGCAGCAGATCGCCCAGGCAATCACGCCCTTCCTTGGCGAAGGGACCGGCAAGGTGTTATTCGGGCTCGGAATGATTGGCGGGGCGCTGGTAGCAACGATCGTGGTGACCCTCACCGCAGCGCGCACCTTGGGTAAAGTATTGGGTGTGAAGCATTCTTTGGAGCACGACCCACGTGAGGCACCGTGGTTCTACAGTATCTATACGGTGTCGTTGGCGGCGAGCGGATTGTTCGTTGCTTCCAGCGTGAATCTCATTAGCCTCAGTGTCGGCGTTCAGGTAATGAACGCGTTGTTGTTGCCACTGGTGCTCGGATTTCTCTATCTGCTCGCGCGTCGTCTGCCTTCGCCCCATCGGCTGGCCGGAGGGTACGCGGTGATCGTCATACTCACCATCACGCTCACCGCGGGGTTCGGTGTCTATGCCGCCTTAGCGGGCATCGGAAGATAGGAAAGGATGCCAATGTTTCCGGCAGGCTAAGTACGCCCTCAGACATCTGTCCCGTTGCATTCGGACCGCCTAGCAAGATCGAGCGGCGATCCGCCCGACCGTTTTGTTCGTTTACGAGGAGTTGCTCGCTGACAGGCACGATTATAATAATCCTCAGCGCATCAGCTCTTCCGTAGTGGGATTGTCTATCGCCAACTTCTCTACCGGCGCCCTGCCAACCACAAGATCTCGTTCTTCCTCGTTTGAGTTCTCCCGCACCTCCTCAACAACTTCCACGAATTGAACCGCTACTTCCCTGTCTTCTTCAGGCAACTCGGCCTCTGAGTCGCCCATATCAGCAAGGTTCAGGGCATCCCACCCCTCAGTTGGTTCAGCACGACTGAGGGCCAGGGTGCACCAGCTGCCCTCGTCGATCTCGCCGATCCCTCCATCGAAGGTCTGCATTTCAATTGTTAGAGACTCAACGTCAAGTCCAGTCACTTGAAATAGTTCACCTTTTCCCCAATCCAGGTACCAATAACCAATGCGCGCGGCCTACACCCGTGTTCATGATTTGCCCTCTTGTTTCGAGCCCTTCTCGCGGCGGAACAATGCGCCACAGGGGGGCATCTTGAAATACGAGGAATACGGATCTGACACATGAGCATTCGCGCATTTCAATAAACGTCGCCTGGCGGAAAGTCCACATATTGCGTATGTGGGCCTCACACGTGTTAAGCATTACTGACTACCCAGCGTGATGGAAGCTATCGGCGATTGCCGCGTGCCGATCGGCGTCGATCGGAATTGGAATTGCTGGTTGGATTGCAACGATGCTTCACGAACTGAGTAAGCGTGCCGTGGCGGTAGTCGATTTCGTGGTGCGCTGGGGCCTCGGATGGCGATATATCGGGTCGCATCAATTCCGACGTCGGGTGCACGAGCACTGGGCGAGTCGCTCGAGAAAAGATCTGGTGATCGATGTGGTCGCATTGGTGATCGCATTCGTGGCACTAAACGCGTTGATAGTACTCACGTGTCTCTGGCTCTATGCCTGGATTGTGGCGGTACGGCTTCGATCAGTGATCTGAGCCGCGGCGTCATCGCGACTCCGATGTTCCTTCTGGGGTTGATCTCAACTCGACTTTAACGCTCGGGGAGCCTTGACCTGGTCGCGCAGAGGCCGTCACAACTTGTACGCGGAATCGATCGCGGTTAAGTTTCCGGATGACGGAGAGAGACGCTGAGGTGATGATGTCCAAGCAGAACCTACCAGGCGAGTTCGAGTTAATCGCACGGTATTTTGCACCACTCGCCCGCGCGTTTCCCGGCGCCTACGGCTTGCTCGACGATGCGGCGGTGATTAGTCCGGCGTCTGGCAACGAGTTGGTGGTCAAATCCGATGCTATCGTCGGCGGTATCGATTTCCTGCCCGACGATCCGGCCGATCTCGTCGCGCGCAAAGCATTGCGCGTCAATCTCTCCGACCTCGCCGCCAAGGGTGCGGTCCCGCGCGCCTATCTACTAGACCTCATATTGCCGAATACCGTCGATGAACCATGGATAGCCGCCTTTGCCGCTGGACTCGCTCAAGATCAAGACGAATATGGCGTGCATCTGATCGGCGGCGATATGAGTTCGACCTCAGGCCCGATCACGATCGCAGTCACGGCATTTGGCGAGGCGCGGGTCGGTCGGATCATCCGGCGTGGCGGCGCGCGGGGCGACGACATTGTATTCGTCACCGGCACGATCGGCGATGCTGCGTTAGGACTCTCGGTACTCGGCGCCGGAGCAACCACGCTCGATGTGGCCTCGAGCACTTTTCTCATCGATCGCTATCGATTGCCCGAGCCGCGCGCCGCCCTAGGGCCACAGCTGATCGGCATCGCGACTGCGGGGCTTGATGTTTCGGACGGGCTGATCGCCGATCTGCGGCATCTCTGCGAGGTCTCGCGCCTTGCCGCGGTCATCGAAGCCCGGTCGGTGCCGCTGTCGCCCGCCGCCCGCATCGCGATAGCCGGCGATTCGCGGTGCCTCGCGACCGCGCTGACGGGCGGTGACGATTACGAAATCCTGTTCACAGCGCCGCCGGCGGCATCAGACCGGATCGGCGAATTATCGCGGTCGTTCGGCGTGCCCATCACGCCGCTCGGCCGGATGACAGCATTGTCCGGCGCCGACCAACCTCGTGTGGTGGTACTCGACAACCTCGGCCGGCCGCTGCACTTTGCCTCCGAGGGTTGGACGCATTTCAGCCGCGGCCCTTGATACCATGAACCGGTGAGCTGCTGTGCAGTGCTTGCGGTAATTACACCAGCAATGCGGCGTCAGCGTCATTCGGATAAGCGGAGTTGTTCTCAGGCCGTCTCGCGCACCTCGACCGGAATAGCTGAGAGGCGGCGCAGGAGGGCTCGCCGGCGGGCGAGCGGCCACCAGCCATAGAGTAGTACCTCGATGGGACGCCACATGGCCACCCAGCCGAGAATGAGCAAACCTTCATCCAGGATCGCTCTGTCGAAGACCAACGTGTGGACCACCAGCGCACGGCGCAGCCCCAAACACGTCATTAGAAACGCGACGCCAATTCCGAGGCTCACTGCGCCGTACCGCAGCAGCCGGATGAGATCCAAGCGCAACTCGCGTTCTCGATATGCAAAATAATTATGCACCGCATCCGGGAGAGTATGCGCTGCATCGCTCGCCGCTTCAGATGCCGGTAGATAAACCACCAGGCGTAACTTCCGCCGGGCGCCCGCTTCCTGGCAAGCCTCGAGTAGATACCGCTCAGCACCGTCATCAAGATCCTTCTCGCGAAACGGCGCCGGATCGAGTGTGTGAAACAGTTGACGCACCTCACGCAACCGAATCTCGATGAGGGTGTCGTCCCCCTCGCGCCGATATACGGATGGCGGACGTGAGACCTTGGCGCTGGAGGAATTCATAGCTAGACAATGCCACCGCATCGTTGTCGGAGCGAGTGCAAATCCGCATCGGTAACGGTCGAGCGACGACCCGCTCGACCGTTACCGCTTACTCAGGCAGCAAGCTGTTGACTGGCAGGCTCGCAAATCGCGGCGAGGGTGTCCCCGACCGCCGATTCCGTAATGTCCGATTTACCAGCGGCATGCTCCCGAACCGCCTCTCGCGCCAGATCGGCCAATGCAATGATCCCGATCAAGGAACCTTGATCGTCCACCACCGGTAGGCGGCGAATTCGCGCCTCGCTCATGAACTTCTCCGCATCCGCCAGAGAATCGCTTGGCCGGCAAGCTTTCAAAACCCGCGCCATCGCATTGGACACGCGCAGCTCGCGCAATGCCTTCCCTTCGAATAGCGCGGACATGCAAATGTCCCGATCGGTCACTACGCCAATGACACGATTGGCGCCGTTAGGCGCACAAACTGGCAGGCACCCACAATCGCTATTCCACATGAGCTGCGCGGCGCGATCCAACGTGTCTTCAGAGGAGCACCACTTTACTTGTTTCGTCATGACTTGATCTACACGCATTGCAAAGACTCCTTACGACAAAGGTCCACCGTTTGCAGATCCCGTAGCTCCGTTTCCGAGCCAGCTCCGATCACCTCCAATTGCTCGAGTCCATTGTGCGCGCAAGCATCTCGCCCGGGGTGTAAGTCGGCAATACGTACATCCCCGACCATCGCAATCATGTGCGCTGCACGTGCCGATTTGCAGGATCTACGAGTGGCCTGTAACCACCGACAAGCAAATACTATTTTGGTGAGATAGATGATATACACATATGAGAAAGCGTGATGAGGTCATAGCGTCGCCCAGAGATGATCTGCGCATGCTGCTCAGATCATGCGGCATAAACACGTTGGTCTCTTAATCGTGGTGGAAACGAAGGGAGATCGTCATGTCCCGATTGGAGTCGTTACCAATCGGGACATTGCCCTGCAAGTTATCACTCGCGAAGTAGAGCCGCGCAGTGTGGTCGTTGGCGATGTGATGACGAGTGTGTACCGGTTCTTGCCAAAGAATCCGATGATGTGGAGGATGTTGTGAAACGCATGGAAAGTGCCGGCATTCGCAGAATGCCCGTCGTGGATGAGCGTGGCAGTCTGACAAGAGTAGTCGCCGTAGACGACGCGATCGGTGTGGTGTCCCGGTACGGTGACGGAGTTCAGAGACCGAACGGATAGGTATCGGGAAGACCTTTGAGCTCCTCGCTGCGCAACGGGGTTACCGCCTTCGTCTCGTCGAACCAAATGTACTCATCAAATTGACGCGGCAGGACTGCTTCGAAATAATGACTTTGAAGTTCGGTTTCCGGCCGGTAGACGACCCCGATCGCTCGTTCGAGCCGGGGTTGCAGCAATCCTACGGAGAGTGCCCGCGGCGCATCTCGCAATGGCAGCAGGAAGCGCGGTTCGCCGGTTTCGTGGCATAGCCGCTCGTAGCTTCTGGGCAACGCCGGCCGGACCGTTTTGACCTGCATCGGTTCGTCCCAGTTCGAGGCCGCCGCAACCGTACCGCTGTTTGTACCAAACCCGATCGAATAGCTCGCGTCGCCGAACTCCTGTCGACAGAGGTGACCGATGTTGTATTCGTCGCGAGCGGACATCTCGGTCGCCGCTGAGTCTCCCACGTGCGAATTGTGCGCCCAAACGATCCCCTTGCTGTGCGGTCCGTGAAAGCTCAGTAGGCTTTTCAAGGTTTCGAACATGTGGCTGTCACGCAGATTCCAGGAAGCGCGCGAACCGTAGTACATGATGCGATAATAGCGCTCGGCGTTGGCGACCAACCGGGCGTTCTGCACCGCATCCAAGAACCGTGCCCCATCGTGTTCCGCATAGGCCCTGCGCTTTTGCATGAGATCTGCCAGCATCGACGTGACTTCCGGCTCACAGGTCCGGTACTGACCGGTCAATGTCGCGTGGCCATAGACCGTAGGGTCCGACTGCCACGGAGTCAGGCATCCGTAGCGCTGGCGCGCCACTGCCGCGGTCTTCGGGTCGACGCGATCGAGGTAAGTGAGGACCGACTGAATCGAGTTGTACAAGCTATAGAGATCGAGTCCGTAGAAAGCCACCCTGTCATTCGGCGTGGCGCCCGCGTTATGGGATCGAAGCCAGTCAACAAACTCACGCACCTCCCGATTGCGCCACATCCACACCGGAAAACGGGCGAATGCTGTCCACTCCGACGGAGGATATTCGCGATGCCGGATGTAGCCTGTCGTCGGCGCGCGCGCTTCGAGTGGCCCACGACTGTCGGTGGAATCAGTGCGCCCGTCTCGCGGAGCTCACGCGAGGGCGACAGATTGCGACAACCGACAACGGATTGAAGGACGCGAATGCTCAGCGAGAGATGAAATCCGATCCTTCCAAAATGGGACCACCAATGGGACCGCCGTGATCCGGTCAAGCTTTGTATATCACTGATTTATCATGGATATTTTGCGCGAGGTCCATATGCATGCCATACAAGCGCTCTCCCAGCTGAGCTATGGCCCCTACTCGTAAGATACTGTATCTTAAGGCGAAATTTAACCTAATTCGCCAGATTGATGCCGACAACGCAAACTAGTCCATACAAGAGGTCGAGAGAATATCAGGAACTTCAGCATTCGTTTCGACAAAATGCCGCGGCGTAACGCTTGCACAAAGCGTCATAGCTGAACGAGGTGTTTCGTGGACGCGCCGACCGCACCGGTCGGTCTGACAGCGCGGTCAAAGGTGACGAATCGACCGCTGTTTCGTACGGCTAGGGCAAGTAGATATCGGTCCGTGATCTGCTTGGGGCCCAGCAGTTCCGTGTGGATGAATACTGCCGTGTCGGTCAGACTGAGATCATCGGGCCAGAATTGATGGTAACCCGCACTCGCCGCCTGCCCGAGCCGCTGCAGCACCTCGGCCACGGGGAGCGGGTTGGTATAGCCGGCGCTTGCCATTACGCGCGCGGTGCCGTTTTCAGTAATCGGGCAAGAGGCCCAACCGTGCTTAAGGTTTTTCGCAAACCAATCCGTCGCTGCACAATGACCGACATGGTCGGTGTCGAGCAAAGCGATCAGCACGTTGACATCAAACAGCGCGCGCACGGATCTACGGCTCAGTAGGCATCGTGTTCGCGGAGTTGATCGATCTGTTCATTGGTGACGATGCCGCCTCGGCTCCCAAAGGGCACAAAGCCGCCCACTCCCTTCGTCGCCTTACCGGACCGGCCGGGAGCGGCGGATGCCGTCGTCAAGGCCCGACGCGCCAACTCGGAAAGCACGGCGCCTGCTGTTCGGTCCGTTTGACGGGCCAGCGCTTTGGTCGCTTCCAAAACATCATCGTCAATGTCGAGGGTGGTACGCATGGCAATGGTCCTTAGTGGAGGTCATCATACTGCATCTGATGCAATCGCATCAAGTGCCATGCCTACGTCTTAGGCCGGCGCGGTGCTCGACAAAAATCAGTCCGGGGTTCAATCGATAAACGCAGACCGATCTTGTTACACCATTCAGCGCACGATTTAGAAGCCGGGCCTCAGGATCTCGCAGGCGACTAGATTTCACCTGGAGAGACGCTCGTCGAGCGTAGCGAGCGAGAGTCCGAGCGCTTCGCCAAGCGCGAGATACCAAGCAACTCCCAGATGCGGCGGGCTCAATGGAATCGCCCTTAAAGCAGATTTACCAACTCGAGCCGCTCACGCGCGGCATTCATCACGAGATGGCCGTAGTGCCGCTCTATCATCCCCAGCGATGTGCCGGATATTCGCGCCACATCCAGGGTGGTCATCCCGTCCATCAGCGACTGCGTGATGAAGCTATGCCGCAAGGTGTAGAGGCACACCCCGGGCTGGCAACCCCGCCTTGTCAGCGGCGGCCCGAACCAACTCATCCCAATCAGAATGCGCCCAGGGCTTTCCATCATCGCGAGTGAAGAGAAAGTCGCTTGGGAGCTTATCTTGCGCAAGACGATCGAAAAGGGCTACCGCGGCGTTTAGCAGCGGTACCGTGCGGATCGCATTCTTTGAGGCGAACGTGACCGACTTGGTGCGTGAATCGTATTGCGAGCGTCTGGCGCTCGCCAGATCACCGGGCCGCGCTCCGGTGAGTGCCATACCGGCAATCAGGTCACGCACGGAGCCGGTTGCATGCCGTATGAGCAGGCGCCGCTGATCGACATCCAGAAACAGCGTGCGACGCTTATTGACGCCTTTGTGCTGTCTAACCGACGCCCATTCGATGCGCCGATCGGCGCCGACTCGGCGATTCTGCACAGCCAGGTTCAGTGCAGCGCGCAGCGCGGTCATGGTCCGGTTCTGAGAGCTCTTAGACAGCCCGGTTTCTCTTCGCCATTTTTTGATTTCGAGACTCAAGACGCGGGCGACAGGCGTTTTACCGAACGTGGTGTTGTAGACGGTGCGTTCAAAGCGCTTGTCCGCGTCATGAGCACAGGCCTCGTTCTTTTCACTTCGGCGATCATCGACATAGTCTTTGCAGGCCGCTTCGACCGAATAGCTGTCATCCTTGATTCCCGACTCCAAGGATGGGTGCTCATGCCGCTTCGACCGCGGCGCCGTTGAGCCACGGGTGGGCTTCAGCTCTTACCTTCAGGCGCAGCGCACGGCTGCACTGTGGGACCTCGGCGGCCATAGACTGCCCTCAAACCATTCCTGCCAATCTAAGGTCAGCAAGACACAGCGCTCAATCTTCATTTCTGCCACCATGGTCAAGAAATGCGAGAACGAGAGCGGCCTGAGCCGTGCGCCGTTCCTTTCGGTGTGCCCCCCTTATGGCGCGCCCCACAGTTTTCTCGCCTTTCGCAAGCGGGAGAGCGACTCCTCGCGGCCCATGATCTCCAAGGTGGCATCGATGGGCGGCGAGACCGTTCCGCCGCATACCGCGAGGCGGATAGGCTGCGCCAGTTTGCCGAGCGCGACCCCCTTCGCGGCCGCCAAACCGTTGATAAGCTCGTGAATGGCCGGCGCCGACCAGCTCGCCAGCCGGCCAAGCTGGTCCAGGACCTCGCCGAGCAATGTCAAAACCTCTGCCGTCACGTGCTTGCGCACCGCCTTCTCATCGTAGCCCGTGGGCGCCCGGAAGAAAAACAGACTGTTGAGCGCCATCTCGCGCACCGTCTTGGCACGCTCGCGTTGCGAGAGCACGATTCGCTCCAGCTGCGCCTCATCGTTCGCCTCGACGCCTTCGCGCGCCAGGTGCCAGCGCAGCACCGGCACGATGCGGGCGGCGGGAGCGCGCATCATGTGCTGTTGATTGAGCCAAGACAATTTTTCGACATCGAAGGCCGCGGCCGATTTATTGACCTCCGCGATGTCGAACAGCCGGATCATCTCCTCGACCGTGAAGAACTCCTGGTCGCCGTGCGACCATCCCAGGCGAACCAGGTAATTGAGCACGGCCTCGGGCAGGAATCCCTCGTCGCGATACTCGAGCACGCTGACCGCTCCGTGACGCTTCGAGAGCTTGGTGCCGTCGGAACCCAAAATCATGGGCAGGTGCGCATAGAGCGGCGGTTGATGCCCCAACGCCAGCAGCATGTTCATTTGCCGCGGCGTGTTGTTCAAATGATCGTCACCCCGAATGACATGCGTGATTCGCATGTCCATGTCATCGACCACCACGCAAAAATTGTAGGTGGGTGTGCCGTCGGAGCGCGCAATGATCAGATCGTCGAGTTCGGCGTTTTGAAAGATCACCGGGCCATGCACGACATCGTCAACCACCACATCTCCGGCAAGCGGATTCTTGAAGCGCACCACGGGCGCAACCCCGGGACGCGAATCGGTGCGATCGCGCCAGCGGCCGTCATAGCGCGGCTTTTCCCCGCGGGCCATCTGCTCGGCACGAAGCTGCGCGAGCTCCTCCTTGCTGCAGTAGCACCGATAGGCGTTGCCGCTCGCCAGCAGCTCTTCGATGACCTCCCTATAGCGGTCAGAGCGCTTGGTTTGATAGAAGGGACCTTCATCGTGATCGAGGCCCGCCCACTCCATGCCGTCCAGAATCTGCTGGATGGCCGCGCCGGTCGAACGCTCCAAATCGGTGTCCTCGATCCGCAGTACGAACTGCCCCGCGTGCCGGCGCGCGTACAGCCAGCAAAAGAGCGCGGTCCGAAGTCCACCGATGTGCAAAAAGCCGGTGGGACTGGGGGCGAATCGTGTACGGACCGTCATGGACCTGGTCTGGAGAAAATGAGGGGCGCAGAGTTTAACAGAGCCCCCCAAAGGCGCGCACACGCGCGGGCACGTGAGCCCTGCGCCGTTTGTTTTAGCGAAAGGTCGATGTCATACTTCGCGCGCCATTTCCGGGCGGTTAGCTCAGCGGTAGAGCACTGCTTTCACACGGCAGGGGTCACAGGTTCAATCCCTGTACCGCCCACCATATAAATCAATAAGTTAGCATTCCACCCGTCCGCTGGTTTCCGTCCGTACGGACGCTGGTACGGATTTTCAAATCGAGAATTGGAATTATTCGGGTGTGAACGAGAGCCTATCTGCTGCCCGATTTAGCGCGCATCCATACGCCCAATTGGCCGGCCGCGTCTGGCGATTTATCGCAGCGGTGAGTTGTGTGAGATCCCGATCATCCCTGGTGGGTATGATAATGGCAATTGACTCAACCGGCACGATCATAGCCTCGATGTGCCAGCAACTCGGTGTAGATCTCGATGTGCCGATCGATCGCAGGCTTCAGTGAGAAAACTCGCTGGACATAGTCCCGACCGGCCTCGCCGAGTTGCCGCCAATGATTGCCCTCTAGCAGGCTCGTCAAGCCGCGAACGAAATCATCGTCAGCGGCATGATGGCCGAAACGGGAGGCGAACGAGTCGGGGTCGACTGCACTCAGAATCGCACAGCCGTGCGCGGCGGCCTCAATAAAAGCGTTCGGTAGACCTTCGCGTGCCGCCGTGTTGACCAATATCCAACTCCGGCTGAGCAAGCGCGAAAGCTCGGTGCCGGAAAACTGATCCATAAAACCCAGCATTTCGACATTCGCGAGATTCCCATATCGATCCCGCAGCGTCTTCTCAAAGCCGGGATCGCGGCTTTTGCCGGCAGCCAGGAAGCGGACTCGCGGGAACGCCCGCGCCAACTCGAAGAACAGCTCTGGACGCTTGCGCCGATCCCAACGGCCAACGTAGCAAACGGTCGGAACGGAATCCTTTTCTACGTCGTCCGGCATTAGTACCGGGGTTGGCAGGAACTCTGGATCGTGCACCAGACCGTATTTCACACGCGCCTTGGTTGCCAGCATCTGTGCCGCGACATAGCAGCGATCGGCGCGGCGGACCGCGCGGTGAACCAGCCAGTTGTCCTCGTACAATCGGTTCGCATGGACTTGCAGGACACTCATTGAGGGCAGTTCACGCTCGATTCGCCAGTCGGCGCCATCGCGAGTGTCCCGAAACGTCACCATGTGGCGCGCCAGGGGCTGGGTGTGCTGCGCCAAATATGTTCCCAAGGAAGGCTCCTGGGAATGATAGATATCCGCGTCGAGGCGCTGGTAAGGGCGCCCCCCACTCAGCAGGTCAGAGAGCGTTAAGCCGTGCACCTGAATGCCGTCTAGGTTCTCGATTCGCCCCTGATCCGCTCGCCGCGGCACAACGGCCGAGACGGTGATACCGCGCTTGACAAGTTCGCGGCCGATGGTCCGCGTGGCACGCCCGAAGCCCCCATACTTGCCCCAGGCGAATATTTCCACAGCGACTAGGCAGATATGCACGCGAACGCTCCCCACGCGGCGCTACAGACGCGTTCACGACCGCGCATCGCGTACGGCGCGCTCATAGGTCTCGACGTATCGTGCGGCAACAGATCGCCAGGAAAATATTCCATGGACCCGCGCCTGCGCAGCGCGACCCAGTTGGTCGCAAAGCGCCGGGTTGGCCGACAGTTGTTCGATTGCAGCGCGAATCCTTGCGGCATTGCGCGGTGGCACCAGAAGTGCTGTAGGCCCGACCACTTCCTCGCAGCCGGTGCCCGAGGTCGTGATGATCCCCAGCCCCGCAGCCATCGCCTCGAGCAGCGCGTTCGGGAAATTCTCGGCCTCCGATGGCAATGCGAAGATGGTCGCGGTTTCCATTAGCTCGCGGAATGCGCTCGAAGTGTTATCGACCCAGCCATGAAAGTGCACGACCGCACGCGTGTGCAGGCGTTGGGCCGCCTGCTTTAACTCGATCAGGTAGGGTCCGTCACCGACTATGTGTAGGTTGAGCGGTTGGGCAAATCCCTCAAGGGCCTGCAGCAGATACTGCACGCCCTTGCGTTCGAACAAGCGGCTGACGACCAACAAATTGCAGGGTTGGTGTCGAGTCGTGGCAAAGCCCGTCATGCGATATCCATTCGGTATAATTTCCAATGAACCCTCGTAGTGCTGAGCCCGAATGAGATCCGCCAGCGACTGACTGGGCGAAATGATCGCGTTCGCTTGGCGCACCACGCGTTTCCAGATGGGAGTGAGGAGCGGATGCAGCGCCCGAAACCGGTCGGGATTGTAGCCCGGGACGTCGGACCCGTGGGCCGTGATCACATACGGAATCCCGCTCCGGCGCTTCATTGCCATCGCGAGTAAGCCATCGGGCAGGATGAAATGCGAATGAACAATGTCAGGACGTGATTCACGCAGGAGCCGCTGAACGACGGGCCAGGCGCCCAGCACGTAGGACAGTAGCTCTGGCAGCGTGCTGATGGTGGCGCGAAATCGTAGGCACGGCACGCGATACACATTCACCCGGTCGATGACTTCAAACCGTGGCAGCCCGCGAAACCTCATGGTTACGAGATCAACGTGATGCCCCAACGCGGCAAGCTCATTTGTGAGTCCGCTGACCGCCCGCGAACCACCGCCCCCCAGAGGCGGAAATTCGAAACAAGTCATCAATATACGCAATCCCCGCATCTTATGATCATCGTATCAGGGCGCGTTTGCGCACAGGGAGACCAACATCAAACTATTCAATGAATGAGCATGGCGCAGAAATCCTATAGCCGCTCTGCCCAGGCCCATCGCGGACTGGCACTACTGGCTGTCCCATGAGAATTGGTTCTCATAGAATCAATTGCCCCGCGGCCCGGGTGGCGAACTGTACGCTTACAACCAAACCCATCGAGTGTTTCCCGTTCCGATTGCCCGTCACGACGCCGAACGATAGCGGTCACTTCGTCGACGCCGCGACCAGTTCCAGGGCGATCGTGCGCCCTGCCGCGGCCAAAGCCACCACATTTTCCCCCAGCAAAGATCTCGACGCGGAGAGGCCAGATCCGCAGCGGCGGCCTAGATCTCGATTCACTTCAAGGCTTACGCGCGTAGCGTGCGATAAGCTCGGCATTTGCCCAAGCCGACTGAACCAACGGCTCGCTGGCCGAAATCATTGTCGCGCGGATTCGTTCGCGATTCGCCCAGACATCCTCTGCCACAACCTGAAGACGTTTGGAATCGAGGTCGAGCCACGGCAGAACGAACGTTTCCAGACTGAGCTCCGACATCAAGCTTTGCAGACGCTGTTCGTAGCCGATGCCAATAAAGGGCGTCGCCGTCGCAACCGCAAACAGGCCAGCCGCGAGCCGACTCGCCAGGATGAGATCACAACACTTCATGACAGCCATGAGCTCTGGCGCCCGCAGCTGCGGGAGCCTCACGTGCAATGCCGTCGGGTCACGCATGTGTGCCTGAATGGCCTTACTGGCCGCCACGTCCTCGTCCAGCCTCGGGTGCATCGGCAAGAGCACGAGCTGCGCGACGCTGGCGAGCGCATCGAGCACACCCGCAATAGCGCGGTTGGCCCGGTCGGCAGCTTCACTTGAATAGTTGTGCGAATGCTTTACCCAGCCCGGCATGCCGTCGTGCAGATGCCTCAGCGTGACGCAAGCCAGTGGCCGGTCAAACGAGATTCCTTGGCCTCTCAAGAGGCCCCTTGCGACGCTGTCTGCAGCGGGCACCAAGACGAGGCGCGGATCCGCCAGATGCGTGATATGAGCAGTTATTTCCAGGTCCGAAATCGCAGTTTGCGCCGACGGCTCTCGTACTGAGATTGCTTCCATGGCGTTGAAAATCTTCCGGTAAACCTGTCGCCCCCAAGCGGTGCGATAAGGAAACGCGGTAACACCCACACCAATGACTGGTGTACGACAAAGCCGAGCCAGCAGGGTAAGTCCGGTGCAGACGGCCGCTTGGCTCCGCGACTCCATGAAACAACCGCCGACCATGATCATCAGGTCGGCGCGCGCAAGCGCCGCGGAGACCGCAGCAATGTCGGCCGTTCGAATGACGCTCACGCCCGCTACGTCGTGGATGATGGAACGCCGGCTCGGGCGCGCCAGCACGGCTATCTCAGCGGTCGCCTCGACGTGCTTGACGAGTCTGATCACTGCCAGGAACTGCGCCTCATCTGCAGCCTTCTCAAGTGACGTACCCCACAAGCAGACGCGGCTCATTCCGACATGCTCCCTTGATCGACCAGAGCGCGTCGTTGCACGATACAATGAGCTTCGATCAATCCTCCCAATACAGTCGCAACGAGGCTGGTGGCTAGATTATGTAATCCCGAGGCCTATCGCTGAGGCTTCAGAGACGCCGTAAATCTCAATTAGGAATTGCAGACTGACCTGCATTATCCAGAGTCGCTTGAAGAATAGCCACCGCGAAAACGGCGACGGCAAATTGTGAAACAAGATGCCTTAAGCGTAAGATTTTCCATACGCTACGGGAAGCAGTTCGTTACACGTACGCTAATGCGATGATGCCGTCATTAGCTCCACGAAGACGAAAGTGTATGAAAGGATCTGATATTAATAGCTATTGGCCTGACTAAGAGCAGCGCCGGACTCGAATGGCTCGGAAAGTTTTCGTCTTTGCAATCGATTCTATCGACCCCGATCTGCTGCTGAGCCTGGCGCGAACCGGCCAGATGCCGGCGCTGGGCACCCTGCTTGGTGAAGGACTTTGGACCTACACGAACAACTCCCCCGGCATCAGTGAAACTCCGTGGCCCAATTTCTTTACGGCGGTCAATCCTGCCAGGCACGGTCGCTACTTCAACAGCCAGATTGTCCCGGGCAGTTATCGCACCAAGCTTTTTCATCCGCGGGATATCAAGGCCATGCCGTACTGGTTCAGACTGTCCGATGCCGGCCGGCGTGTGGTCATTGTGGACGTTCCAAAAACCTATGTTTCGAGACCGGTCAACGGTGTCCAGATTGTCGACTGGGCATCTCACGATCAAGAGCTTGGCGCGGGCTACTCGACGTGGCCGCCGGGGCTGGTTAGGGAACTCGACCGACGCTTCGGGCCGGATCCGATCCGCCGCAATGACTACGGTGGGAACGGGCCCCGTGACATCGGCGTTTATCGCGATGGCGTTGTCGCCAACGTGGCGCGCAAGACAAGACTTACAACGACTTTGATGACTGAGGCCGATTGGGATCATTTTCTTGTGGTCTACGACGATGGTCACCACGTCGGCCATTACACTTGGCACATCCATGATCCGGCGCACGCGGACCATGATCCCGCGCTTTGCGAGCGATTCGGGGACCCGCTGCAGGATGTCTGCGCGGCACTTGATAGAGCCCTGCGGACCGTTCTGGCCGAACTCGATGATGAATGTGTGTTTGTCCTTTTAGTCAGCCACGGGATTGGTCCGAACTACCATGCGACTTACATTCTCGACACGATCCTGAGACGTTTGGAGGGCCAGAGACCGGGCCGGGGACGACCAGTGAACTCACTGAGATCCTTATGGCGATCGGTGCCGCTGTCGCTGCACGGGCTGCTAACGCCTGTTCAGAACGCCGCACGCAATCTCCTGCTCGAGTCCGACCGACGACGCCGCAAAGCGTTTCTGTTGCCGGCCGCGGACGATGCTGGGTCGATCCGCATCAACCTCGCTGGGCGCGAGCCGAACGGGATTGTCCAACCCGGCCCGGACTTTGAGCGCTTCTGCGACAGCTTGGAGGAAGAGCTTCTGGGCTTGCGCAATGCAGAGACGGGGGAGCCGGTCGTCGATAGGGTGACGCGAATTGCCGATCACTGCCATGGGCCCTATCTCGATCACCTCCCAGACCTGGTCGTTGACTGGAACCGGAAGCATCCGATCCGTACCGTGCGGAGCGCCGGGATTGGCGAAGTGCGGATGCCACCACGCAACTCGCGGACAGGCATACATACCCAGAGGGGCCTGGTTCTTTTCAGGCGCGGCAAAGGCAACGCGCAGCAGCTGACCGGGGAAGCCAGGCTGCTCGACATCGCACCCACGATCTGCGCGTGGATGGGAGTCGACCTCACGGATGTGGATGGGCAGGTGATCAAGGGGCTGGGTCCAGAGTAATGCCAAGTCGGCGGCTCATCTCCGAAACTAGCCGGCGTCAGCGCGTCAACGAACGATCGTGTGGACGATGACGAAGACCAGACGAAGACTGGCTGGTGCCGCGCGGTGTGCGGGCGGGCGCGCGTACGCCCTGCTTCCAATTGAGGACAGCCGCGCCGAGCGTCCGCAACCGCGCGGTGATTTGCGGAGATCGAGCTGCCAGAAAATGGCCGTTATTCGCCTCCCCGTAGAGCCGGGATGTGGCGCGGTGGCGGTAGGTTTGGTTTGTCTGTTGCCGGCTCTTTCGTTTGGCAGTGCCCAAGCTTACCAACGTCATTGGATCGTCTTGCCGACGATTGCCGAGAATTGACTTTCAACGTTGGCCGTGTTGATGGCGGATACCGCGAATTGCCAATTACCTGCCGACAGATTCGTAATCTCCGCACCCGTTGCACTGGCGGAGGCGAGGGAAATCTTGTTGTTGAGGGCTGTGCTGCTTGTTCCGTAGTGGATTACGTAGCCCGCTAGGTTCGTCAGCGGCGATCCATCGGTATTTACACTGGGTCGGGACCAACTGAGGGACGCTGTGCCTGCGACGGACGGGGCGACTGGCTGGACGGCGATGTTGAACGCCGGCAGGGCCGCGCTCTGCGCACCGTTCGATACGCTAACAACGATATTGGCATCGGTTGCTGCGCTGCCCGTGGGGGGTGTGCCGGATAGCGTGCCCGTCGCGGCGCTGAATTGCGCCCAAACCGGCTTATTCGCCACCGCGTAGGTCAACGAAGAACCGGCCGAGGCCACGACGGTTGGCCTGAAACTGTAAAATTGTCCGACTTCGGCCGTTGTCGCCGGCGTGCCCGAGATCTGAAGCGTCTGCGCAGCCGGCGGTTGCCGTTGTACCTTCGCCCTGGCGCACCCAGCGTGAACGTAGCACCGCGCATTGGTGATCGATGTCCCGAGCAAACTCGCCGAATACGCGTGACAGCATGTTATCCCAGCCTCCATTGATCGGCGCAGTGCCGTTGTTGACGATGCCGTCTACGTTGTGCGACTGCCGCGAGATTAACCGCGGACCGGCGTTGCCCCGCTCGCACTGCACTTCGATGGCCAGCACTACTACATTGCGATTGTTCGGCAACGTGAGGCTCTTGACGGTCTTCGCGCTGTTGATCGCAAAGCTGTAGCCGTACACGTACACCACCTGGTTCATCGTGGCTCCGGTCGGCGTGACCAGGTACGCCATCTTCAAGACCTGCGATTCGCCCGCGTAGTTTTGCGGCGGCCCCCACCAATCGCTCAGGCTTTGCGTGATCGTGGTCGTCGTGCCATCCGTGTAGGTCACGACGAAGCTCTGATTCGGCTGATTACCGTTGACGGCGCTGCCCAACAGGTTCAGCGTGGAGTAATTTCCCGCCGGCAGCGGTATCGTCGTACTGCTCACGGCATCGCTTGCTGATCGCACCGAGCGTGAACCACCGAGCGTGAACGTGGAGCCGGCCTAGCTGATCGAGGTGCCGAGCAAATTCGCCGAATACGCGTAACCGCTGTTGTCCAGCCTCCATTGTCCGCCGAGCCGTGGCTGACGATTCCGACCACGTTATCGACTGCCGCGAGATTAACGCGGACTCGGCGTCGCCCCGCATCGCGCTCACATCGATGGCCAGCACCACCACATTGCGATTGTTCGGCAACGTGAGGCTCTTGACGGTCTTCGCGCTGTTGATCGCAAAGCTTAGCCGTACACGTACACCACCTGGTTCATCGTGGCTCCGGTCGGTGTGACCAGGTAGGCGCATCTTCAAGACTTGCGATTCGCCCGCGTAGTTTTGCGGTGGCCCCCACCAGTCGCTCAGGCTTTGCGTGATCGTGGTGGTCGTGCCGTCCGTTAGTCACGACGAAGCTCTGATTCGTTTGGTTGCCGTTGACGGCCGCGCCCAACAAGTTCAGCGTGGCGTAATTGCCCGCCGGCAGCGGTATCGTCGTACTGCTCACGGCATCGGGGGTTCCGCTGGAAGCCGTGGCGGCAGCGGGAAAATAGGTCATCGATAACAGGACGGTCATCATTGAAGCGCTTACGATGTTGATGTGTGGCACTAATCGCCTCCAAAAAAAGCGATTGCCCCGTATTTCGTGCAAACGCCGGTCAAGTGATTGAGCGGCGATTTAAGCGGCCGTCGCCACACGATGCAAATGTCGCGACGTGCCGACGGGCGCGACGTGCCTACTGTCGCAACGTGCCGACAATGGCCGGCAATTTAGCGGTCACGGAAACGACAATGCCATGTGGACTTATTGCGATGACGCTTGCAAACAAGTGATTCGATGAATCATGCGAGAATGGTTAGCGCACCGGCACGTTGTCCCGCGCCCCTTACGTGCCCTGGAATTGTCTTGATGATTTGAAGCAGGAGATGCGTGCGGTGCTATCGAAGAAGCTGCAGAACCAGGATCAACTCGTCGCGCAGCGCTAGTACCGGTCCATGAGAACCCGGTAAAGCGCATTATTTACATAATGGCCCGTCCGCCGCAGCCACACGTCCGCGTGCAAGGCAGCATCGATCTTGCCATCGATCGCATCGAGAAACCCCCGATCCTCTTTGAGCGCCCTCTCGAGCGGCCTTCGCTTCGACGTTGTCGCCGGCTGCCAGATCAAACTTCGCGTGCCACACCAATGCATAGACATGAAATGGGTCGAAAGCGATCATCAGGCAAATCAGACGGTGGCCCTACCGGTGGACGCCCCAATCTGAGCCGTCGGGCCTGAATTATCGAGCGCTGCGTCAAATCGCAGGCAAGGCCTTCTTGCGTATACTGTGCCCGGGGGTAACCTAGGGATGTAAACGTCCACGAATGCGCCTGCTATTTGTGAACTATGAATTCCCGCCGGTCGGGGGCGGTGCGGCATATGCATCGTTCGAGATCGCGCGCGAGTTCGCAGCGCTCGGTCATCAGGTGGATTTTCTGACCGCGGCGACCCCCGGCACGAGCCGTGACGAACAAATCGACGGCGTGCGGATCTTCCGCGTCCGTTGCTACCGGCGCAGCATCCACGACATCGGCTTCACCGGCGCGCTGAGCTTCATTCTCTTCGCCGCACCGCGCTTGCGGGCGCTGGCACGATCCATCCCCTACGATGCGTATCATTACTTCTTTGGGCTGCCCACGGGCATCCTGAGTCGCATTCCGGGCCCCCACGGCGGCAAACCCTACATTGTGTCCCTGCGCGGATCCGACGTCCCGGGATACAACACGGACTTGTCGGCCCTTCATCGCCTGATGCTGCCGATCACCCGGCGGATTTGGGGCTCTGCGTATCGGGTCGTCGCGAACAGCTGCGAGCTTCGCAGGCTGGCGTCGGCTGTCATGCCGCAGCTGCGCATCGACGTGATCCCGAACGGAGCGCAAGAGAACGAGCGCGACCCGCAACCCGCATGCAGCCGATGCTGGATTCCGGATCCTCACCGTGTCGCGGCTGATCGAGCGCAAGGGCGTAGACACGCTGATCGAGGCCCTAGCACGCACCGGCGATGCCCGGCTGTCGCTCGACATTGCCGGGGAGGGCCCGAAGTGGTCCGCGTTGCGCGAGCTCGCCGCCGCGCGCGCCGTCGGCGCTCAAGTGCACTTTCAAGGCTTCGCTGACCGGGCAGCGATCGCCTCGCTCCACGCCAGGGCCGACGTGTTCGTGCTGATGTCGCGCGCGGAGTCCTGCAGCATGGCATTGCTCGAGGCGATGGCGGCAGGGGTGCCCGTCGTCGCCAGCAATGTCGGCGGCAATGCCGAATTGATAACGGATGGTACCAACGGATTACTGCTTCCGCCCGAGGACGTCGATGGCTTGGCGCGCACGCTGTCGCGGCTCGTGGCCGATGCGCTGCTGCGCGAGCGCCTCGCCGCGGCGGGCCGCGCGCTGATTGAGCGCAAGTTCAATCGAGCCGTCATGGCGCGTGCCTACGTGGACATCTTCGAGCAGGCGACAGGCAGTTCACGCTCCGCGCAAGCCGCATGCCCAAAGCCGGTGCCGACCGCCGCGCCGGAAATCGATCGATGAAGATCGTCGACCAGATCGCGACCGCCGGTCTTGTGATCGGCGCCCTGCGTTCGCAGTGGTGGGACGAGCAGCGCATTCGCGACTATCGGGAGCACGCGCTCGTTAGGATCATGCGCCATGCGATCGCGCGCGTGCCTTACTATCGAGCGCTCGGCCTCGAATCCGGGTGCATCGCCGCGGCGTCGGACCTGCAGCGATTTCCGGTGCTGACGAAACGCGACCTGCAGCGCGCACCGGAATCGTTCCTAGCCGAAGGATTCGCTCGCGATACCCTCTACGCCTCGCGCACGTCCGGCAGCTCGGGTCACCCGACGACGACCTACTTCGATAGTCGCGCATGGCTGCTCGGTCGCTACGCGTTGAAGATGCGCCGCATCGCCGCGACCAGCCCGCTCGCGATCGGATGCAGAGTACTGATCATCAGCGAGCAGAAGCCCGACGAGTTGGCGGCGCTCGTCGCCGCGACGCCTTCCGGCTTGCGGCCCTTCGTCCGCCAGCTTCGTCTCTCGATTCACGAGCCGACCGCCGACCACCTCGCGGCGCTGATCCGCTGGCGCCCCCAGATCCTGTATGCGTTTCCTTCGTATCTTCTCGACCTGATCGCCCTCGCCGAACGGCGCGGTGAGGGGTTGCCGCCGGTACGCACCATCTACACGAGCTCCGAAGTCCTGACGCCGGCCGCACGAGGGCAGATCGAACGGGCTTTCGCTGCTTCTGTTTGCGACGTTTACGGCAGCACCGAGTTCAAGGAGGTTGCGTGGCAGTGCCGCTTCGGCCGCTATCACCTGAATTTCGAAAGTGTCCATATCGAGCAACAGGAACCCGGCGCCGCCGGTCCGGTTGTGCTGACCTCGCTCTTGAACTTCGCAATGCCGCTGCTGCGCTTCTCCATCGGCGATCATGCGGTCTTCGGCGCGAACAGTTGCCCGTGTGGGCGCCACTCGCTGAATCTGCTGAGCTTCGAAGGGCGGGAGGGCGACATGATCGACCTGCCCGAGGGACGCCGGATCTCGCCGTATCTGTTGACCACAGCGATCGAATCCGAGGAATCGATTCGTCAGTACCGGATCGTGCAAGCCGCGGTCGATGCGATCCGGATTGACGTCATCGTGTCCGCACCGGGGGATTCGCTGCTCTGGCGGGAGCGGCTCTGTGGAGAGCTGCGGCGGATCCTCGGCGGCGCAATCGCGGTCGCGGTGCACGAGGTCGACGCGCTTCCGCGGGCGCCGAGCGGCAAGCGCTCGGTGTTCCAGCGCGCCGCGCTCGCGGGGGGCTGAAGGCATGTGCGGCATCGCCGGAATCTGGCACCGAGACGATCGGCCCGCCGATCGTTCGCAGTTGCTCGCGATGACGCAGGCGCTACGGCACCGCGGCCCCGACGGCGCGGGACATCACATCGAGGGCGGGATCGCTCTCGGGCACCGGCGCCTGAAGGTCATCGACCTGTCGGCGGGCGCCGCCCAGCCGATGTGGCTCCCGGACCGTTCGGTCTGCGTGGTCTACAACGGCGAGATCCACAACTACGTGGAGCTGGCGGCGGAACTGCGCGCCGCAGGGGTCCGATTGCGCGGCGCGAGCGACACCGAGGTCCTCTTGTGGGCCTACGAGCTCTGGGGGGCAGAGTGCTTCGAACGCTTCAACGGAATGTGGGCTGCGGCGTTCTGGGAACCGGCGCGCCGGCGGCTCACGCTGACGCGCGACCGATTCGGCATCAAGCCGCTGCTCGTGAGTGTGCGCGGCGCCCGGGTCGCATTCGCCTCCGAAGTCAAGGCGATCGTAGCGGCTTTCGGCGAAGAGCGGCGAGCGGATCGGCGACTCGTCAGCGATTTCGCTGCAGGCGGCTGCCCCGACGGAGACGAATCGACGTTCTTCGAGAACATTCGCCAGGTGCCTCCCGGGCACTGGCTGTCGATCGATCGCGACGCCGTCGCTGCGCACCGCTACTGGCGCTTCGAGCCGGGTACGGAGCGTCCGCGCGCGGATGCCGCCGATGCGTTCCGCGCGCTGCTCGAGGACGCCGTGCGCATCCGGATGCGCAGCGACGTCAGCGTCGGCGTCTCGTTGAGCGGCGGCCTCGACTCGAGTGCCATCGCGCGCCTCGCGGCGCGCATTGCGCAGGCACCGCTCGAATGCTTCTCGCTGCGTCTGGAGCGGCAGCGGATCGATGAAAGCCGCTACGCCGCCCTCGTCGCCGATGACGCGGCGCGCTACCGGATCCACTGGGTCACGCCCGGACCCGAGGACTTCCTGGCCACGCTGACCGCGCTGGTCTGGCATCACGATGCGCCGATGCCGATCCGCGGCCGCTATTCGCAATGGCATGTGCTGCGCGAGGCGGGCCGTCACGTCACGGTGATCCTGGGAGGCCAGGGCGCCGATGAGATCCTTGCCGGCTATTCGGGGTTTGTGCTGCCGTATGCGCTCGACCGGATGGATCCTCAACTGCCGTCGAGCGAGCCGCGGTACCGGCTGCCGCTCGAACTGCTCCAGCTCGCGCGCGTCTCGACCGGCGCGCATCGGTTGCTGCCGCGCCTGATGCTGACCGCGCTGCGTCGGCGCCTGGCGCTCCCGGACGCGAGTGCCCTGAGCCGGGACTGGAATTTGGGACCGGTATCGTTGGAGCGCTATCGCGGCGGGGAACTGCAGAATCCCGTCGAGCGCCCGTTCGCGAGCCGGCTCAACAACACGCTGTGGGCGGAATTGCGCCACGCCGGATTGCCCGAGGCGCTGCACTCCGAGGATGCGATCAGCATGGCCTTTTCCCTCGAATCGCGGCCGCCGTTCCTCGATCATCGGCTGGTCGAGTTCTGCTTCTCACTGCCGTACGATTGGAAGATGGGCCGGGGCTGGACCAAGCGGCTGCTGCGTGAGGCCACGGCGCAGATCCTGCCGGAGCCGGTGCGCTGGAGGCGCCGCAAGCTCGGCTTTCCCGGCGACTACGCGGCCTGGCTCGCCGGGCCGGAGGGACTTTCGGTCTTTCGCGAGATTCTCCTCGATCCGCGCACGCGCGCGCGCGGCATGATCGACGATCCCTGGCTGCGCCGCCGCCTCGGCGGCACGGCCGCGGCCGCCGCGCGCTGGATTCGCGGGCACCTTCAACTTGCCTGGGCGCTGCTGACGCTCGAGCTCTGGTGCCGCCAGTTCCTGGATGCCGACATATCCGTGCAACCGCCGGCCGCGCCCGCGCGGGGAGGCCGCATGAGCGTAAGTCGCCGGCGCATCGACGATTTCCTCGACCTGGACTTGAAGCGCGCCGCTAAGGCACTCTACCAGCCGCGGTTGATCGAACTCGCAAGGCGTTGGCGCCCTTGGCTCGCGCACACCCGGTTCATCGGCGTGACCGGCAGCGCCGGCAAGACGACGACCAAGGACCTGCTGCACGCCGCACTAGCGCGGCGCTACCGCACCCGCAAGAGCGCGGATTCGAACAACCAACTCTACAACGTCGCCAAAACGCTGCTCTCGGTGCGCCCGCGCACCCAATTCTGCGTTCAGGAGGTGGGCCTCAATAAACCGGACGTCATCCGTGAAATGGCTGAACTGCTGCGGCCTCACGTCGGCGTCGTCACGATCGTCGGCACCGATCATCTCTCGCACTTTCTCTCGAGAGAGGCGATCGCGGCCGAGAAGGGCCGGCTGATCGAGCGGCTGGAGCCCTCGGGAATTGCCGTGCTCAACGCCGACGACCCGCTGGTCGCTGCGATGGCGCGGCGCACGGCCGCCTCGGTCGTCACGTTCGGATTTGGCGCGGATGCGGATTTCCGCGGCGAGGTACGCGAGGCCCGATACCCCGCGCATCTGCGCGCTCGAGGTCCGGCATCGCGGCGGCACGACGCGGATCGATTCGCGCCTGTACGGGGAACATCACGCTGTCAGCGCGTTGGCGGCCTTCGCCGCCGCCGTCTCAGTCGGCGCCGACGCGCAGGATGCGGCGGCGGGTATGGAAACCTGCGAGCCGATGCTCGGACGCCTCAGCATGCACCCGACCCGGTGCGGCGTCACGTTCATACGCGATGACTTCAAGGCGCCCGCATGGTCCTTAGGAACCGCGCTGAAGTTCATGGCCGAGGCCGAAGCAAACCGCACGATCGTGGTGCTCGGCACAGTTTCCGATCGCTCCGAGTCCTCGCGACGCGTCTACCGGGACGCGGCGACGGTGGCCCTTGGGGCGGCCGATCAGGTCGTCATCGTCGGGGATTCAGCTCCGGAGCGCGCACGGCGCTTGCAAGACACCGGGCCGGGGCGCTTGCATGGGTTCACGACAGTAAAGGAAGCCGCCGAATGGTTGCGCTCCTTCGCCAGAGCCGGGGATCTCGTGCTGCTCAAGGGTTCGCTGGCCGATCATCTGGCGAGAATTGCCCTGTCGTTCGATCGAGAGGTCGGATGCTGGCGCCGGCGCTGCGGGCGCGGCGTGTTCTGCGATCACTGCCGGCTGCTCGCACGCCCGGTGGACCCGTAGCGGCCTCGATGACATGAAGATCTTGGTCACGAACTGCACGCGTCACGCCGGGCTCTCCGCCATGCGCGCGCTTGCCCGCGCCGGATGCGAGGTATTCGGCGCCGATGACCGGCGTTTGCCACTCGGTCTGCGATCGCGTTTTGCGGCGGGCGGCTACGAGAAGCTGCCGCGCGAGGATGATCCCGCGCTCGGGGCGGCGATCGACGATCTGCTCGAGAGAACGCGCCCCGATATCCTGATCCCGTTCCGATGCAGCGAATTCGCCTCCCGGCATCGCCGCAATCTCTTACAGCGTACGCATGCGCTGCTGCCGGAGCCTGCCGCCTACGCCCGGCTCAACGACAAGTCCGAACTCCTCGAGCTCTGCTCGCAGTTCGGTGTTCCGGCGCCCCGCCGTTTTGGCGTCGATGAGGCCGTCGAACGACTGCGCCGCGACGCCGCGACGCCGGTCGTCGTCAAGCCATGCCGCGACGTTGGGTGTGGCGCGGGCGTTAGTTTCATTGTCGATCCGGCACGGCTCGCGGACGCGGCGGCCCGAGTCGCCGCCGCTTACGGTAAGGCGCTCCTGACCGAATACATACCGGGTCCGACGAGCCATCTGCGTGCGGTGCATCTGCTGTTCGACGACGACAGCCGCCTGATCGCCTATTTCATCGTGCAGAAGTACCGTCTGTGGCCCCGCCGCACCGGCGCGACAATCGCGGGCATAAGCACGCACGAGACGGCGCTCGTACGCCAGATCCTGCCGATCTTCAAGGCGCTGCGCTGGCGCGGCCCCGCCGATGCGGAACTCAAGTTCGACGCGCGCGACGGGCAGGCGAAAATCCTGGAAATCAACCCGCGCTTTTCGGGAATCGTGCATTTCCCGATCGCTTGCGGCGTCAATTTTCCGCTGCTATACGCACGCGCGGCGCTCGGGGAGCGGCTTGCGGAGGACCTGGAGCCCCGCTATGCGGCCGGCGTACACTACCTGACGCGGGCACGCTGGATTCGCTCGCTCGCCGCGGAGCTGCGCGAACAATCCGCAGGCCGCCTGCCGCTGCTCGCGCAGGCATTTCGGCGCGAGTGGCGTGGACCTCGGGTGCGCTCGATCCACGAACCCTTCGATCCCGTGCCGACCCTGGGACGCGCGCTGCTCGCGGCGCAGCGCTGGCGCCGCGCGCCACGATGAGCGCGAGACGATGATCCGCCGCGTGTGCTACCTTGCTCAGATGCTGCGCAACGAGCGCCTGGCGCCCGGTCTGCTCGCCGCGCGCCAGGACCGGCTGGCGCGCGAACTGATCGGACACTCGGTCGATCAGGTACCGTTCTACCGGGATCTGTACGCCGGCATCGACACGAGTTCAATTCGCGGAAGCGCCGATCTCGTGCGCTTGCCAATCATCGACAAGCGCCATCTGCAGGCCGCGGGCGCGAGCTGGAAATCGGCGAGCACCCAGGAGCCGCTGGTCCGCATCCGCACCTCCGGATCGACCGGGATGCCGCTTCGCTTCGAGATCGATCCGGTCTACGATCAATGGCGCAAGGCGCAATGTCTGCGGCCATACTCTGAGCAACGGCCGCCGTCTGACCGAGCCGGTCATGCGACTACGCTCACTGAGCCTCGCTTCCGCGAATCGTCCGTTCTTTAAGCGTCTCGGCCTCTTGCCGGAGTTGCTGGTCGACCTCGCCGCCGACCCCGAGGAGGTGCGACGAACCTGGCAGTTGCAGCGGCCACGGATCCTGCAAGGCTATCCGTCTGCGCTGCAACTGCTGGCGCAATACTGTCTTGAGCACAACCGTGCGCTCGAGCCCTCGCCGCGCCTCGTGTTCACGGACTCCGAACTCCTGCTGCCGGAGACGCGCGAGCTCATCGAACGTGCCTTCCACGCTCCCGTCATCGACGTTTTCGGCACCTTCGAGACCGACAACATCGCCTATCAGTGCGATCGGCGCGCCGGCTATCACGTGACACCCGATTCGGTGATCCTCGAGATCGTCCGCGACGGCGTACCGGTCGGACCCGGCGAAATCGGCGAGCTGGTGGTGACCGTGCTGCGTAATCGGACGACGCCGTTCATCCGCTACAACCTGCACGACCTCGCCGCTTGGGCAACCGAGCCCTGCGGCTGCGGCCGCACCACCCCGCTGCTCGAGGTGTTCGCCGGCCGTGCGAACGATCTACTCACCTATCCCGACGGGCGAGAGCTCACGCCAATGAACATCTCCGCGCTCTTCTCCGAGCGAGCGCACCTCCTGCGTCAGTACCAGATGCGCCAGACCGGCCCGGCGCGATTCGATCTTTCGATCGTGCCGACGGCGGCCTTCACGGCGGCCGACGGCGAGTTGCTGGTCCGCGAGCTCGCCGAAAGACTCGGACCCGTGAGAATCGAAATTCGAGTCACCGAGCGGATTGCGCCCGATCCCTCGGGCAAGCTCCGCGCATTCATCCGCGAGCCGTTCGAGGCAAGCGATGCATAACGAGCGGCGCATCCTCGTCAATACGGGCGTATTCGCGCTCGGCGAGGCGGTCGGACAGCTAGCGAACTTCGCGTTTCTGGCGTTCTTCGCCCGATTGTTCGGCGCGAGCATGCTGGCGCAATACTCGATCGGCATGTCGGTCGGCGCCCTGCTCGCCCTGTTCGTCGACCTCGGCAGCATCGGGTTCGTCACGCGCGAATCCGCCCGCGGACGTGGCCGGGGACGCATGCTGATCGGTACGCTGCTGCCGCTGCAGTTGCCCCTCGCACTGCTCCTTTGGGGAATCGGTATCCTCATCGGCGCGGCGCTGTCGGGCCGGCAGCCGGGCCTCGCCGTGTTGGCGAGCGCGTGCGGCTATCAGATCCTGATGTCGATCTCCGGGCTGATTTTCGCGCCGTTCATTGCCACCGAGCAGTTCGGCTGGTCGGCCCTCGCCGGTGCCGCGTATCGGTTGCTCGCCTTGCCACTCGGCGCACTCGCGGTACTTTCCGGCGCGGGACCCGGACTCACGTCCGCATCCCTGCTCCTCAGCGTCGGCATCGTTCTGCTCGGGGGACTCGCATTGTTCGCGCGCCGCTTCGGCATGCCGCGCTGGCGCGCCTCGCCGCGGCGCGCCGCTGCCATCCTGTACCGCGGCTCGGCCTTTTTTGGGCTGAAAACGCTGAACGTCGTTTATTCGCGCGCCGGTCTGATCATCCTGAGCGCGCTGGCCTCGCCCGTCACGGTCGGTCTATTCGCAGTCGCCGACCGGATCATCGTCGCCCCGGGCCTATTGCCGATCATGTTCGTCAACGTCCTCTATCCAACGCTGTTGCGGCTTGCGAACGTCTCAGCCGACGAGGTGCGCGCATTGACGATCCGCTGCGGTCGCCTTCTGTTGCTCGGCACGATCCCGCTCGCCACGCTCCTCACGCTGACGGCGTCCGAGATCGTCGAATGGCTGTTCGGCCGCCGCTTCGGCCCGGCCGCGGCTGTTTTGCAAATTTTCGCGTGGTCGCTGCCCCTCGCCAGCACGCGACAGCTGCTCGGCGCGCAACTGCTCGCACTCGATCGGGGCAAGACGCTGGTACGTACTCGGGCGCTCGGGGTGGGCGTGTTGCTCGTGAGCTGTCCTATCCTGATCCTTTCAGGCGCCGGGTTCAAAGGGCCGGCTTGGGCGCTGTTGATCGCCGAGTCCCTCGAGCTCGCGGCCTGCCTTGCAGTGCTGCGCCGCTCCGGCATTCCGCGCGCCCTTGCGCGAACGATGCTCGCACCGCTTCTGGCGGCGGCCGCGACATTTGCGATCGCGGCGACTGTCTGGATACCCGGCCCGGGTCTCGGGCGCTCGCTCATCCTCTGCGTCGTCATGTTGTTCGCCTTGCTGATGTCGGGCTCGGTGCGCGCGCACGATCTGCGCTTCCTGCGGCAAATATTGGCCCGGGACTGATCCGATGGAGTTCATACAGAAGACAGCTGAACGTGCAGAAAAGACTCTGGAGGCAGCACAATGACAGCTCTTTTCACGGCTGACGCATCGCTTTCCACGTTGGCGCTTGTATAGGTCTTTACCAAAGAATACCAGGTGGCGGGCGACAAATTTGAGATTACGTAGGTGACGATGCCCGGATTGGTAATCTGCACGGTCTGCGTCATCGCAGTTGCGCTGATGCCGTAATATATTTTGTAGCCCGCGAGGTTGGTCAGTGCTGTGCCATCCGTGTTCTCCGTGGGTGGCACCCAGGAGAGAGTCGCGCTACCGTTGGCGACCTGCGTCATCGCGATCTGAAAGGCTGGCAAGGAAACGCTGGTTGTGCCGTCGCTGACACTGATGGTGATGTTCGAGTAGGTACCCACGTCGGCCGCCGTGGGCGTGCCTGCTAATTCTCCCGTCGCACTGTTGAACGTGGCCCAACTGGGCACGTTTTTCGCATTGAAGGTCAGCGCAGCGCCGCTCGGATCCGTAGTCGTCGGAGTAAAGCTACAGGCGTTGCCGCCGACCACGGAAGTGATGGGTGTCCCGGATATGGTTCGGCCGGCAGGCGCGGCAGGCGTTGAACCTGTGTTGGCAGCGACTGTGGTGGCCCCGCTCGCCGAGCCCGTACTGCCGCTGCCGTCGAAACAACCAGACAAGGTCGCTGCGACGAGCAGCCCAAGAATCATTTGGCGCGACATCTTATGTAAACCCCCGTAGGTCATCGGTTGCGACGGACATGGCATCGCAAATTTCCGAGACTCAGGGGGCGACAGCAGCGCGTGCGAACACAACCGCCGGCAACCCCGCAATCTAGGGTTCTAAAACCCTTAAGACCGGAGGCTTTGCGTCCCCGCCTTTCGACGGGTTTGCCAAATCAATTTCTGCAGTTAATGCGCAGCCTGTTTTTTTTCAATTGTCTCTCACGCACGACAGGCAATCCGCGCGCCATCAGTGAACTGTCAGGGAGACTCTGCTTTACCGTCGAAGTCCTATTCGACAATCATTTGCACGCGAAGGTGACGGTGAAGCAGCTCATGGCTAGTAAATTTGAGGAACATGGGACGACTACCCGCAGCGCCCGGTTTCTGTCGGACAGGCAACAGATCCTGCCGTGGGCGAACTCGTGGCGCTGGTCGAATAACCATTTCTTTCGAGCGACCATTACGGATCTATTTTCTGCAACTGTGGTTCAACCTCTCCAGCCCCGCGGCGCGGGACGCGCTTTGAGCTGCTCGTATGTCGCACGTCATTTCGCCGGAAATGCGAATTAACATAATCTTGAATGCTCGTTGACGCGCAATTTCCAACGCCTGTCAGAGCAAAGTGTGATAATCGTCACACAATATTGAGGGATGAGATGCTCGACACTCCAGCAAACACCGAATACCCACCCGACGATCCTTTGCAGTTTGCACCACAGTGGTTCGGCAGGGACACTCCCGGGTTGTTATCCAACGAGGCTATTCAGAAAAAGACCGTTCGTTTCGGTAGTTTGGACCCCGCCCATGTGATCGTCGCGAAACAAAGCATTTTGCCCGTCGTCGCCGTTGTCACCCTCGCCCTTTGCGTCCTGCTCTCTGGTCAACACCTCTCCTTGGAATTCTACGCACTGGGTCTCGTAACATTTCTGATCGCCGCTCCAGTATTCAGCCCGTTCGATCTAGGAAGAGACAGACGCTCGCGGCGGACGCACATGGTTGTTTCGCGTATTCTACTCGAATGGAGTTGCGTGGTCGCCGTGCTGGTATTTCTTGCGTTCTCGTTCAAGCTCACGCATGTTTTTTCGCGAAACATTATTCTTAGTTGGTTTCTGGCGACACCGGCCACACTGCTGCTCACGGATTCCCTGCGATACCCGGTTACCAAATGGCTTGCCTCTGGCAAAGGAATCGTTCAACGCTACGTCATCATCGGTGCAAACGATGTGGGCGTCGAACTCGCGCGGCGCATAGCACAAAGGCACGCTGGCGACCAATTCTGTGGTTTTCTCGATTACCGAAGCTCCGACCGACTAGGCGAATTGTCCCGCGAGTCGGTTACCGGCAGTTGCTCCGCAGGCAATTTGGCCGATTTTGTACGCAGCAATTCGATCAGTCGGGTTTACCTTGCATTGCCAATTTCCACGGCACCGCGGATCCAAGAGCTGCTCAGGCAATTGCGTGACACGACAGCTTCAGTTTATTTCGTGCCGAACATCTTCGCTTTCGATCTCGTGCAAGCACGCTGTGTGGAAATCAACGGGATGCCGGCATTCTCTATCTGCGACTCGCCCTTACAAGGAACAAGCAGTCTATGGAAGCGTGTGTTCGACGTGGCGCTCGCGTCGATCGCATTGATCGTGGCTTGGCCGGTCCTGCTGGCGGTCGCATTGGCGATCAAGCAGTCATCGGCCGGACCCGTATTGTTCAAACAGCGGCGCTATGGACTGAACGGAGAGGAAATATTGATCTATAAATTCCGCAGCATGACGGTGTGCGAAGATGGAGCCGAGGTCACCCAAGCAACCCCGCAAGACGGTCGCGTCACGCCGCTCGGCGCGTTCTTGCGCCGCACATCGTTGGATGAATTGCCGCAGATTTTCAATATTCTCGAGGGCAAGATGAGTTTCGTCGGCCCCAGACCTCATGCGGTGGCCCACAACGAAGTGTATCGAAAATTGATCAATGGCTATATGATTCGTCACAAGGTGCGCCCCGGTATCACCGGGTGGGCGCAGGTCAACGGACTTCGCGGCGAAACCTCGACCATCGATAAGATGCATCAACGAGTCCAATACGACCTCGACTACCTCAAGAATTGGTCGTTTTGGCTGGATCTGAAAATCATTGCAAGAACCGTGCTGATCATCTTCAACGATAGGAACGCGTATTAGCAGTGATCGGATACTTTGAATCAAGTCCGCACGACAGCGCTTGTAACCAGCATCGCATCGCCCCGGTCAATAAGACGCTCGAACTAGCGCGCCCCTGTCATCATATGGTTCGGCCGATTCCCGAGCGCCTGCTGGAGCGCCCGTTGCGCCAGTCTGCTGATCCCTCGGACGATTCTCGTCATAATTAGCGGGCAGTTTGCAACCTGGGTCACTATATTTGCAAGAGCTTCACCCATCTCAAGAGATCCTTGGTCTTGCCGCGTTATACTAGGCATCGATGAAATTACTGGTCACGGGTGCCGCGGGCTTTATTGGATCTGCTACTGCGCAGCGATTGCTTGATCGCGGCGACGAAGTAGTCGGCCTCGATAATTTGAACGCCTATTACGACGTAACGCTCAAGCACGCGCGACTCGCCAGGTTGCAGGCGCAGCAGGCGTTTCGTTTCGTTCTTGCGGATCTGGCCGACAGCAAGGCGGTCGCTACGTTATTCGCCCGGGAGCGGTTTGAGCGCGTCGTGCATCTGGGCGCCCAGGCCGGCGTGCGGTATTCGCTGAAGGACCCGCACAGCTATATCCAGAGCAACGTGGTCGGCATGCTCAATGTGCTCGAGGGTTGCCGTCAAAACGCGGTCGAGCATCTGGTTTATGCGTCGTCCAGTTCAGTCTACGGCGCAAGCTCGAAGCTGCCGTATTCGGTACACGAACCCGCGTCCCATCCCGTGTCTCTCTATGCTGCGACTAAAAGGGCGAATGAGCTGATGGCGCACAGCTATTCGAGCATATTTCGTTTGCCGACCACGGGGCTGCGGTTTTTTACGGTATACGGCCCCTGGGGCCGGCCGGATATGGCTTTGTTCCTGTTCACGCGTGCAATACTCGAAGGGCGCCCGATTGACGTGTTCAATTACGGCCACCACAAACGCGATTTTACGTATATTGACGATATCGTCGAGGGCGTAATACGCGTACTCGATCGTGTCGCACAACCGCATCCTCGGTGGGATAGCGCCAATCCAGACCCGGCATTCAGCCCGGCACCTTATCGCCTATACAACATCGGCAGCAACCGGCCGATTGAATTATTGCGCTACATCGAGGTGCTCGAGAATCTTCTCGGTCGCAAGGCCGAAAAAATTATGTTGCCGATGCAGCCTGGAGACGTCGCGGATACGTTCGCCGACGTTCGCGAACTGCAGGAGGATACCGGATACCGGCCAATGACTCCCATTGAAGTCGGCGTGCGCAATTTTGTCGATTGGTTCCGCGAATACTATCGCGAAGCGTCGCCGCTATCTTCGGCCGAGTCCTGAGTTACCCTTGATCAGTGCTGCGCCGACCGACAGATGCCCGGCGCTCTGTCCCACGCCAATGCCGTTTTGCAGACAGCCCACCGGCCACGCGCCTGAGTGAGCGGCGTCGATCATCGTAGTGCTGGTAGCGGCAATGGCAGGTCTTCGCATTACATCCCGCCAGTGGCAAGGTTGGTGCCTCATTGGAGAGAAAGCGCATCCGGTTCAATTGCCGGGCGGCTTGGCAGGCATTTTGGCACGGAACGATGGAAACCGCATGCCACGGATTCGATATCCATTGTTGAGTGCCCCTACGTTCGATCGCTCCAGATTGCGGCGCTCGAGATGCTCCGAATACCTTTTTGAGCAATCCTTTCATCATAGGTGATCGAGGATCCGCCGCACAAATCCGTTTTTTGTGGCTTCCGTCCTTTATTGTCGCTAATAGGGTCGCTTTGTGCAACCGGAGGCCAATGATCCGTGGGAAACTCACATCGCGATTGGCGCGCGGACCGCTACGAATGAAATTTACGAGTGGGTTTCCGCAACCGACGCGAGCGCCTTTCCGTCACTCCGGCCCGTGCATTGAATTGTCGTCGTTGTTGCAACCCAATCATCGCCAGTAAAGACAGCAATGAAATCGCATCGAGTGCGCCTCCGCCGCTCTTCGAGCTTGACACTGTGGTGACCGGCAGCGTCACCGCCACGGTCACTGCCGCCTTGGCGCTGACGTTCTGGGCAAGGCAATTCAAGCCGTAATCGTAATTTCCAGACGATGCCTCGCTGACAGCTCGGGTTCCGCTGGGTCCGAACGTTCCGGTCCAACCGTCTGCGGTAGTTCCGCCTGAGGCCGTGCAGGTGGCGCCCGGCGTACTGGACCATGTTAATGTCACGGGCACACCGACCGTCGTGCTTGCGATACTAGAGGCCAGCGCAACGTTGAAACTTCCTTCACCGGACAAGTTAACTGTTAACGGGCCTCCGCCCGTGTTGACGCTCAGCGTCGCCGTGGCCGATCCCACCACGGCCGGATTGAACACCACGCTGATCGTGCAGTTCGCACCGACCGGGACCGGGCTACCGCAGGTATTGGTCTGCGAGAACGGCTGAGAGCCCGTCGTCGAGAGCGTGATGCTCGTGATCGGCAGCGCCACAGCGCCGGTGTTCGTCACCGTGACCGATTTGGGCGCACTCGCCACGTTCGTGATCTCATTGCCAAATGCCAGAGAGGTCGGCGACGCCGTGTAGGTCGCCGCGATACCGGTTCCGCTGAGCGCTACGGTCTGCGTCCCCGCACCGCTGCCGGCGTTCACGCTCAGCGTCGCCGTGGCCGACCCCACCACGGCCGGATTGAACACCACGCTGATCGTGCAGTTCGCACCGACCGCGATCGAGCTACCGCAGGTATTGGTCTGCGAGAACGGCTGAGAGCCAGAAGTCGAGAGCGTGATGCTCGTAATCGGCAGCGCCACAGCGCCGGTGTTCGTCACCGTGACCGATTTGGGCGCACTCGCCACGTTCGTGATCTCATTGCCAAATGCCAGAGAGGTCGGCGACGCCGTGTAGGTCGCCGCGATACCGGTTCCGCTGAGCGCTACGGTCTGCGTCCCCGCACCGCTGCCGGCGTTCACGCTCAGCGTCGCCGTGGCCGACCCCACCACGGCCGGATTGAACACCACGCTGATCGTGCAGTTCGCACCGACCGCGATCGAGCTACCGCAGGTATTGGTCGGCGAGAACGGCTGAGAGCCAGAAGTCGAGAGCGTGATGCTCGTGATCGGCAGCGCCACAGCGCCGGTGTTCGTCACCGTGACCGATTTGGGCGCACTCGCCACGTTCGTGATCTCATTGCCAAATGCCAGAGAGGTCGGCGACGCCGTGTAGGTCGGGGTCGACAATAATCCGTAGACCGCCACTTGATTGGACTGAGTCGCCACATACACCTTGCCGTTGGCAACGAGCGGCGGCACGAATTTCGCGAAATTGCCAAATCCATCGCGCGCCGAGTTCATCGTGGAATTCCACAATTCATTGGACACATTGTTCGCATCGAAGGCGTACAGCGCGCCCGGGACCGGGGGATTGTTTTCCGCATCCCCGCTCGTCGCAACCGTCGCCCACAGCACGCCGCTGCCGGGCGTATCGCTGTTGGCGGAGAGCGCCAGGATGCCTCCGGGCCAGATCTGGGTGCCGCCGCCCTGGGCGCTTGCACTGCCCGCGAATTTCGTTCCGTTGAACGGGTACGCCTTGAGCAAGTCTGCATCGCCCCAGTCATAGAGCAGCGGGCCGCCGTTCGCGGTGGATCGCTGCCAGTACACGGGCCCGCCCCGAATCTCGTCCGCGGTGATAGTTTGCTCTTGAACGACCCCACTGTCGGTGGCGCTCTCCTTGCCGAGATTGGCCGTCTTGAGCACGTACAGGACGCCCGTCTTACCGCCACCGGCGATCAGGCTCGTACCGGGGATCAGCATCGGACCGGAACTCGTGAGGTCGAGATCTCCGGCGTCCATGGCGCTCCAGTTGCTGGGCGTGAACCAGTCGACCAGTTCCAGACCGTTGGCGGGATCGAGTTTCAGTGCGCTTTCATTGAAGTTGTTGACGCCGTCGTAGCCGCCGGTGAACCCGTTGCCCACGAATACGTAGACGTAGCCCGAGCTGTCGACGACCGGCGGGCGCCCGGAATGCCACACCCCACCGCCCCGGCGTGCCGGTGGTCACCGTCGCGAAGATGCCGCTTTGAGCCAAAGTCGCCTTGTTGTACGCCATCACCCACCCAACGTAGCCGCCGTCATCGGAAACTCGTCTTCCAAGGCGCCAAACCCGAACACGACCTGGTTTCCCGAAAGCGCCAGCGACACCCGCTGGGTCACGCCTGTCGACAGGAAGGTCGACCCGCTGTAACTGCCCGAGATCACCGTGCCACCGGCACAATCGGCTCTGCGCCGCTCGTGATGTTGACGGCGTGCAGCCGGTAGACCATCGTGCTGCTCTCCAGCGTGCAGGCCACGAGATATAGGATGTTGGTGGACGGATCGATCACCGGCGTACTCAAGATGCCGAGGTTGCCGACGACGTTGCGGTTGCCGGCAAACGCGAATTGGGCGTACGGCACCGGAGTGGCGCCGACGCTGCTGGCGAAATTGACCGACCACAGCTTCACGCCGGTATCGGCGTCGAAGGCGTAGAGCGAATCGCTCATGGTCGCGACGTACACGACGTTGTGGGTTCCCTGGCCGGCGATGGCGACGCCCGGTACGTAGAGCGGCTGGGCGAAGATCGTTGTCGTCCACCGGCAGCTTGAACACCAGGCCGAACGTGGACGGGGCGACGTTGGATGTGTTGAGCGTGACCTCGGCAAGGTTTGCGCCGGAAACACCCGCATCGTAGCCGCGCTGCAGCACCGGCTGCAAGGCTTGCGCGCTCGGACCGAACGCCACCGCCAGCACGGCCAGCGCCACAGCATATAAGCAATTTCTCATCGCAGTGCAAACCTCAATTCAGCTAACCCGCCATTTTCTATTTGGCACTTGCAAGGACATCGCCGCGCCGCGCACAGCAAACGAACTATTTCGCATATTACCAATCGCGCCTAAACCCGAAACCACAACCAATCCAGTGCTCCAATAAATGCGAACAATCACCCATATCGCAAAGCATTAAGTTAAATACAGGCTTGCATCACAGCCCTTCATCGCACTCATCGGCTCAAGGCTCGCTCAGCACCAGCCGTGCGCATGCTGGTTCTTCCATCGCCCCGGCCTTCCGGAACACGCCAACAGCTATACTCTGCTTCGTCTCCATCTCAACCCCGCCCCGGTCAGAGGCGATCAGTTTTGTGTGTCGCCCTGGATTCAGAATGTCACGTGACCCGCCGCCACCACTTGCCCGGAGACCGCAACCGTCACAGTGCCTGCGATGCGTTCGCGTTGACACCGACATTGGTCCGGGCGGATGTCAGCCTGGACAGCCCGTGTGGCGTCAGATGGACGGAGTGCTGGTCGCTAACGCGGATGGTCGTTACTCGCAGGTCCGCTTCAAACGAAACAGAAGCAGTGGCTCGTGAGCACGACAGACCCAGATTGTGCGAATAATCACTTCACGACCTAAATGACTACTAATACCCCTTGTCCGCGAACGACGCTACATTGCCTCCGGAAAAAGTGCTCAAGGCGAAATCTGGCCAGCGTGATTGTCCAGACCGAACGTCGCTAACTTGCCTAGCCTATGCGCCCACACCAACCGCAACGTAGCGGCACTTCCGTAAGCGGTGAAGTGTCAACGTCGGATTAGGCCGATTCGTTATTGTCCGGCATTTCCACTGATGCAAGACAATATGTGGCGGAACGCGCAATCTGAGTCGCCAATGCTCTCCGCGCGGGGACTCGACACGCCGTGATGTCAGGCGAATCGTTGTACGGACTGTCGCACTTCGCAGACGAATGTACGTACCATCCGATTATTGCGATTCTGCGGGCAACCGCATACCGGCGTGGGGCTTCTAGTTCATGACACGATATTACGCGCAGTTTCTATCGTACTTTGCGATCGTCGCATTGCTGGCTGCATGCGGGCAAGCGAGTCCTAATGCTGATGCCACACAACCGCAGATCTCCACGACCGGCGGCAGCCGCGAGGCACCGATGTGGTGACCTACAAGTACGATGTCATGCGCACCGGGCAGAATCTTACGGAGTCGGCCCTGACACCGTCTAACGTAACTTCCGCGACCTTCGGAAAGCTCCGAAATCTCATGGTGGACGGACTGGTCGACGCCCAGCCGCTCTATCTGTCGAAACTCACCGTGGCCGGCGGCACACACAATGTCGTCTTCGTCGCGACCGAGCACGATTCGGTCTACGCGTTCGACGCGGATACCGGAACGATCCTATGGCAGGTCTCGCTCATCAGCGCAGGCGAGACCACGAGCGACGATCGCGGCTGCGGCCAAGTGACACCGGAGATCGGCATCACCTCGACGCCCGTGATCGATCGGGACGCGGGGGCTCATGGCACAATTTATGTCGTCGCGATGACGAAGGATGCTTCATCGAACTATCACCAGCGGCTGCATGCGCTGGACATTACGACGGGCCATGAAATCGCGGCCAGCCCGACGGAGATCACGGCAATGTTCGGAGCGACGAGTTTTGCACCCGGACAATACAAGGAGCGCGCCGCACTGCTCTTGAACAACGGCACGATCTACACGACTTGGGCGTCGCATTGCGATTATGGCCCGTACGGCGGCTGGATCATCGCGCTCAACGAGTCCACGCTCGCAATCACGGGTGTTCTCAACGTCGCGATGGATGCGAGCGGCAGCGGCTATGCGAGTCAGGGTCCTTCGATTTGGATGAGCGGCGGCGGCCCGGCGGCGGATTCGGCGGGCAACGTGTATGTCCTGACCGCCAACGGTCGTTTCGAGACCAGTCTCAACGCCGGTGGATTCCCGAGCGGCGGAGACTACGGCAACTCCTTCGTGAAGATCTCCCCCTCGGGCGGCACCCTGGCGGTGGCCGACTACTTCACGATGTCGGGCGAGATCGCTGAGTCCACCAACGACACCGATCTCGGCTCCGGCGGGGTGATGCTGCTGCCCGACTATGACCGACGCCAACGGCACGGTGCGGCACCTGGCCGTCGGAGCGGGCAAGGACGGCAACCTCTATGTCGTCAATCGAGACAACATGGGCAAGTTCACCTCGGTGGGGAACAACATCTGGCAGGAGCTCGACGGAGTCTTGGGTGCCGGCGTCTACGCGACGCCCGCCTATTTCAACTCGAGCATCTACTATGGCCCCCAAGGCGACTCGTTGAAGGCGTTTTCGGTGACTAACGCGCTGCTCTCGAGTTCTCCGACGTCGCAGACTTCCACGCAGTTCGCCTATCCCGGAACCTTCCCGGTCGTCTCGGCGAATGGCACGGCGAACGCGATCGTCTGGGCGTACGAGAACACGTCGCCCGCGGTGCTCCACGCCTACGCGGCGACCAATCTTGCCACCGAGCTTGTACAACAGCAACCAGGCGTCCAACGGGCGTGACCAGTTCGGGGCCGGCAACAAATATATCGCCCCGGTCGTCGCCGACGGAAAGGTCTTCGTCGCGACCACGAACAGTGTCGCCGTCTTTGGTCTGTTGCCGTAACGGCACAGCACGCTCCCGCACCCTGAGGGGGTGAGGCTTCGCGACCCGGCTACTCCAGCAGATTCATCTTGCGAGGGAATGCCTTATCGCTCGGGTTCGGCCCTTGGATTCTGCTTACCAAATTATCTTGGGGGACTGAACTCTCTTCTGTGCCTCCAATTCAACCTAAGAGTTCAGGAACTCGCTATTCGCCTTTTTGCGCACGCATGTGACAAGATTGCCGCCAGTGGAAATATTCGTGGAGCCAAGAATGTCTTTCACTAAAGAGATCGCTATCGAAAGTTCAATGGTTCGGTTTCGTCAGATGTTATCGGTGTGGTGCGTAGCTCTGGCGGTCGGATGGGCGGCGGCCGCAGCCGCTCCCCCAGAGGACTTGATCAACGCGGCAAGTAATGGGGATGCGGCTGCAGTTCAGACGCTGCTCGCCAAGGGGGCCGACGTCAATGCTAAAGCCAACAACGGGGCGACCGCACTGATTCTCGCGTCGCAGAATGGGCACATCGAGGTGGTGCAGGCGCTGCTCGCCAAGGGGGCCGATGTCAACGTCAAGATGATCGACGGCGCCACGGCGCTGCTTTTGGCCTCCCTCAACGGCCACAACGAACTCGTGAAGTCGCTGCTCGCCAAGGGGGCCGATGTCAATCCCAAATTGCGCAACGGCATGACCGCGCTGTTTTTGGCCTCCCAGAAAGGCTACAACGAGGTGGTGCAGGCGCTGCTTGCCAAGGGGGCCGACGTCAACGCCAAGACGAACAATGGTGCGACTGCGCTGATTCAGGCCTCCCGGAACGGGCACAGCGAGATCGTACAGGCCTTGCTAGTCAAGGGGGCCGATGTCAATGCCAAGATGAATGACGGCACAACCGCGCTGATGCTCGCCTCCCAGAAAGGGGACAACGAGGTGGTGCAGGCGCTGCTCGCCAAGGGGGCCGGAGTCAATGCCAAGACGATCAAAGGTGCGACTGCGCTGATTCAGGCCTCCCGGAACGGGTACGAGGACATCGTGCACGCCCTCCTCGCCAAGGGGGCCGATGTCCATGCCAAGACAAAAAGTGGTGCGACTGCGCTGATTCAGGCCTCAATGAATGGCCACCTTGAAGTGGCCAAGGCGTTGCTCGCCAAGGGGGCCGACGTTAATGCCAAGACGAACAATGGTACGACTGCGCTGATCGCGGCTATGAAAGGAAAACATGCCGATGTCAGTGACTTATTGGTGAAGGCGGGCGCGAGACCCTGAATGCATCAGGATCGGTGTCCGGTGCGGACCAGGCGATACCGCCGCAAGTTCTCGGTCGCGCAACGGTGCGCGCCGAAACTAAACTTTACGAACTCGCACCCACATGCGTGAGAGCACGCCGTCACGCGCAATGAACCCATGGTAGAGCGCGAACAGGATGTGCCCTACCACCAGCCCAGAAAACACATACGCCAGCACATCGTGCGTGCCGTTCAAGAATCCGTAGATCAACTTGTCGTCTGGTCCCCAGGGTGGCAACTGCGCCTGGTTGAGGAAGCGGATTCCGTGTTTGCTGAAGTTCGATGCGAGGTATCCAGAGATGGGCATGCCAATCATACAGACGTACAGCAAGATATGACCGAACTTTGCGGCGCGCAATTGCCGGGCAGCCATGCCCACGGGATAGGCCGGTGGCCGGTGCCGCAGGCGCCAGAAAAGCCGAGCGAGGATGAGCAGTGCAAGCAGCAACCCCGTAGACTTGTGTAGATTGGTCGCAAATGCACGAGTTGGCGTGCCACGTTTGACCTCACCGAGACTCCACCCGAAAGCCAGCTGCGCAAGCACCCCCGCCCCTACGATCCAGTGAAACGAAATCGCAACGCGGTCGTATCGATCCTGCGGAGAACTGGGCATCGGTTCGATCGCCTCGCCTAGGGAGGTAGTTGCAACACTGCAACGCCCCACGGTCGCTTGCCTACCTTGATGGTCGCCTCAACCCGCAGCGTTTCAGTCGCAATAACCGAGACATCATCGGAGGGACCATTTGCTGAATAGAGATATCGACCGTCGGGACTCAGCGCCAGTCCCCACGGCCTCGCTCCCACCTGCACGGATCCGAGTACCGACCATGTTGTCGTGTCGAATGCAACGATTTGACCGCCTCGCCCGGTCGATATGTAAATCCGTCGACCGTCCTGCGACAAAGCGATGCCCTTCGGCCTGGCACCCTCGCCCGGAACACGCAGGGACTTGAGCACCGTGTCAGTTTGTCCGTCCATCACGCTGAGCGAGGCGTCAACTTCCCCAGTGACATAGGCGCGCGTTCCATCAGGTGAGAATTCGACGTCCCTGGGACGCTGACCTACCGGAACCGTACGAAGGAGCTGGAACTTGACGGTATCGATCACCGCGACGGAGTTACCGACCTCGGATGTAAAATATGCAACGGCGCGCCGCGGATTTACGGCAACCCCTTCCGGCTCTCCGCCAACCGGAATCTGCTTAAGCAGTTTGCCGTTTGCCACGTCAATCACCACTGCCTTGCCCGCATCCTCGCTCGCAACGTACAGCCGACGTCCATCCGGGCTGAGGGCCACTTGCTCTGGATCGGAAACGCCCCGCAGCACTTCGGCGACTCGGCCTTTTCTTGTGTCGACAATGCCGATTCCATCCGCGGACTTGTCCGGAGGCGGAAGCGACTTCTCATCGACGCCCGGACCCGCCACCGGTGATCCGCTCATTGCCACGAAAATGCGCTGGCTCAGCGGGTCCGCTGCGATGCCCCGCGGGCGCTTCCCGAGTAATATAGTACTTATGACCTTGCGATCAAGCCCGTCGATGACGCTCACATCGCCTGAAACCTCATTGGTCACATAAATAAGAAACGGGATTTTCAACTCTTGCCCAGTCTGCTCGGCACTCGATATGAGCGGCATTAAAGCGGCGATGAGGACGCCGTAATACAGGCAACTGCCGCAACGTCGATTCGTCATAATGTCGTTCCTTATCTAAATCAGCAGCAGAAGGCTGTGAATCAAACATACGGCGAGCCAGACTCAGCGTGGCCGGAACGCAAGGCTCGCGCCCACAAACCCTGGCCGATGGGCAATCCGAATCACCACAGCCGCCGCAGAATGGCCCACGTCATGCGAGTCAGACATACTATACAGGGACCTGATTCACATATATTAGGAATGTCAAACATGAAATGGGAAAAGCCTGTAGCGATTGAATTGCGATTGCGAATGGAAATTCATTCCTACGTCTCGGTTCGCTGAAGTCTTTGCGGTAGCGCCCCTAGTCTGCGGCGCGCTGCCAATCCACGGTCTCGCCGCTCGTTCATAATCGACGGATCATGTTCATTTGTGTTCTCCGCGCTTCGAGCGCACGGCCGATGAGTCGGTCCGAGGCGGAGTAACAGACGCAGTTTAAGCGCACTCGATCCACGAATATGAGACTGATCAACCGTCGACGACCCAATGTACGCTGCCTTGTGGTTACATAGACGCCATCGATCCGCATCCGGTCGTAGCGCTTCTAAAAGTCCCCAGCGAGGCCGTTGTGCCACGAACTTGTTGAGCGCACCGATCACCGCGCATCACGCTGCGCCGCGGGCCTTGGATACGGTAATAGGCCGTCCGGGACAGTCCCAAGATCCAGCAGCTCTGCTGGATCGATATCCGATGCTCAGTCGCGAGCGCACTGCCGCCGAGCGCCCCACCTTCGACGAGCCTCAAGCCCGCAATACTCGTACTTGATACACCAGCTGGACTGTTCACGGCCCCACGTCGACGGCGAGGATCATCACATTGCGGTTCGCCGGTAATGTGAGGCTCTTGAGGGTCTTCGCGCTATTGATCGCAAAGCTGTAGCCGTACACGTACACCACCTCGTTCATTGTGGCTCCGGTCGGCGTGACCAGGTACGGCATCGTTCATGACCTACGATTCGCCCGCGAAGTTTTGCGGTGCGACACTACACCGTGGCTACACGACCCCCACCAATCGTTCAGGCTTTGCGTGATCGTGGTCGTCGTGCCATCCGTGTAGGTCACGACGAAGCTCTGATTCGTCTGGCTTGCCGTTGGCGGCCGACCCAACAAGTTCAGCGTCGTGTAATTGCCCGCCGGCAGCGGTATCGTCGTACTGCTCACCGCGTCCGCCGTGCCGGCCGCACCGAGCGTGAACGTGGACCCGGCATAGGTGATCGAGGTCCCGAGCAAACTCGCCGAATACGAGTAATCGCTGTTATCCCAGCCTCCATTGATCGGCGCCGTGCCGTTGTTGGCGATGCCGTCCACGTTAGCAATCGCCGAGAGATTGACGCTGGAGGCCCCCCCGGTGGTCATGAACATAGCTGCCGCTCGCAACAGCGCTGTTGGCATAGCCGCTCGCTACCGCGATGGCTTCGATCGTCTCCGTCGAGCTGACCGCGATCGGCGCGCTCGCGCTGAACGTGGCCGAGCTCGCCGTCGGCGTCGTGCCGTTGGTCGTGTAATGGATGACCGCGCCCGGCGTCGTGTCCGAGAGAGTGACGCTTTGCGCCGACGTGTAGGACCCCGGCGCCGGGCTGAACGTCGGGCTTGCGGCGGCCGGCAGCGTACTCGCACTCGTCACGTCGACGGCGAGGATCATCACATTGCGGTTCGCCGGTAATGTGAGGCTCTTGACGGTCTTCGCGCTATTGATCGCAAAGCTGTAGCCGTACACGTACACCACCTCGTTCATTGTGGCTCCGGTCGGCGTGACCAGGTACGCGCATCGTCATGACCTACGATTCGCCCGCGAAGGTCTGCGGTCGACACATACACTGGCTACACGACCCCCACCAATCGTTCAGGCTTTGCGTGATCGTGGTCGTCGTGCCGTCCGTGTAGGTCACGCACGAAGCTCTGATTCGTCTGCTTGCCGTTGGCGGCCGAGCCCAACAAGCTCAGCGTGGTGTAATTGCCCGCCGGCAGCGGTATCGTCGTACTGCTCACCGCATCCGCCGTGCCGGCCGCGCCGAGCGTGAACGTGGACCCGCCATAGGTGATCGAGGTCCCGAGCAAACTCGCCGAATACGAGTAACCGCTGTTATCCCAGCCTCCGTTGATCGGCGCCGTGCCGTTGTTGGCGATGCCGTCCACGTTAGCAATCCCCGAGAGATTGACGCTCGGGCCCCCCCCCGGTGGTCATGAACATAGCCGCCGCTCGCAACGGCGCTGTTGGCATAGCCGCTCGCTACCGCGATGGCTTCGATCGTCTCCGTCGAGCTGACCGCGATCGGCGCGCTCGCGCTGAACGTGGCCGAACTCGCCGTCGGCGTCGTGCCGTTGGTCGTGTAATGGATGACCGCGCCCGGCGTCGTGTCCGAGAGAGTGACGCTTTGCGCCGACGTGTAGGACCCCGGCGCCGGGCTGAACGTCGGGCTTGCGGCGGCCGGCAGCGTACTCGCACTCGTCACGTCGACGGCGAGGATCATCACATTGCGGTTCGCCGGTAATGTGAGGCTCTTGACGGTCTTCGCGCTATTGATCGCAAAGCTGTAGCCGTACACGTACACCACCTCGTTCATTGTGGCTCCGGTCGGCGTGACCAGGTACGGCATCGTCATGACTACCGATTCGCCCGCGAAGGTCTGCGGTGCGACACATACACCGTGGCTACACGACCCCCACCAATCGTTCAGGCTTTGCGTGATCGTGGTCGTCGTGCCATCCGTGTAGGTCACCACGAAGCTCTGATTCGTCTGCTTGCCGTTGGCGGCCGAGCCCAACAAGTTCAGCGTCGTGTAATTGCCCGCCGGCAGCGGTATCGTCGTACTGCTCACCGCGTCCGCCGTGCCGGCCGCACCGAGCGTGAACGTGGACCCGCCATAGGTGATCGAGGTCCCGAGCAAACTCGCCGAATACGCGTAATCGCTGTTATCCCAGCCTCCATTGATCGGCGCCGTGCCGTTGTTGGCGATGCCGTCCACGTTAGCAATCGCCGAGAGATTGACGCTCGACGACGTCCCCCCGCCTCCGGTGCTCAGGAGTCCGTAGACCGCCACTTGATTGGACTGAGTCGCCACATACACCTTGCCGTTGGCAACGAGCGGCGGCACGAATTTCGCGAAATTGCCGAATCCATCGCGCGCCGAGTTCATCGTGGAATTCCACAATTCCTTGGACACATTGTTCGCATCGAAGGCGTACAGCGCGCCCGGGACCGGGGGATTGTTTTCCGCATCCCCGCTCGTCGCAACCGTCGCCCACAGCACGCCGCTGCCGGGCGTATCGCTGTTGGCGGAGAGCGCCAGGATGCCTCCGGGCCAGATCTGGGTACCGCCGCCCTCGGCGCTTGCACTGCCCGCGAATGTCGTTCCGTTGAACGGGTACGCCTTGAGCAAGTCTGCATCGCCCCAGTCATAGAGCAGCGGGCCGCCGTTCGCGGTGGATCGCTGCCAATACACGGGCCCGCCCCGAATCTCGTCCGCGGTGATAGTTTGCTCTTGAACGACCCCACTGTCGGTGGGGCTCTCCTTGCCGAGATTGGCCGTCTTGAGCACGTACAGGACGCCCGTCTTACCGCCACCGGCGATCAGGCTCGTACCGGGGATCAGCATCGGACCGGAACTCGTGAGGTCGAGATCTCCGGCGTCCATGGCGCTCCAGTCGCTGGGCGTGAACCAGTCGAGCAGTTTCAGACCATTGGCGGGATCCAGTTTCAGTACGCTTTCATTGAAATTGTGGACCCCGTCGTAGCCGCCGGTGTACCCGTTGCCCACGAACACGTAGACGTAGCCCGAGCTGTCGACCACCGGCGGGCGCCCGGAATGCCACACCCCACCGCCCCGGTTGCCGGTGGTCACCGTCGCGAAGATGCCGCTTTGAGCCAAAGTCGCCTTGTTGTAGGCCATCACCCACCCAACGTAGCCGCCTTCATTGGAACTCTCTTCTTCCATCGCGGCAAACGCGAACACGACCTGGTTTCCCGAAAGCGCCAGCGACACCCGTTGAGTTTGGTCTGTCGAAACGAAGGTCGACCCGCCGTAACTCCCCGAGATCACCGTGCCACCAGAGACAATCAGCTCTGCGCCGCTCGTGATGTTGACGGCATGCAGCCGGTAGACCATCGTGCCGCTCTCCAGCGTGCAGGCCACGAGATACAGGGTGTTGGTGGACGGATCGATCACCGGCGTACTCAAGATGCCGAGGTTGCCGACGATGTTGCGGTTGCCGGCAAACGCAAATTTCGCGTACGCCACCGGAGTGGCCCCGACGCTGCTGGCGAAATTGACCGACCACAGCTGCACGCCGCTATCGGCGTCGAAGGCATAGAGCGAATCGCTCATGGTCGCGACGTACACGACGTTGTGGGTTCCCTGGCCGGAGATGGCGACGCTGGGAACGTAAAGTGGCTGCGCGTAGACGTTGTCGTCGACGGGCAGCTTGAACACCAGGCCGAACGTGGACGGGGCGACGTTGGACGTGTTGAGCGTCACCTCGGCGAGGTTTGCGCCGGAAACCCCTGCATCGTAGCCGCGCTGCAGCACCGGCTGCAAGGCTTGCGCGCTCGGATTGAACGCCACAGCCAGCACGGCCAGCGCCACCGCACATGGGCAGTCTCTCATCTCAGTGCAATCCCTCAATGGTTAGCTAACCCGCCATTCTCTAATTGGCGTTTGCAATGGCGTCGTAGTTCCGAGCGCCGAAAACGAATCACGTAGTATATAAACAATGACGCCCACTCAATATCGTCATATCGCAAAGGATTATGTCAAATACAGGCGTGCATCACAGGCCATTATCGCACTCATCTCAAGGTTCTGGTCAATACACCGCTCCTCTTGAGCAGTCAAGCCGTCGCAGACTTTAGCGGCCCAAATTCTGTCCCACTAAATATGTGGGTCTGCCGCCTGTGGTTGACCTTCGAACGTATTCATAACCCTATTCATTCTGATCGGCAAATGCCGCCGGACGCAGTTGAAATGCTGACGCCATTGTCGACGCGTCATACGGCGGAATGGTGGCTCGGTGCTTCGCCGAGCGTCACGCCGCACTCGTGGGCCGCATCCTGATCTTGAGCGCGGCCGACAGGCCGCAGGTTCTCTCGACCGCCTGGCGCTGCGTAAAACGGCAAATAGTTCGCGAGGCGATCGCACCGGGCGATGGGCCGGCGGGGCCGAAGCTCCCCGCGCACTCGCGACGGCGACATACCGCAGCGCGGTGGAATTCGAGTTGCGCTTCGGCGGAGCCCCGGTGCCCGAAGACCAATTGGTGCCCTTCTACGATATGCAGGCGCTCGCCGCGCGCCCCAACGGGCCGCGTCGACTCATCGAAATCAATTCCGTATTCGGGCACGACGCGTTCTTGAAGGAAGGCGCGGCGCTTACACCGACAATCAGACAGGTCATTGCGGAGCACTCGACATGAGCGAAAGCGACAAGTCCGGGAAATCCCCGGCGACGAAATCCCGGGCCACGCGGGCGGTGCGCGCGGGGCTCGCGAATGCGTCCCGCCAATCCGCGGATCGACCCCGTATTTGACGCCCTCCATCGCCCACCGTCATGCGCGCCAGGGGGCTTATTATTCCTATCCGTTACCGGAGCGGTCAATATGGATAAATATTGACGCCCAATTCCTCGGCCGGTCTATGCGGCACATACTTGAGGGAAATCGTCACAGCATTTGACCCGGCGGCTTGCGCGCCGCCAGTGTATTCCTTGTAGGTTGAATAAACATACTCGGAAATGATGGAGAACTGTCTGTAAATACGCCATTCCACGCCCAAGGCGGCTTGCCCGTAACGCTGGCCCACGAAACCGGTGGAATTGCCCAAACCCACTTGGTTGATGTATCGCAAACCCACATACCCCGACGTTCGCCCGCTAAATTTGTGTTCGAGCCGCGTGCGTAAATCGTTGCGGACGACTACCGTACCGAACGAGTCGGGACTGACGCTTCGCTCATAATCTGCAAACAAATCATAGCCCACGAATTTGCGCGAAATCCCCATGCCGCCGGAAACACTTGTCGCCGAGGATTGGCCGTATTGCGCCTGATTGAACGACGTGTGTTCGACGCCGAGTTTCGCATAGGCTTGCATGACTTCTGAAAGATGGGTTCGCCATTCGCCTTCGACGCCGTAGGTATTTGCCCCGGAACCACTAACAGGCCGTAGGTCCGATGCGATTCCACGAACCGTCACCGTCGATTGAGGCGAAACATCGAATCCTAACCCCAAACTGCCGCTGTAATTCTTAAAATTCTGGATTTGTCCATAGACTGCCTGTGAGTAATCCACACCGACGAATTGCGCTCGGATCTCTAAATGTTCCCGCGGCGACAATTCGAAATTTGCAATGGGCGCGAGCAACAACAAATCCTGACGGACCCGCTCGGTGACGGAGGCAAGATCGGCGCCAGGGCTATTTTGACCCAGCGGGGCACTGATGGCGGTCGTCGGCAAATAGCTGGTCAGCACATCTTGCGACCAGAAATTCTCATTCAGGGTAAAATTGCCTCGCGGCCACAACTGCTCGAATTGCGAATTGACGAATACATTGTTGGCATCAAATTGCGATTGTCCAGGATAGTAGACGGAGTGCACTTCCGGCGTGATTTCGAAATGCGCATCCGGATTTATGATACTGACATGCAATGAGGCATCCACAATACTGCCGTCCACGCTGACCTTTTGAACATTGCCCGACTCAAAGCCGTAGTTATCGTTGTAATTGCCGCTCACCATCAACATTGGATCCCAATGGTAGTCGGTGGCATCCGCACACCCGATACCAAGACCAACCAGCGCGGCCAGGTTGGAAGCGATCATTGCCGGCATCGAATTACGTTTCATAGCTAGGGAACGACGACCACGTCGCCGCTCTGCAATTGAATGTCATCGGTGAGTTTCCTGCCTTTGGCGACGTCCGTGTAGTCAAAATGCAATGCCGTTCTCGCAGTTCCATTGTGGCGCAAAATGATAATGTTACTTAATGAAGCAAACGCCGTCATGCCACCCGCCATACTCAGCGCCTGCATCACATCGACCGACGGATTGACGATGAATTCACCGGGCTTTGCGACTTGGCCGATGACATACACTTTGTTGCCGTGGATTTCGGTGACCGATACGGATACGACCGGATCTGAAATGTACTTCGACAGCCGCTGCGTCATGATGACTTGCAGTTCCGCCACGGTCTTGCCCCGGCCATCGACTTCTCCGACCAAAGGAAACGAAAATCCCCCGTCCGGTCTGATGAGTATGGGGCCTTGAAGATCGGGTTCCTTCCAGACTGAGACCTTCAATATGTCGCCTGGCTTCACCGTGTAGGTCGCGTCTTGCGCCAACGCCACGCTAGCAATTAAAACACAAAGAATTCCGTTGAAGACGAGCCGTGACCAGAGCGACATGTCCAAAAACCCCTAAACCAACAATTACAGCTAGATTGTGGCATGTCTGGGACCTCAGTTCGAGTCAACAGTGCACTTTTTCAACCCCAGTTTGCGAATTTCACCGGCAAATTGACGTATTATTTTTTATTTAGCCATAATCCTTGCGAGGCAGGTGTTCGCGGTCCAGCGCGCAGTGACTCGAGCGCCGCGCCAACTGATGATGGTGGTGCCGGCGGACAAAGAATGTAGTGCTCGTGCCCCTCTTGCCGATCGCTCGGGGTCACACACCTAATTGCACTGTGGCGGTGTTTCCCATTGTACCGGTCCACGAAGCGTCCGACCCAGCGTTCGGCGGCTGCGATATCGTAACCGGCGCCGCACGTTACGGCGCACCCAAAGCGGCAAATAGTTGCTCGTATGCTGAATCGCGCGCGGCTTTGCTTCCATAAGTCTCAAGGAACCGGTCCGCCTCAGCCAACAAGTTTGACACGGTATTCTTATCGGTGAGCGCAGTGACCAACCCGTTCGCCAGCGCGCCTGCATTTGGAGCCGTCAGGATGGCGCAGCGGCTATTAAGCAACTGGTTGTGCACCAACGTATCAGTCGCGACGACGGGTCGGCGCGAAGCAAGATACGATAGCAGCTTTCCGGGCGGATTGATCCCCTTGATCCGTGGCGAAACCAGCACCTGAGCAGCGGCCATGTAAGCCGGCATTTCCTGTTGCGGCCGATTGCGATCGAAGATGATCCGGTCGGCAACGCCAAGACGTTCGGCCTGAGCACGCAAGCCCACGATCTCAGCCTCTTGTCCGCCAACCATCAGGAAGATGACATTCGAAATTCTACTCACGACCAGGGGAACTGCGTCCACTAGAAGATCCAGCGCCTGCAGGGGAACGAATGAACCCGTATATAAGACAACCAGACGATCCTCTCCGATCTTATACCGGGCGCGAATTGCGGCTGCGGCATTGGCGTCGCTTGCGCCCGGCGATCTCGAAGTAATTGATGATGACGGCAATCGGTACATTGGCATCCACCGTGCGCGCTACCTGCGCGACCGCAGGCGAAATCGCCACAATTGCTCTCGCGCCCCGGATGCTTACGCGCTCGACCCAACCGAAGAATTTGATCACGCGCCGGCTAGCGCTAAATTTCCAGTCAGTGATCTGAAGAGGCAGGCTCGAGTGCATATCGTAGATATACGGCACACGAAACAACAAGCTTGCGCACCGCGCAAGGAAAGCCCCCTCTTCGTGCGCGTAAATCAAGTCATAGCGTTTGACCAACAGCCGGAACAGAAGATTGATGGACAGCAACAGATCGAACCAGATTTTGATGCGTGACGGTCCGGCCTCGATTGATTTGCGGAAATGAGGGCCTCGAGAGCGATAGACCCGCGCTGCGAGATCCGGTGGATCATTGCCGACGGCATACGTCAAAATATCGACCTCATGACCTCGAGCGATCAGTTCTTTCGTTCGGTGGTATGCGCTCAGCGGCGTGCCGCGCGTCGTGTAAAACGCCTGCGGGATGATCATCAATATGCGCATCGAATTAGACGTCCCAATAAGTCACAAGCCGCAGACCGAGCGCCTCGATCAGCGAACGGAAGCCCGCCGAGAGCAGAAACCGTAATTCCGCATTCCGCTCGCAACTTCCAGGTTTTTCAATATCCGCAAGCGCCGTTCCGGGGTGGCAAAACATTTCAACCACTCCGCCCGGTTCGCACAAAAGCGCGGTGGCGTCGGCGCGCGCATCCAGATCCATGATCGCTTGCACATCGACGACGCGCCCGGGTGAACGCAATCGCGCGCGGCGAAACGCTATCGCTGCCGGTACCGCCAAAAGTTCGCGCATCAGGGTTCCGGGTGCGCGAATGCGCGCGATGCTGCCGAGCCGGGTCAGACGCACACGCTCGATGCCAAAGTGAGGCAAGACCCGTCCTACGGCAGCGCATACCACCGGCAGTTGATGCAGATGCTTGTGCCCATCCACGTGGGAAATTCGCACACCCGCATCATGTACCACGGCAATTTGCGCGCGCAATTCCGCCTCGACGTCGGTCTCGGACAGCATTCCAGACATCGCACGGAGAAACAGCGCCCGCTTACTGTGAAATTCACCGTGCGGTCCGACCAGCGTTCGGCCCATCGTGAGCGGGCGGCCCTCGCATAGGTTCAGATGCACGCCGAAGCTCGCTTGATCGGACAATCCAGCAACGCGCTGCAGCGCATCCGCGGTACCTGGCATATTCGCCATGATGGTCGTGCTCGTAACAGCACCGCCCGCGATTGCCGTGCAAATGCCGCGAGTAATCTCAACCGACTCGCCGAAATCGTCAGCGTGGACGATCAAACGTGAGAAGCCGGTGCGCACAGGCGTATATCTCGCCGTGGCAGGATTTTCCGCCAATGAATCTTTCCGCATTCACCTTCCATAACGCCGCAGATGCACCAGACCCGCATTGCGGGCCGAGGTTCCATCGGCTTCTTGACCCCATATTAATGATAACTAGAAATACCGGCATTAAAACGAAGAGGTCCACAATTCTTTTCATTATGAGCCGGTGAATCAACTAGTTGTAACTTCCCGCACCCACTGCGGACTCTAGCGTGGGCATGATCACGGTTTACGGGAAATTATGTTCATTGTGGCGACGCGCAAAGGCTTGAACCAATTGACGATACGATCGATGGACCAATCCCGCGCACAATGCAAGATTCAGGTACGATAAGCGTTGTCTGCAACACCGCAAGGTGAAAATCGGCAAATTATTGAGATGCACAATCGGAGCCGCAGACAACTACGCTGCATGACCTATCAGGATGAGCTAACGACAAGATAATGTGTGGCATATGCGGTTTCAGCTGGTCCGATCAACAGCTGCTGGAGCGAATGAAACGGGCAATCACCCATCGTGGCCCGGACGCGCACGGCTCTTTCGTCACCGACCACGTTTCACTGGGCCACCAACGCCTCAGCATCGTGGACCTTACCGAGTCCGGTCGCCAGCCTTTTGCAAATTCAGATGGGACGGTCTGGGTCACCTTCAACGGCGAAATCTACAATCACCCCGAATTGAAGCGAAACCTGGAACAAAAGGGCTATATTTATCGCAGCACCAGCGATACCGAGTCAATCGTGCACGCGTACGAAGAATACGGACTCGATGCTGTAAAACACCTGACCGGCATGTTTGCGTTCGCGATTTGGGACGCACGCAAGCGCCGCATCGTGCTCGCTAGAGACCGGCTCGGCATCAAACCTCTTTATTACACGCTCGATTGCGGCAAGCTGCGGTTTGCGTCCGAAATCAAGGCATTGCTCGCTGACCCGACGCTCGAGCGCTCGGTCAACCCGCAAGGATTGTTCGATCTGATTGGCTACGAATTTACGCCGGCGCCGGACACGCTGTTCCGCGGCATCCACAAGCTCCCGCCCGGATCGCTCCTGGTATTCGAAGCGGACGGCCAGTTCCGCATTTCGACGTATTGGAACTTGCAGCAAATCGAGATCGATGCAAGTCCGCGAGGATTGGTCGATTTGCTCGGAAAGGTATGCGCAGATCACATGATGAGCGACGTGCCCGTGGGCTCATTTCTATCAGGAGGCATCGACTCCAGCGCTGTCGTGCAGTTCGTAAGCGGGTTGATGGACTCACCTGTGCAGACGTTCGCGCTGGGTTACAAAGAGAAATCGTACAGCGAGTTTGAATACGCGCGCCGCGTCGCCGAGCATTTTCACACCCAGCATCGGGAACTCCTGATCAGTCCGATCGATCGCGCAGAGATCGAACGATCCGTATGGCATCTCGACGAGCCGACCACCGACCCGTCGAACCTGCCGTTCATGTTGATCTGCGAGCAGGCGCGGCGCTACGTCAAAGTTTGTCTCAGCGGGGACGGTGGCGACGAACTCCTCATGGGCTACGATCGCTTCAGAGCGAGCAAGGCTTCGCACTTGTTGGATCTCGTTCCATTGCCGTTTCGTAACCGCCTTTATCAGCTCGTTATCGATTCCATCCATGATGACGAGCAGAAAAAAGGCGCCCGCAATATTATCAAACGATTCCTGCAGGGCGCTGTATTGCCGCGCAGTGGCGAGCACATTCGTTGGCAATACTTCCTCGATCCGGTACAGGCCGCGGCGATCTTCAAGCCGGAGTTCCGTCGCGCCGTCAATACGGACCCCTTCGCGCTCGTGAAGAGGTGGTCCGCACTCGCCCCTAAGGAGCGCGGTGCGCGCGAGCAATTCGTCGAACTTAATACGATTCTTCCGGACAGTGTGCTCATGAAGGTGGATAAGATGTCGATGGCCCACAGTCTAGAGGTTAGACCGCCCTTTCTTGATCATCGTGTCGTCGAATATTGTTACTCGCTACCGACGAATATGAAGCTGCGCGGATTCACGACCAAATGGCTGTTGAAGACCGCCATGGAAAACCGCCTGCCGCCAGGAATAGCCCATCGCAAAAAGCAAGGCTTCAGCATCCCAATGAAAAACTGGATAAGAGGGGATTTGCTGGAGTACACGCATGATACGGTTTTTTCCTCCGGGCTGGTCGCCGATTATTTTAACGTTCCTGCGCTCAGAGCGTTCTGGCAGGAACATCAGCAGCGCCGGAACAACCATAGCCACGTGTTCTGGACGCTGCTCAATCTAAGCATTTGGGAACGCTTGTTTTTGTCCGGTACACAGTCGATGATTCCCCCGCGGGCCCTCGCTCAGGCTTCATGCTGAAAGCCCTTGTGAATTGCCCGGTTCGGCGTTTATGATCACAAGTACTCTTCAGTGCGCGGCGGAAGCCTGCAGCACGCACCGTACGCCGTCCAGCAATTCGACCCGAGGCTCATATTTCAGGCGCGTACGCGCTGCGGAAATATCGAAAGCATTATCATTTTCAAAGAAAGCCAGCGTACGGCGCGAGATCGGTGGGTTGATTTTCAATACCGAACCGACGAGCTCTGCCACCCATCCGGCCGCGTATCCGACCGAGCGCGGTATGCGCAAAGTCGGCGGCCGAGCGTTGATCGGCTGCCGCAAACGTCGTCACCATTTCCTGAACCGTCATCCAGCGGGGCCCGGCGATATTAAACGTCGCTCCGGCAAGCGGCTCAGAGACATTTGCGGCAAGCCACATCCCTTCCAGAAAATCACTGATGAACACGGGTGCCGCAGATTCCTCGCGGCACCGATATAGAAAAAGCGCCCCCGGCGCAGCGCGCCGATCAGTTTTTCCGTTCGCGGGCATCCAATACCATAGACCCACGAGGGCCTGACGATAACCAAATCCACGCCGTGCCGTTTCGCCGCCTCGCGTGCCGCATCTTCACCGGCCCGTTTGGTCCGCTCGTAGTCGTTTTCCGGATGCAACGGCGCCGATTCGTCGGCGGGGGGATGCTCGACATGACCGTAAACCCCCACGCTGCTTACATGCACCAGGCGGCGGACTTTCGCGGCGGCACATGCGGCGACCAGTGCGGCAACGGCCCCAACGTTTACGGCCTCAAATTCGGCGTAACTCGCACCCACGTCCAGGTGCACGCTCGCCAAGTGAAAGACCACGTCCACGCCTTGCAATAAGGCGGTCAATGTCGAGGAATTCCGCAGATCGGCCTGCGCGAACTCGACGTCCAGCGACTTAAAATCATTCGGTGCGGGATGGATATCCAATGCGCGAACGCGCCAGTTCCGGCCCGTCAGGAACCTCACGCAATGCGCGCCGATGAAACCCGAGGCGCCTGTGACCAGCGCGCGCTGAACTTCGGTCAACCCGGCTTCCTCGCCGCGACGGCCACGGCGTAGCCGCCGCGGCCGGGAATTAGCTTATCGAACAACGAGAACAGATACATGAACGGATAGATCAACGAATACATCCGGTACTCTTTGCGCACCGCATTCAACTCCTTCCTGGAGGTCGGGGCGATCGTGCCCTGCACCACGTCGGGATGATCTTTCTTCTTGGAAAAGATCTTGACGTAGGCCAGGTTGATGAGTAGTTCCGCGAACTCGGTGAAGAAACGGGAATACCCGCCCCAATCGACCGGCTTCAGTCCCACCGACTCCATCATCGAGCGCAGCTCGGACGCTCGGTATCCTTGAACCACGTGCCCGTAGACCTCCGGACTCATGCCAACATGTCGCTTTAATACAGCCACGGGCAAGCGCGTGTCGCCGTTCGGCGTCGTCACGATGGCAAGGCCGCCCGGCGCCACGACGCGCGCGATCTCGCGGTTCAAAAACGAGAGATCTGCGAAGTGTTCGTGCACGTCGATCATGATCAAGACATCAAAGGACGCGTCGGCGAACGGGAACCGGTTGATATCCACATGTGCCACGGGCTCGCCGAGAAACTCCGACATTTCCGCGATGCCGTCTTCGTAGACCTGGCCCCAGCTCCAGACCCCGCCGGCGGCCCTGAAACAGTAATTCATCGCGCCATTGTTGTCGTGCCCGGAAATCAGCAGACAACGTTCGCGACTGATCGGCCCCATCAGCCGCATCAGCAACTCGACTTTCTGCCGCTTCTTCAGCGACTTATTGTACATCTGAAGCTGCCACGGGATTTCCGCATCGCCCGGTTGTGACGTCAACTTCGTGTTCATTGCGTAACTCTTACAAATGGTGTGTCCACAATATAAATTAAAGTATAACGGATTTCGGGGCGCACCCCGACCCGTCCCTTGGCACACCATACGTCGTTTTGGAGCAGATCGGTCAAATCCGGCGCAAACTCATCTGGATTCTGGTAAATACGTCCGTGCGGGAGGGCATTGCGACGTCTTTTCTCGGGGCACTCGCCAATGGATGCGCATTGCTCAGCGGCGGCAGTGTCACTCCTCTGTTCGACCGGCGGCCGGTGCACGCGGGGAATTTTAGTATTGTGCCTATGCCGCGGCCTTGAAGAGCGAACTCTTTATCGAACTGCAGCGCAAGTTGATGCACCGTCGCAAGAAGCCGGTGCGGCTGCTCTTGCACAGTCGTCCGGCGCGCAAGCGCTGCACCGGGCGCTATTATGTAGACTCGACGAACGGGAGACTTGCATGCACTTCTTGCCTGGTTATGCGCCTGATCGGAATCCCGATGAGTGGGTCTGGAGTCACATCAAGCGCACTGGCGGGGCTCGACGTCCGCTGCAGAAGGGCGATTAAAGTGCGCGGACCCTGATTCTTCCAAGCTCCTTCTGTAGCCTGTATTTTGTGACTACTGAGTAATGGACCAATTGGGGTGGTTTTTGCGCTACGACGACATGCCGGTAATTTCTGAAGCTGCGGTGGTAATTCTATTGTTTCGAATTGCGTACGCAGGCGGCGTTCAACCGCAGTCAGGACTCCGCCGTCATATAGTAGCGGGGTTATGGCTCGGTATCGCGGTATGGATCTCTGGCGCTCTGCTTCACGCCTGGGTGCCGCTGTGGCAGATGCTATTGATCGGGTTCGCTGTCGGCGTAGGCGTTTTTGTTTTGCAGCCTCGGCTGACGGTGGCTACCCGACCCCGCTGCCGACTTGTTCGCGATCGCGGCGCTCGGCACGCTTTCGGTCGTTCCGATCGCTTGGGTCCAAGTGGCAGCGGCCGCCGCCGCGTTCATGGCTGCCGGCTACGCGATCGATCGTCTGACGCGGCGGCTAACTCTTCGGACGCAACGAATACTCTGGGTTATGCCCTTCGTGCTGACACTGCTAATAGGGCTATGCGTGACGCAGGCAGATGACTTCGGATCTAGGCTCCTCGCCCAAGATCCGCTGTTCCCGATGCGGTTCGCTCTGGCCGCGCCATTGCCGGGCGAGCGCGTGTCGCTGCCATCCGGCGCCGCGGCGTGGCTTTTGACGGTTCCGGGCGACAAATCGGTCGGTACGGCAGTTTTTTTGCACGGCAATCATCCAGGGGGCGCACGCCAGCCGGCGGCAATTGCTCTGCAAGGAGCTCTTTTGCGCGCCGGCTTTGATGCGATGACGGTCGAAACGCCTGGATATGGTGCAAGTCCTCATCCCAGCGCCGACGCAGCATTGGACAGCTGGGATCCGACCGTCGGTCCGCGAGAGGCACTCGCGTATATACACGCGTCTCGCCGAACAAACTCAACCTATACCATAATCGTGGGGCATTCCATGGGCGCCGATATCGCGCTTCACTGGCTCAAAAGCGGCGTGACGGCGCAGGAGGCCTACCTTTTTTCGGGAGCCATCGCTGGGCCACGGTTATCTGCGGCAGATGCCGCCAAGCTGTTTCACCGGGAACGCCGGATACCCTGCTGCATGCCCGACCAAACCATAAAACAAATTAACGACCGGTTCTATGCTGGCGCCGACCGGTATGCCGCAGAACTACCCCAAACCCATCCGTTGATTCAATTCGTGGAAATGGGAATTGAGTACTCAGACGTCGCAGCAGGCCGACAGCTGCTGTATACGGCCATATCAGCACCCAAAGCCGCTTGCTCTCTCGCCGGCGTAACACACTATATGAACACGCTTAATCTGCGGCGATTTACGCTTGTGGACACGCGCACCGTGAAGCGCCTCGCTCGAGTGTTTTCCAGAGCCCGGCGCATCGGCTGACCCGGGTCGCTGCGGCGATTAAGCCTACGCGTGAAATGCGGGGCTAACCACTATGCTGCGCCGAACAATGAAAAACTAAATATTGCCGTGCCGCGATCGGGGCTCGACGTCGAGAACAATCTTTCCCGTACCACACTGATCGCGGCGTGCCAGAGCGCTGCGAACGCGGCGAAGGAGTTCGGTCGCATAAACATCAACTGTGTCTGCGCACCACGCCATCGGCATTGGCAAAGCCAGTGCCCTTGGCCTTTACTTGTGCGCTGCAAACGCCGTCTCAGGCAGCTTCTGTAGTCGTGGGAAGACGCCAAATGCGATAGCGTAGAGAAACAGAGCAACGCCGATGGCGACACTAAAGCCATAACCTATGCTGATCAGAATGGCTGAGTAGCCTCCCGCAACGGTGAACAGTCCATTCATGCCCCATGCCCATGCAATGGCGCCGCGCGGATGGCCGGTAATCGCCAAGATACCCAATGGGAACGGCATGCCGAGGAAAAACCCCAACGGAAAAATCATCGCACCGGAGGCAAGAATTCGTCCGTATAACGGCAGCCCGAGAACGAGGTGCGATAATTCCGGATAAAGAAGCGTCAGCGCCGTGCCGAGCACGGGAATTCCAATAAACGGTAGAGTCCACTTTCGACGAGGCGTAATGCCGAGCTTTTCAGACGCGGCGCTTCCGATTCCTGCCGACAGCAGCATGGTGAATATCACCGTCGAATAGGTGTACAAAGGGCTGCCGATCAGATGCGTAAATTTTTGAATGAAGACGAGTTCCAATGTGATGAACCCCGCGCCCAGGCATGAAAAATAGGTCAGTAGCGGAAATGAAGCCGAACCCTCTTCCCGGCCAACATTGGAAAATCGCAACGGGACGAGCACGAACACCACCATGAAGACGAGCGAAGCAACGCCGGTGAACACCAGATGAATCCAATCCATCGGGACGCCCTTGGAATAAGCGATCGATGAATTCACGATTTCGGCGGTGCCGGCGTCGAGGTATATGCTCGGGTCCGGTTTCAATATCTTTAGCGACTTTCTCATCATACCGAAAAAGGGCTTATCATCAGTACGCGGCGTCGCATAGACCGCCATTTTCTGCGCCACGTTGTCGGGGAAATCGCCGGAGTAGAAGTCCGCCGACAAAAAACTCTTGCGCGGATCCAGCGGGTCTTCGACCATTGTCAATCGATGATCCGAGTCGACCTCCGGCGGTGCGAGAAACGCACTGATCGCCGAGATTTCCGCGGCGGTCCACGGCTGCATCTTGATCAGCATCGTTGGCAGCGTCAGTTCGGAGGGCATCAAAAACACGACGACGTGGCGGGCGAAGTCCGATCGGCCCATCCGCTTCCATGCGAGCGCTGCAGTCGTGATCATCCGGGGAAATGCGTCATGATTTATGTGCAAGATGCCGTTCGGGGTCAAATGGGAGAAATACTCCTCATACGCATCCGCTGTCTGCAAAAAAGCCGGTTCTAGTGCACCGGTGCCCTGCGCAATGCTCGAACTCGTATAGTTGCTGTACATCTGGATGATGTCGTAGCTCTCCTTGCTCTGGCGCAGAAAGCTGCGGCCCTCGCCGGCCTCGACATGCACCGCGGGATTTTTGAAGATATCGCCGATGTAGCTGGAATACCGTCCCTTCCCAAGTTCCACGACGGTGGGAACGAGTTCGATCGCGTCGACGTGCGCTGCTCCATAGATCAGTGCCGCCTTCGTCTCCTGGCCACCCGCGCTGCCGATCACGAGGACACGCTGACCGGTATCGCGCTTCAGGTAGTGCGAAGCGAGAACGCCGATCTGCCAGAAATGATTGGTGATGTCGGATTTGTCGCGATCAATGTGCTCTCGAAGAGCCTTCAGGTCGCCGTCAAATTTGTAGAAATAGCTGCTCTGGTTGCCGCCGTCATATTGGATGGCCTTTCGATCGCCCGACCGATGCCATGGCACGGATATCGCTGGCGACCAGGTCTCGTCGATGACATTGATTTTTGATATCGGATCCCATCGAACGAATTCGCCACGGCCCTGTTCCAGCGCTTCCTTCACGCCGCGTTTGTCCATGTGCTGTATGAAATCAATATAGCTCGGAGCCTTGAGGAAGGGACCAGCAAACAACCCAACCGCCGCAACCACGATGACGTAACGCAAGCTTCGCGATTCGGAAAATAACGCGGCCGCCAGCAATGCAAAGCTGGCGGCAGCAAGCATCAATCCGCCCGGGCCGATCGTCGCGATAAACGGTATGACGATGATGCTTCCGACACCAGCACCCATCAGATCCCAGAAATACAGTCGCTGAATGCTCGCGGCGTATTTGGAAAAAATCGCGATGAGAACGGATCCGGCGAGGAAAAATGGCACTACGAGCGCCAAGTAAAGAATCAGAAACGACAGGATCGTGCGGATCGGTTGCTTACCGAGCTGCGTATAATCGAGCGGCAACCAATTGATGAGCGGAATGAGGAATGCCGTGACCGCCGCGAACGCGATGCTGCGTCCGACCAAAAAGGTCGTGATATCGTTTTCAGGGGCGATTGGACGAAGCGTTGCGACAATTCCAGCCAAACCGAATGCAAACACCGCCGAGGTCACCACGAAATAGGCGAGATTCGGTACAAGGACTACATCAAACACACGCGTGAGCATCAATTCGAGGATCAGCGTGGATAAGGCGATCAGTAGAACGCCAAAGGGTAGCCTGCGCATTGCAATTTTACTCATTTTGGAAATTTATTAAGCCAAGATCTGGGCCGTAGCATAGCCAATAATCGCCGCACATCGTGGTCCAACGGCCCTCATCGCAGCCTCGCACATTTTTCCGTCGCGCCAGGAAATACAAGTTTGCGCGAAAGAATGTAATTGACGCCGAGGCCGCTGAGCGATCCCAAAGCTACGGCAACAGCCGGCGTCGCCGCGGATGAGGACACCGTAGTGCAGGTATATGGCGTAGATCATGTAATTCACGACACCTCCTAGGCCATTCAGCAACACGAATTTCAGCCATTCCCCGGCGAACTTGTCGCTGCGCACGTCCGCGAAGGTGATCAGCCGGTTCATGTACCAGGTCGACGACGACGCGCAGAGATAGGAAAAAACGCGGCCCCAGTAAAGTCCTGCCCCCAAGCCATAGACCGCGACGTACAGCGTCCCCACATCGACGCCGTAGCCGGCGCAACCGACGATCGCGAAACGAAAGAATCGCGGTAGTGAATTGAGCCTCAACGTTCGGCGCCTTATGGATCTATCGATTTGACCGACGTGAAACGCACCGGGACGGACAGATAGGCAAGCCGCTTCGATTCCGCGCGGCCGCGACTCACGGTGTCGAGGATGAGTCCGCATGCGAAACTGAGGAAACTCAAGATTGCGAGTGCCGCTGCCAGCAAGGCCGTGGGCAGGCGCGGCACCAGGCCGGTTTGCCTGAATTCAGCGACAACCGGCAACCCGAAGTACAGCGACATCAGCGAAAGCAGGCCCGCCACCACCGAAAAGAATGCGAATGGCTTTTCTTCCTTGATCAAATAGACAATCGTCCGCAGGATTCGGAATCCATCTTTATAGGTACTGAGCTTGCTAGCGGATCCCTTGGGACGTTCCCGATATTCGATCGGAATTTCACCAAGCGGCATACGTAATTGCAGGGCATGTACCGAAAGCTCGGTTTCAATCTCAAATCCGGAAGTCAATGCCGGAAAACTTTTGACGAACCGGCGCGAAAACGCGCGATACCCAGATAGGAGATCCGTGAGGCGATTGCCGAAAAACGTCGCCACCATACCTGTGAGAACTCGATTCCCTAGCCGGTGGCCGCGCCGATAGGCCTGCTCCACTTCCGATATCCGGACGCCGTTTACCATGTCCAGGGATCTTTCCAAAAGCAGTCTGATCAAATCGGGTGCAATGCTCGCGTCGTAAGTGTCATCACCGTCAACCAGTAGAAAGACATCCGCTTCGATATCTGCGAACATTCGCCGAACAACATTGCCTTTGCCGCGCATGCTCTCGGTACGAACCACCGCGCCCGCATCGCGTGCGATCTCCGCAGTATTGTCCGTCGAACCGTTGTCGTAAACGAATATCGTGGCATCCGGGAGATAGCGACGAAAATCCGCGATCACCTTCGGTATGGCAGCCGCTTCGTTTAGACAAGGCACCAGCACCGCGACGGTGAGGTGGTGTCCGGTGCTAACGGTCAAACTCGAATTTTCGTGACGCGGTGTACTCATAACTGCCGATTGCAAATTCCCGATGAAATGCTTGGTGCGTAGTTTAATGCATTATGCAGATCATCCATCGATGGTTGTTATCGTATGTCACTGGTTCCGTTGTGGTTTTGCGCTGTATGTCACATTCACCGGGCCGGCCGGGGCTAAAGTTCACTGCGCTAACCAGTCATCCTCATCTCGGCGCGGTTACCTGGACGACTTTTCCGAGGCGTTCGCTTTCACGTCCTAATTGAGAAGTCTCATCGGGATTCCGCTCGGGGCAGTAGCCAGGCATGCGACTCAAACGCAGCTATTGCCCATTCGTTTCGACAAATTGTCTGGCAACAACCGATCAGTATACAGGGTGGTCGTCGGCAATCAGATAAACCCTTCCGGAGGACTGCATGAACTGAACGAATAGATAGCCGGCAAATTTGCCTTGAAACACCATTAAGGCCAAATGCCCGCGCTTGGGGATCACGGAGATCGTGTTGCAGCCGAAACGCCGGCCCTTGGCGCGCACGTGCGGCGTCTGGCCCAACAGCAAACAAATGCTTACGGTCACATCGTCGCTCAGCGGTCCCATCTCGTCACGTCAGTAAATGGCCGCCCTTCCTGCTGCCCCTGGCGCCCAATGGTCGGGTACTCATGCCGCAGCCAGCGCACAATCGACGAATTTCTCCTTTCGCGTCCGAGATCGCATCCACAATATCACGTACGCCACTCGTTCATACGAGCAAGTGCTGCCCCGACTAAATCCACCTGCCGGCGTGTTTCCGCTTCCGACCATTTGAGCTCAGCGCGCATCAGTTCGGCACACTGCGCGATAACGCAGCCATCGAGTTCGCGGCTAAGACCCAGAAGAGTGCGCCGAAATATGGCATCAGTCAGATTCACCGCCATCTCATGGCGGGCTGCAAATGCAATTTCCTCTCCCGTAACCCGGACATCATCCACGAGTTCCGTACCCCCGCCGCCGCATTCCGAGGTTCGGCCGAGACCAATTGACGAGTCGGCTCTAATCTGGTCATCGACCGGTGTGCTAGCTTTTCACAAATCACCTGGACGCACTGTTCGGCTACGATTCGTGCTGTGGTCCACTTCACCCCGACAACCGATACGAGACCCGGAATGCCGTCTCGGCTTTGATGATCCACAATCCGGCCGTGCTTTTGCAGGACAACATCATCACTGCCAGTCGCACGTTTTTGTTCTGGCAGAAGTCCACATTTGACGGCGACAACGTCCGACTCATCGATTCGCCAATAGCCCAATCCGGGATTAATCTCATCAAGAAAATTGCTGATTTCGCGCCGATTCGCCCGTAGCGCGTCGGTCTCGCCCCCACAACTCAGATGCTTGGTTCCAACGAGAGAGAATTCTCCCCATGGAATTACGAAGTATGTTACCGAGCCTTTAGCGAAAACCGTGTCGCTGTCACCGCCTCGACGAGGGACCGAGATGCCTACCGCATAGTCGAGCGGAATGCGACGAACGACAAGGTTGAACGCCTTCGACGGGCGAAACATTGGATCATATGAAAGGGCGCACATCGGCCTGATAGGCGCGAAGATCGAGTCGACCCAGGGTCCGGCGGCATTCAATACGCAGCGTGAATACAGTTCAATCTCGCCGCCCGCGATACCATCCTGTGCCTTTACCCCGCAAACGCTTCCGTTACGCATCAGAAAGTCGCTCGCCGACACGTAATTCGCCAGCTCGACACCCAATGAATGAGCATCGCCGAGAAGCTTGACAAGCAAACGCTCCGGACTGCTGTTGAAGCCGTCGTACCAGAGGGCCGCACCATTGAAGTCGTTAATCTGAAGGCGCTTAAACATCGCGCTCGCTTCGTGTCGCGACAAGAGTCGGCCGCGAGGCAGGTGCACTTCCGGCGATAATCCACGATTGCGGTCGGCGGATATGAGGTCGTTCAGGGCAAGTGCCACGGTCATTACCTCTGGTCCGCGCAAGCCATGGCCATAGGTTGGCAATACGAATGGCATGGGTTTAACGAGGTCAGGCGCAAGTTTCATCCATATTCGGCGCTCGCGTATCGACTCGCGCATGCGGCGAATATCCAGATGCTGCAAGTATCGCAATCCACCATGAATCGTATGCAAGCTGTTGCCGGTGGTAGCCTCGCCGAAGTCGCCGCGTTCGATCAACGCGACGCGAAGACCGCGCAGCGCCGCTGCCCTCGCCGCGCAAACGCCGTATGCTCCGCCGCCGATCACGATCAGATCGTATGTCTTGGACGCCAGTGCCGAAATATCGCGACGCATTGCCGATGAGTAACTACATAGTGCAGCTTTGAAAGCGATGCTTCCAAAGCTGAAATACCATCAATCCCCAAAGCAAATGACTATGATTGTGCATGCGGGCTTCGTGCTCGCGCATCAGCCGCGCAACCGCCGTTGCTTCGAAAAGGCCGTCGGCACGCAGGTTGTCCGCACACAGCAGATCATGCATGAGACCATTCCATTCTTGGTTTAACCAGTTCTTCATGGGCATGCTGAAACCTTCTTTACCCCGCCCGAGAATCGATGCCGGCAGTCGATCCTTGAACGCTTTCTTCAGAATGTATTTGCGCACTCCATGGCGGACTTTCAGATGTGCTGGAATCGTCAGCGCCAGATCAATGACTTCATTATCGAGATACGGTACCCGCGCTTCGAGCGACGAAGCCATACTCATGATGTCTACTTTCGCCAGAATGTCTTCGGGAAGATAAAAGCGCAGGTCGCAGCGCATTTGATCGTCGAGTCTCGATGCTGACTCGCCATCGAGCATTTCGCTGATGATCTCGCCGGTTTGGCCCGCCACCGCGGCCTGAAATTCGGCACTGTACAGCTGCTCGCGCGCGCGAATCGACAGAAACACCATCCACCGCATGTGTTGCCACCGACTGGGTAGCGCGGCACCCTCCAAAAAGCGGCGAAGCTGATTGACCACGCCGCGTTTGTCACGACCCAGCGGCGTCAATTGAGCGCATTTATCCAAGGCCTGACGTAATGACCGCGGAAGCCAATCAAGCGCGGCGTGCGCGTAGCGATCCGCCTGGTAGGCGTCATAACCCGCAAACAATTCATCACCGCCATCCCCGCCCAAGGCGACGGTGACACGGCGCCGCGCCATGCGCGCAACCAACAGCGTCGGAAACACCGAAAAATCGGCAATTGGCTGATCGAGCTGGCTTACGACCTCCGGCAATATAGACAAATAATCGGGACTCAATATCTCTTCGTGATGTTGCGTACCGCAATGTGCGGCAACCACACGGGCGTACTTGACCTCGCTATACGAGGCTTCACCAAATCCCACGGAAAATGTCATGGGCGGCGTGGGCGATACTTCGCTCATGGCCGCAACCATAATTGAGGAATCGATCCCGCCGCTGAGGAATGCGCCGATAGGCACATCACTGACCAGCTGCCGACGCACCGCCGCGGTGACCGTTGTTCGCACCTGTTCCGCAATGGCGTCCTCGGACTCATCGAGCACCGTGACGGATTTCGGCAACGACCAGAATCGCCCCTGCCGCAGGTCGCCTTTGGTCCAGACCAGCCATCCCCCTGCCGGCAATTTGTGGACATCCTTGAATAAAGTCGTTGGACTCGCCGTATACTCAAAAGTAAGCAGTTGATCGACGCCGCGCGGATTAATCTCGCGGTTGGAACCGTCGGCAACGAGGATTGCCTTCACTTCGGAGCCAAAGAAAAGCGTGCCGTTGCGCAAACTATAATAGAGGGGCTTGATGCCGGCACGATCGCGCGTCAACAGAAGGCGACGCTCGCGCGAATCCCAAAGGGCGATCGCAAACATTCCGTTCATTCGCGCGATAAAGTCCATTCCGTATTCCTCATACAGATGAGGAATGACTTCGCTGTCACCGGAGCTTCTAAAGCGATAGCCTTTGTCGATCAGATCCCGGCGCAACTCGCGATAATTATAGATTTCGCCGTTGAATACCACGACTATGGTGCCGGATGCATTCGTCACGGGCTGATCGCCAGTGGTAAGGTCAATGATTGCCAGACGTCGCATGCCGAGGCCTACCCCGGGTGCAACGAAGATTCCTTCGCCGTCCGGACCGCGATGCAGAATCGAATCGCACATTGCCTTCACGAGCGCGCGCGCGGGCGAGCCGTCCAGAGTTGCGATTCCCGCTATGCCGCACATGACCGCAAATTCAGGATGATTGTCTCTTGCGCAGCTGCATCGCAACCTGATTTCGCACGAATCTTGTGAAAGGTTCCAGCCTGGCAAACCGCTCGATTGCGGTGTTGCCGTCCCGGAGAACTTGAAATAAGCTCCGAGCCGGCCGTTTTTCGTCAAGATTCATCTTTGCGCAAAAACCGACGCGGCCGACCTTGTCGACGTCGTGAGCGAACGGGAGGGGATCCGTCCCGGGAAGGTCACGGACGCCGAGCTGCGCTGCTTCCGTGAAATGTCGCGGATACGGCCAGAAGGCCGGCCGCCCGCCTTCGTCGCCCAAAAAAAACATTGGCGCGCGATGCTCGCGCAGCAACTGGCTCAATAACTTGCCGCGTCGAAAGAACCACTTGCCGGCGCCCCAAGGAATGACGTGAGGCACGCCCCGGGAGCTTGCTTCGTCCAGCACTTCGCGGATCGAGCGCCCGTCCTGGAATCTTCCGGTGGTCCCGAGTAGAAGCACCTCGAGACCTTCGCGGCAAGCAACTTGTCGGCCGGCAATAATGAACAATCGTCGTCCGTCATCGCTCGCAACGATCGATTCGGCTTCGTCGGTAATTCCGACCGACCAGCGTCGCGGCCGAAATTGGCCGGTACCCGACTTGGTGCTCGCGATATGACGTAACGCGCCAAAACAATCATCGCCAGCACATTCCGTCTTCAGCAAAAAATAGGCGTGAGATTCCTCTGCTCCGACGCCTACGGTTTCGCTTAGATTGCGATAGGCATTGTCGAAAAATGCATCGACGTCGTAGCATGGATGAATATGGACATGCCCGTCGACGACCGCAGTAACGAACGCCATTACTTAATAATAATAAGCGGCGTCGTCGCGCTCAGTCGAACGGTTGAGCACAACCCCAATCACATTCATTTCGGCCAGAATCTCTTTTGATTTCTTGAGCGCACTGCGGCTCGTAAAGCCCTCGCTGACCACGAGCAGTATTCCATCGACCTGCGGTGCGAACGTCAGCACGTCATCAGACAGGAGCAATGGCGGCATGTCATAAATTACGATACGCGGCGGGCTCTCCGCCTTGATAAAACTCTGCAACTCGAGCATGCGCGGGCCGGTAAGGCGTTCGGATGAATGCTCAAACGACCTGGAATTGGGAATGACCGCAAGGCGTTCGATCCCGGGGTCATAGATGATTTGGTCCAGCTCGGCCTCTCCGGTCAAATACTCTCCGAGTCCGTGTTTGAACGTCATACCCATGTAAGTTCCGATCATCGGGCGTTGCAGATCCAAGTCGACTAGAAGTACCGACGTGTTCGGGTCTTGAGCCAGAGCGATGGCAAGATTGATCGCCGTCAAAGTCTTGCCTTGACCCGTATCTGTCCCCGTTACCGCCAACGTTTGCCAATTATTTTGCGCTAGACGCTGCAATAAACGCGTGCGCATGATTTTGTATGCACGCAAGGCGGCGCGATCCGAGATTTGAGGCAGGATGCGATTTTTTTCCATCCGGACGACGTCGGTTGCGCAAAGCGGATATTGTCGTGCCGATCTTGACGAATCTGTGCTGTCTACTCGTCGCTCCGCGGATATTCTCCTCGGCAGAACGGAATTCTGAGCGGTCCGAGTTGTCCGCGCCGCAGACCCATGCGCCACCTCGCGCGCCTTCGCAATCGCTGATTCGATCAAGCTCATTTAAAATACCCGCGCCGCATTGCAATCATTGAACCACAAGACGAACAATAAGATACATGATCGGCACTGACACTAGGAGACATACCGCCATGGTTGTGATCTGTCGAAATCGGATCCTGCGACTAACGGAATTTTGGATCTCGGGAACGACTGCAAGCGGAGAAACTGCCAGAAGATCGGCCAAATCACGCCGGCCTCGGACATTCGGATCGATCGCCTCCGCGAAAAGAACGACACCCATCGAAAGCATAGCGGCAATTATCGCGCCGATCACCAGGATTCCAGGGCGCGAGGGCTTCGACGGGGAAGAAGGCAAGACGGGAGCTTGAATAAGGTGAAATTCGTCGCCTCTCCCCGCAAGGCTGGCCGCGGCGCCAAATTCAGCATCCATTTTTCGTTTCAGCAATTCGTCATACTTATCGCGCGCCAGGGTCACATCGCGCGTGAGCACCTCGTAATCCTTCTCCACCTGAGGGCTCGCGACGAGGAGACCTTGAAGATGCGCCAACTTTTCGCGCAGTTCGACCTTGCGCCCTTCCAGCGACGCGAGCTGGTTGGCGTTACCGCTCATTTGTGTTCGCAATTGCACGACAATGGGATTGGTGGGGGCTATGGGTTGATCCGCCTTTTCGCCGGCGGCAATTCGGGCCTCCAATGTACTAATGGTGCGTTCAATCCGGCGAACGTCCGGATGATCCTCGCTATAGCGTTGACGCGTTTCCACCAGAATCTGGCGCTGGGTTTCGAGCTGCGACTGCAGCGAACTGCCCTGCTCCACCCCCAACCCACCGCGTTTCAGCACCTCGATCTGGCGCCGCAATGCCACCATATCCGGATGGTTCTCGTCGTAAGTCACTTTTTTTCGCGCGTACTCGTCCTCCAACCGTCGTATGGTTTCGGTGTCCGGGTTGGCTTGGATCTGCTGCAATTGACCCTGAAGGAACGTCTGATTCTGCTGCAGCGTGCGGATTTGCTCACCGATGTTGCTCATTTCCTCCTCGGTCCGATCCTTCGCAGACATATTGGTCTGCGCCGACTCAGGCAAGTCACTGATATGTTGTTGTTTGAAATTGGCCAGCTTGGATTCCAGCTCCGCTATTTGGGCGCGGTAACGTTCCACTTCGGTCTCGATGAAGGCAGCGGTCGCCGTTTCTCGATCGTGACGAAGCTTGCGACTGACGAGGACGAATTGATCGGCCAGCATCTGCGAAACTTTTTGTGCGTTCTCGGACGTCTTGCTGTCGTAGGAGACTTGGAATCCCGAATTGATATCCTTCTCGTGACCCGTCTGCGGATCGAGGATTTTTTCCTTGATCATGTCCAGGTGAAGAGCTTTGCCGAATTTGACCACCGCCGCTTCCGGATTGTCCTTCAATTCCGGGTAAAGACCGAACTGCTTGCTAAGCGCCCCCAGATTCGTTTTGCTGAAGACCGAATCTTTGAGCTTGGAGACATACTGGTCGATGTAATAATCGTTTTCCCCCTGATTCGCAGGTCCCTGTAGACCAGCGATGGCGGCCTTCTCGAATCGAAACACCGCTACCGAACTGTAGGTTTTGGGTAGGATAAACGCCAATGAAATAGCGCCCACGAAAATCGGCACGCCGACAGCGAACAGCAGCATCCGTCGCCGTCTCAACGACGCAAAAACTCCCTGTACACCAAATTCGCGGTTTTCTTCCATAAACGATCAGACTGTCGACTCCACAGATGTAACTGTACCATGAGTCACAACCCGGACAGTAGCATGAGTCATAATCTCGGTCGCACCGCTGTATGACCCGCTTCAGCCACAGGCTATCTGCGCCGCCAGGTGCGAAGTAAAACCCGCCGGTGACGGCGCCCATCGGTGAACGCCGTGCGCCGGCACCGATTAACCACCCCGGCCGGCACGTCGCCAAGTTGCTCAACCAATTACTCAAATAACAAACCAGATCGCGGCCACGCCGCAGCAACGACAATTAATCCGTTCACTTTCGATCCCGATACGGTTGATAGACCCCACGATATAGCGAACGCATTGGAGACTTCCTGCGGCGAATCGTTCCGATAGCTCTGCCAGGTATGGGTGTATGAACCCTTCAACGTCCAGACTCGACTGTAACGCCACTGTCACCGGACGTTTCCGACGGCGCACTTTCGCTCAGTGAATCCGCTAACATTCCCAGCCGAATTCTCCATGAGTGCGCCCACGCCAAGAACCTCGCTGATGAGCTGACCCGCGGATTGACGATGAATTCGCCGGGCCTCGCTACGTGGCCAATGACATATACCTTATTTCCTTTCATTTCCTAAACCGATACCGTCACCACCGGATCGGAAATATACTTGCCGAGGCGTTGCGTGACGATCTGCCGCAGTTCAGTGACGTTCTTGCCGCGCTCATCGACCTGCCCGACCAGAGGAAACGAAAATGTCTCGTCGGGACATTCCAGAACCGCAGAGCCTTGGAGGTCGGGTTCCCTCCAAACCGAGATGGGCAGCAAGTCCCCCCGATCGAACCGTGTAACTTGCTTCGGCACAGGACGCTGGCAGGATTGCGCTCAGCACCAAAGCGCAGCGACGAAAAGATGAATTCGTCTCGAAATCATCGGAATTCGCCTTAAACTGAGCGTCTTAAAAGCGTTGCAAGTACACCGCCATGCTAGCGTTAGGATACCATCAAAAAATGTCGCAAATTCCTGTTTCTTGATGTAGATCGTCATTTGCACTCGGTAAATGAAGTATCATTTTTATAATATGTCTAGAAGCGTTCGGCCAGTGTTAGAAAATCCTCGATTGTCCATAATCGTCCCGTTCTTCAACGAAGAAGAGAGCATTCGCCCGCTGTACGCGGCGATCGTCGCAGCTATCTCGCCGCTTCAAGTCACTTTTGAGATGGTTTTTGTCGATGATGGAAGCTCAGATGGAACGATTCAAATCGCCACTGAACTCGCCCGCAGTGACTCGCGCGTGCGTGTGGTCAAGTTTCGCCGAAATTATGGACAGACTCCAGCGATGGCAGCCGGCATCGAGCATGCGCGCGGAGAGATCCTGATAACCATGGACGGTGATTTGCAGAACGACCCGGCCGACATCGGTCTGTTTCTCGAAAAGATGGACGAGGGTTTCGATATCGTCGTAGGCTGGCGGCACGACCGCAAAGATAAGCTCATATCGCGCAAGATTCCTTCGCGGATTGCCAACCGTCTGATCGGCAAGGTGACGGGAGTTCCCATCATGGACAATGGCTGCTCGCTAAAGGCCTATCGCGCGGCACTGATCAAGGAAATTCCGCTATATTCGGAGATGCACCGATTCATCCCGGCAATGGCCTCGATCGCCGGCCCAAGGATCGCCGAGATTAAGGTGCGCCACCACGCGCGCCAATTCGGCAAATCGAAATATGGGCTTTCGCGGATATATAAAGTCCTGCTGGATCTCATGGTCATCAAGACGGTCGCATCCTTTACGGCTCGGCCGTTGCTTTGGTTCAGCCTATTGTCGTTGCCAATGCTCTTTCTTGGGACGGCCACTCTGGTGTATACCCTCGTATCCGGCCAACCGATATCCTTGCCCGTCGCCGGATCAGGCGTCGTTTTAATGGCCTCCGCGTTCATTTTGGTCAGCGCCGGCGCCTTTGGGGAACTCGTTTACAAGCTCGGCGACATGCGGGACTATCATTTTTCCCGACTGACACAACGAATTTCCGACCCCCATTCGGCGTCTCAAACACGGAATTCCTAGGATGTCGCAGCACGATCTGACACCCCAACTCTCCGTCATCGTTCCGGTCGGCGAACGTTACGCGGATTTGGCAGAAATTTATCACGAGTACAAAACCGGGTTGGCGGCCCTCGGCATGACATGGGAGATGATTTTCGTACTCGATGGCCCGCATGCAGAATGCGAAGCCGCGCTCAAGCAGCTCGCGGCGTGTGGGGAGCCGATTACGGTAGTCGGACTCACTCGAGCCTTCGGCGAATCCACGGCGCTGATGGCCGGCTTCGAACAATCGAGCGCTGAATTTATCGCCACGTTGCCCGCGTATCACCAGATCGATGGAAATGAGATTGGCAAGCTCGTTGCCGGACTGAGTTCGGCCGATTTATGCATCGGGCGTCGTTGGCCGCGACAAGAAACCTGGTCCTCGAGCATGCGTCGCGTAGCTTTTCATCGACTGGCAGCGTGGGTGACTGGCATGCCGCTGCGAGATCTCGGCTGCGGCGCGCGAGTGATGCGTCGGTGCGTGCTCGAAGAGATCGCCCTGTATGGCGACCAACATCGGTTTCTTGCCCTGTTGGCCGATCGCCAGGGCTTTCGCGTTCGTGAGATCGACCTTCATCAATCACCCAAGGACCATTTTACCGGCGGATATCGTGCGCGCGAATACGCACACCGTATTCTGGACATCTTCACGGTGTTTTTTTTGGTGCGGTTCACCAAAAAGCCGTTGCGCTTTTTCGGCATGGTGGGCGTATCGACGTTTGCCATCGGCTTGATCCTGGTGCTGATCATGACGGGTCAGCGGCTATTTTTTCATCAGCCGCTGGCGGACCGGCCGGCGTTGCTGCTTTCCTCCTTGCTGATCGTGCTCGGCTTGCAGGTGTTCGCCTTGGGCCTGCTCGGCGAACTCGTCATTTTCACCCATGCCAAGGACCTGAAGGACTATCAGGTCGAGCGCATCATTGAGTTTGAAACTCTTCCGACCCCTGGCGGCCAGGTCAAAGTCCTCCACTCCTTGTCGGGGCAAATTCCCCCACCGGTGCGACAACAGGGCGACGGATGACTACGCGTCGGCGTGGAGCTTGGCTGGTCGCGCATCGGATTCTCTCAAGCGACGTGGCCCCATTAAGCCGAAAGTCAGCGACTATTCCGGGAAATCGGCTTTCGGCTACGGAAGCCGCGTCTCCAAGTCGCTCATAATGTTGCGGTCAATGTATCATTCGCCGGCTCTTAGAGCCGCGGTCGCCTTCGGACTCGGTGGCGCCGCATTCGCTATCGGAAATCTTATTCTCGCGAGAATCCTCTCTTCCTACGAGTATGGTTTACTCTCGCTCGTTATCGGCGTGGTCTCGGTCGCGGGGCTCTCCGCACCCTTAGGCATGGACTTCGTCATCGCTCGCCGCCGGTTGACCTTAGGAACCGAATTGCGCCGGAGGACACTGCTAACGTCCGTGCTAATTGGACTGGCGACCGTGGCTATCTCCGCGGTGCTGTATAAGCTCCGGGTTTCCTTGTTACTCTCAGTACTCGTAGCGACCATCGCGATGGGAGTTTCACAACCCGTGGCCGCTCACTTCCAAAGCCGGGGGCAGTTCGCCCTGTCAGGTGCGTTTATGCAGTCATCGAACTGCGCACTTTTGGTGATCGCCATTCTAGTCTGGGCCGGCGGTATCGGGACTGCTACGGTGCCTTCCGCTCTGATCGCGGTGTTCGCGCTGACTACCGCCGTCATCGGCTGGATCATGGTCGCAAAACGCGCGGCAGAGGGCCAGGCATTACCATCCCTGTCAGGTCTTTGGGGCGAGGCCATCTCACTGCTGGCGATTAACGCAGCTGGCTCGGCGTTATTGCAACTCGAACGCTTGATCATTCCAATTACCGTTGGCATCGATGCCTTGGCATTGTTCGGCGTTGCCGCATCCTTGGTCGGTTCGCCCTTTCGCATGCTACAAATGGCGGTCTTGTTTACCATGATCCCGCGATTGCGTGATGCGAGCACTACCTCCGAACGGCGGCGCTTGCTGCGCCATGAATTCTTCCTTTTAACCATTGTCATGGGACTGGCCTCATTCGCTATCTGGCTGTTAGCCACAAAAATAGCGCACTGGTTTCTCGCCGGCCGGTATGACCTTAGCACTGCGCTAATCATTGCCATGATTATTTCTGGTCTTTTAAAGGTACTAAGCGCATTCGGCACGTCCGTGGTTAGCGCGCTAGCGCCTGAAAGGGGGTTGTATCTGCTAAGCACGGCGTCATGGGTCTGCATCGTCTTAGCGACCGCGCTGGCCTTCGTCCTTCAGCCCTGGGGCCTTACCGGCATCATCTATGCCGTATCGGGCGGCTGGCTCGTCAGGACGTGCGTCGCATTTTGGATTGCTGCGCCCCACTTAAGGCTCACGGTCCGCGCGGCAACACAATAGCTCGCACTTGCCATGGGCGCGCTGGATGACCTATGACAGCTACGCTAAACGAGCATCCCGATACGCAAAAGAAGGCGGTCAAACAGCGACCGGATCGCTTTGCAATCGACGCGTTTCTCATGCAACATTACCAAGTTGATGTCGATACTAGGTGGATATCTGTCCCAGCGCTCAAATCGCACTACCTGCTGGGGTTACCGTGTGACGCCCAAACCGCAGGGATTGCTCAGCCGTGGCTGTCATGTGGCAACCATGCGTGACATATGGAACCAGAGGAAAACGAGCCACCGACGTTTCGAGGAGCATATAAACATGGCGGGTTGCCCTGTCTACAAGCGTCGCAGTTCGCCTTGTTGTCCCGCACCGAAAGCTCCCTATGGAGATGACATGAGAATTGGGATCATGCTGCGGCACTACGAACAGCACGAGGGAGGTGTAAAGCATTACACCAAAACACTGCTGCCGCTGCTGTTCTCGCTCGGCGCGAAGCATCAGTTCATTCTGATCTATCAGAATCCCAAGTTACTCGGGACATACGCCGCGTACCCCAATGTCGAGGAAGTGGTAGCCAGAATTCCGGGGACCCTGCTATGGGATCAAATTGCCGTTCCGTGGGTAATACGCAATAAAAACCTCGACATTATCTTTAACCCGAAATTTACGATTCCGTTTTTTACGAAACCTAAGAAAGTATTCGTCCTACATGGTTCCGAGTGGTTCGCGATACCAAAGCATTTCAAATGGGTTGACCAAATGTATTTCGGCAAGTTGGTCCCATTGTACTGCCGGTATGCCGATGCATTTATTGCAGTCGCGAACGCGGTAAAGAAGGATGCCGTAGATTACGTTAAGGCGGATCCGAACAAGATTTTCCCGATTCACAATGCCATTGACCCAAATCGGTTTTATTTCATCGACGACGTCGATCGACTACAGACTGTAAGGACGAAATATAAACTGCCCGAGAGATTTATTCTGTGGGTGGGGCAAATTGAATCGCGAAAGAACGTTAAACGCCTGCTACGGGCCTTCGCGAAAATCTCAAAGGATTTTCCACATAGGTTGGTGATTGCCGGTGAGCAACGCTGGAGCACAAAAAGCGAGCTCTCGGAAGTCAGGGACTTAGCTATCGAAGAGCGCGTGCAAATTCTTGGTTGGGTATCTCACGATGACCTTCCGGCTATTTACCGACTCGCAGACCTGTTTGCCTTTCCGTCGCTGTATGAAGGATTCGGAATCCCGACTAGTCGAAGCGATGGCCTGCGGTTGTCCGATTCTAACCGCAACAACCTGCGCTCCGCCGGAAGTCGTTGACGGTGCCGCTTACCTTGTGGATCCCTATGACGTAGAGGCGATTGCGCAGGGTTTCGCACAATCCTGCTCGACACAAACCTTCGCCAAAGGATGATAGTTCGTGGATTGGAGAGGGCGAAGGATTTTAGTTGGGATAAATGTGCACGACAGGTGCTCGCTGTTTTGGAGTTGGTCAGCGGCGTTAGGGCAACGAACTACCAGTCACCTTCGCGCTGAATTGCTAACGGATTCGTGGTTTGCAATGTTAGCCTGTGTAGACCAGACGCCCCGCATTGGTACGCTCGCTCTTTCGAAGGCCATCCGCTTGAGCTTCTCCCTTCACATCGGGGCGACAGTTTCCTACGTTCTTCACTGACGCCTGATTCAAGGTCACGCCGCGTTCATGCCGGACGCCGCTTGATCAGTAGCCAGCATTCCATCAACCTGATTCGCGGGATAGAAAAGTGGATCACGGCTTCGGCGTCGTTTATCTTACGTCACCAATTGTGAACTAGACTCTAGCCTTGTGTTTGCCGCCCTATATGGCCTTCTGTCTGGTGCCGTGGCTCAAGGGATTACATGAAAGTCAGCATGAACAAGATCATGGAGTATCTGGCGCTCGGTAAACCAATCGCGCAGTTTGATCTGGCGGAAGGCCGATTCTCGGCGCAGGATGCCTCGCTGTATGCGGAGAAGAATCAGCCGGTGGACATGGCGCGCAAGATTGTGGCGCTGCTTGACGATCCGGTCGCGCGCCGGCGCATGGGTGAAGTTCCGGTCGGCGGCGAGTGACTGAAGAGCTGGAGTGGAAGCGCGAGGCGCCGAAGCTGCTGGCCGCCTACGCGGCGCTGTTCAGCTAGGCCGTCCGCGACTTTCGGCGACAAGCGAACCAAATCATGACGGATCCGTCTGCGGCAGCCAGGCCACCAAGAGCGCGCATTATGGTGTGCGGCCCACCGCTTACCTCGCTGGGCGGCGGTCCGACTCACATGCGCAATCTGCTGGCATCGCCGCTCCGCGAACAATTCGATCTGCTGCACTTTGAAACCGGCAGCCGTGGAAGAGAGAGTCCCGCTCCGGAGGAGGGAGCGCTATCCAAGGCTGCCCGGTTGATCGGCAGTCCCTTCGTACTGCTGTGGTGGCTGTTGCGCCTGCGGCCGCAGATCGTGCACCTGAACAGCGCACTGGACAACAAGGCATTCTGGCGCGATGCGCTCTACGTGCTGGTCAGCAAGGGGTTCCGACGCAAAGTGGTGCTGCAGTTCCATGGTGGCGTCTTTGCAGGACGTGGCGACTGGTCTACACAGACGCCTCGAGTTCGCGCAGTTCTCGCCTTGCCGGACGCATTGGTAATGCTTGCCAGTTCTGAACTGCGCGACATCGACCGCGGCGGGATTCGCGGCAATATACGTGTCATACCCAACTGCATTGATCTGAGCGAATTCGATGCCGCGGCATGGCGCCAGCACAGCGGCCGGATGCTTCGTTTCGCATTCATGGCGCGGCTGGTGCCCACAAAAGGTGTTTATGGAGGCAATGGAGGCCGTGCGGCTGTTGCGGGCTGAGCCCGCCTTCCGCGACGCGAAGCTGCTGATTGCCGGCTCTGGTTCGGAACGCGCCAATATCGAGAAATGGATCGCGGAGCACGGGCATGGCCAGGATGGCATCCACCTGGTCGGTCCGCTGCACGGAGCAGTAAAGACGAAATTTCTTGGCGACGCCGACGCGATATTGTTCCCTGCAAGCTATCGCGAGGCGCTGCCCTATTCGATATTGGAGAGTCTGGCTGCCGGAACGCCGGTGATAACTACGCCGGTTGGGGGCATAGTCGACGTTGTGAAGGATCGTCAGCATGGCAGGCTGGTTGCTGTCAGGGATCCGCAGCAGATTGTACGGCCATCCGGGAAATGGCTGAATCGCCTAAGAGGCTGCAGTGGATGTCGCGACAATGCCGCGTGCGTGCCGTCGATGAGTATGGATTGGAGCGATTAGCGGAACGCTTTGGCGCCTTGTATTTGCAATTGCTGGCCTAACATCGTGGTCGGGCTGCGCAGGAGAACAATTTGAAACAGGTCACACAGAACTACAAGTCTGGACTGGTTTGTCTAGAGGATGTCGAGACGCCTGCTCTGAAGGCCGTCGGTGTGCCGGTGTGCAGTGAGTTTAGCCTGATCTCGATCGGAACCGAGGGCATGAACGTCCGGGAAGCCAAGTTATCCTACCTGCGTAAGGCGCGTGCGCGGCCCGATCAGCTGCGTCAGATTATGGACAGCGTACGCCAACAGAGTTTGATGGCCACCCACCAGAAGGTGATGAACCGACTCGACTCGCTGACCCCGTTTGGATATTCGCTTGCGGGAAAGGTTATTTCCGTGGGCGGGCGCGGAAGAGTTCCATTGGCCAGCGAGTGGCCTGCGCCGGCCGCTATTTGATATCACGCCGAGATCAAGGACCCCATCCTGCGCCACGCGCCGACCCTTAAGTCCGTGGCCTGTTTGTGCTCGGTCAGCCTGCAAACGGGTCAGTTCGTCCGCATGATGGCCGGCATCTCCAACGCCACGACGTTCCTTAGACCTTCCTGAAGCGGTTCATCGGGCGCCAAACACACCATCGTCGTATGCTCGTCATGCTGGACAATGCCCGGTACCACCATGCCGTCCTGCTTTCCTGCGCCGCCACCGCAGGCGTCTGCGCTTGCTGTTCCTGCCGCCCTACAGTCCGCAACTGGCTCCGATCGAGCACGTCTGGAAGCTCACTCGCCGCCTCGCAACCCGCAATCGCTACTTCGCCACGTTGCCCGAGGTTGTGCACGCGGTAAACGCCTGCTTCAATCAGTGGCGTCAGCCGAATCACATACTGCGTCGCTTATGCTGCATTACTTAGGTCGCTGTGTTTAGATCTGCAGCCGAAAAAACACTGTTCAGCCGTCGGCACCTTAATGCCTCAGCCCGGCCCGCGAAGACGAAATAATCATCAATGCGCGGAAGGCTTGTGTCACAAATGGCGCTTAAACAAGGCACCTCAATCCGCTCCTCGAAGTATTCTCTCTCCACATATTGTCTGCAACGCAGACTGACGGCCCGCCACTCATCAGGCTGCGAGATCAGGCGCACAATGATGTTGGACATTGCATCCAGAATCGAATCGAAATAGTCTTGCTTTCGCGCGCGATGACCCCGTCGGGATCGAAGAATGCGCCGACCGGCGTACCACGCACCCGAGGCTTCGCAAATAAGAACTTCGGAAATTCCTTCCGTATCCGATGTATTGACAAAGACACGCGCACCTTCGTAGTACTCATTGACATCGTGGTACGGGACCGGCCCATTCGCAAACCAATTCGATTTTTCTGCGCAACGCGTTTCGTCAGTTGGCGCGTCGCCCCAGCTCATGGATTAGCCGTGTGCCTCACTCTCGCGCTTGGGCTGCTGAAACACTACACGCGGCCGATTACGTCGGTCCGTTGTTCTTGCGCGAGAGTATCTCGCGGTACACCGCAACGGTTTGCGCAGCCACCGAGTCCGGGTGAAACCTTTCGCGCCCCTCCAGCACGATTTTCGTTTCCATCGCTTTACGCAACTGAGAATCGTTCAACAGTCTAAAAAGTTGTTTGGCAAATGCCTGCGTGTCGGAGAACGGAAACAGCAATCCGGTCTCGCCATCACGCACCATGGCGGGTATTCCACCGACGGCCGAAGCTACCGCCGGAAGCCCGCACGCCATGGCCTGAGCAATAACCTGAGGTGCGGTTTCCTCTTTGGACGCCAGAACGAGTATTTGAGCGCGGGCATATTCGTCGAGCAATTGGCTTTGGCTGACCGGCCCCAACAAAGTGACTCGGCGCTGCAAACCTGTCGACTCGATCGTGCTGCGCAAAAGCGCTTCACTATCAGCGTCCAGGAGCGGACCGGCGATGCGCAGTTGCAGATCGCTTCTCCATTGGGCGTTCGAACTTGCCTCGTCCGGCATACTCAATACTTGCGCAACCGCTGCCACGATGTCCTGTACACGCTTGCGTGGTACAACTGTGCCGACAAATAGAAGTCGTCCAGGCTCAGGTAAGCGCGGCAATTGAAAGAATTCCTGGCCTATGGGATTTTCTATGAAATGCTTTCGCGCCTGAAGCATGGTTCCATAAATTTGCGGCAGGTAGCGCGATATGATGATCATGTCGCGCGCACGCCTGAAAACCTCCCGCTCCAAATCGTCGACGAGGTACTGCCTAACCCTAAGGTAGCCAGCGATATCCAGCCAGTGCCGCCTCATCATGCGGCTTTCGATAAACACCACGCCGTGGGGCGTGATCACCGTTGGAAAGCCGGCGCCTAGCGCCGCCAACGCGTGGCGCTCCTGGCCCTCGCCGTGAACAACGTCGGGATTGATCGAACGAATCAGGCGTACGAGCGCCGGCACATCAAGAATTCGAACTGCAACATAAACCAAGTGGCGAATATTCAACCGCCGGACGTAGTGCACGTGCAATTCGCCGATGCGACGGTACTTCGTGGTCGCGTCTTTCATCGCCGCGATCACGTGGCACTCGATATCCGGCCTGCGCGCCAGCGCATGAGCCAATGCGTAGGTTACCGACTGAATGCCGCCTTCCTGAATCGACTCTTCACTGATGGGGTAATCTCCGACCAATGCAACCCGAAGTCGGCCGGCCGGAGAATTCAGGCCCTGCCTGGACGTAATCACGTCAAGATTTCCAGAAAACCGGAATACTCCGCAAAACTCTTGCGCGCAGTTTGCTCATTGAATGAGTCCGCGCTGCGCCCAATCGATCGCCGCAATCGCGACGTCTCCGGGCACAGAAAAGGTCGATCGTTGGCGCGTTGACGCTCGGTCATGGATTTTACTTCGACCTTGAAGGGCAGCACGGAAGTCAGAATTCGCAGCGCTTCGCGCACCTCGACGGCCCGCCCGGAACCGAAATTTAAAATTTCGAGGCCGTCAACCTTAGCGGTCGCGTCGATAATGGCCGACGCCATTGAATCGACGTCCACATAGTCACGGAGCGGCCATAAATTGCCGACCTCCACCACTCGCTCTCCGTCAAGCGCAATCTGCTTTGTGACTTCCAAAAGCAAATGCGGATTGGTCTTGCGTGGTCCAGCGGCGTTGAACAATCGTCCGATCAGCAAAGATCGGACGTCTGCACCGCGCTCCAACAGGCTGTCTACGACCGCCGACCCGATGAATCCACAACCGCCCGTGACTGGATATTTACCCATCAGGATCGCTCCCTCTCCACTAATTGCGCATGACATTGAAATGTAGCATTCCGGGCACTACACCGCGTGAACCAGGCAACAGTTTATGAATTAAGCGTAAATCCCGTGAGTTTGGTGTCCGCACGGGAAACAATGTGTCGTTGGATATTGTGGAACTTCCTACACCACACCTGATTCTGACCGACTGGGTGTCCTTTGATTCATGGATTTTTCCGGTCACGCCAGAAGCGAATCAAGAGCGCGTTAGGCGCGCAATCCCGATCGTGCGCAATGCATAAGATGAGTCTGGGCCTTGGTGATTGACCGCGCGCATACGAAGCGAGCAGTACCGGAAGTATGCTGGCGCAGCTGCAGTAGTAAATGTCGGCCGACGATCGTTTTACGGCGTCCCAGACGCCGGTCCAGCGACGATGAATAAAGCGGAATACCGGCATCGACACGATACGCTTTGAATGTCCGCACCCCTCCCATGCGGCACCATCCGGCTGCCCATAGTCGTCCACGACCATGGAGACCTCGAAACCGCACCGAACAAGCGCCTTGGCAAGCAATGTCTGTTGCAACTCTTCCCCGCCCACTCCGTGACGGTTGTATTCACGCGCGAGTACTGGAAGATTTCCCAATCCGACGAAGTAATTGCGTGGCTCCAAATCACGACCGTCCAGATGAAAATGCGATGGACAAGGAATTCCTTATCCGGAGCGCAAGCGTGTCCAGCTCGGACACGCCCATGATCCGCAGCATCAAGACAAATAGCCGCGTAATAGGCTATCGATGCGACTATGACCCCCGCCACGCCGAACCAGTCCATCCAAACGGAACTCCAGATGACCGCGGCAGAAATTGCAGCCGAGAGCCCGACCTTGCCCACGCTCTTCCATGGGATGAAGCTGCGCAGCGGGACACCATAGAGGCGAATTGCAGCCCATCCTAATACGAATGCATCGGCGTAACTGGAAATCACAAGTGCGCCCACCACACCGACGATGCCGTAGGCCGGCAGCAATACGCTGAGCGCGATCGCATTGACAATCAGGGCGGCCATGTTGCAATGCACGAACGCACGGGTCCGGTTCAGCGCTCGCACCGCCGGCGAGAAATCGAAACAGGCACGAATCATGAATAACATATGGACTTGCATCACCATAACGGCCGGGCGATATCCTTTGCCGAATAGCGTCACAATGATTGGTTCGGCGAAGCGAGCCACCAAAATCGCAACCGGCAGCAACAACATACAGTTAACTACCGTCGTCTTTTGCCACAGCAGCAGAGCACTGCCCGGCGACTCGGTATTCCGGCGCACCATCTCTGCGAGGAGTACGAGCGCGATGGAATTGCCCAAAGCAAGATAAAAATAATCAGCATAGTACCGATGGTGTAGTGCGCCAACGAAACAGGACCCAGTACCCTCGCGATGGCGACGTTGCCCAGATTCCGGTTCGCGACCGTTCAGCATCATCGCGAATCCGGTACCCATACAATAGCGAAGTTGCTCGCGCCAAACATTCGCGATCGGCGGCTCGTTCATGCTGCGATCCATTAGGCGCCAGAAGATGCACGCGATGCTGATCCGAACCGCCTCCAGACCGACCAAGGCCCAAATGATCGTACGGACGTTAGTCGTGACCAGCGCGACCACGATCACGGTAGCCATTCTGGCCGTTAAACGGCAGACGGTATATGCGAACACGGCGGCCGGCCGACGAATCGCGAGCAAAAAATATTCCCAGAAATCCAAATTGACGAACAGAAGCACGTACGCAACCAGCGGCCAAAGGTATGGGCCGACGACCGCGTGTTTTAATGAAAGATCGAGTAGAATCAGCGCGACGACGACGACCGTGCTGCTGCATGCGGTCAGCAGGTTCGTCTGGTTTGCTACACGCCAGACGCTTTTACCGTACGCGGGAACGAAATAAAGAAGGCTTTCGGTGAACGAAAATGCAGCAAAAAATTGCAGGAATGTAGCGTACACCACGAACTGCCGGTATTGGCCGAATTGTTCTACCGACAGGATACGTACGAGAATGATAGGGCCGATAAGCACCAGCCCATAGTTGGCAAACCGTGCAGCAGTCAATACTGCCGTTTGCTTGCCTATACCGGCCATAATCTACCCGCCGGTTGGTGCGCTTTCAGTCGGCGCCACGGGCAAAACCGCTGCCGCGGGCGCATCCGCCTTCAACACCTGAGTACGCCCGTTGGGGCTCGTGTAGACCACTTTAAAGATTGGACTCTTGAGTAGCGCGAAAATTTCCGGACCAAGCAGAAATAAGCGCCCGTCCTTGCTCATCTTCGCCGCTCCCAATCACATAAATCGCGCCACGGCCCGGTTATTGATTAAAGCGCGAAACTCTGCGCCGGTTCCGATGATCGGCGTATGTGTGTATATGTCGACGAATTTACCATTGAACCGTTCTGCATAATTGGCCGCAACATTCGCGTTATAGAGCCAGTAATCCACGTGCCCGAGATAATAGGTCTGCATCAACACCTCTTCCGCCATCACGACGTCGCGCGGGCCAAGATCGACCGAACGCATATATTGAGCCGCGCCCCGATGATCTGGAAATGAGCTGCCGGCGTTTATCGCATTGCCGACGGCGAACGGATTGACGATCGCCACACCGATCAGAACGGCGAGCAGCGCATTTGCGGGACGTGTAGAGAATTTCAACCGCTGCCACGGCGCGAATGCGCAAATCAGCATCGGCAGCACGGCGAATTCCGCATATCGAGGCGGGATATACCAGCCGAATATACCCATCAAGAACAGCGGCAATAAGAAGCACAGAGCGAAAAACAGCCACACATCCGAAATGCGCTCGCGCGCCGCAAGCCGCATGAGTGCTCCGGACAGTGCGATGGCGATTAATACCAGTGCCGCAGGCGAATAATCGCCAATTTTAAGATATGGCCAAATACTGGGGCGCCCGACCATGACGCCGACCATCTTGCGGGGTGCGATGCCCGTTCCGTGCAGCAGCACGATCTGCACCGCGGCAATGACGATGCAAATTGCCGCCAACATGGATATTGCTGGCCATGATGCGCCATGGTTGCGGCGCGCCAGGATGATGCCGCTTAGAAGCAAGATCAGCGCCAGGTGATAATATAATGCCGACTGTAATATCAGCCCGATGAATATCAACAATCCGGCCGCAATGGCGACGCGTCGGATAATCACTTGTTGCACGATTCCCCGGGATAACAGAACTGCAACGATGGCCACTCCCAGTGCAATGATCGGACTAAGGGCGACATAAGAAGATTCGGGCGCCTGACCAAGGAGTTCGACGGGCAACTACATAGTCAGTTGGCAACTTCGGATAAAAGCTCTTGGTGAGACGCGAGATCGCCAGAAAGCACATTAAAATGACGATAAAGGCGACGAAGCCGGTTCTCAGCTTTTTTGTATCGCCATGAGCCAACCCGGGAAAGAATAGGAGGAAACTGGCGAAAATCGCGATTTCCTGAAACTGGATTGCTACCAGCATCGCAACGATGGCTGCAATTAGCGCATTGCGGTTATTGGTCCGCTCCCAGCGAAATATGAATATCATGTACACTGCGAGACTAGTGCATAGAAACGCATACATGCGCGTGAACTGCGAATCCGCGATGAACCCCGGAAGCAGAGCTACTACGCCGACGAAAGCCAAGTTCCATACCGGCAGAAGGAAGCGTCGGCCCACAAAATACGCCAATCCGACCAGTAGTATGCCGCAAAGAACTGAAGGCAAACGCAATGCGAATTCGGTTTGACCGAAAGCCAGCACCGATGCGGCAATCATGTACGACTGGCCGATCGCACGGGCATAAAACATGCCGCTAGGAAAGCGGGGTGTCCCATCCTCCAGTATGTGGAGCGCCGCCAGCGCGCTGGTATCTTCGTCCGGCCGGTGCAGGCCATATGAGCCAACGCCCCAGAACCTGACGATTGCGGCAATAAGAACCAAGGCCAGCAAGCATGGAAATTCCCAGCGCGCTCGTCGACTCGCGGACTTTCCTGAAACAGTGAACTACAACCCCGGCAAAACCGCTCAGTCGCTGAATTGATACGGGCAACAATCACGGTTTGCACTCAGATACGCCCGTCCACCTGGCTTGCGGCAAACGCATATTTGATATCGTAAAGTACGTGATTGCGACGGCACAGCTGACGAATGGCGGCCGCGCCCATCGCCTTGAACTCATTGTGCCCCACTGCAAGGATTGCTGCATCGTAAGTTCCATGGCGCAGCGTTCGGATCAACTTGATGCCGTACTCATGCCGAGCCTCCGCCGACTTCACCCATGGATCATAGACTTGCACGATTGCGCCGTAATTCTCGAGTTCACGAATCAAATCGACGACTTTGAGTTGCGAATATCAGGACAGTTTTCCTTGAATGTGAGACCCAGCACCAGAACGCGCGCACCCTTGATATGAATGCGCCGCGCGGTCATCAATTTGACGACTTCAACCGCCACGTACAGACCCATGTTGTCATTGAGTCGCCGTCCGGCCAGGATCATTTCGGGGTGATAGCCGATCTCCTGGGCCTTATGCGTAAGATAGTACGGGTCGACGCCGATGCAATGGCCGCCCACCAGGCCCGGTCGGAATGGCAGGAAGTTCCACTTCGTACCGGCAGCGCGCAATACCTCTTCCGTATCGATTCCTAAACGCTTGAAGATCAGCGCCAATTCGTTGATCAGCGCGATATTGACATCGCGCTGGGTGTTTTCGATCACTTTTGCGGCCTCGGCGACGCGAATGCTGGAGGCTCGATACGTACCCGCAGTGATGATCGCCGCATACAGCTTATCCACAAACTTGGCCGCGTCCGGACTGGAACCGGACGTGACCTTGCGGATGGTCGTCAGCTTGTGCTCCTTGTCGCCCGGATTGATACGTTCCGGGCTGTAGCCCGCAAAGAAATCCCGGTTAAATTTCAGACCAGACCCGCGCTCGAGTATCGGCACGCAAATCTCTTCCGTGCAGCCCGGATATACGGTCGATTCATAGATGACGACGTCGCCCTTTTTCAATACCCTCGCGACGATTTCGCTTGCACGCACCAGCGGAGTAAGATCCGGCCGCTTGTACTCGTCGATCGGTGTCGGCACCGTAACGACGAACACCGTGCAATTCTTGAGATCCTGTACCTGGAATGTAAATACCAAATTTTCAGCGGCGTGGAAGTCATTCTTATTAATCTCGCGCGTGCTGTCTCTACCGGCTCGAAGCTCCCTGATACGCTCGCGCTTGATGTCGAATCCAATGGTCACAAAGTGCTTACCGAATTCGATCGCGAGCGGCAGGCCAACATACCCGAGACCGACCACTCCAACGCGACAATTGCGCAAACTTAGCATCGCTCACTCCATATAACCACCGCCATGCAAGCAGCATAACAGCGGTGGCAATAGTAATGCTTGAGCAGTGGGATTAAGGCGCGACTTGGTTCTCAGCTTTTCGTGTCAGGCGGGGAGCATTATTGGCACGGCTGTACACCGGCTTCGCAACATCATTGCCAAACGGGCTACGCTCGCGCGCAGACACTTTCGCCCGCCTGGCGCGATTGCGAATCCAGCGTAAGCGCATAATACTCATGACGTTTTGAGCATGTCGACCGGGAAAGCAATGTCGCTGAAACTCGATCAAGCGGATCCCGGGTCGACGCTGTCCAAATCCGATTGAAGTTGGGAATTCGTTTGCATAATCACTGACCGGACGTGATTGCTGATGATGGAGACCGTTGGTCTCCGAGAAAGAAGACGGATGCTCTGATTCGATTCTTAAGAGGCGGGGACGAGCAGATCCGCTTGGTTCTGGCGGCCAGTCGTTTCTCGGCGGGGGTATTTGGACCTGACCCTGCTATGCAGATCTCCGCATAGGCGGGTCAAGTCCAGATCTGTGATCTGCAGCGAGTGCTCCGTAAGAAGACATTGGAGAACGAGATCCTGCGCGAGGGCGGTAAAGCTGGAGCACGAAGAAGACTGATCTCGCAGTTGTGGTCGTTACCGGACGAGGATTCGCCATGAAGCCGGTGGCGCAGACGCTGGAGGTGTCCCGATCGGAGCTGATCGATGTCGCAGAAGGAAATGCTTCTGCAGCGCTACACTAGCAAGCTGCGAAGGGGGGGAGCTCATGAGGGCAAGATCATCACGATCACCTGCGCTGGACTTCGGACGGCTTCGGGATCGCCTGCTGGAACGGTGACCACATGTGCGAGCGGCCTTTGCCTTGGACACATGCGATGGGCACGTCATGGCCTGGTGCGCGAGCACCGGCAGCATTAGCGGGGCGATGATCCGCGACCTGATGGTCGAAGAGCATCGAGCGGTGCTTTGGCGATCGAGAACTGCCACAGCCGACCCAATGGCTCTCCGACAATGGCAGCTGTTACCGGGGCCACGACTCAATCGACTGCGCGATGGGTCTGGGGCTGGGTCCATGCTTCCCGCCCGTGCGCAGCCCACAGCCCAATGGCAGGCCTAGGCGTTCGCTAAGACTTTTAGCGCGATTACGTTTATATTCACGATCGTCCCGATGCTCAAAGGGTCTTGTCTCAATTGCCGGTCTGACTGCTACGAGCTGGAAGCCGCAGGCGCTGCAGCGTCTGGCCGCGATATTCGGCGGCGCCATGTGATCGTGCAAGATGTAATCTCGATACGCACTCCGAAATGACGTAGCTGTTCGACCGCTCAGCAGGGCTCACGTCGCCAGGCCTAAAGTTCGACGAGCGCATTACGCATATCGTTGAAGAATTGAGATATAGCTACGAGGGCGGCGATCGGCGGCGAGCCGCACCATCCCACTTCTGCCCGCGCAGCGGTAAAGCGGCGCATTCCGGTGACGCTGTGCAGGCGTCTATGTGTCCTAAAATCTGCTGGGGAAGCTCAAGACGTAATTTTCTTGCTCACGACCTGTGACAATGGGCTTTCGACCTTAGCCCTGTTATAGGATACTACAGAAAAATACCACGTCGCCGGTGACAGATTGTCGATGACGTAGGTTGCAATGCCGGGATTAGTGACTTGCGCCGACTGGTTCAGAGAAGATGAGCTGGTCCCGTAGTAAATTTTATAACCGGCGAGATTTGTAAGCGGTGTTCCGTTGGTATTCGTGGTCGGCGGAAGCCAAGAAAGCGTAGCCGACCCATTCGAGACTTGCGTTACATTGATGCCAAAGGCCGGCAGCGCGGTCGTCGCCATACCGTTGCTGACGCTGATCACGATTCCACTGTAGCCACCGATGTTAGCGGCGCTCGGACTACCTGCGAGCTCACCGGTCAACGTGTTAAAGGTGGCCCAAGACGGCTTGTTTTGAATCGCAAATGTCAGCGATGTTCCACTCGCGTCCGACGCAGTCGGCAAGAACGCATAGGCGGTACCGGCATTCAATGCGGTGACAGGCTGACCTGAGATCGTCGGCAATGCGCTAGCCGCCGCTGTGGGCGCTGACTGATCGGTGGTTGTCGAGGGATTCTGACCAGTCTGATAACTGCCTGAACAGCCCGTCAATATAAGCAGTGCTGCAATCAAAGAAGCCGTATTTCGCATTTCCATACCCCGCAAGTCAACCAAAGATTCGCCGCCGCGAAGAGCGGCAAATACCATGGTCGAGATGCGATTTAAGGAATGACGACGTTTAGGCTTCGATGCCCTCTCACCGGCAGCCCCGCTGTCGTAGGCTCCTTAGCCTTTAGACCGTTGGCTTTGCGTCCCCGCCTTTCGGCAGGTTTGCTCTTAGCGAAACGCGAGTTAATAGCAGGCGAAATGCATTTGCAATTGTCTTAATTTAACGACAGCTGTCTTCGATTCGGCGACAGCGGAGCGGCCATAGGCAGCCCGGACGTCGGCGCATCCACAACGATTTTGTCGGGACGCGGGTTTCCGATGAGCGGTGGCGCGAAGCCTAATGTATATCAGCGGGAAATCCAGTTCGGGTCGAGAGGCTCCTGACCCTCTGACCATCGTCAGTGATGATCGTCACGGTAAGCGCAGTGCTGGATCCCACGCAGACGGCACTGGTTGTTCATGGCGTAGCCCGATATGGCACCCAGCAAAAGCCGGCAGCATGTAAATCTTCTTTCTCGAAAACTAGCGACCTCGATTGATTCGTTGAAATCCGCGATCGCAGATATCTATGTTGCTGAGATGCGGCATCTGGAGCCGGACCTGACCGGCGAGGTGATTTTCGGACCCGATCAAACTTTGGGATGATGGTGTCTTGGTATGGGCTAGAATCGACCCAGCACCAACGTGACGAGAAATGGATCTTCTCAGCGGCCGCCTGCCGAGTGCCACTCCGTCCGAGGGGGGCCTATTCACGAGGACATATTGGTTGCATCTATGGATATCGATACGAATTGAAGCCGACAAGCGGCGATCTTGCCAATTCAATTTAGTAGCGGGAAATCCCTATGATGTTTCCCACCCGCTTTCCTAGCGAAAGCTAAGGCCGCCGGATTTGCAGGTCTGCGATCTCTACAAGTCGCGGCGGCCGGTCGAATTTTTGTTTCACAAATTATTGTATCGTGACATTGGCCGGTGGTGCCGGCACAGCCGCCGATGGTGCCGGCAAAGGCTGATTACGCAAAAGAATTATGCCGTCGCGATCCTGAAGCGTCAGCGTGCGAACCGTCTGCCCACTGTTTATTGAAGGCGCCTGCGTTCCTGTTATGCGTGTGTAGTCGGCTTCGAGTGTGACAGTCTGCGTACCGTTTCCTTTCGGATTGACCAAGGCGATACCATTTTGAAAGTCGCGTCGATAAACACCATTTTGCCAAGCCGTGGTCGGCGGAGAACCGACCGCTGCACCGAATTTGTGCTGGTAACTATATTCGTCGAACCACGGCCAGTCACCGTAATTGCCTGCAGCCGAACTGAAAGTGTAAAAGGCGTCGCCCATCATGGCCGACGCGAAGCCATACCGGAACGACTGGTAATCTGTGGGATTGCCCACTTGAGCAAATATGCCTATCTGTGGCCCACCCAATGCGGCCATCGTTTGTCGATACCCCCTCATCATCGCCTGCCACCCGCCCCAGGTCTCGATTGACCAGCTGTAGCCAATCATGCCTTCCATGATACCACCGTCGAACATACCCTGGTATTGGGTCAACACCGCATTCGGTTGAACCCAATCAGAAACGTTGCCAATCTGGAATTTGCCAGGCATCAAGGAACGCAGCTGACCGATAAACGCTACATATCCTTGCTGTTGCCACTGTGCCGCCTGGGATGAACTATCGCTATCGGTAACACCGTCGCGGTTCCAATCGCCGTTGACGCGAGGCTTTAAGAATACATTGTCGACGTACATGCCATCGAAAGAAGGGTTTGGCGTGTAAAATGTGGCCACCGACCACTTTGCAAACCAACTTAGGAAATTATCACCGTTCGAATCGCGCGGCGTAAATACTGTATTGTTAATCGACTGAGCGCCGGAATATGAGGACGGTACAGGAGTCCCAGTTCCGCCCGTGGGATACAAATACCAATTCATCGCACCTAGCTTGTTGAATTCTGCGGCAAATGCCGGGTCGTTGCTCTGCGATCCGTAGGTCTCGTTATTCTTGATGTATTCAAATATCAACACATTAGGATTAATGGCCTTGATAGACTTGAGTACCGGCTCGATGCCGCCAGTGCCGGAGCCCCAGCCCGGCCAAGTGAGGATGATTGCGGCGTCGCCGTGCGCGAGTTGAGATTGGATCGAGGGATTTGTATAATTTTGGTTACTGATCCAATTCACCGCCAACCGAGGGAACGGAGGGCTCGTGTACGCCGAAGCCCCTCCCGATACGAGTATCGCAGTGCACGCCAAGCACGTTCTAAATCTTTGCATGTCATTACCTCCGATCACGCAGTTCAACATTGACAAGAGCGGCGAACGTTTGCCCAAGCAATGTCAACTCGCGCGACGATAAATTGCCCACATGGGGCAGTACGACCAACACGGCGAAAAAAATAGCAATCGCGGTGACTGCGAATAATGCACACCGAAAACTCCGCGGCCTTGGATCCCATAGCCCGAAAAGCAGAAATATTGCCTCCCCGTCTTTGGAGTGATTTGCCCTTAGTCAAAACTACGCTAACCAAGCGAAGGTGCCCTTGCAAAAGTCGCTAACTGCCGACAATCTTAGCCTGTCCCGCAATTATGAAAATGCCCTATGCGACCACTCATGGCGGTCAGCCAGACGACCCCAAACGATTTCATGTCTTACGTGCGCCGCGGCGGCGCTTGCCATGCGCCGGCGGAGCACCGGATCGCCGATCAGCAGGTCAATCGCGATGCAAACATCGCTTTGAAATGACATGATCAAGCGCTTTAGGAGGCGCCGGAAACACGCTAGAAATTGCACCCCCTCGCCCCGCTCAAGCGTGGCGATCAAGACAGATGCTAACTTTTTTCTGGCCGTCATCCATGGTGATAACTTTCACCCCGCTATCGCATACTCCGGCGAAAGCACACATCAACAGATCCGTTGCCTTATACTCCATTTAGTTCGGTAATGAGTTCTGCGCCTATCGACGTCGTGACTACGTTCGATCGGCGCTACGCATGGTCAAGCGGAGCATTGGATCCAGACGCAGCCGCGGAGGATCCAATAGTCGCCGTGATCAGGAACGAGTCGCTCGTACCGCGAGATCCCGCGCTAAGAATGCACGGAAATCCTAATTGGCACACTCTACGGCACCAAATGACTTGCCAATCGCATGCATACCGCTCGACCTGCTCGACGAAGCAACCGCTTCGCTTGTCGATTTCATCCAAAATCCCTCTCGAGCTCTAGAACGAATCAGCACGCCGGTCGCCAGACAGATCACGCCGACGACGCGCGCCAGTGGAAAGCCCACCCCTTCGGCTTGGCTACTCGGCTGCGGATAGCGGGTTTGGTTCTCCGGCGTATCCGGCATCGAGATCCCGATGCCGTCCACCAGCTTGACCGTTCGTCCTCGCCAACGCCAACCCGCCTTCGCCCGCGCGCTCAAGAGTCGGCCCGTCGCATGCGTCAGCGCCGTCACCATCTCCACCGGCAAGCGTTGCCGCGCCCTGCAATACGCCCCGGTTCGAACGCTTTGAACGCCAAAGCCGTCCGCTGAATGCTGCGCCGCCCAGCCGTTGACCGCGCTCTGGAAAGAGCCGTCGGCGTTCAACGCTTGAATCATGAACATCGACAACACCACCGTCGGTGGATTCAGCCGCTCCCGGTGCTCCCGCAGGTGCAACTCGGTCGTCTCGAGTAGTTCAGGGCCGGTGAGCAGATTGAATAATTCCACCGCTTGGATCCCGCGTGCGCGGCGGCCGATGTGCCTTCGCTGTTGCCGCGATCGAAACTCGGCATTACGCTTACTCAAGGCTGGCCTCGGGGTTGTTGGGGTGGATGTCTGGTAACAAGCATCCTACCAACGCCAGCCAGCCTTTCCCTTGCCCTTCGATCTCTTAGCCTTGCCCACTCATGCGCTACAGGCTTAAGTAAGTGCCAATCGCCCTAGAGCGACATTACTTTAGCCAACTGCATCCTCATCACCAGACGCGCCGCGCTAAGAATAGCGAACGTGAGCATCCCGCCACCGGCGCCGATCCGGATCCGCTGTTCTAAATAAACCCGGCGCTCATCGGCTGCAATCCACCGCCACCATTCCAGCGGTTATTACCCATCAATCAAATTCGCCTGTCATCACCAATAGACCGCACTAATATTTCGCCGCCATTACCCGGAAGGAATACGATGACTGCACCATACAGGCGCAAGATGTGAAATGAATTCCGATGAGCACCATGGCTAGTGCTCCGATAACATTCCAAAGCGATCAGTTTCGTTCCCATTCGACTACCAGAATCTGGCATGCGGTCAAGCAAGGCAGAAATTGCGCATCCGCACTTCCTGCGAATCGAGGATCGACGCCGGATGAAATGCCGCGTAGCTACCAGCGCGACATTCCAGACGCCCCCATTTCCTGTCACGCGCGGCAGCGCGGCGGTCGACGGGCCTTCACAATATCACGGCATTTACTCTTGATTCATTAACTGTTACCTGGTTCACGCGGTGTAGTGCCAAGAATGTTATATTGGAAAACTATGCTCTTAATGGAGAGGGAGCGATTCTAATGGGTAAATATCTGGTCACGGGCGGTTGCGGATTCATCGGGTCGGCGGTTGTAAACTGCCTGTTGGAGCGCGGTGCAGACGTCGTGGTGATGGACAATCTTAGTGTCGGCAAGGATCGATGGGTTGGGGCTGCGCGAAGGCCGATGCTGTTCGTGGAAGACATTTGTGACCCAGCTGCTTGCGATCGCGTGATTCGCGAGACAAAACCGTATACTGTAATCCATTTAGCCGCTCATCATTTCATCCCGTTATGCGAAGACAATGCGTACGCCGCGTACGAATTGAACGTGTATGGAACTCTTAACGTCCTGGAATATGCACGCCTGCATGGCGTGAAGGATTTCTTTCTCGCTTCTTCTGGTGACGTCTATCCGCCAAACTTTGTGCCGCACCGAGAGATTGATCAAGTAAGTCCTGTCTACATTTATGGCCACACGAAGATGATGGCTGAGCAGATGTGTATCCGGTATTTTGAATCGAAAACCTGTTTTCGATCTTTGCTGATCGGACGATTGTTCAACGCCGCCGGTCCGCGCGAGACCAATCCGCATTTGCTCGCTGAAGTCACAAAGCAAATTGCGCTCGATGGCAAACGGCTGGTAGAGGTCGGCAATTTATGGCCGCTCCGTGACTATGTGGATGTCGATTCAATGGCGTCGGCCATTATCGACGCGACCGCTAAGATTGACGGCCTCGAAATTCTAAATTTCGGTTCCGGGCGGGCCGTCGAGGTGCGCGAAGCGCTCCGAATTCTGACTTCCGTGCTGCCCTTCAAGGTCGAAGTAAAATCCGTGACCGAGCGTCAACGCGCCAACGATCGGCCTTTTCTGTGCCCGGAGACGTCGCGATTGCGGCGATCGATTGGGCGCAGCGCCGACTCGTTCAATGAGCAAACTGCGCGCAAGATTTTTGCCGAGTATCCCGGTTTGCTGAAATCTTGACGTGACAGCATCCGGGACAGATTTGCATCCTTCAGTGGGCCGACTTCGCGTTGCATTGGTCGGAGAATACCCGATCAGCGAAGAGTCGATACAGGAAGGTGGCATTCAGTCGGTAACCTACGCATTGGCTCATGCGCTGGCGCGCAGGCCGGACATCGAATGCCACGTGATCGCAGCGATGAACGGCGCAACTACGAAGTACCGTCGCGTTGGCGCATTGCAGGTGCACCACATCCGCCGGTTAAGCTTACCCCGGCTCGTTACTCAGCGAATTCATGACATTCCGGCGCTCATACGACTGATTCGTTCGATCAGTCCCGACATCGTCCACGGCGAGGGTCAGGATCGTCACGCGTTGGCGGCGCTAGGCGCCGGCTTTGCAACGGTGATTACGCCCCACGGCGTGCTATTTATCGAAAGCCGCATGATGAGGCGGCACTCGCTCGATATCGCGGGCGCCCTTAAGCAATACCTCCTCAACGATATGGAGCGCGAGGTTTTCAGGCGAGCGGATGACATGATCATCATATCGCGCTACCTGCCGCAGATTTATAGAACAATGCTTCGGGCGCGTACGCATTTCATAGAAAATCCGATAGGTCTGGAATTCTTTCAAGTACCGCGCTCGCCTGAGCCCGGACGACTTCTATTCGTCGGCACAGTTGTACCGCGCAAACGTGTACAGGATATCGTGGCAGCGGTTGCGCAAGTATTGAGTATGCCGGACGAGGCAAGTTCGAACGCCCAATGGAGAAGCGATCTGCAACTGCGCATTGCCGGTCCGCTCCCGGATGCTGGCAGCGAAGCACTTTTGCGGAGCACTATCGAGTCCACTGGCCTACGACGCCAAGTCATCTTGTTGGGACCGGTCAGTCAGAGCCAATTGATTGACGAATATGCCCGCGCTCAGATACTCCTTTTGGCGTCCAAAGAGGAAACCGCACCTCAGGTTATTGCTCAGGCCATGGCGTGCGGGCTGCCGACCGTGGCTTCGGCCGTCGGCGGAATACCCGCCATGGTGCGTGATGGCGAGACCGGTTTGCTGTTTCCGTTCTCCGACACGCGGGCCTTTGCCAAACAACTTTTTAGACTGTTGAACGACTCTCGGTTGCGAGAAGCGATCGAAACCACAATCGTTCGGGAAGGGCACGAAAGATTTCACCCGGACTCGGTGGCGGCGCAGACCGTTGCCGTCTATAGAGAGATCCTTTCGCGCAAGGACAATGGACCTACGTAATCGGCCACCGGCGACCTTTTCTCAGCCTAGCTTTTTCGCCCAATCGCCCTCGGAGCGATTCACCGGACTCAAGCGCTGGGACAACACGCGAACAGGGTGGTACTCCACGCTGTGGTGCCCGACGCCCGCCGTTCGTGGCGCAGCAGGAACTTGCCGAGCCGGTGCCGGGCGCGCACCTGATCGCGCTTGGCAGCGAGCCGCGCTCGCACCAGATCGCGCGGCGCCTCGTGCGCCGCATCCGCCACCCAAACCGCCGCCCAATCCCCCGCCCGGAAGCAGCGCGCCAGCTTCTCCGCGTCGCGCTGATCCGCCTTGACCCGATCCCCGGCCTTCACCGGTACCAGGGTCGGAGCTACCAACTTCGCTTGCCACGCCCAACTCGCTCGACTGCCAATACAATACCTAACCGGTCGGGCATGCCTCGTAGCACACCCGCAACTGCTCGGGCTTACCGAGCATGCGGATCCGAACCAATGGCAGTTCCAACCAAGCGTATAGCGTCCAACCGTTACAGCGCACGGCGCAATAGAAGATTGGAAGAAGAGCCGGCCAGTGGGAACCCTAAATCGATACGTGGATTTCTGTAATACCAGCCCTCCCCATGATATAGACGAATCCGTTTATACAATATACTAGCGCCCGCCAGCGCGGTCTGCGGATTATGAATGTGAACCAGATATCACTACGCCTAGCTTTGCCGGGTCCGTGCGCATTTAATTCCAAGTGGGTCAACGTACATGCGCAGTATATGTGAATTCCTAGCGCCCCCAAGTTGCAGGAAGTCAACTATCATGCGCAATATTTATTATTGCAAATTGAATTCCGCGAAAAGTCCCCAGAGATTTTGAACAATGATGCGGTTCCTCCTCTTTCTGATTCTCTGCGTTCTCGCGTTCAATGATATCTCGGGGAACGGACTGAGCCTCGGTGCCGGCATGAGTGTAAAAAATCTGCTCGTCTACATGGGAGCCGCCTGGCTCTTACTGCAAAATGCCCTGGGACGGCCGGTCAAAGTGGAACTGCAAACGATACAGACGTGCTTCGCGGTGTTGATTTTATACGCCGCCGTTACGATGTTCATCGCTAATGAATATTATACAATATCCGGGCTACAAGCTCTCCGACAGCGCGATCCATCTCAAAGTATCTTTAATCGATCCGATCGTGTATTTACTCGTGTTTTTTTACGGCGCTCGCACGATTGCTGATGCACGTATGCTTCTGAAGCTTCTTCTGTTATCGTCAGTCTAGGAAATCTCTTTACCATTGCCAAGGCGTTGGGAATCGTCAGCTTTGGAGCTGACATCTGGAACGATGATCCGGCCCGCGTGAACGGAGTATTCGGAGACACGAACGAAACAGCTACCATGATCGCCTGTCTGTTGCCGGTGTACATATCCGTCATTTTTTCTGCGAAGGGATCCGGTAAGATCTTTTGGGTTGTCTACACGACACTTTCGGCAGTCGTGATGTTCATGACCGCCTCGCGAGGCGCGCTAGTGGGTCTCGCATTGGGAAGCCTGTTGGCCGCTCACCTTTGTCGCAGGTACTTGTCCTTTCGAGTGCATTTAAATGGGGATCGACGATTTTCACGATCGCTGCGATAGCCGGATAGTCGCCGGCCGCACCTACTTGGAGCTTTATATTCATCGATTTACTGGCGTATACCGCGTAAGCGCCGCGGATGTCTCATCCGGAAGATCAGATATCTGGGGTCGCGGCCTCGAAGCAATGATGAACTCTCCCGTGTCCTTGATCACTGGATTCGGCTGGGACACCTGGTCGGTCATGGGATTTAATATAGTGGCGCACAATCACTACCTCTCGCTGTGGTTCGAACTCGGATTGTGTCGGCATTGTTTCGCTTTCTCCTGATTCTTCGCCAACTTGTCACAACTGCGCTGGCGACCGCGGCGGTAGCGGACTCCCCGATCGCGACTATATCGTTGCTTTTGTTTTTTCCTTTCTGACTCTCGCCATCGGCATATTTTTTGTACTGCTCCTAAAGCCGTGGGTTTATCTCTGGTCATTTATCGGCTTGGCCATGCGCTATACCGTCGACGTTAGGACTGCCTACCGGATCAATGCCGAGACACAGCCGGCAACGAACCTTCCTCCTCAACCCGTCCGAACCCTGAATGCACCTGTCCGGTCCGCGCAGACGAAATAATCACCGGTGCGTGTCAACAGGCCTCCAAGATTGACAATTACCTGGTCAGAATTGCACGCCTGTCCACACCTAGTGTGATGTCCCATATGTAACTTTCCATGCTGAGTGCTGTCCAAGGAGTATCCTTGGAAGTTGGAGCGCTCGGGTATGCAAAGATGGGAAGACCTGCAAAGGAACTGAACGTGACGACGGCCGATCGCGCGCAGCTGGAGTCGATCGCACGCTCGCAGAGTCTGCCTGCAGCGCTGGCGCGTCGAGCGCAGATGATTCTGCGGATGGCCGATGGCGAGAGCGAACAGCGCGGTTGCGCGCCGCTATCGAGTCAGTCGTCCGACGGTGTCGATGTGGCGCACGCGATATCGCGAGCGCGGCATCGCGGGTCTGCACAACGAACTCAAGCCTGGCCGGCCGCGCAGTACGAGCGAGGAGCAGATCGCCGAACTGGTCAACACGGCGTTGCAGTCCAAGCCGCGCGGGCAAGACGCACTGGTCGCGGCGAGGTCTGGCCGCGAGACGGGCCTGTCGAAGACCACCGTGCATCGCTATCTGACTCTCTTTGGCTTGCAACCGCATCGCTCGAAGAGCTTCAAGCTCTCGAATGATCCGTTCTTCATTGAGAAAGTGCGCGACATCGTCGGTCTGTATCTTAATCCACCGGATCATGCGCTGGTGCTGTGCGTGGACGAGAAGAGCCAAGTACAGGCGCTCGAGCGCACGCAGCCGGTGCTGCCGATGGGCCTGGGGTATGTCGAAGGCATCACGCACGACTATGTCCGCCATGGCACCACGACGCTTGTTCGCGGCGCTGGATATTGCCAACGGCAGCGTACTCACGCAGTGTAAGGCGCAGCATCGGCATCAGGAGTTCCTCAGCTTCCTGCGGCACATCGAGGCGAACGTTCCGGATGATCTGGACGTGCATCTGATCTGCGACAACTACGGCACTCACAAGCACGCGAAGGTCAGAGCATGGCTCGCCAAGCGTCCACGCTTTCATCTGCACTTCACGCCGACGTACTAGCTCCTGGCTCAACCAAGTCGAGCGCTGGTTCGCGTTGATCACCAATCAAGCGATCCGTCGCGGCTCGTTCGACTCGGTGACCGATCTGAAACGAAAAATCAACGAGTTCGTCGAGCACTACAACCAACACCCGAGGCCCTTCATGTGGACCGCTACCGCAGAATCGATCCTGGCCAAAATCGAACGCGTCTGTAAAGTTATCAATGGGACATCAAACCAGGTGGAGCGCAGAACTACGAAAGTCCAGCCGTGCAAGATCAGTTGGCAAAATTCAGTTTTTCGATCCTGCAAGCCTATCCCGGGTGGAAGGCGGATCACGGCACGACATATCAGGCGGTAACGCAATCCATCCACGCAAATAATCCGAACGCATTGGCATTTTGGTATTTGGGTATGAATTCTCTTGCGAACTCTGGCTTCACGGGCGAGACAAACAAGGTCAACCAACAGAAGTGGTGGTTATATAATTCGGGTACTTCCGGTAGTCCTGTCACCGATTCATTTCCCGGACATACGGTAGTCAATTCGACATTGTTTCCGGCCCCGGACCCGAACGGCGACAGGTGGGTGGACTACTGGTTCGCAAAATGGGCTGTTGCCGAGTACTACACACCTAATCCCGCTATAGACGGGTTTTACACCGACGGCGTAAACATTGGTCCAAGGGTCACCGGTGATTAGAATTTAGACGGAAAACCGGACAATCCAGCAGACCCGACGGTGCGGCAATGGTATCGGCCGGGATTCGCATGATACTTCAGTGATCTGAAAGCGGATCTGCCAACAGGTAAGTACCTGATCGGCAACATCGCTGACTGGGCCACGGCGGGGGCAGTGTTACCAGAATATAACGGCATGCTCAATGGCAGCTTGATCGAGGGTATGATCGGCTATTCGTGGTCTACTGAAACCTGGGGAGGCTGGCAAGTGGCAAGCCATGATGGCTGCCTACCGGCAGGCTGAGCAACCAATAGTCGCTCCGAATTTGGTCGCGTTTCATGTAGTGGGTGCAGCAACGGATTATCAAACGTTGAGGTACGGTCTGGCATCCTGTCCCATGGATAACGGGTATTTTGTGTTTAACATCTTGCCGCACGGTCAAACCAATGCGCCCTATAACGACGCGCTTTGGTTCGACGAATATAACGCCAACCTCGGGCAGTCGATTGCCGGCCCTTCTCTTACCCCTTGACAACATGGTGTTTATCGCCGCGACTTTCAGAATGGCATTGCGCTAGGGCCTGTTAACACTATCGAAGTGCTTCGACGACGAGCGCGAAGCACAGGAACGCCATGAACATGACGTCGAGCTTATCGAAGCGACTGAAGATACGACGAAAGCCTTTGAGCCTGCGGAACAGCCGCTCGATCTCGTTTCGACGCTTGTACCAGGCTTTGCTGTATTGCCAAGGTTCGACTCGTCGTGCACGATCGGCGGCACGACGGGAATGAAGCCAAGATCCAAGGCCAATTGTCGCGTCTCGTTGCCTTCATACGCCCGATCCATGATCAGACGGCATCGCTTGGGTAGATGCGGCAGCGCTCGCATCAGCTCGCGGCCCTGCTGGCGCATCGCCCGCTTGTCCCGGGCTCAAGCGAGAACGCGATGGCGCACCGAGCATCCGCGGCAACCATATGAATTTTGGTGCTCCATCCGGCTCGCGGATTTGCCGATGGCATTGAGCGCCGTTTTTTTTAGAGCACCGGTCCCGTCCGGATGTACTTTGACGATCGTGCTGTCCAGACTCACCGCTTCGATCTTGATCCGCACGAGCTGCTGATGCTGCAATTCCTCGAACAATCGATCCAGCACGCCGGCTTTTGCCCAGCGATTCATGCGCGTGTAGATGGTGTGCCAGTTGCCGAAGCGCTTGGGCAGGCTGCGCCACTTGCAGCCATTCTCCGCGACGTACAGGATCGCGTTGACCACTTGAAGGTTGCTGAGCGAAACATTGCCGCGCTGTACCGGCAAAAACGCCTCGATCCGACTGAACTGTTCCGAGGTGATTTCCATGTCTCATAGAATATCACCAAAATCCCTTAGTGTTAACAGGCCCTAGTCAACCCAAAAGGGAATGGTATCCAGACGGTTACCCTGGAAACCACTTACAAACTGTCACAAACGGCTATCAGGAAGCCAGGCACCATCCGTCAACAGCGGGCAGACTACGCAAACAGTAACCCTGCAGGATCGTGACGGCATCATTTTGCTGAGACTGAATCCTTCGGCTTGCACCCCGGCTACCCGGGCGGCTCCATCAAATGTCACAGTGAACTAGGCACTCGCCTGTCGCGCGCCGGAGAGGCCCCGAACGCCTGACCGGCCCGTTTCTTTTGGTCGAGGTTTGATATCTGTTCAAGCCGCTTGCTGAGTCACTCCGATTCTACGGTTCATTCATCGTCAAACCAGGTGCCATCGTCTCAGGCGCTGGCGGCCGATAGCCAAGTGCGCTGTGTCGCGAGCGGCACGAAAACCTCGGGAGGAGGGGCGCCTGAGTCCGCCAATGCACGCCCTCGCTACCAATAAAATCAAAGACCTATGGGCCAGCGGAAGCTGGCTTTCTCATTTCTGGAATCCGTGTAGGCTCGGTGTTCCCTTTGCTCGCTCTGCACTTGGGTGCAGCTTGCACGTATTGACTGATGTTGATTTGCGGTGCGGAATGTCCCGAGGCGTCACTCGGTCGAATGACGCAACAAGAATAAAACACAATCGAGGGGCGAACCAATGCACGCGATATCAAAATGGACGTCCGTGTTTTGGTTGTTATCAGGAATGTCGTACAGTCGACAGCAGCCGGACGTGATTTAGAGCGATTATTTCAATAATAGGGCTTTAGCTACAAATGCGCTATTTAACGCCACTCCGTCTGGCAGTTTTGATGTCGTCTTCGGCACAAAGAACACTGCAGTGGGCGTGGAGGTATGATGAACGAGGTAGATATTCGGGACTTCTGGAATAGGAATCCATGTGGCGACCTTCAGGTCGGCGGCCTTCAGCAATATCGTGGTAATTATGAGGCATTCTTTTCAACGTACGACCGATTCAGATATCACAAAGAAGCCCATATTCCAAAGTGCCTTGATGGAATTAACTTCAGGGACAAGACGGTGCTTGAAATCGGGCTTGGACAGGGTGCTGATTCCGAGCAACTGATTAGACGCGGGGCAATCTGGTCGGGACTGGATCTCACGCCGGAGTCGGTAGATCGCGTGCGAACCCGCTTGTCACTGCGCGCGCTACCCTATCGGGATATAAGGCAAGGCAGCGCACTACAGAATCCCTACGCGGACAACAGTTTTGACATTGTCTTTAGTCATGGCGTCTTGCATCACATTCCGGACATCCATACCGCCCAGTCTGAAATTCATCGTGTTCTTAAACCCGGAGGCGAACTGATTGTTATGTTGTATGCGAAGTGGTCTTTGAACTACATGCTTGCCATCTCCGTCCTGCGGCGCTTGGGACTGTTGGCGCTTTACCTGTCCGGACACGACCCGGGTGGAATCTACAGCCAGCACTTGATCAATTTACGAACTACAGGTTTGGTAAACTATTTGCGCATGTCCAACTTCATTCACCGCAATACCGATGGACCGCTGAACCCCTATGCAAAGGTCTATGACCGGGCGGCGGTGAGGCGTGATTTTCCCAACTTTCGCATAACACGCGCCTATAAACGGTTCATGTACGCGCCTCCGTTACCCGTCACGCATATTCCATTGAGCAAGCTCATGGGATGGCATTTGTGGGTTCACATGAAGCCCGTCTAGATATGCTCGCTTGCGCGCGTGAGTTCCACAAAGAAATCGGTCAATGATTGAGCGAACCAGAGTATCGGTGTTGCTATGCGGTCCCCATTGTCCGCATTGGGCGGCGGTCCTACCCACATGCGGGATATGTTGGCCTCGCCATTGCAAAACAACTATCGCTTGAATCACTTTGAAAGCGGTAGTCGAGACAGAGAGAGTCCAGCGAAGGAGGAGGGTACACTCGCCAAGCCAATTCGTATTTGCACGTGCCCATTTTTGCTTGCTTGGCAGATGGTCCGGCCCAGGGGTAAGGCCTCAAATAGCCCATTTGAACAGCGTTCTGGATAAAATGCGTATTTCGCGCAAGGAAGGCCATCGATTCACGGCAAGCCGGTCCATGGTTTCGCGCCATGTCGGTCCACTGCTCGTGAAGCAGGACGTGGTGGACTTTCCATCAACGACGATCATTCGTCAATGAGTGGTTTTTTCGATCTTGATCAAAATTCCGACCGCCTATAAAGCTGCAGGAGCGGCGATCGAGGCCGAGCCCTTGGGTTGGGTACCCCCGTTTTTGGCGTTTTTCGCCCGCAAGGATTTGAGCTTGCGGATCGACTCGCCGGAGAGGTCGAGCTGATAGGCGTTGTGCACGACGCGGTCCAAGATCGCATCGGCCAAGGTGGGATCATCGAGATAGGCATGCCATTGCTTGACCTCGAGCTGGCTGGTGATGATGGTGGCGGATTTCTCGTACCGATCGTCGAGGATTTCCAACAGATCGCGCTTGCTTTGATCGGAGAGCGGACCGATGGCGAAGTCATCGAGCAGCAACAGATCTGGCTTTGGCGAGGGAGCGCAGGAAGGTCGAGCGGCGCTGGAAGGCATGGGCACGGCCGAGTTCATCGACCAGGCGCGGCATGCGGAAGCAGCGCACGTGGAAGTTTGCGCGACAGGCGGCGTGGGCGAGCGCGGCACCGATAAATGATTTGCCGATGCCGGTGGGGCCGGTGATCAAAACGTTCAAGTGCCGGCCGATCCAGCCAAGATCGCGCACCGTGCTCAACAGCGACGGATCGAGATTTCGCGGCAGGCGAGTATCGAAGTCCTCGAGGGTCGCCGGTTGCGGCAACGTCGCCACCCGCAAGCGATTCGCGATGCGATAATTGTCGCGCTCGGCCGCCTCGTGCTCGAGCAGCAGGCTCAAGCGCTCCTCGAAGCGCAGCGCGCCGATATCCGGGATCGGTGAGCTGGCGCGCGAGCGCATCGGCCATGCCATGCAGTTTCAAAGTGCGAAGTAGTTGGATAATAGGTTCGATCATCTTGGGTCTCCTTCGGTTGTGGTGATTTACTGGTAATACTCGGCACCGCGCACGTTCGGATGGACACCGAGCCGTGAGGGGGCCGCTGACTGGACAGGGGTGCTGGGACGCTTGATCAGATCGTGGATCGCGCCGTAGCTAAACAGGCCGAGCTCGAGCGCCTCGGCGGCGGTTTGCTCCAGGCGCTCGGGATCAAAGTCCTGGGCGAGACGCAAAATGCCGAGCGCTTCGCGGATGATCTCCCCGGGATGACGCTTGTGCGTCAGCTGGCGCTGCAAAACCTCGTGGGTGGCGGCGCCGACGCGCAGCGCCCGCTCCAACAGCGCATCGATCCCGAGTGCCCGATAGGCTTGGTGTTCGGGCGGCCGATGCGCCTCGATCGTGCGCCGTTGATAGCGGTGAGTGGCCCGCGGATGGGTGGCGATAAGCGCGCCCTTGAGGAAGATTTTCATCGTGCCGCCCGACAAACAGGCATCGACGCGCTCGCCGATGAGGCTGTAATGCACCGAGTAGTAGGCGCGGCCGACTTCGATATGATGGTCCTGATGGACTTTGGCGCCGATCTTCCACTCGGTGTATTCGTAGCGGCGCGCGGGCAAGGCTTGCGCCAACGGTCGCTCCTCGGCGTCGAAGATGCTTTGTCGGCATCCCTCGCGCTTTTGGAACGGCGTGGTGTTGATCTCGGTGACGATCTTGGCGATCGCGGTATTGAGCTCCGCGAGGCTGAAGAACTTCGCGTTGCGCAGTCCGCCGAGCACGGCGCGCTCGGCCATGAGTACTCCCTTGCTCGACGGCGGCTTTGTCCCGGGGCCGCTTCACCCGTGCCGGAAGCACAGCGAGGGAGTAGGCTTGCGCAAAATCGCTGTACGAGCGGTTGAACTCGGGGTTGTAGCGCAGCGCCTTTTTCACCGCTGTCTTACAGTTGTCCGGAACGATGGCCCGCGGCGCCGACGCCGAACGCCTCCAGCGCCCGCACATGGGCGCCGAGCCAGTCGGCGGAGGTCTGCGTGCGCGTCGCCTCGGCGTAAAACAGGCCGCTGTAGGGCCAGACGGCGACAAAAATCCAGGCCTTCTGCACCATCCCCGTCGTCGGGTCGGTATAGAAGGCCGGATCACCCGCGTAATCGACGAACAGTCGATCGCCGGGCAGATGGGTGAGGCTCATGGTCACGCCGCGGCGCCGGCGCCATTGCTGGAACTTCACGCAAAAAGCGGTGTACTTGAGCCCCTCGGGATATTGGGCCAGGTACTCACGCCACAGCTGCCGGCGCGTCACGTGTTTGCGCCGCAGTTCCCGCTCGATCCATTCAAAATCCGGCGTCGGATGCACCTCAACGCCAGGCTTCGGCCGCGGATATAGCAGCGCCTCCAGGGCCGCATCGTCTTGGTCGGCCGGCGGCGGCCAACCCACCCCGGCTCGCTCGGCCCGCCATAGGCAAATCTGAATGCTCGAGCGCGCCACCCCGACGCTGCCGGCAATCTCCCGCTCGCTAAAACCCTCGGCCCGAAGCCGTAAAATCTCTCGAATCTTGCGCACAGACAACCTCGCTTGGGCCACCTCGATCTCCTTCCCGAACGGAAAAGAGACCACGGTAGCCTTTGTGGTTGTCCTACCTCACGAACTGGACCGACATGCCATGAAACCCTGGACCGACATGGCGTGAAATCCCTGGCCGGCATCGCCGTGAAATGCTGGACCGACATGCCGTGAAATCGTGGACCGACATCGCGTGAATTACGCAAAGGGGGTTTGGCGCAATTTAGCGTATCTGATGGTTTGCAAGGTTCTCTTGCGCCAATTGGTTCTGCAGCTGCGGCGGCAAAGTCGCGCGGCCTGGTCAAGAAGCGCCTCTTTTGACAGTACATCCGTTTGCGACACCACGCCCACGCTGAACCCCTGGCGAACCAGATCGAGTTCGGCGCTCTCGATCTTGAGAATCTCCTCGGTCGCCGTGATCTGGCGGCGCAGCGCGGCCTCTTGCACGGCAGCAACTACAAGATTGGATTTCCGATTGAGCTCCATTCAGACCACGCAGATCTACGCCAAAGTCGATGTCTCGACGCTATATCAGATCGCCCAGCCGTGGCCGGAGGCGCAGCCATGCTAACCAAAGCCGTGGAGTCATACATCGCGATGCGTCGGGCGTGTGGATTCGCCTTCCTTTCCGAAGGCGCATGCTTGCAAGGCTTCGCCACATTCTCCGATGCCAGGGGCCACCATCACATCCGTTCCGATATAGCCATTGAGTGGGCACGACAGGCTCGATCGACGCGTCAGCGAGCACGCCGGCTCGGTATTGTGATTCGATTCGCTCGATACATCCGGGCAGAAGACGGTCGCCACGAGCTGCCAGCAGCAGTTCTGGGTCCGAGACAACCCCGCGGCCGGTCCCCTATCTTTTTTCCCGCGGCCATCCAGCAGCTAATGCAAGCAGCCCCCCGGTCAGGCTATCGGACGTTGCGCCGAGCGACCTACAGCACGCTGTTTGGACTGCTCGCATGTACCGGACTGCGGCTCTCCGAAGCTATCCATCTGCGTTATGCGGACATTACGCAAGACGGATTGGTGATCAGACGCACCAAGTTCCGGAAGAGCGGTCTTGTCCCCTTGCATGACACTGCACGCGCGGGGCTTGATCGTTACCTTGAACAGCGGCGTCCGTATGCGCGTTTGGATGATCACGTGTTTATCTCGCTGCGTAGAAAGCCATTGCTGGTGCACGATGCGGAGCGCGCATTTCGGACTGCCGCTCGCAAGATTGGCTTACAGCGCGAACCAGGCCGGCCACGGCCGACTATCCAGGCGCTTCGCCACACGTTTGCAGTCAGAGCGCTCGAAGCCTGCCCGGATGACCGCGATCGGATCACACAGCACATGGTGGCGTTGTCGACTTACCTGGGCCACGGCCACGTCGCTCATACCTATTGGTATCTGGAGGCGACTCCGCAGCTGATGGCAGCTATCTCGGAGCGGTGCGAGCGCTTCGTCACAGGAGTTCATCCATGACCCCCATCGCACCGCACATGGAGGCCTTCCTTCGCGAGATTGCCGGTTGAACGAGGCGCAGCATCAACACCTGCGACTCGTATGCGTATGCTTTCCGGTTGCTGCTGCAATACACCAG
>CAWEZY010000001.1:0-447522 GCA_963813755.1 uncultured Gammaproteobacteria bacterium | reverse complement strand
GGTCAAGAAGCGCCTCTTTTGACAGTACATCCGTTTGCGACACCACGCCCACGCTGAACCCCTGGCGAACCAGATCGAGTTCGGCGCTCTCGATCTTGAGAATCTCCTCGGTCGCCGTGATCTGGCGGCGCAGCGCGGCCTCTTGCACGGCAGCGACTACAAGATTGGATTTCCGATTGAGCTCCATTCAGACCACACAGATATACGCCAAGGTAAATGTGACTGCATTGCTATCGGATTGCTCAACCGTGGCCGGAGGTGCAGCCATGTTAGCTCAAACCGTTGATTCGTATCTGGCAGTGCGTCGGGCTTGCGGATTCGAACTCAAGATCAAGGCAATTTATTACGGAGGTTTGCTACATTTTCGGATGCAAAGGGTAAACATCGCGTTTGCTCAGAAATCGCCATCGAGTGGGCAAAGTTATCAAAATCGGTCCATCGGCGCGCCGACTCGGACTAGTGATTAGGTTTGCGCGGTACGCACGAGCCGAAGACACTCCCATGAGGTGCCTGCACCGTTTTGGCAGCGAGACACCGGCCGCGACCCATCCCGTATATTTTTTCTCCCGGGCCATCAATCGGCTTATACAAGCGGCTTCTCAGTACGGTCTCCGCTCTTCAGTCAAGAGACATACAGTACGTTGTTCGGACTTCTGGCATGCACCGGACTGCGGGTTTCTGAAGCTATCCACCTGCGCTTAAAGGATATTACCCCAGATGGCTTGGTGATCAGAAGTTCTAAATTTAGGAAAAGTCGCCTTGTCCCCTGGCCGAAACCGCACAGATGGGGCTAGATCGTTATCTTGAACACCGCCGCCCCTATGCCCCTTTGATGATCACGTATTTGTTTCGTTGCGAAGAAAGCCGTTGCACGATTACAATGTTTTGACCGCATTCCGGACTTCGGCCGCAAATCGGTCTGCGGCGAGGACTGGGGCTTCCTCGGCCAACGCCCCACTCGTTTCGTCACACCTTTGCCGTGAGAGCCTTGGAAGCCTGCCCGGATGGCCGCGATCGTATCACGCAACACATGCTGGCATTGTCGACCTATCTTGGTCACGCCACGGTTGCCGATACCTATTGGTACCTGGAAGCGACGCCAGATCTGATGAGAAGTATCGCTGAATGTTGCGAACGATCGCCAAAGGAGGGCGGCCATGACCCCTATCGCATTACACATCACGGCCTTCTTTCAGAAAGATTGCCCGTTGAACGCCACGTCAGCGAAAACACCTGTGACTCTTATGCGTATGCTTTCAAGCTCCTCTTTGAATACGCCAGCGATCTGAAAGTTCGGCCTTCGGAGCTGTGTCTCGAACATCTTGATGAACCGCTGATTGTGGGATTTCTGAGCTATTTGGAAGCTAAGCGCGGAAATGGAGCGAACTCCCGAAATATTCGTCTGGCGGCCATCAGGTCTTTCATGCGCTTTATGGAATATCGCGTGCCAACAGCTTTAGAGCAGATTCGACGTGTTTTGGCCATCCCGACAAAGAAAACCGATTCGCGGCTTGTAAAGCACCTATCAGTCGAGGAGTTGCAGGCCATTTTGGATGCGCCGTCACCATCCAAGCCAGACGGCATCCGCGATCGCGCCATGATGCATCTCTGTTTTGCTGGAGGATTGCGTGTTTCCGAACTCGTTGGACTTCGACTCAATGACCTGGCCTTCAACCATAGGCCAGCGTATTGTTCACGGCAAAGGTCGGCGGGAACGCTGCCTCCCTTTGTGGAAAGAAACAACCGTGGCGTTGAGGGCTTGGTTGGCGGTAAGATCCTCGGCCTCCCACCCGAACTTTTTATCAACGCTCGTGGTCAAGCGATGACTCGAGCCGGCTTCGAATACATTCTGCACAAACATGCAAAACAGCGAAAAGCGTTGTCCCTCGCTATCAACGAAACCCATTTCACCGCATGTGCTGAGGCATACCGCGCGCTGATAATCCTGCAGGCTACCAAGGATCTGAGACAAGTCTCCCTCTGGCTAGGTCACGCTAATATGCAAACGACAGAAATGTACACGCGGGCTGATCCTTCGGTAAAATTGGAGGCTTTGGAGTCGGTTGTTGCGCCAAAACTTCGGTCCGGACGATTCAAGGCGACGGACAAGTTGATTGCCTCACTCAAAACGCAGACTTTTATGCGGAGACAATAGCGCCAGAATGGCCTGATGCAGAGTCTCAGGGACGAGACTCTGCATAACAATATGCGGGGCGTTACAGCTCCCACTCGATCAGTGGCATGCCTACCTTGGCGATCGCACCGTGGCCGACGCGATACTGGATCGACTCGTGCACAACAGCTACAGGCTCGTACTCAAGGGAGAGTCAATGCGAAGGCACAAAACCGTCGGCGGCAAGCCGCTTGCAGCGCCTAAATCAAAAAACCATTGACCGTGAATCCACTTCTGAACGACACTCTCATGACCGCGTCACGCCTAGCCCGGCATCATCCGGAATGCTGGAGCGGCTTCAGCCGGAATGACGGCCCGCCATCGCCGGAATACGCAAGTGCCTCCAAAGCCACTTTCGCCCTGAAGGCCGGCCAAGTGGTTGCGTCTCGGTCGTTTCATCGGAATTACTCCTATTGTGGGAAATATAGCAGTCATTTCACTTATATCGACCTGTCCGAAAAATCCTAGGCCACCTCTCAATTAATTTTTCATATATTCTATAAGTTAATGATTCCAAACCACTTTCAGTATCCGGCTCGCATAAAAACTGCACTCTTTTCCCTGCCCCTGGTGCAGTGGTAGCATGCATCGCGACAACGGACGATCACTCGGAGCGACGGAGCATTTCACTCAGATGGCACGGTCACGAGTTGAATGCCGATACCCCAAACCGTTAAGATTTGAAAAGCACGGCGCACCAAGACAAAGCGAGTCATGTATTGTCGATGCTCCACCATTGCATAATTTCGCAACTACTCAAACAGCGACTCGATTGAACGGGACTCCTCATTCGCACGGAAGCATTAAAAATCGCTGAATGGATCTTCAGAATTAGATCCATCTGCTCACAACTGCCTTCATTCTGCGACGGATTTGAACTGCAATACTCGGTATCAAATGGGGACATTGGGTTGCGAAATCCGAGCGCATTGCGGGCAATGCGCTCACCATAGTAATCATTACCATGATGCGATGAAAACACGTGACGGCGTTCAACCTTCTTGGATCCTATGGCAGCGAACGAGATATTCTTACTGGTCGTATTTGGTTCGCGCGTGATAACGTTTGCCGCTAACTTTCAGAGCGTACTGCCTTGTTTTTAGGCACGTTGCTCCAATCCTTTAACGACTGAGTCAATCATGAAGCAAGTCCGGCAATTCCTCCGCAGCGGCGCTCTGCAGACTAATGAATTTCCGTCTCCGCCTTAAGGTCCGGTGACGTAATGATCCGCACGCACTATTCATTCGTGAGTGTCGGCACAGAAAAAATGAAGGTGACCCAGGCGCGTATGAGCCTTGCCGCAAAGGCGCGCGAACGGCCCGATCAAGTCAAGCAAGTGATTCAAACAATCAAAAAACAGGGACTTGGATCCACCATACGCAAAGTACAGGAACGACTTCGAGCGCCAAGTACACTGGGCTATAGCTGCGCAGGTGTTGTGGCCGCCGTCGGATCAGATGTGGAAGAGTTTCGTGTTGGAGATCGCGTTGCCGCCATCGGCGAGACCGTCGCCACGCACGCGGAATTCAATGTGGCGCCCTGTACGCTGATTGCACCGGTGCCCAACGAAGTGAGCCTGGAATCGGCTAGTTCGAGCGCCATTGGTGCGATTGCTTTACAGTCGTTGCGCCAATCCAATCTCGAAATTGGCTCCACGGTCGCAGTGATTGGCCTGGGTCTACTGGGGCAATTTCTCGTTCAGTTGTGCCGCGCCAATGGTTGCCGAGTCATTGGTGTTGATCTCGATAACAGCAAGTGCAAGCTTGCGCTCGCTTCCGGAGCCGAGGCAGTGTGCGGCGCCGACGAAGCCGACGCGCTTTCCGCTGCATCACGCGTAAGCAACGGATCCGGCGTCGACGCCGTACTTCTTACGACATCGACGAAAGCAAACCAGCCGATCGAAATGGCAGCCCAATTGGTTCGCGATCGAGGTGTGGTCGTTTGCCTTGGGAACACTCAGATCAACCTTGATTGGCGGGTTTGGTTTGGCAAGGAAATTGATTTTCGATTTAGTCGTGCAATGGGTCCAGGAATGTTCGATATGGACTACTTCACTCGCGGTAAGGATTACCCGATCGGCTATGTTCGATGGTCAGCAAAACGGAATATGGTTGCCATTCTTGATCTCCTCGCTCAAAAGAAAATTGATCTTTCGAACCTCATCACACACCGCTTTTCGTTCGACCGCGCGGTGAGCGTGTTCGACAGTATCGCGAAAGGGGAATTGGGATCCGCGGTAGGAATTGTCTTTGAATATCCTAATCGCGAGGCTATCGCTGTTGAAAGGCAATCGCGAACGATCGTTTTTGGGATTGACCGCCCCCCTCGAGCGATTCGGCTCGGTATGATTGGCGCCGGTAACTACGCGAAGTCCATGATTCTTCCTCATTTTGGATCATTTAAAAATCTAGACTTAGAAACAATTTGCACCGCTAGGGGAATGAATGCAGAAGCGCTTGCGCAGCGCTATAAATTCCGCAAGGCCACCACCGACGCTTCCGAAATTTTTAACGACGCTCAAATCAACGCGGTAGCAGTCGCCACTCGACATGACAGTCATGCTGGATATGCTCACCAGGCCCTTGCCGCCGGCAAGTCCGTATATGTTGAAAAGCCGCTTGCGATGAATGAAGAGCAAATGGCTCCAATCGTCAAGGCGATCCAAGAGCGTGAACCCGACGGTCCAACTCTTTGGGTCGGTTATAATCGTCGATTCTCTCCCATGAGCGTGCGAGCAATGGCACACATGGAAGGCGTGCCAGTCAGGCAGATTGTCTGCACGGTTCGTTCGAGCAGTGTCCCCGCTGACAGTTGGTACCAGGATCCGGCAGAGGGCGGAGGCATTCTGTTCGGCGACGTATGCCATTTCATCGATTTGGCAATCTGGTTTCAGCGTAGCCTGCCCGTTGAGCTTCATGCATTTACCACACGAGACCCGGGCCACCGCGAGGATAGCTGGGCGATACAAATTCGCTTTGCAAACGGCGGCTTGAGTACAGTGAACTACGTGTGCGGGAGTCAACAAGGGTGGGAACGCGAAACGATCGATTTATTGGGTGGAGGGAAATCGGCCCGAATATCTGGATTTCGCAATCTAACGCTAAACGGCGCCGGTCGTTCGCGAAAGTCGTCTTCTCTGCAGCCAAACCTTGGTCAAAAGCCGATGCTCGATGCGATGATGGCGCAGTTTAGCCGCGCGAAAGGCGCGATAGATCATACAGAAAGTTTCATTGTCGCAACTCAGGCGTTGCTTGCCACTCACCGCTCAATACAAGAACAACGCGTCGTCTTCATGAACACCCATTTCCCGTACGATCTAACTTGAGCAGGACAGCATTCGCTCAGGTCCTTACGGATAACCATGGACAGCGCTCTGCCAGCGCGCTTGCGCCCGCTGCACCCCCAACCACCGGCTCCGGTGGATTTTATATACCCGACCATTGGAGTCGTTTCGACTGGATCATGGATCTCGACAGCGCGTTGCGGCAATCTACCCGGCTAAGTCTGCGGAGTATTCAATGCGTATAAGCGTTTTTGGGTTGGGTTACGTCGGCGCAGTTTCCGCCGCGTGTTTGGCAACCGATGGCCATGAGGTCGTCGGCGTAGACAAGAACGTGTCAAAAGTAGAGCTGATGAACTCAGGAAAATCACCCATCATCGAGATAAGCATCGATGCGATGATCCGATCCACCCATTCGGAAGGCAGGCTCCGTGCCACCACCGATGCTGCCGAGGCGATTCACTCAACTGAGCTTTCCTTGGTTTGCGTCGGCACGCCCAGTGAAAGCAATGGAAGTCTTAACCTGGCCCACGTCCGCAATGTCGCCAGAGATATCGGCGCCGGCTTGCGAACGCTCGAACGCTACCACATTGTCATCATACGAAGCACCGTGCTTCCCGGCACCGTACGTGAAGTCGTCATTCCGGAGCTCGAGCGCGCGTCCGGTAAAAACGTGGGCGCCGATTTTGGCATATGCTTCAATCCTGAGTTTCTGCGGGAAGGCACGGCCGTCAAAGACTTTTACCATCCGCCAAAAACGGTGATTGGGGAATTCGACCGTCGCGCCGGAGATGAGTTATTGGCCCTGTATGCGGGCCTGACCGCCCCGATCATTCGGACGACTTTGGAGACCGCCGAGATGGTCAAGTACGTCGATAACACGTGGCATGCCCTTAAAGTCGGATTCGCGAATGAGATCGGCTCGATTTGCAAGCCGCTTGGCATCGATAGCTTTGAGGTTATGGACATCTTTTGCCAGGACACCAAATTGAATATCTCCCCATATTATTTGAAGCCGGGCTTCGCCTTTGGCGGGTCGTGTCTGCCGAAGGATGTTCGGGCTTTGCGTTACCGCGCCAAGACTCTGGATGTCGAAGCGCCGATTTTGAACTCGATTCTGCCCAGCAACGATGCTCACGTGCGCCGCGGACTAGATCTTGTATTAAGCCAGGGCAAGCGCCGTATCGGAGTGCTCGGCTTCAGCTTCAAAGCCGGCACCGATGATTTACGAGAGAGTCCGATCGTCGAGCTAATCGAACGGCTGATTGGCAAGGGCTACGATCTTTTGGTTTACGATAAGAACGTGCGTCTTGCTCGTTTGACGGGCGCGAATCGAGACTACATCCTCAACCACATCCCGCACATCGCCAATTTGATGCGCGATAGCATCGAGCAAGTGCTCGAACATGCGGAAATTGTCGTACTTGGAAACGCCGGACCGGAATTCGCGAAAATTCACTCAGTACTACGCCCCGGGCAGAAAATCATCGACCTTGTCCGCGTTGATGCAGCACTTAGGGCGGATGCGCAGTATGAGGGGCTATGCTGGTAAAGCCCAAAACACGTAAGCGTCGCGTACTGATCATTGTCGAGAACCTGCCCTGCCCTTTTGACCGCCGAGTATGGCAAGAGGCTCGCACGCTCACCAGCGCCGGTTACCTCGTTTCGATCATTTGCCCCAAGGGAAAAGGGCATGATAAGAGCTTCGAACAACTGGACGGCATCGCCATATACCGGCATTCATTGCCCATAGAGGCCTCGGGTGCGCTCGGTTATGCGTTGGAATACTCATGGGCCTTGGTCGCGGAATTTTGTCTATCGCTGAAGGTATTATTCCAGCGCGGCTTCGACGTTGTTCACGCTTGCAACCCGCCAGACACAATTTTCATCCTGGGGCGGATATATAAATTATTCGGCAAGAGATTTTTATTCGACCATCACGATGTCAATCCCGAACTGTATGAAGCCAAGTTCAAACGCCGAGATTTTTTCTATCGATTGATGCTCGCTTTTGAGCGGTGGACTTTCGCGGCCGCCGACATCTCGATTGCCACCAACGAGTCCTACAAACAAATAGCCATCGAGCGCGGCAAGATGGCCGCGGAAAAAGTATTCGTGGTGCGCAGCGGTCCCGACCTTCGTCGCGTCAAAGCCGTTCCGGCGAACGCAGCGCTGAAAAAGGGCCGCCGATACCTCGTCGGCTACGTCGGCGTCATGGGTAGCCAGGAAGGTGTGGACCTTCTGTTGAGTGCGGTGCGCCACATCGTTTACACCCGCCACCGTCATGACATTCATTTCGGGCTGGTCGGAGGCGGCACCGAACTGCAGGCGATGCGTGAACTGGCGCAGCGCTGCGGGATTGCCGACTACGTGACGTTCACCGGCCGAGTACCAGACGACAACCTGCTCGAAATGCTGAGTACGGCAGACGTTTGCGTAAATCCGGACGTCGCCAACGCGATGAATGACTTGTCCACGATGAATAAAATCATGGAGTACATGGCTCTTGGAAAACCCATCGTTCAATTCGATCTGACTGAAGGACGGGTGTCCGCCCAGGAGGCGTCTTTATACGCCAGGAGGAACGATCCGGAGGACTTGGCGGAAAAGATATTGGATTTGCTGGCGGACGAACAAATGCGCCAGCGCATGGGCCGATTCGGCCATGAGCGAGTCGAGCACGTCCTGTCATGGGATCATGAAGCACCTCGTTTGTTGGCGGCATATGAGACGCTTTTCCAAAATGCTTAGCGTCGCCTTTCCATTTCGGTGACGTAGCCGTGTGTGGAATTGCGGGCTATCTGACGACGCGTACTCGCGACGACCTTGGAGCATCGCTCCGCCGCATGGCCGACGCGATTGCTCACCGCGGCCCCGATGGCGAAGGCTTTTTCGAGACCGCAGCTCTTAACGATACCTGTCGCATCGGGCTAGCGCACCGGCGCCTCGCGATTATCGATCTTGCCACCGGGCAGCAACCGATGTGCAACGAAGACGGGTCGGTACAAATCGTTTTTAATGGCGAGGTTTATAACTTTCAGGAATTGCGCCAGGAGCTTATGGCCCGCGGACACATTTTCCGCACCCGCTCCGACACCGAAACGATCGTTCATGCGTACAAGGAATGGGGCCCGGAATGCGTCTCTCGGTTTCGCGGCATGTTTGCATTCGCGATTTGGGATGGGAACCGAGAGCGTTTATTCATTGCTCGCGATCGATACGGCAAAAAACCGCTGTTCATATACGAACGCAATGGACTGTTGCTGTTCGCCTCGGAAATTAAAGCCATACTCACATTTCCCGGCATTGAGGCAACCGTCGACTGTGCCGCGCTCTGGAAGTACTTCTCATACCGGTACGTACCCGCACCCGCCACGCTTTTCTCCGGTATCCGTAAGCTCATGCCGGGCACTTACCTTATTTCCGAACGAGGACGAGTAACTGAGACTCGATATTTCTGGCCCGCAGATCGCGCCGCGTTTTCGGGCGGCGATGCGCCGTCCGACCCTGCCGAGGAATTTCTGCGGCGCCTCGAGGAGTCCGTGCGGATTCGGATGATCTCAGATGTCCCGTTCGGCGCTTTTCTTTCCGGGGGAATCGATTCTTCGGCAGTTGTAGGCCTGATGTCGAGACATTCGAACCTTCCCGTCAAGACCTTTTCAGTGGGATTCACGGAATCCGCCTACAGCGAACTTGCATATGCACGAACGATCGCGAACTACTTTAAAACCGATCATCGCGAATTGACGGTTTCGCAGCGCGACCTGATGCGGCATCTCCCGGCGCTGGTAAGATCCCGCGATGCTCCGGTTTCCGAACCCTCCGACATTCCGATTTACCTGCTATCCGTGGAAGCGGCCCGCTCGGTAAAAATGGTTCTCACTGGCGAGGGATCCGACGAATTTCTTGGCGGCTATCCAAAGCATATCTTGGAACGCTACGTCCGGGCCTATCAGTGGTTCCCTGAGGCGATCAGAAACGGTTTATTCGTGCCGATGTTTCGGCTTCTGCCTTACGGCTTCCGACGCGCGAAAACCGCTGTGGTCAACATGGGATTGAGCGACAGCAACGAGCGGCTGCCGCGCTGGTTCGGTGCCCTCACCAATTGCGAGCGGCGGCAGTTGTTGGCGTTTCAAGCCCCCGGGACCCGGCCCAAACTGGAAATCCAATTTGATACCTCGCCCGGCAATTCCCCGTTGCGGCGGATCTTGTATTTTGATCAAACCAGCTGGCTGCCCGACAATTTGCTCGAGCGCGGCGATCGCATGACGATGGCGGCCTCCATCGAGGCACGGATGCCATTCATGGATCATGAGCTGGCGGGATTCGTATCAGGTCTGAGAGACGACTGGCGCGTGCGTGGACGAACCACAAAGAGAATATTGCGCGAGGCGATGCTTCGCTTGTTGCCGGCGCCGATACTGGAGCGGCCAAAGGTTGGCTTCCGGGTTCCCGTCAACGAATGGTTCCGCACCAGCATGAAGGAATATCTGACAGACCAGCTGTTGGGAAGCGATTCTCGAACATACGGATACTACCAACCGCAAATGCTGCGTCGCTATCTCGACGAGCACATCGCGGGGCGGCAAAATCACGAGAAGCTGTTGTGGAGCATGCTCAACCTCGAAATATGGCATAAAGAATATGGCTTATCGGCATGAGTCTCCCATGGGCAATCAAGCGCCTCTCGTCCATGGATGGCCGGGAAATCGGCTACCGCATTGGGAAAGCCATTCAAGCTCGCTTGGAGCGGATCGGGTTCTGGCTCGCCAGACCCGCCGAACCTGCCAATCGTCCCTCCCCCGCTTGGGTAAAACACATCGGTCACGATTTTGATCGATCGTTCTACTGCGCTTCAGCCGACAGGATCATGCAAGGCCGATTCGACGTTTTCGCGCTCGAGGATGCAGAACTCGGCTTTCCACCGAATTGGAATAATGATCCGAAAACGGGAACGCAAGCGCCGCTGGCCTTTGGCAAGTTGCTGGACTATCGCAACGAGCACATCGTGGGAGACATCAAGTACCTTTGGGAACCGAATCGGCATTTGGAACTTGTAACGCTTGCGCAGGCTTGGCACTTGACCGGTGATGTTCGCTATTGCCGCGCGTGCCTAACTTTACTTGATTCCTGGTTCGAGCAATGCCCCTATCCAAGGGGACCGAATTGGACCAGCAGTTTGGAGCACGCTGTGCGGTTGGTTAACTGGTCATTCGCATGGCATCTCCTCGGGGGTGACCAATCGATAGTCTTCGAGGGAACCGACGGTCGCCGCTTCCGATTCACGATGGCTGCGATCTATCTACCAGCATTGCCATTTTATTCATGGGCATCTCTCTCGCTATTCGTCCGCCAACAATCACCTGTTCGGAGAGTTGACCGGACTTTTCATAGGCGCATTGACTTGGCCGCTGTGGGAATCGAGCAAAGATTGGCGTGACGAAGCCCAACGCGAACTGGAAACCGAAGCGCTAAAACAAATCCACGGCGACGGTGTCGATCGCGAGCAAGCCACCTGGTATCACCATTCCGTTGCCGACATGATGTTGTTGGCGGGTCTTGTTGGCCGCGCAAACTCGATCGACTTCAGCCGCACGTACTGGGCTCGATTCGAATTGATGCTGGAATTCATTGCCAGCATCATGGATGTAAACGGCAATGTCCCCTGCTTCGGCGACTCCGATGACGGTGTCATGGTTCGATTCTCGCCGTCGCGAGACTTCCATGCGTATCACTCGCTGCTGGCGACGGGAGCGGTGCTGTTTTCTCGAGCAGAGTTCAAGGCGAAAGCACGGTATTTTGACGACAAAAGCCGCTGGCTTCTGGGCGATTCGGCCGCCAAATGCTTCGAATCGATAAAGGCAGAAAGCGTGGTCCTCCCCGTACATCGGTCATTCACGCAAGGCGGATACTACATACTCGGCGATGGCTTCGAATCTCCCGATGAGGTTCGTATTGTCGCGGATGCCGGACCCTTGGGGTATTTGTCGATAGCCGCTCATGGTCACGCGGACGCATTGTCTTTCACGCTTTCGGTTGGCGGCAATGAAATTTTGATCGATCCCGGCACTTTTACCTACCACACGCAAAAGCGCTGGCGCGAATACTTTCGCGGCACGTCCGCGCACAACACACTGCGCGTGGATGGTGCCGATCAATCAGTTTCCGGCGGAAACTTCCTCTGGACGCAGCACAGCCAAGCCCGCGTTTTGAGCTTCGATACAAGTTCGGACAAGGAACATTTATCATGCAAACATGACGGCTACCTTCGATTGAGTGATCCGGTCGATATTCAACGCGAGCTGACTTACGATCGGCGCCTTCGGACGCTCTATGTATTGGATTCACTGGTCTGCAAGCGCCCGCATCGCTTGGAAATATATTGGCATTTCAGTGAAAAATGCGAGGTGCAAATCCAGTCTGACTTGGCGATCATCAACAACGCCAATGCTATCCTCAAGCTGCGCTGGCCCAGCGGGTTGTCAGCTCGAATTATTCGCGGTTCTGAGAGTTCCCCGATCGGCGGCTGGATATCTCACCGCTACGACAGACGCGTGCCGAGTAACACGCTGGTCGTTGCCGGGAACATAGTCGGCTGTTGGCGGGGACTCACCACTATCGAGGCGGGATATGGCGTCGTACCGACGATTAGTTGAACCGATGGCCAAGACCGCAATTTTGTACCCGAATTATCCCGCCGGAAACGCTTCCGGCGGATTCGATAGCGTCAGAGCCGGCCGCGCGGTCGGCTGCCGAATGATATCTTCGCTGTAATTGCGATAAACGGCCTGGCGGGGGAATGACGCGTGGATGTCGGGAGCGGAACTTTCGCCAGAATCAAATGCATCGCGCATCAAGCTAGGGATGCGATGCATTAAAACGAATTTTCAGGATTATTGGCTGATTTTGCGACGCTTTTCACAGATTACCGCCCATCATGCCAGAGTGTCTTCTTAATGAGACAGATGCGCGGTGCAAATATTTGCTGTGTAATTGTATCGGCTTCAATTCGCCGAGCGATGCAATATCTATGGGACGCCAGCCGAGAGTCCGGGGCTCTTGATCGGTCTTTTCGGCGTTCCCTGCTGCCTGATTGGAGGAAAATGCAGTGCGTAAGTTAAATGCGATTTTGGTGGGGTTGGGAATCTTTGCGTTTGTTTCGGTTCAGGCGTATACGCCGGATTCGTTTCCCCGGCTAGCGACAGTCAACCTCACAGAACCAATGAATTATGACAACCCCGCTTATCAGGCTAGCCTGGCGCGTTTCAATCTCATGCTCTTTATGATTTATCCGAATTGGAATTCGGCACATCACATGACGATGAATCAAAGCGTGGCCGCGATCAAGGCTATTAATCCGCTTGCGAAGGTTTACTTGTACGTTCTAGTCGAGAGCATGCCAAATCCGAGTGATCAGGCGTGGTCTGTCTTTGCAAATGAACTCAATTCGACGCATTGGTGGTTGTATCCCCAAGGCACTTCAGGGACGCCCGTGCCGGCCAGCTGGCCAGGTAATTCGACGGCCAACATAACGCTATTTGTGCAACCAGATGCCAATGGAAGACGGTGGGTCGATTGGTATGCGAATTATGCCGTGAACAATTACATTGCTCCCAACCCGGCGGTCGACGGACTCTTTACCGACAACGTATTTATTTCGCCCCGGACAAACGGCGATTGGAATTTGGATGGCGTTACCGACAGCGACAGTAATCCGACAACGCAGCAATGGTACCAGCAAGGCTACGCACACTATTTCAATGATTTGTACAAGGCGATGCCCGGAAAGTACCAGCTGGGCAATATTACCGACTGGGGGACGTCTGGCGGAAAGCTCGGCGTGTACAGCGGGATGGTCAATGGAGGGTTGATCGAGGGAATGATCGGCGTTTCTTGGTCGCCCGAGACTTGGGGCGGCTGGTCGGAAATGATGCGACAGTATCGACAGATAATGGCTGCCACTGCTTCGCCCAAGCTGACGATATTTAGCCAGCGAGGGTCTCCGACGGATTATCAAGGTCTCCGTTATGGGCTCGCATCTTGTCTTTTGGATGACGGGTACTTTGAATTTACCAACGTCAATAGCGCTTACTCTGGCGTGATATGGTTCGACGAATACAATGTCAACTTAGGGTCTGAAACATCGTCGCCTGCCACTTCGCCGTGGCAGAAGGGTGTATATAGACGGGATTACCAAAATGGAATTGCTCTCGTGAATCCAAAGGGTAACGGCCCACAAACGGTCCAACTTGAAACCAGCTACAAGCGAATTGCCGGCACGCAGGATCCAGCGGTTAATTCCGGACAGGTTACAAACTCGGTCACGCTGAATGACCGTGATGGAATCATTCTTCTCAGGTTGCAGACAACCGCTGCGCCTAGCGCGGCGCCGATGCCACCGGCGAACATCGTGGTTCATTAACAAGAAATTTCGCCCGATTCCGCAATCGGCGGGCCCATTAGAGTATTTGGCGCTGGGCCCGCATTTCCCTGATTCGCGCGGGGGCCTCTCAATGCTGTTTTTCAGGCTGGGAAGTGGATCTTGGAATTCGGCAGCGGTAGCGGCACCTCAAGCATGATCCTGACGGTCTAAATGATAGAATTGATTTATTTTATTCGAACACAGATATGAACCGACACTCTTTGCTGAAGAAAAGCGCGAAAGGTGTTCTCAAAACCCTTCGAATGATCACCGGTATAGAAATGGTAACGGATCTGACGCTGGCGGTGCGAAAAGATCATTAGATTCATTTTCTGGACGGCTCAGCGCGATTTATCGACCGACGTGACAGGAGTCAGGTGTCGCCAGGATAAATGCTTCGCTAGTACTAAGATCTTCAGCAGATATTTTGAGAAATGGTTTTGCAAGCATTGATCTGCCGATTCCAGAATGCGATTCAAATCGCTCTTCAAGTAGTATTTTGAAACCTGCGTTTCGCAACATCTGCAAATGAATTGAACACGGCTGCCGGTTAAGCATATAGGGACGTCTGCCTCGCAATAATCTCCAGACAAGTTCCGTCTGCATCCAATGGCCGTTCCAGTCTTTAGTAAGACCGTGCGACTTAAAATCAATTGTGTGCGTCATGAATCCCGAGGGCTTTAGCCAGAGGCGCATTACGTCGTAGGCTTGCTTGAGTTCATCGACGTGCTCGAGAACGGCTTGGGAAAAAACCATGTCCACGGTGTGTTTCTTAACGACACTAGAATCGTACCAAGGTGCCATATAAGTAATCATGCCGCCCTGATTGGATGGTGTGGAAATCGACGCGCGGATCGTCTGGATGCGCTCTGCTGAAAGGGACTTATGGAGTTGCTCTTCTCCAATGATTTCCAAGGGAAATCCGTAAGAGCCAAGACGAGGTATTAGTAGCGGGAATTCCTCGTCGTTCGGAATCTCCGCACGTCTGGAAAATAAGTTCACGAGTTCATCGAAAACATTGAGATTTTCGAGGTTATTGGCATATTTTACAAAATCACAAGCATAATAGCGGCTCGCCCCTGTCAACAGAGCCGCCAATCCGACACCTAAAGAGTCCCCCGGTCCCAATTCGGCGATTGTGTCAGGAAGACGTGTTTGCTTAAATGCGAGCGCTTTAACCAAATGCCTCATCCAGACGCTGTAGCAATATCGCGCTGAAGCGGCCCCGCCCGCTTCTCTGCGAAAAATTCGCGTAACCCCGGGCACAAAAGATGCTAGCCCAAAGACCATCGGCTTTAGTCTCAAGTTTGAGATCATTTAGTCACCTGTCCGTGCTGAATCTAAATCATAATAATTTAGCAGGTCGCAAAAAAGCGCTATTGAGTTTGGAGCTTCTTCGGCGGTTGAGAATCGTTGGCGTAGCAGGAGCGTAAATGATCAGCAAAGGGCGATGGCAAAACGCTGGCAATGTCAGCGCTTATCGATGTAGGGAACAGCCAACACCGGCCAACTGTATTCGAACTTTGCCCGAACGGAACCCGGGGCACCCATGCGCTCGACGAGGTTCAGCATCGCCAAGCAGGCGCCGAACCGCATCTCCGATCACTTCGATATCCTCTCTTGAATTATAACCTAGTGACCGGCCCGTTTCCTTTGGTCCAGATTTGATGTCAGTTTAAGCCGCGCGGCATCGCATTCAACAATGGCTACGCGTACCTTAGTGGATACGGCAGCGGCGGCGGAATCGCGATCTGTACGATCGAGGCATCCGGGATATTGGATCAATGCGCCATCAGCCCGAGCCTGACGGGATATTACGGCGGGATGGCGGTGCACTGACGGCTGATGAGCTCTGGGATCTTGAATTGCCTCGGGCCTGCCCCAAGTTCCTGAAACCATGTGTGCAATAGAGATTTGTATCCATAGCTCAGTGGGTACCGAAAGCGCTGAGTGGCGGGTCGCAAGCAAAACCCTCTGACGAGCTTCGTGCGACGCGGGTGGCCGCGTTCCCAAAATGAATCGCTGGTAACATCTAGCGGTGGCCGCTCGAACAACCAGCCAACCCTGACCATGGATCGACCGCTGCCCAACACCTATTGGGTCATTCCCGGCCGCTTGCTGGCCGGCGAATATCCGCTCGGCGCCGACGACGCGGATGCGCGACGAACGGCTGGCGCGATTTGACCAAGCAGGTATCGACTACTTTGTCGACCTCACCGAGGAGTACGAACTGCCGGGCTATCGCCATCTGTTGCCGGCTCGCAGCACGCACGTGAGGTCCGCGATTGCCGACGCCTGGGTGCCCGACAATGCGGCGCAGATGCAGCAGATCTTGTCGGACATTCGGGCCGCGCTCTCGCGGGATCGCTGTGTCTACGTGCACTGCCGCGCCGGCATCGGACGTACCGGGCTCGTCATTGGTTGTTATCTGGCGGAAGAAGAGCAGAACGGCAAATCGGCCCTCAAACGGCTGAATCGGCTGTGGCGGCAAAGCGCGCGCGCGGAGTCCTGGCCCAGGGTGCCGCAGACCCCGGCGCAAGCCGACTACGTTCGGCGCTGGCTGAAGCTGCGTGACCTGGGCGCTTGAGGGCGACGCATGACCGACAATCCCCCGGCGCATGAGGCCGTCGCTTCCCGTCCCCCCGCTTCCTGTACCGCAAGGGGCGCTGACCGTCGCTCCCCTCGATCCGGGCGCGGAGCCCCCGCTGCTGCTGTCGGTCATCGTGCCGACCTTCAACGAGGCCTTGAACATCGACCGGCTGGTGGCCCAGCTCGCGCAGCTGCTCGACGAGCCCTTCGGCCAGCGCTACGAAATCATCGTGGTCGACGACAACAGCCCGGATCGAACCTGGGAATTGGCCCAAAAACTCGTGGGCGAGCGGCCCCGCCTTCGCGTCATGCGCCGTGAACAGGAGCGCGGCTTGTCCACCGCCGTGATACGCGGCTGGCAAGCAGCCCGCGGCGAGGTGCTGTGCGTGATCGATGCCGACCTGCAGCACCCGCCGGACGTCGCCTTGGCGCTGTATCGGGTCATGGAGCGCGGCGCCGACATCGCCGTGGCCAGCCGGCACCTCGAGGGCGGCGGGGTCAGCGATTGGAGCGTGGCCCGCCGCATCGTGTCGCGGACCGCACAACTCATCGGCCTGCTGATTCTTCCCGGGGTGGTGGGCCGGGTCACCGATCCCATGAGCGGCTACTTCATGATTCGGCGCAGCGCCATCGAGGGCGTCGAGCTCAATCCGTTAGGCTATAAGATATTGATCGAAGTGCTGGCGCGCGGGAAGCTCCCCTGGGTCGGCGAAGTACCTTATGTGTTCATCGAGCGCGCCCATGGGGGCAGCAAGGCGACCGCCCGGGTATATCTCGACTACTTGCGCCATCTGCTGCGCCTGCGTTTATCCAGCCTGCCCGTCAACCGGTTCATCCGCTTTGCCGCGGTGGGCCTCTCCGGCGTGATCGTCGACATGGGGCTGCTGTTTCTCTTGAGCGATCCGACCATGTTGGCTTGGGGTCTCACGCGCAGCAAGTTGATCGCATCGGAAATGGCCATCCTCAATAATTTCATGTGGAACGACACCTGGACGTTCCGCGATCTCTCCGCGCATCAGCGCGGCCTGAAGGCGCGCCTGCGGCGCTTGGGCAAGTTCCAGTTGATTTGCCTGGCGGGTGTGGCCATCAATGCGACCTTGCTCAACCTGCAGTTCAATTTGCTGGGCATGAACCGCTATGTCGCCAACGCCGTAGCCATCGCCGCCGTCACTGGTTGGAACTTTTGGCTCAACTTGAAGCTCAGCTGGCGAATCGCCGAACCTGAGGGGTAACGCCCACGCCTTTCGCTCGATCGCGCAAATCTCGCTCATCTCGAGACCCGGAGAGTGTTAGTCTGAGAGACTAAAGCCCAAGGAGCATTCGTGAATCATTACAAGCCTGCCCCCGCCATGGGACGCCCCTCGGTGCCGACCGGGGACGACCCGATGATGGATTTCCGGGCGCGACTCATCCACCAGCAGGCCGAAAACGCCGAGCGCCGCCGCCATGATTTAGCCGAACAATCCTCGCGGCTCAAAACGGCCGAGGAGCGCATCCGGATCTGGGAGCGCATCCACGAAATCCCGCTGCCGCGCGATTCGGCGCACCGCCTGGTGGAGATCATCGCCGCGAACACCGGGCTCACCGGCGCGGACGTGCGCGACGAGCAGCAGCGCCGCGCCGCGCTTCGGGCAGCGGCGATCACCTAGACCGCGTGCGGCGACCTTCACCCGCTCGGGAGGCCCGAGGAATTACTCGAGATAATCGGCCGTGGTCTTTTGCCGAATTTCATCCGCCGTCACGCCGGGCGCGATTTCGATGAGCTTGAATCGATCCTTGCGCGTCGGGCGCGAAAACACCGCAAGATCGGTGATCAGCAGGTCGACCACGTTGACGCCGGTGAGCGGCAATTCGCAGCGCGGCTTGAATTTGGGCTCGCTGTCCTTGGAGGTGTGCTCCATCACCACCACGATGCGCTTCACGCCCGCGACCAGATCCATGGCGCCGCCCATGCCTTTGACCATTTTGCCCGGTATCATCCAATTGGCCAGATCACCGGTTTGCGAGACTTCCATGGCGCCGAGCACCGCCATGTCGATGTGACCGCCGCGGATCATGGCGAAGCTGTCCGCCGAGGAAAAATACGAGCTCATCGGCAGCTCGGTGACGGTTTGCTTGCCGGCGTTGATCAGATCCGGATCTTCCTCGCCTTCATAGGGAAACGGCCCGATGCCCAACATGCCGTTCTCCGATTGCAGCACGACCTTCACGCCCGGCGCGATGTAGTTCGCGACCAGCGTCGGGATGCCTATCCCTAAGTTCACGTAAAAACCGTCTTGCAGCTCGCGCGCGGCGCGCGCCGCCATATCCTCACGCGACCACGGCATGGGAACCCTCCGCGCGCTTGCGAACGGTGCGCTTCTCGATGATTTTGCGATAGGGGCTGCCGTCGATGATGCGCGTCACGAAGATGCCGGGCGTGTGGATCTGGTCCGGATCGAGCTCGCCGGCTTGCACCAGCACTTCGACTTCGGCGACCGTGACGCGGCCCGCGGTGGCCATGTTCGGATTGAAATTGCGACCGGTCTTTCGGTAGATCAAATTGCCCTCGGTGTCGCCCTTCCAGGCCTTGATCAACGAGACATCCGCCACCAGGCCGGTCTCGAGTACGTAGGTCTCGCCGTCCACCACGCGCTGCTCCTTGCCCTCCGCCACCAAGGTTCCCGCGCCGGTCTTGGTAAAGAAGGCATGGATACCCGCGCCGCCCGCGCGGATGCGCTCCGCCAGGGTGCCCTGCGGATTGAATTCGAGCTCCAGTTCCTTCGCAAGATACTGCCGCTCGAACTCCTTGTTCTCGCCGACGTAGGAGGAAATCATCTTGCGGATCTGCCGGCTTTGGAGCAGCAGCCCCAAACCCGCGCCGTCGACCCCGGCGTTGTTCGACACCACGGTGAGATTGCGAACTCCGGAATCATGCAGCGCGCCAATCAACCTCTCCGGAATACCGCAAAGACCGAAACCCCCGCACATCAGGGTGATGCCGTCCTTGATGACGCCGCGCAAGGCGCTCGGCGCGTCCGGGTATACCTTGGAACTCATTGCCTGCCCCCAGCCTTCCTGCTCGATCCCACGGCGGGATTCACAGGCCGCGTAGTATAAGGTTCCCCCGCGCCGCCCGCCTGTTCCAAATGAGACGCCGACCGGTTCAACTGCGCTGCAGCCGGACCTTGCAAATCAAGAATGCTTTTTCTAATATGCACATGTGATGCACATACCTATATGGAGAACCTGATGGCCGCGACCGAACGCATTCCCTTGTTGGTAACGCCCGCGCAAAAATCGCTCCTCGTCAAGAAGGCAAAAGCGTCCAAATTGACGGTAAACGAATTTGTCCGGCGCGCCGCCGAGGTTTATAACCCGAGCGATGACGACGAGGCGTTGTTACGCCTGGTCGCGCAGGTCAAGCAGACCACGCACGAAGCGACCGCGGCGCTGGATGCCGCGCTCAAGTCTTGCGCCGAATCCAACAGGCGTATTGCGGAAATGGAAGCTGCTCACAAGTCGGACGTGGCAAATCAATGAGCATGATGGACAAACTTTGGGATGCTTTCTCTACGGTCATCAAAATGAACGACAAGGTGATCGGCCAGGCAGCCGCGATGACTGCTCAGCAAGCGAAGATCGAAGATCTGACGGCACGCGTGATTCGTCTGGAAACCGCGCTGGAGATTGCGCTGTCGACGAGGTTCGCCGGCAACAACAAACGATTGGCGCAGCAACATAAGGAATAACGACCTCGGCCGCCCTGCCGTAGGGCAGCGCCCTACTTCAATTCCGTATCGGCACCGGCCTAATACCGGTATTGATCCCCCTTATAGGGCCCCTGCTTCGACACCCCGATGTACCGCGCTTGCACGTCGGTGAGCTCGGTGAGCTCGGCGCCGAGCTTCGATAACTGCAGGCGCGCCACCTTTTCATCCAGATGCTTCGGCAGCACGTACACGCCCACCGGATACTTCGAGGTCTGGGTGAACAGCTCGATTTGCGCCAGCACCTGATTGGCGAACGAGGAGCTCATGACGTACGAGGGATGCCCCGTGCCGCAGCCCAAATTCACCAGCCGGCCTTCGGCGAGCAAAATGATCCGTTTGCCGTCGGGGAAGATGACGTGATCGACCTGCGGCTTGATGTTCTCCCAGGTGTACTGCCGGAGCGCCGCGACCTCGATTTCATTGTCGAAATGCCCGATGTTGCACACGATCGCCTGATGCTTCATGCGCTTCATGTGCTCGTGGGTGATGACGTGAAAATTGCCGGTGGCCGAGACGAAGATATCCGCCTTGTCCGCCGCGTAGTCCATGGTGACGACGCGATAACCTTCCATGGCGGCCTGGAGCGCGCAAATCGGGTCGATCTCGGTGACCCACACTTGCGCCGACAGCGCCCGCAGCGCTTGTGCGGACCCCTTGCCGACATCGCCGTAACCGGCGACCACGGCCACCTTGCCCGCGATCATCACGTCGGTGGCGCGCTTGATGGCATCCACCAGCGATTCGCGGCAGCCATATAAGTTGTCGAATTTTGACTTGGTGACCGAGTCATTGACGTTGAACGCCGGGAACGCCAAGCGGCCTTCCTTCGCCATTTGATACAGGCGCTTGACGCCGGTGGTGGTCTCTTCGGTCACGCCCCGGATCTTGGCGAGGCGCGTCGAATACCACGCGGGGTCGACCTTGAGTTTGGCCCTGATGGCGGCGAACAGGCACTGTTCTTCTTCGTTGGCGGGTGCCCCGATGAGCGACGCATCCTGCTCCGCCTTGGCGCCCAAGTGCAGCAGCAGCGTCGCATCGCCGCCGTCGTCCAAGATCATGTTGGCATATCCGCCGTCCGGCCATTCGAAGATGCGATGGGTATAGTCCCAGTACTCCCCCAAGGTCTCGCCCTTGACCGCGAACACCGGCGTGCCGCCCGCCGCGATCGCCGCGGCCGCATGGTCTTGGGTCGAATAGATGTTGCACGAGGCCCAGCGCACCTGGGCGCCCAAGGCGTTTAAGGTCTCGATCAGCACCGCGGTTTGAATCGTCATGTGCAAGGAGCCGGCGATCCTTGCGCCGCGCAGCGGCTGCTCGGCCGCGTATTCGTCACGAATCGACACAAGACCCGGCATTTCGGTCTCGGCGATCTTGATTTCCTTGCGCCCCCATTCGGCGAGGCCCAAATCCTTGACGAGGTAATCGGATTTCACTTTCATTGCGGCATTCATCACTGACTCCTGGATGGCGTCGGGGTGTGTCGCGGGCTCAAGCCACGCGCGACGTCTTGAGTTCGGCGGCGAGAACGTCGGCCTTGTCGGTGCGCTCCCACGTGAACTCCTCTTCCTTGCGGCCGAAATGGCCGTAGGCGGCTGTTTTCTGGTAGATCGGCCGCGCCAGGTCCAACATCTCGCGCAATCCGAACGGGGTGAGATCGAAATGCGCGCGCACGATCTGGGTCAAGCGCGCATCGGTCAATTTGCCGGTGCCGAAGGTCTCGACCATGATCGAGGTCGGCTCCGCGACGCCGATGGCGTAGGACACCTGCACTTCGCAGCGCTCCGCGAGTCCCGCCGCCACGATGTTCTTGGCGACATAGCGCGCGGCATAGGCCGCCGATCGATCCACCTTGGACGGGTCCTTGCCGGAGAAGGCGCCGCCTCCGTGGCGCGCAAAGCCGCCGTAGGTATCGACGATGATCTTGCGCCCGGTGAGTCCGCAATCGCCGACCGGGCCGCCGATGACGAACCGGCCGGTGGGATTGATGTGATACTTGGTGCGCTTGTCGATCCATTTGGCCGGCAGCACCGGCTTTAAGATCTCTTCCATGACCGCTTCGCGCAGTTGACGGGTGCCGATGTCCTCCGAATGCTGGGTCGACAGCACCACGGCCTCGAGGCCCACCGGCTTGTCGTTTTCGTAGCGCAGCGTCACCTGGCTCTTTGCGTCCGGCCGCAGCCAGGGGAGCTTGCCGCTCTTGCGCACCTGCGCTTGGCGCTTGACCAACCGATGGGCGAGCGTGATCGGCGCCGGCATCAGCACATCGGTCTCGTTGGTCGCATAGCCGAACATCAGGCCCTGGTCCCCGGCGCCCTGCTTGCGTTCATCCTTGCGATCCACCCCCTGCGCGATGTCGGGCGACTGCTTGCCGATGATGTTGAGCACGCCGCAGCTCGCGCCGTCGAAGCCCATCTCGGAGGTGTCGTAGCCGATGTCGAGCACGGTCTTGCGCACCAGGTCTTCCACATCGACCCAGGCGCTGGTGGTGACTTCACCCGCGACGATCACCACCCCGGTTTTGACCAAGGTCTCGCAGGCCACGCGGCCCTTGCGGATCGGCGCTCAAGATGGCATCGAGCACCGCGTCCGATATCTGATCGGCGACCTTGTCCGGGTGGCCTTCTGAGACCGATTCCGAGGTGAATGAAAAATTCCTGCTCATAATGTCAGATCCCTTCAGGTACGTGGCCAAAAATGTGCCGGTAGCGCCCGCGAAAATCCTCGGGTGTGAATGTGTGGTTTTGCGGCCCGCGCGATTCGATCTTGATCGAACCCATCAGCGAGGCCACACGGCCGGTCGTCTCCCAGTCGAGGCCGCGCAGCAGACCATGAATTAAACCCGCCCGATAGGCATCGCCGCAACCGGTCGGATCGACGATGGCCCGCGGTTTCACGCTGGGAATGGTCATAATGCGCCCGCCGGCGTAAATCATCGACCCCGCGGCGCCGCAGGTGACGATCAAGGCCTCCACCTTGGCGGCGATGTCGGCGGCGGTCAAGCCGGTCTTTTGCTGCAGCAGACCCCATTCGTAGTCGTTGACCGCCACCCAGGTGGCCTGTTCGATGAAGGTATTGAGATCTTCGGCGCCAAACATCGGCAGCCCCTGGCCGGGGTCGAATATGAAGGGTATGCCGGCCGCGACGAACTGCGCCGCATGCTCGATCATGGCTTGGCGGCCGTCCGGCGCCACTACCCCTACGGCCACGCCGGCCGCAGCCTGCGACACGTGATTGACGTGCGCCTGTTGCATGGCACCCGGATGAAATGCGGTGATCTGGTTGTCGTCGAGATCGGTGGTGATGAAGGCTTGGGCCGTGAAGGCATCCTCGATGACCGTGACATGATCGAGGCGGATGCCGAGGGCCTTCAGACGCTCGCGGTACGGGCCGAAATCATGACCGGCGGTTGCCATGGGCAGCCCGAGATCGCCCAGCAGGCGCAGGCTGTAGGCGATATTGGCGGCGCAGCCGCCGAATTCGCGGCGCATCTCGGGCACCAAAAAGGCGACGTTCAAGATGTGAATCTTGTCGGGGAGAATGTGGGCTTTGAAGCGGTCCGGAAACACCAAGATCGTATCGTAGGCCACCGAGCCGCAAATCAATGCGGCCTTCCCGCCGCGCGCGTCCTTAGCCATCCGCCACCGTCAGTTCGGTCAAACGGTTATTCTACCCGTTAATTCATGCCGCCCGCTGCCCCGAATATCGATTTGTCCCGTCCCGCCGAACCCTGTCATAAGGCCAAACCGCCCGGGATGTCGAAATTGCTGGTGCTGCTGGGCACGATCTCCCTTCTCACCCCCTTTACGCTCGACATTTACCTGCCCGCGCTGCCGGCGATCGCCCTGGACCTCAAGGCAAGCGCCGGCGCGGTGCAGTTGACATTGCCCGTGTTTTTTGTGTGCCTGGCCGTGAGCCAGCTTCTGTTCGGCTCGCTCGCCGACCACATCGGAAGGCGGCCCCCGCTGTTGTGGGGCCTTGGACTGTTGGTGGCCGGCTCCGTGGGCTGCGGCTTGAGTCACGGCGTGGCGGCGCTCACCGTCTGGCGGGGTGTTCAGGCGCTCGGGGTGGGCAGCGCGAGCGTGATACCGCGCGCGGTGGTTCGCGACCGGTTCGACGTCGCCCATACGGCGCGCGCGCTCTCCTTGCTCGGACTGATTACGGGCCTGGGGCCGATACTCGCGCCGCAGGTGGGCGGCGCGCTTCTGTTGATCGCCAATTGGCGCCTCGAATTCTGGCTGCTCGCCGCTCTCGGCAGCACCTGCTTCGCGGTTGCGTTCCGGATGCTGCGCGAATCCATGCCGGCCGAACGCCCGAGCGCCCGGGGCCCGAGGCTCTGGCTGCGCCTGCTGTGCGACCGGCGTTACATGCGCTATGCGCTGTCCGCGAACCTCATGCAGTCGAGCGTGTTCGCCTACATCGCCGGAGCGCCGTTCGTCTACATCGATCATTTCCGCCTGACTCCGCAGCAATTCGCCTGGATGTTCGGCTGCAATGCCATCGGCCTCATGATCGCGGGGCGCATCAATGCGCACATCGTGTCGGCGCTCGGCCCCGAATTGATATTTCGCCGCGCGATGCTCGGCAGCACCGCGCTCGGGATCGTGCTCTTCGGCATGGCGCTCGCGGGTATCGGCGGCTTTTGGGGCATGGCGATTCCGCAGCTGCTGTTCGTCTCGATGCTGGGCTTTAATTTTGCCAACGGCCTGGCCTTGGCGCTCGGGCCTCACGGGGCTTCCGCCGGCACCGCCTCCGCCTTGTTCGGCACTCTGCAATTTCTGATGGCGGGCCTCGCCGGTGCGGCGGTGAGTGCGCTGTACGATGGCACCCCGCTCGCCATGATGGGCGTCATGTGCGCCGTGGCCGCGGCGGCTGTCGTACTCTATCGGTGGCTGAAATAATTGCCGGCATGGCACGATCTTGTAGGGCATTGACCCTTTGAGCGATTGAATCCACGTCCCCCTCAGCCCTTAAGGAGAGCATCGATGAAGCCGTCCGAATCCACGATCGACCGTCCCGATGAGGAGTGGCGCAAGGAATTGCCGCCCGAGACCTTTGCGGTGATGCGCAAGCACGGCACCGAGCGCGCGGGCACGAGTCCTCTCAACCACGAGCATCGCCCCGGTAGGTACGCCTGCGCGGCCTGCGGCCTGCCGTTGTTCGAATCCTCGACCAAGTTCGACAGCGGCAGCGGCTGGCCGAGCTTTTTCGCGCCGCTGCCGCAGGCGGTCGCGACCAGCATCGATCGCAACCTCGGCATGGCGCGCACCGAAGTGCACTGCGCGCGCTGCGGCGGGCATTTGGGTCACGTATTTGCCGACGGCCCGCGCCCCACCGGCGAGCGCTACTGCATGAACGGTGTGGCGCTGAAATTCGAGCCGAAATAATCGAAGCCGCGATTCCACGCCCTCGGTAACGCGTGCGGCGCCGGGCGAGCCTGCGTGCGCTACAAGTTCTGAGCGCTCTCAGGAGCCCTTCTTCTGCTCGGCCTCCCACTTCTCCACCGCCGCCATGGTAAACGCCACGTGGTTGTCGGGGTTCATCGCCGTGTACTCGTAGATGATCTTGCCGTTCGGCGCGATGACGTAGGAAGTGCGATCGGCATATTCGGGCTTGCTCTTCAAGACCGCGTCGTATGCCTTGGTGATCTTCTGGTCCGCATCCGAGGCCACCGCAAACTTGTTGCGGCACTCGCTCACCGAGAACCTGTTGAGCTTGTCGATGGGGTCGTGCGAGACGCCGATGACGGTTGCGCCCAAGGCCTTGAACTTCTCGGTGGCCTCGGCAAAGTCATGCGCTTCGGCGGTGCAGCCGGGCGTGAACGCCGCGGGATAGAAATACAGCACCACCGGGCCGCGCTTGAGCGCATCGGCCAACGAGAACGTGAAGGGCTTGCCGGCGAGCGTCGCCTGGGTGGTGAACTCCGGCGCCACGGCGCCCGGCTTCAATGCGGCGTACAGGGGAGAGGCCATCACGCAGACACCGAGGGCGAATGCAGCTGAACGCTTCATGTTGGAACTCCTGGGAGCAACGAGAGCCGCGCCGAAGTTTGCGCCATAGCCAAATCCCCCGCAAGCTGCGCCGCGGCAGCGGCGCGATCAACGCAGTACGTCGCGCAGCTCCCGGCACACGCGCCCCACGTCCTCGTCGTGCATGGCCGGAAACATCGGCAACGTGACCGTCTCGCGGCCGACTCGCGCCGCCACCGGCGTGTCCTCCGGCCGGTAGCCCTGTTGGCGGTAGTAGGTGAGGCTCGGAATGCTGGGATAATGCACACCGATGCCGATGCCGCGCTCGGCCATCCCCTTTTGAAATTCGGGGCGCGTCATGCCCTGCGCGGTGAAATCGATCAGCACCTGGAACATGTGCCAGCTATGGCCGGAATCGCCGCGGGCCGGCAGCACGACGGACGCGAAGCCCTCGAGCTCCGCGAAATAGCGGCCCGCGAGTTCGCGCCGGCGCGCGTTGAATCCGTCCAAGCGGCGCAATTGATCGATGCCGATTTGCGCCGCGACATCGCTTAAATTGCTCTTGGCGCCGGGAAACATGACGTCGATCTCCCCCAGAGCGTTGCGCTTGATGCCGTGAAAGCGGTGCTGTTCGAACAGTTCCGCCGCTCGCAGGTCCCGCGTGGCAATCGCGCCGCCTTCGATGGTCGTCATGTTCTTGTTGGGATGAAAGCTGAACACCACCAGGTCGCCGAAGCTGCCGATCAGCTTGCCCCGGTAGCGGGAGCCGATGGCATGCGCCGCATCCTCGACCACGCGCAGACCGCGCTCGGCGGCAATCGCATACAGGGCATCGATATCGACGGGCAATCCGGCGAAATGCACCGGCATGATGGCGCGCGTCCTGGGGCCGATCGCGGCTTGCACCAGATCGACGTTGAGGTTGCGCGTGTGCAGATCGATATCGACGAATACCGGCCGCGCGCGCAGCCTCGCCACCACATTAGCGCTCGCGGCAAAACTCATCGCCGGAACGATGACTTCGTCGCCCTCGCCGACGCCCGCGACCTCGAGCGCCATTTCGAGCCCCGCCGTGGCGGAGGTCATGACGCGCACATGACGCTCCGGGCCGAGATACGCGGCGAGCGCCGCCTCGAAGGCCTGAACCTTGGGGCCGCTCGCGAGCTGTCCGGAGCGAAACACCTCGGCGACCGCCTCTATGCTGTCGGCATCGATCGAGGGCCGGGTAAAGGGCAGAAAGGGCTTCATACGCCGCTCCGCGACAGGAGAGCGACGCCCGCGCAGATCAGCGCAATGCCGAGCACTTTAGCGGGCGAGAGGATCTCGCCGAGCCACAGCGCCGAGACGCCGGCCACGACCACGTAGCCGAGCGACAGCATGGGGTACGCGGTGCTCACCGGGGCCTTGGACAGAGCGGCGATCCACACGCACACGCTCATCGCGTAGCACAGCATCCCGGACCAAAAGAACACGCTGTTGAACAAAATCGCCGTGCTGTCCATCAGCGTCCGCAGGCCGAACCCGGAGAAATGCGCGAGCGGCCGGGCCGCGTACTTCATCAACAGCTGCGCCGCCGCATTCAATGCCATCACGCTCATGATCAATGCCCATGTCATCCAGCTCATCGGCGCGCCACCAGCACCCGAATGGCATTCCGGCCGACTTCCCGCATGGGCACACCGCGTTCTTTGAGATTCTCGTACATCGCCTTTTCCATCACCGCGTAGGCAGCCGATTCGCCGTCCCAACGCGCCAGAAATTCCGCCACGCTCCCCAACTCGGCGCCCGGGTCGTACCGCAACCCGTAGTCGAGCTCGCCTCGATAGGCAACCAGCGCGACCGTGCGGCGCCAATAAAAGGGCAAGGTTTGATCATACGTGCCGACGCTGTAGATGGGGGCGTTTTCCGCGCCCGCGGGCAGCGCCCGCGCGAGCCCAACTCCCGAATACACCGGCGCCACCGCCGCCGCGGCGCGCATCAACAGCAGTCCCGAGAGACACCAGCCGACGCCCAGGAACACCGCCGAACGGGTCAGCTCGCGCCGGCGCTGCGACAAAACATACAGACCGGAGGCCGCGAGCAGCGCGGCGATCTGCGCCAAGGGCTTGGCGAGCGACAGGAAATACTCGCTGCGATCGGAGGCGGCGACGAACCGCGGTCGCGAAGAGGCAGAGCATGCGCGAGCGCGGCCGCGGCGAGCAGGGTCAATACCGCGGTGATGAGCACGTCGCGGCGCAACGCATCGGCCGGCAGGGACGCGATCAGCCAGGCGAGTGCCGGCAGAGCCGGCAATAGGTAGGGAATCAGCTTGGATTCGGATAAGGAAAAGAAAAGACACACGAACCACGCCCAAATCCACAGGAACACCGCGGGATTGAACTCGCCGCGCGGCGCGTGGCGCCGCCAGCCGAGGGCCATCACCCGCAATGCCGAGAGCGTCCACGGGGCGCTGCCGAGCATCAGCACCACGCCGAAGAACCACCACGCCTCCTCGCGATTCGCGCTGGGGTCAGGTACCGCGCCAAGTGCTCGTGCACGAAGAAGAACTGCGCAAAATCGCCGAGCCTGAGTGCCGCAAGCCAGTGCCAGGGAACCGCAATGGCCAGAAACAGCGGCAGTCCCCACGCGATGTGCAGGCGGCGCCAGGGCGAGAAATCGCGTGCCCACGCGCTGTAGGAGATCAGAACCGCCGCGGGGATGGCCGCCGCCACCAGCCCCTTGCTGAGCACCCCGAGGGCGGTGGCGGCCCAGGCGAGGAGCATCCAGCCGAGCTCCGATCGGCGCGCCGGGGGACCGGCTTGCGCCCGCAGAAAGCCCGCCAGCGCCATCGTCAGGTACAGCGTCAGGCCCATATCCAGCGTGAGGAGCTGTCCCATCACGAGGAACAGCATCATGCTCGAGAGCACGGCCGCCGCCCGCCAGGCCGCCGACCAGCCCCACAGCCGGCGCGCCAGGAGCCACACCGTGAGCACGGTGGCGAGGGCGCAGCAGGCCGTGTAGAAGCGCGCGGCGAATTCGCTCTGCCCGAAAACGCGCAAGCTCAGCGCGGTCGCCCAATATTGCAGCGGCGGCTTTTCGATGTAGGCGAGGCCGTTCAAGTGCGGGATGACCCAATCGCCGCCGGCCAGCATCTCGCGGGCAATCTCCGCATAGCGGCCCTCGTCCGGATTGAACAGCGGCCGCAGCGACAGGGTCGCAAACCACAGCGCGGCGAGGAACAGCGACAAGCCGAGATAGGTCCACCGTTCGCGCGATTCCGGCGCCGCTGGCTGATTCACTTTAGGCGGCCGCGCCCGATGCTTGAACCGCGAGCAAACCCGAACGTCCGGGGATCTCGCCCATGACCACCGCGCGAGCCGGCAATGATTGCCGGGCCGCGATCGCATGAAGGGCGGCCATGCGCGTGACGGCGGCGCCGGCCTCGCGCCACTTCAGCAGCAAGGACTCGAAGGCATCGCGCAGCCGCATGCCTTCCAATTCGGCGTGCAGGGTAAAGACCTGAAGGGCCGGCTCCGCCGCTCCCGCGGAGAGGCGGAACACCGCCTCCGCGATATTCGATTCCTCGATGCCGTCGCGGCCCAAGAGCTCATCGAAGGTCGGCAAGGTGGTGGGTATCTGCGGGCAGGAACTCGCGCCGTCCGCGAGCAGCGGATAGAACGCCGCACCGCCGCGGGTGTCGCTCGCGTACTTCAAGCCGTATTCGCGCTCGAGCTCGAGGCCGTGCGCGTTGATTTGCCAGCCGGCCGCGGCATGCGACTCGGGCAAGAATCCGAACACCCGCCGAAAGGCCTCGAGGCCCCGTTCGAACTCGCGGCGAGTCCACGATGCGTTTGCGCCGGCCACGCCGTCCTGCCAGCGCACGTGATCGAAGGCATGCAGCCCCACTTCGAAACCGGCATCGCGCACGCGGAGCATGTCGGCGCCGGCTTTGCGGCCGATATCCGGGCCCGGCAACAGCACGCCGTACAGGAGCGTCTTGAGCCCGTAGTGCTTCAATACCGAGGTGCGCGCCACCTTCTGCGCGAAGCCCTTGCGCAATACCCGGCGCATCGCGCGACCGGTGTGGTCCGGCCCCACCGAAAAATAGAAGGTTGCATCGAGCCCGTGCTTCTTCAACAGCGCCGCGAGCCGCGGCACCCCTTCGCGCGTGCCGCGCAAGGTATCGACATCGACCTTGAGGCCGATGTGCGCGCCTTTAAGCATCGCTCGACAAGAGAGCCGAGGCCGCGGGCAAGGCATGCGCGTAGGAGTCGAAAATCGCCATCAAGGCCGAGCGCATGTCGGTGCTCGGGGTCCAGCCGAGCTCCGCCGTCGTGTTCTTGATCGAGGGCAGCCGCGCCGGTATGTCGGCATACCCCTTGCCGTAGTAGTCGAGCGCCGAGATGTCGATCAATCGGGTGTTGCGCGCCGTGGGCGCGTATTCGGGCCTCGCCAGGGCGATTTCGAGCATCATCTCGGCCAGCCGGCGAATCGAATACAGATTGTGCGGATTGCCGATGTTGTAGATTTTGCCGTCGGCGATGCCGCCCGGGTTGTCGATGATGCGGGTCAGGCAGTCGACCGCGTCGTCGACGAAGGTGAAGGCGCGCGTTTGGTTGCCGCCATCGACCAATTTGATCGGCTCGCCGCGCACGATGTGCCCCAGGAATTGGGTCAAGACGCGGGAACTGCCTTCTTTGGGATCGTCCATGCTGTCGAGGCCGGAGCCAATCCAATTGAAGGGCCGGAACAGCGTGAATTGCAGGCCCTGCTCACCGTAGCCCCAGATGACCCGGTCGAGCAGCTGCTTGACGCAGGAATAGATCCAACGCTGCTTGTGAATGGGCCCCAACACCAGATCGGATGTCTCCGGATCGAATTCCTGGTCGCGGCAGGCGCCGTAGACTTCCGAAGTCGAGGGGAATACCACGCGCTTCTTGTATTTCACGCAGTGGCGAATGATCGGCAAATTCGCCTCGAAGTCCAGTTCGAAGACCCTCAAGGGCTCGCGCACGTAGGTGGCGGGCGTTGCAATCGCCACCAGCGGCAGGATGACATCGCATTTTCGCACCTGGTATTCGACCCACTCCTTGTTGATGGTGATGTCGCCTTCGACGAAGTGGAAGCGCGGATTGCCGAGCTCCGTGTTGACGCGATCCGATTGCAGGTCCATGCCGTAAATATGCCAATCGGTGCAGCGTAAGATGTATTTGCTCAGGTGATGGCCGATGAAGCCATTGACGCCGAGAATGAGAATGTTTTTCAAGTCAAGCCCCTACGAGTTCAGTTCATGTTAATGCGGGTCATGTCAGTGCGAGCGGCTGGTTCGCCAAGGCCGGCGGCGCGGCGCCCGGGTCGACCGGCCGCTGCCCGATCGCCAGCTTGAGAATCTCGAGTCGCCTGCCGTCGATGCAATCCGCGTACCAGCGGTCGCCCGCTGCGTACAAACACGGCGCACGCGCGCGGTAGCGGGCCGGCTCGGCGTCGACGCGGGTTTCCAGGACGGCGAGCCTACACCCGTTCACCTCGGTAAAGGCGCCCGGAAACGGCGGCGCCACGGCGCGCACCAGATCATGCACCGCGCGTGCGCCCTGCCGCCAGTCGATGCGGCCGTCCTCGGGGCGGCGTCGTCCGAAGTAGGACCCCTGAGAGAGATCCAAGGCGCGCGCCGCCGCGTTGCCGGCGATCAATTTCGGCAGGCTGCGCTTGAGCACCTGTTGGGCCGCTTCCGCCACCTTCATCGACACGGCGAGCGCCGTGTCATTCTCCAAAATGGTCACCGCCTGCTGATCGACGAGCGCGCCGGCATCGGGCTTCTCCACCATGTAGTGCAGGCTTGCACCCGTGACCGACTCCCCATGAATGATCGCCCAGTGCACGGGCGCGCGCCCGCGGTATTTGGGCAGCAGCGACCCGTGCATGTTGAGCGCCCCGCGCTTGGGTATCGCGAGCCACGCCGCATTCAAAAGGTGCCGGTAGTAAAACGAAAACACGAAATCCGGACGCGCGCGCCGCCCCTCGGCGAGCCACTCGATCGTATTCGGATCGTCCGGCGTTTCGATGCGCAATCGGTGCGCTTCGGCGAGTTCCCTGACGCTGCCGAACCAGCGGCTCTCGCCCGGGTCGTCCGCGTGCGTGAACAGGATCTTGATGTCGATGTCCTGCGCAATGAGTTCGCGCACGCAGCGAACGCCGACCTCGCTATAGGCGAACACCACCGCACGCGTCACCGCTAAATGGCCTCGCCGCGCTTGACGGGCGCCGCGGCGGGCGGTAGTCCCTCGACGCGCGGCAGATCGGTGGCGCGGCGCAGCTGCCCGGTGCTCGGCTGTCCGGTGCCCCCGTCCTCCAGAACGGCTTCCACGATATAGCGCGGCCGCTCGCGCACCTGGGCGTAGATCCGGCCGACGTATTCGCCCAGTAAGCCGATGCCGAACAGGGCCAATCCGATGAAGAAGAACACCAGGCCGAACAGCGTGAACACACCCTCCGCTTCCGGACCCACGATCAGGCGGCGCACGAACAGGTAGACCACCAGCAAGGCGGACAGGATGGATACCGCCATGCCGACCATGGAGTAAAGCTGCAGCGGCACGGCCGAGAAGCCGGTGATCAAATCGAAGTTCAGGCGGATCAAGCTGTACAGCGAGTACTTCGAGCGGCCGGCATGGCGCTCCTCGTGTGCAATCGGCACTTCGACCGGATTCATGGCGTACAGCGAGGCGAGCGCCGGGATGAAGGTGTTGACTTCGCGAGTCTGATTAAGGGCGGCCACCACCGAGCGCGCGTAGCCGCGCATCATGCAGCCCTGATCCGTGATCCGCACCGGCGTGATCCACTCGCGCAGTTTGTTCACTCCCTTCGAGAGCATGCGGCGCCATAAGTAATCCTGCCGCTGCTGCCGGATCGTGCCGACGTAGTCATAACCCTGATCCAGCTTCCCGACCAGTTTCCCAATCTCTTCCGGCGGATTCTGCAAGTCCGCGTCCAGAGTCACCAGGTACTCGCCTCGCGCATGCGCGAGGCCCGCCATGACCGCCGAGTGCTGCCCGAAGTTGGCGTGAAACATCACCACCCGGGTCTCTCCGGGTCGGAGCTGAAATTGTTGCCGCAAAAGCGCCAGCGACCGGTCCTTGCTGCCGTCGTTGATGAATACGCATTCGTAGGAAATTCCCAATGCGTCCAAGGCGGGGTACAGCCGCGCAAAGAGGCTTGGCAGGACCTGCTCCTCGTTGTAGACCGGGATGATGACGCTGAGTTTGGGCATGTGCCGATGCGGGGCGGATCAGTGATCGGCGGCCACGGCGCCTCGCGACTGCAAAAGGCCGAGCAGCTCTTGCGTCTTTGCGCGCATGAGTTCCTGGGAGCCGCGCGCCTCGACGTTGAGGCGGATCAGCGGCTCGGTGTTCGAGGCGCGCAAATTGAAGCGCCAATTCGCGAACTCGTACGACAGGCCGTCGGTGCGGTCGACTTTGAGCGCGAGGCGCGCGTAGCGGGCCTCGAGCGCCGCGATCGCCGCACCGGGATCCGGCACCCGGTAGTTGAGTTCGCCGCTGACCGGAAACAAGGCGATCCGCTCGCCCACCAGCGTGGACAGCGGCTTGCCGGATTCGCAAACGATCTGCGCCACCAGGAGCCAGGGAATCATGCCGCTGTCGCAATAGGCAAAGCGGCGAAAATAATGATGCCCGCTCATTTCCCCGCCGTACACCGCATCGACTTCGCGCATGCATTGTTTGATGAACGCATGGCCGGACTTCGACTGCACCGCTTGCCCTCCGGCGGCTTTGACGATCTCGAGCGTGTTCCACGTCAATCGCGGATCGTGCACCACCTTGCCGCCCGGCGCGCCGCGCAGCAAGGCCGACGCCAGCAGGCCGACGATGTAGTAGCCCTCGATGAAATCGGCGTGTTCGTCGAAGAAAAAGCATCGATCGAAATCCCCGTCCCAGGCTAACCCTAAGTCCGCGCCGTGCGCGCGAATGGCCTCGATGGTCGGGGCGCGATTCTCCTCGATCATGGGGTTTGGAATGCCGTTGGGAAAGTGCCCGTCGGGTTGATGATGCACCTTGATGAATTCGAAGGGCAGGTGCCGCTCCAACTGATCGATGATGAGCCCGGCGCCGCCGTTGCCGGCATTCACCACGATCTTCAAAGGCTTGAGCCGGCTTGCATCGACGTAGGTCAAGAGGTGCGCGACGTACGCCGGCAAAATATCGAGCGCGTGGCGCGTGCCGCGAGTCTTGGCTTCGGGAAACTGCGCGCGCTCCGCGAAGCGGCGAATCTCCTGCAGGCCGTTGTCGCCGCTGATCGGCTTGGATTGTTCGCGCACGAATTTCATGCCGTTGTAGTCGGGCGGATTGTGGCTGGCGGTGATCATGATCCCGCCGTCATAACCTCCGTCGAACGTCGCGAAATAGACCCCCTCGGTGCCGCAGACGCCGATGTCGTACACATCGACGCCGCTGTCGGTCAATCCGCGGCATACCGCCTCCGCGAGGCCCGCGCTCGAGAGCCTGATATCGCGCCCGACCACCGCGCGCTTGGGCGAGAGGAATTCGGCATAGCCGCGCGCCACGCGATAGGCGACGCCATCGTTCAATTCACCGGGAATCCGGCCGCGCAGGTCGTAGGCTTTGAAGCAGGTAATCGCGCTCACGTGCTGGTCCCTTGGCGGCCGTAGCTGTCCTCGAGGCGCACGATGTCATCCTCGCCGAGATAGGATCCGGACTGCACCTCCACGATATGCAGCGCCACTTTGCCCGGATTCTCGATGCGATGCGTGGCGCCGATGGGAATGAAGGTGGACTCGTTCTCCGACAGCAAAAATGTCTTCTCGCCGCAGGTGATGCGCGCGGTGCCCCTCACCACGATCCAATGTTCGGCGCGATGATGGTGCATCTGCAGGGACAATACCCCGCCCGGCTTGACCGACAGGTGCTTGACCTGAAAGCGCTCGCCGCTATCGAGGCTGTCATAGCTGCCCCAGGGTCTGAACACCTCGCGGTGCAGAGAGGGTTCGCTGCGTCCCGCTTTCTTCAATTTCGCGACCAGTTCCTTCACGTCCTGGACCCGCTCCTTGGGAGTGACCAGCACCGCGTCCTTGGTCTCGACGATGATGTGATCGTCCATCCCCACGGCGGTGACCAGGCGGCTGCTCGAGTGCACGTAGCAGTCGTGCGTGTCGTGCACCAGCACGTCGCCCTGCAGCACATTGCCCTCTTCGTCGGCCGGCAACGCATCGAACAACGAGGCCCAGGAGCCGACATCGCTCCAGCCCGCATCCAACGGCAGCACCACGGCATCGCGCGTTTTTTCCATGACCGCGTAATCGATCGAGTCGGCGCGGCATTTCTCGAACGCAGGCTTGTCGATCCGCACGAAATCAAGGTCTGTTTTGGCCGACTCGTACGCCGTCCTGCTCGCCTCGAGAATATCCGGCGCGAAGCGCGCGAGCTCATCCAAATAGCGGCTCGCCTTGAATACGAACATGCCGCTGTTCCAGTAATAATCCCCCGAAGCGACGAACTGCAGCGCGACGTCGAGGCTCGGCTTCTCGATGAATTGCGCCACCGGGTAGGCGGGACCTTCCCCTTCGCCGCGGCGAATATAGCCGTAGCCGGTTTCCGGGGCGTGCGCCACGATCCCGAAAGTGACGAGCTTGCCGTTCCTGGCGAGACCCGCTGCCACCTCCGCCGCCTGCTGAAAACGCGCGCGCCTCGCGAATCACGTGATCGGCCGGAGCGACGATCAGAATCGCGGCGGGATCCTGCTTCATGGCGTGCAAGGCGGCGAGCGCGACCGCGGCGGCGGTATTGCGGCCGACGGGCTCCAACAGAATGCCGGAGGCTTCGGCGCCCAGCTCGCGAATCTGTTCGGCGACCGTGAAGCGATGCGATTCGTTGCACACGATAATCGGTGCGGCGGCGCCCGTGATGCCGGCCAGCCGGGCGGCGGTCTCCTGCAGCATGGTGCGCTTGCCGGCGAGCGCGAGCAGTTGTTTGGGGAACATTTCCCTCGACAACGGCCAGAGCCGAGTGCCCGCACCCCCGGACAAAATCACGGGAATCAAAGCTTCCACCATGTCCTCACTCCAACCGTTTGCCGCGGCCGATCGCATAATAGCTGAAGCCGGCGCGCGCCATGTGCAGGGGATCGTAGAGATTGCGCCCGTCGAAAATCACCGGCGATTTCAGCGCACCCTTGATGTAGTCGAAATCCGGGCTGCGGAATTCACGCCATTCTGTCACGATCGCGAGCGCATCCGCCCCTTGGAGGGCCTCCGGGCTCGCCTTGCACAGGGTCAGATCCGCACGCCGGCCGTAGAGGCGGGTGCACTCGGGCATCGCCACCGGATCGAAGGCCTGCACTTTGGCGCCCGCCTGCCACAGCGCCTCCATCAGCACCCGGCTCGGCGCCTCGCGCATGTCGTCGGTATTGGGCTTGAATGCCAGCCCCCAGAGCGCGATGGTCTTGCCGCGCAGATCGCCGAAATGCGCCTTGATCTTGTCGAACAGAATGGTTTTCTGCCGCTCGTTCACCGCCTCCACCGCCGCAAGAATCTGCGCGTGGTACCCGACCTCGTCGGCGGAGTGCTTCAGCGCCTTGACGTCCTTGGGGAAGCACGACCCGCCGTAGCCGACGCCGGGGTAGATGAAGGCATGACCGATGCGCGGGTCCGAGCCGATGCCGAAGCGCACCGCCTCGATGTCCGCGCCGACTCGCTCGGCGAGATTGGCGAGCTCGTTCATGAAGCTGATCTTGGTGGCGAGCATCGCGTTCGCGGCGTACTTGGTGAGTTCCGCCGAGCGCACGTCCATGACGATCATGCGATCGCGGTTGTGCGTGAAGGGCTCGTACAGGGCGCGCATGCAGTTCGGCGGCGCGCGCGCTGTCGGTGCCGACGACCACCCGGTCGGGCTTCATGAAGTCGGCGATGGCCGCGCCCTCCTTCAAGAATTCGGGATTGGAGACGGTATCGAATTCCACGTTCGCCCGCCGCGCGGCGAGCGACTCCGCCACCGCGAGCGCGCACCTTGTCGGCGGTGCCGACCGGCACCGTCGATTTGGTGATGACCACCTTGTATTCGGCCATGTGCTCGCCGATGGTGCGCGCCACCGCGAGCACGTGGCGCAGGTCCGCCGACCCGTCCTCGTCCGGCGGCGTGCCGACCGCGATCAATTGGAACTGGCCGTGGCCCACGCCCTCCTGGGCATTCGTGGTGAAGTGCAATCGCCCCGCCTCGAAATTGCGTTTGACCACCGTCATCGAGGCCGGGCTCATGGATCGGCACCTCGCCCGACTTGAGCAGCGCGATCTTGCGTTCATCCACATCGACGCAGACCACCTGGTTGCCCGCATCGGCCAAACACGCGCCCGTCACCAGACCCACGTAGCCGGAGCCAAAAATCGTGATTCGCATGCGTAATATTCTGATTTAACACGGAAAAAGGGCTCAAAGGGTAGCCGTTTCCAGGGGTCAAGTAAAGTTCAGGCCCACGGCTCCCGCAGGAGCCTGCGCTCCCATGCCAGCGAACTCGAGACGATGGCGCGCAGATCGTCGTAGCGCGGCTGCCAGCCGAGCTCGGTGCGAATGCGCTCGGCCCGTGCCACGAGGTACGCAGGATCGCCCGCGCGTCGCCCCTCCTCGCGGACAACCAAGGGTTTGCCGCCCACCGATTCGACCATACGCCAGCACCTCGCGCACCGAGTAGCCGTGGCCATATCCCACGTTGAGCGTCACGGAGCGCCCCGCCGCCCGCAGATAATCGAGCGCCCGCAAATGCGCCGCGGCCAAGTCCTCGACATGCAGATAGTCGCGCACCCCGGTGCCGTCCGGGGTGGGGTAGTCGCTGCCGAATACGGACACATGGGACCGCTTGCCCACCATGGCTTCACAGGCGACCTTGGTGAGCAATGTCGCCCCCGGGGTCGACTGGCCGATGCGCCCCGCGGGATCGGAGCCCGCCACGTTGAAATAGCGCAACGCCACGTAGCGCAGCGGATTCACCGCCGCGACATCGCGCAGCATCCACTCGCTCATGAGTTTCGAGGTTCCGTACGCGTTGATCGGGCGCGTCGGCGACTCCTCGCTCGCGTAGCCGTCCGCGGGCATGCCGTAAACGGCCGCCGTCGAGGAGAAGACCAAGTGTTGAACGCCGTTGTCGAGACAGGCCTGCAGCAGGCTGCGCGTCGCAGCAGGTGTTGTTGCCGTAGTACTTGAGCGGCAGCGCCACCGACTCCGGCACGATGGTGTGCGCGGCGAAGTGCATGACGGTATCGACCTGGTGCTCGGCCATCAGGCGCGAGACGAGCGCCTGATCCCCGACATCACCCACCACCAGCTGACCGGCGGTCACCGCCTGCCGGAAGCCCTTCCCCAGGTTGTCGAGGACGACGACCCGTTCGCCAGCCTCGCCCAGCTGCCGCACGACGTGACTGCCGATGTATCCGGCCCCGCCGGTGACCAAGATCGTGTTTCTGGACATGGTATCTCCCGACTCAGGCGCGCTATGGTATCACCAGCGTCGACAATACCGCCATCCGGCCGGCTCGGCCACTATCGGGCCGCTCGCGACTGCTAAGGGTGTGCCGTGTCCGTCGGACCCGTACTGGTCGAACCGGTATTGCGCACGATGCGGCGAACTTTCAGGCTGGTCACCTTTCGATCGTCCGCCGACACGGCCGCTTGGCGGGTCCAGACCAGATCGTGCGACTCGGGCGAGGGCTTATACTCGATGACGATCTCACCCAGAAGCTGCAGCGCGCGCGGGCAGTCGAAGCGATTCATCGCGGCCAGAATTTCGTCCAACATGCCGTGTACCCGCTCCCAGGGCCACGAATGCTCGATGGCACGCAGGATCATCGGATGCTCCGTCCCGGTGATGTTATTGCCGATGAGCAACTCCTCATACAGCTTCTCTGCCGGGCGTAAGCCGGTGTACGCGATCTCGATGTCGCCGTCCGGATGGTCTTCGTCCCTCACGGTAAGTCCCATGAGATGGATCATGCGCCGGGCGAGATCGAAGATGCGGACCGGCTTGCCCATGTCGAGCACGAACACGTCGCCGCCGTCGGCCATGGATCCCGCTTGGATGACCAGCTGTGCCGCCTCCGGGATGGTCATGAAATAGCGGATCACTTCGGGGTGAGTCACCGTCACCGGGCCGCCCGCCTTGATTTGTTCGCTGAACAGCGGCACCACCGAGCCCGACGAGGCCAATACATTGCCGAAGCGCACCATGCAAAAGCGCGTCTTGCTGCCCCGGTGGTGCAGCGCTTGCAGCACCATTTCGGCGAAGCGTTTGGTGGCGCCCATCACATTGGTGGGATTCACCGCCTTGTCGGTCGATACCAGCACGAAGGTTTCGACCTCGGTCTCATGGGCCGCCTCCGCCGCATACCAGGTCGAGATCACGTTGTTGTAGATGCCCTCGATCACGTTCTGTTCGACGATCGGCACGTGCTTGTAGGCCGCCGCGTGATACACGGTTTGCACCCGGTAGGCGAGGAATACCTCGCTGCATGCGCAATTTGTGATGCCCGTTGCCGATGAGCCCGACCAGTTCCACGTCGCAGCGAATTCTGAACGGCCGTCGCGCGCAGCTCACGCTCGATGTGGTAGAGCGCGAGTTCCGACATTTCAAAGAGCACCAGCCGCTTGGGGCCCAGGCCGATGATCTGCCGGCAAAGTTCCGACCCGATCGAGCCGCCCGCGCCCGTCACCATCACCACGCGGTCGCGAATGCACGCCTCGAACAGGCCCGCCTTGGGCGGCACCGAATCGCGCCCCAAAAGATCGCACGACGTCGACCTCGCGGATGTCGGCCACGCTCGCATTCCCGGTCACCAGCTGCTCGAATTCCGGCACGGTTTGCACGTGCACGCCCAGGGGCTCGAGCGCGCTCAGGATCTCCAGCCGGCGGCGGCGGGTCAACGAGGGCAGCGCCAGCAAGACACGGTCGATTTTGCGATCCTTGATGAGCTCCGGCAAACGATCCGGCGAGAACACCTTGATGCCGTTGACCATACGGCCCTGCAGATTCCGGTTGTCGTCGATGAACACCAGCGGATCGAATGCGCGCGTGGTCGACAGAATGGTCGACAACCTCGCACCCGCTTCGCCGGCACCGTATATGGCCACGCGCGCCACGGTCGGCTGAAGGTAGCGAGTGAGCAAGTAAAATCGCACGACAAAGCGCGATCCGGCGACATACAGCAGTGCTAGACAGGAATAGACCGCCACCACGCTCCAAGATAGAGCGTCCATATCGAGCGCCAAGTCCAAGAGGCCGAGCAAGACACCGCTCAACGCAGCGGCAAAAGCAACGGCGAACACGGCCTGGTGACCGAGAAAACGAATGACGGACCGATACAAGCCCACGCGTATAAAGACGGGGATGCTGAATACCACGACGGCCACGTACGCGGGCCAATCCGCCAGTACGAACCTGGGGTAACCAGCTTTGAGGCTTATCGCAGTCCATAGCACCAGCGGCATCATGACCGTATCGGCGCATATCGAGATGAGGCGTTTGGTCGACCGCGGCAATTCGACCAAACGCCGAATGTAGTCCGCCCGGCTGTTTACGCTATTCGACCGCAACGTGAGCCTCCGTGACGCATGCGCACCCCCGCCCCTCCTACCTTCAGTCTGCAGCACCGAAAGCGGGGAATTTTGGCTTCTTTGGCCTCAGTGTACAGAAATTACCCCTTCGCGATTGTACTTTGAGTTAATGCGGTAAACGCGCCACAGGCCGCGCGGTTGACGGCCACTGAATCTCTAGAGTCTGGCTTCCTTGGAATGTTCTTTGAACCAAGTGTACGTCGATTCGATGCCGAGCTTAAGCGGTATTTTGGGCCGCCATCCGAGTTTCGTGAGGCGGGATACATCGAGCAATTTACGCGGCGTGCCATCCGGCTTCGATGCATCGAAGTGGAGCCTTCCCCTGTAGCCAACCACCGACAGCACCAGCTCCGCGAGCTCTCGTATGGTGACATCCTCGCCCCAACCGATATTCACGATGGGTTCGGCGTCATACGCGTCCAAGAGGTACAAAATCGCATCGGCCAGATCATCGACATGCAGGAATTCCCGGCGCGGCGTTCCGGTTCCCCAGACCGTCACACTCTCATCGCCGCGCTCCTTCGCTTCGTGGATTCTGCGAATCAACGCGGGCAGCACGTGCGAGTTCTGCAAATCGAAGTTGTCGCCGGGACCATACAGGTTGGTCGGCATCAAGGATATTGCCTTAAAGCCGTATTCGCGGCGCAGGGCTTGACACATCTTGACACCCGCGATCTTGGCGATGGCATACCACTCGTTGGTGGGCTCGAGCGGCCCGGTGAGCAGGTACTCCTCGCGGATCGGCTGCGGCGCCAATTTGGGGTAGATGCAGCTCGATCCCAAGAATACGAATTTGCCGACTCCAAAGCGATGGGCCGAGTCGATGACGTTGTCCTGGATCAACAGATTGTCACGAATGAACTGGGCGGGATGAGAATTATTCGCGTGGATGCCGCCGACCCGAGCTGCCGCCATGATGACCGCCTCCGGGCGCTCCCTTTCGAAAATACTGGCGAACCGCCAATTGGTCGGTCAGGTCGAGCTCCGCATGAGTGCGCAGCAGCAGATTCGCAGTAGCCCTGGCGCGTCAGGGCCCGAACCACGGCCGATCCCACCAATCCGCGGTGTCCGGCGACATAGATTCGCGAGTTCTTGTTCATCGACGCGCTGCTCGTTGGCTACTCGTGATGGCTATAAACCTTATAGCCCTCTTTCGCGACCATGGCATCGCGCTTGGCCTCCTCGAGATCCGATTCCACCATTTCCGCCACCAGCTCCGAAAAGCCGACCTCCGCGGTCCAACCGAGCTTTTGCCGGGCTTTGGTGGCATCGCCCAGCAGGGTTTCCACCTCGGTGGGCCGGAAGTAGCGCGGATCGACCCGAACGAGCCGTGCGGCCAGTGGCGGTGTCGATGCCCACCTCATCGACTCCCTCGCCCTGCCACTCGATCTTCATGCCGAGCAGCGAGCCGGCGGCGACGACGAAGTCGCGCACCGAGTATTGCTTGCCGCGTGGCGATGACGAAGTCCTCGGGCTCGTCCTGCTGCAGCATCAGCCATTGCGCGCGGACGTAGTCCCGCGCGTGGCCCCAGTCGCGCCGCGAATCGAGATTGCCGAGATGCAGGGTGTCCTGCAGGCCGACATGAATGCGGGTCAGCGCGCGGGTGATCTTGCGCGACACGAACGTTTCGCCGCGCATCGGGGATTCGTGGTTGAACAGGATCCCGTTGCAGGCAAACAAGCCGTAGGCCTCACGATAGTTCACCGTGATCCAATAGGCATACACCTTGGCGGCGCCGTAGGGAGAGCGCGGGTAAAAGGGCGTGGTCTCGCGCTGCGGGATTTCCTGCACCTTGCCGAACATCTCGGAGGTCGAGGCCTGGTAGAAGCGGGTCTTCTTCTCGAGCCCCAGAATGCGAATGGCCTCGAGCACGCGAAGCGTGCCGACCGCATCCGCGTTCGCCGTGTATTCGGGCGTTTCGAACGAGACCCCCACGTGGCTTTGCGCCGCCAGATTGTAGATCTCGTCCGGCTGCACCTCCTGGATGATCCGGATCAGGTTGGTCGAGTCCGTCAGGTCGCCGTAATGCAGTTTGAGCCGCACATTTTTTTCGTGCGGGTCCTGGTAGAGGTGATCGATACGATCGGTGTTGAACGAGGAGGCGCGGCGCTTGACGCCATGCACCATGTATCCCTTGGCGAGCAAGAATTCGGCGAGATAGGCGCCGTCTTGTCCGGTGATGCCTGTCATCAGCGCGGTCTTTGTCAATTCACACTCCCCGTTTTAAGCCGAAAGTCTAACCCGGTCGCGGCCTGCAGGCCAAAACGCCCGCTCCCGTCGGCCCGCCCCCGGGGCGCCGGAGTATCGCACCGATCATGCCGGCCATCCCCGGGCTGGAAGAATCGGCCGCGGCGTCAACCTCAGCGAGGTCTTGACGTTGAATGAGAATTATTGCGTTAATCCGCGACCGCCATGAACGGCACATAGGCTTCAAACGCATGCGAGGCGCGATTAGGCGCCAAATTGATTCAGGGGAGATTGTACATATTATGGGTTTTTCAAGAATTGGTCGTTCGATTCTCGTTGCCATTAAGCCGCTGGCATCGTGCTCGGCGATTTTCGGATTAGCGGCCGCCCTGCCGGGTTGCGGTTCCGGCCTGGATCAGGCGACTGCCTCATCGCTCAATGCCGCCTCGCTGACACCCGCAACGGCCAGCGCCCAACCGATCGGGACCCTCGCCCCGGCGCAGACTGAGCGGAGCAGCGTTCCGCTGACCGATCTCTCGTTCATCAGGTACGACATCGCGGCCGGACTCAGCTATTCCTACGGATTTAGCGTCGGCAACTACGACGGCACCGGCCAGCCGGCGATCAGTTATTTTGACTCTTACAGCTCCGGCCGAGCTCGGCTGCGGACCGCCGCCGGCGCCATCGGCCACGTGATGTACAACAATGGCGAGAACGATATCATCGTCGCCGATGAGACGTTCCCCGGGCTATCGACCCGCGCGGACGAATACCTGCTCGAGCGCGAGGTACCGATCGACGTGGACGGCGACGGGAAAATGGACATCGCGGGCGTCTCGAATTCGCACGGCGCGGTGGTGGCGTACATCAATCCCGGCACGCACAACACGCCCTGGGTCAGCAGGGTTCTGAGCAGCCACACTCCGGGAGCGGTGAATTTGACGGTAGCCGATGTGAACGGTGATGGCCTGCCGGACATCATCGTCGCGATGCGCTACCAGCCTACGACAGACGCGTCGGGAGCGCAGGTCGGCATCGCGTGGCTCCAAAACACCGGCAAGCCGACGGGCGAATGGACTTATCACGCCATAGACACCGCTCCCGGCGATTTTAAAGACCCGCGCACGGTGCAGGCCGGGGACATCAACAAGGACGGCAAGATCGACGTGGTGGTCTCCGATGCGGCCACCGGCCAGGTCGCCTGGTATCAGCAATTGAGCCCGGTCTCCTGGGCGAGGCACACGATCCCCGGCGTGGACGTATCCAATGCCGATTTCGGGCGCGTCCTCGATATGGACGGCGACGGCTCCCTGGATATCCTTTTGCCGGTCAACAAAGGCGTCTCCTGGCTGCGCAACGTCAACAATGGCGCTTCGTGGGAGGTTCACCCGATAGTTCAGTTTACCGACTCCAACTGGGTCAATATCGTGACGGAGGTCGTCGCCGGCAACGTTCATCACGACGGCACTCTCGATGTGGTTTTCAGCGTCGGGCAGCTCGAGGGCGGCTACTCGACCGTACGCTCGGGCGGCGTGTACATCGCGCACCCGTCCGGCTCGGTGTGGTCGCTCGGGCGGGTGTATCAGACCGAGAATAATGTCTGCTGCCTGGACTTGATCGACTTCGACTCGACCGGTGTGATGAGCATCGTGTCGAACGCGGAATATCAACAGAACGGCATCACGCTTTGGCAAAACCAGCTCGGCCTGCCCTGATCAATGCGAAACCCCTTCGCGTCGCAACACTTTGATCAGCGACAACCCGAGGATATGAGCGTCGAATAACACCGAGCGCTTCTGAAGATACTCCGCGTCCAGCCTGACCTTTTCCGGTATGGGCAGTTCGTCCCTTCCCTTGACTTGCGCCAGGCCGGTCAATCCCGGCACGAGTTCGTGCACGCCATATTGGGTGCGCAGAGCGATCAGGTCATCTTGATTGAACAGCGCCGGCCGCGGGCCGACGAAGCTCATGTCGCCTATTAAAATGCTCCACAGCTGGGGCAGCTCATCCAGGCTGGTCTTGCGCAAAAACGGACCCATCGGGGTGAGGTAACTCTCGGCGTTGGTCATCAAATGCGTCGCAACCGCCGGCGTACCGATGCGCATGGTTCGAAACTTCGGCATCCTGAACACCACGTTGCCCTTGCCGATCCGATCCGACCAATACAACGCCGGCCCTTCGGAGGTCAGCCGGACCAGAAGCGCGATCAGCGCCATGGGAACCGCCACGACCAGCGCTAGGATCAGCGCAAGCAACAAATCAAGTGCGCGTTTCAAGCAGAAAGCTTTCCGCGGTTTTCTTCAAGCCCCGGTCGACCGAGGTTGCGGGGTTCCAATCGAGCATGCGGCGTGTTTTTACCACGTCCACGCACAAGGAATCGCATAATCGCGCGACGGCGTCCCCCTTGCCGAGGGCCGCGGCCCCTGCCTTGAGCCATGGCGTCGGAATTGAAATCAGGCGTGCGGGCCGGCCGAGGGCCGCCCCCATACGATGCAGGAGCTCCGGGGTGGACATATCCTCGTCGTCCGATGCCAAGAATATCTGATTCGCGGCCGCCGGGTGCTCGATACACGTGACGGTCAGATCGATCAGATTGTCCAAATTCACAAAGCTGCGCCGATTGTGGAGCGCGCCCAAGGGGAGCGGAATTCCGCGGCTCAGCCAGCGAAGCATGGTCCGGAAGTTTCCCTTCACTCCCGGGCCATAGACGAGCGGCGGCCGGATGATCACCACTTCCATGCCGGTTCGCGCCGCGATCTCGCGCAAACCCTGCTCGGCCTCCCATTTCGACACGCCATAGGGGTCTGACGGCCCCGGCGCATCGTCCGCCGAAAAAGTCTGGCCGGGCGCCGTACGCTCTCCATTCACCTTGATGGTGCTGATGAAGACGAAGCGGCGCAGTCCGGCCGCCGCCGCCTGTCGAGCCAGATTCAAGGTCCCCTCCACATTGATCCGACGATACTCCGCCAGCGGATCGGCGGCGGTCTCCGCCAATCTGTGCACCCGCGCCGCCGTATGAATCAAGGCATGCGCGAACCGCGGTAGAGCGCTCCAATCCCCGTGATGGGCGAGATCCCCGACGATCACGGCGTGGTTCCGCGGCTCGTGCCCGATCGCCGGGCGAGTCCGGTATAGGCCGATAGCCTCATATTTCGGCGACCTGGCGAGCGTGCCCAATAGCGCCGACCCGAGGAAACCGGAGGCCCCGGAAACCAGCACTTGCAGCAGCTTGCCGCTCCGGGCTGGTCTATCCGCTTGTTTAAGGTCGCCTTGCACCGGCTCTATTTCAATAAACCTTTCTGGCGCATTTCCGACAAGGACGCTTCGTAGTTGCTCGCGATCGACCCCGCAGCCCTCGCCCAGGCGCAATACCGCTCGACCCCCGTCTCGAACGTATATTTGGGCTGGTATCCCAGCAGGCGTCCGATCTTCTTCAAGCAGGCGAAGTTGTGCCGAATGTCGCCGATGCGAAAATTGCCGCTCACCGCGATCGGCACTTGTATTCCAAGGTGCCTCGATAAGGCCTCGGCCACCGCGCGCACGCTGACCGGCTGACCTGAGCCCACATTGAAAACCTCGTTGGCGGCCGCCGGTTTGCGGATCGCCAAGATGGTCGCCTCGACCGCGTCATCCACGTAGACGAAGTCCCTGCTCTCAAGGCCGTCTTCGAAGACATTGATGCCCTTGCCGCTCATGATCAAATTGGAAAATATCGACAAGATGCCGGTGTATGGATTCGACAACGATTGTCCTGGCCCAAAAACATTTTGATACCGAAGAGCAACCGGGACGATGCCGAGGGCCGGGCAAACCGTCATGGCCAGCTGCTCCTGCCCCAGCTTCGAAATGCCGTACACCGAGGACGGGTGAAGCTTCGATTCTTCGTCGGTGGCCACCGCGGTGAGCGGCTGCGCGCAGCCGGGGTACTTGATTTCGAAGTCCCCGGAACTCATGGCGACCGCCGATCGGTGGCCTGGATAGACCGTGCCCAATTCCACGGACCAATACTTTCCCTCCCCGTACACCGACCTCGAGGATGCCGCCACGAACCGGCGCACCGAGTGCCTTGAGTTGGCGAGGACGTCGAGCAACAAGGCCGTGCCGCCGACATTGACCCGACAATAGCGCTCTATTTCGTACATCGACTGGCCCGTGCCGGTCTCCGCCGCGAAATGCACGACGACGTCCTGGCCCGCGAGCGCTCGCATCACGTCCTCACGGCAAGTCACGTCGCCGCGCATGAATCCGACATCGCCTGCCAGCGAACGGAATAAATGCGATTCCTCGGGCCGCTCCGTATGCACTTGCGCCAAGAGATTATCGAGCACCGTAACGCTGCAGTTCTCCTGCAGCAGCTTCGACGCCAGTCTCGAGCCGATGAAGCCGGCGCCGCCGGTTATCAGTACCTTCATCGTCTCAATCGGCCCCGCCGCCGACCCCGATCAGCCCCACCGTCTCTTCGATATTCTTCCTCGACGAGGCTCCGAACACCACCGACTGCACGTTCAAACCGTTGACGAAGTCGTAGGCGTCCCGAGCCCGCAGGGCGCCCGACGCCAGCGTGGACATCGCCATGATCTGGTAGGCCGACGGCCGATTCACCGCAAGAGCCTCCTGGTAAGCATTCACATCCGGCGACATCAGGTAGCCGATCTTGTTGATCGACGTGCAGATGACGGCCTCGGAGATGCCCCATCGCTGCAAAGCCGCGAGCAGCGCCGGCATATTCTGGGTAATGAAGCCCGGAAGCGCCCGGTATCGCTTGCGGACATGTTCGCAATACTCGAAGAAGAAGTCCTTCAGTTCGAGCCCCAGGATCAAATCCGTGACGATGTTCTGCAAGAACACGGCCTTGACGTCGAGGCCCTGGAACATTCGCATTTCGATGTCCACCAGCACGCGCATCAGCTCGATCGCGTCCTTCGACAGCAGCGCCATGCCGCCGCGCGTGATGGCGCTCAACCCCTTGCGAGCCGATCCATGTCCCGACAAGATGCTTTGCAGCGCCGGCAATATGCCGAGCTCGGTGATGAGGTTCGCATATTTGTGCGGATACGGAATCGAGGGATACCAACGCACTTGCGCGTACTGCGGGCTGTGCGACCGAAAGTACTCGCAGATCTCCGCCGCGCGCTCGTTGCTGTTCAGCATGACTGCGCGGACGCCTGCATCGAATGCAATATCGTAGATCTTGATAATGCTTTCCAGATCCTGAAACTGCTCGGCGAGCTGCTGCGCCTTCTCCTGGGACATGTGATTGATCCCGAAGAACTGATTGTCCCCGAAGACGATTCGGTCGATCGATTCCATCAGCCGAGCGCTTTCGCTACCTGCGAATGATCGCGAAACATGTCCTCAATCACGCCAAGCGCGGCTGCTCCGTCCCTGAACGTGCAGCGACTCTTCGCCGCCCCCCTCGATTTGATGCAGTCGACGAAATGATACAACTGCGCGGTGAATTCGATTCCTCTGACGAAGAACGGCACGCTTGAGAACAATTCGGTGATGGACAGCGAGTTCCAGCCCGCCCGCAGGCCGAGATTCTCGTTGGCCGCATTCAGGTAAATCTTCAGTCCGTGCTGATCGGCGAGCAGCCTGCCGCGCCTGCCGAAGATCTCGAGCTTGTTGGTCGGCTTGCGATAGCTGGCGTCGCTCCAGTTCACATAGAGGGAGCCGACCTTCCCGTCCTTGTACAGGAAACTGCTGGAAACCACATCCTCAACCCGCTGCGAAAAAACCTGCGAAAGGCAGGTTCCGACCACTGCGTGCGGCTGCCCAAACAGGTAATTCATCAGATCGATCGAATGCGATGCCATCTCGTATACCGCGCCGCCGCCCTTGTCGCGGGTCGAGCGCCAGCCCGATGCGCTCTCCTCGCGAATCACGGTGCGGCTGTACATCTCGCTTCTGAAGCGAATGATCTCGCCGAGCGCCTCCATTTCCAAAAGCCCCTTAACCTTGACGAACACGTCGTTGAAGCGGTTCACATACCCGACCTGATTGACCAGGCCGCGTGCCTCATAGCTCTCGGCAAGCCCGATGAGCTGCGCCGCCGAAAGCGTCCCCGGCTTCTCCACGAAAGCGTGCAGGCCCTTCTTATTCGCTTCGACCAGGATGTCGTAGTTCAACCCGGGCGGAGTGCACACGAGAACGGCATCGAGCTCTTCCCGATCCAGCATTTTTGAATGGCTCTTATACGTGCTCACGTGCAGGTATTTCTCGAGTAGAGAGCTTACCAGAGGGGTCGTATCCACCACCGCGCTCACTTCGACGTCGGGATGCGATTTGATGATCGCGTAATGCGTGATCCCCATCCGGCCCGCGCCGATGATGCCGACCTTGATCTTAGGATTTTCCATTCGCGTATTTCTTGATGCCGGCGGCGGCTAAGAGCAGATGCCAGAAGAAGATCATGATCGACGGGTACCGCTTGAGAATTTCCGGACGCCGAATCGTGCGGATCAGCCACCCCAGTTTCAGCTTCCACCAGAGCGGAGCCACCGGCTTCTCGTTTCCGGCATACCAGTCGAAAACGGCGCCGATCGAGATCGCCAACTTGGCATTGAGTTCGCCGCGATGCTTATAAACCCATTTCTCCTGCTTGGGAGCCGTCATGCCCACGAAGACGATGTCGGGGCCGAACGCGTTGATCCTCCGCAGCATGACCCGATTGTCTTGGTCGTCGAATGCCGGTTTGAAGGGCGGCGAATACACCTCGACCGCCACATTCGGATATTCCCTGGCGGCCCTGCTCGTGATCTTCTGCAGGGTTTCATCCGATGAGCCCAGAAAGAACGCTTTGCCCTTGAGCGCCTCCAGCTTGCGCATGAAGAAAGAAAATACGTCCGGCCCCTGATTCGCCTTGATGGATTTGCGCTGAAGAAGGAGGCTCGCCAGGCCAAAATACACCCCGTCGAGCACCAGATAATCCGCCTGGATCAGCGCCGCACGAAAGTCAGGATCCGACGTGGAAATTCCATAGGAATTCGGACTTATGGTGGCGACCGCCGCGCACGGCCCGCTCAGCGGTATCTTGTCCAGGTCGTCGGAAAACACGTTGAATCCGAACACCGGCACTCGGTTGATCGGGCTGCTACCTGGCATCAGAGGCTTCGCTAAAGGAGTCAGCCTTTGCGATAATTGTTGTCACGAAAGAACTCGTTGTCCTTGCGGGCGAAAAACAAATCCATTTGCCACAGACAGCCGTCGAGAGGCCGGTGCATGGGATCGGCGATATTGAAGCAGCGAAAACCGCGGGTATCAAGCAGGGCGCACATTTCATAAAAGAGCAGCGTTCCGGTTGTGTGGCGATAATTATAGGCTTCCATGACTATATAATGGGTTTCGGGCAGTGTTTTCGCCGCGCCATTGAGAATCGGCACCTCGAATCCATGGGTGTCAAACTTAAGAATGAACGGGCCGGCGCAGTGCTTTTGCCGCGCGATCGAATCGATCGAGTGCGAAGGCACCGATCGGACGGTCCCCCGATTGCCGTCGACGGTGCTGCCGTCGAGATCATCCCCCACCGACAGCGAGACCGTTTCGCTTTCCTTTTCCCCGGCTACGCAAAGCACATAATCGAAATTCGGGTTGCTCGCCTTCAACCGCTTTAATTTAGGCTCTCTCTCGACCAGTGGGTCCACTGCGACGAATTTGGCCCTTGGAAAATGCGCCATCGCGGTTCTGCTCCAGCGGCCGTCGGACGCCCCGATGTCAACGACGGTGCGTACCTCGGGGGCGCACTTGCCCATTTGTCGGATCACGGCCTCCATGTCCAGGCCCGTCTTGTAAATCTGTATGCCCAGCGGTCTGATCGCCGAATTCGCGAGGCTCAGCAGCTTTCTTTTCATTCAATTCAATCCGCTCTGTGACTCGTCCGGTTCGTGCGCACGTCTGCCCTCCCCTAGGATCGGGCCGAATAGCACCAGTATCCAGTTCCGCAGCGAATACCGCTCCAAGGCAGGCGAAAAATCCGCCTGGGCGTGAAGAAATGACCGGTCCGGAAATTCTCGCCGCGCGTCGATCACGAACACGGACTCGGGCGTATAGAAGTCCTCGTTCACGATATTTTGATTCGCCGTAACCAGCTTTCGATGCGATCCGAGCGCTTCAAATGTCCGCATAGTGTAGCCTGACTGCGGGTTGTTCGGAAGGTCGAGCACCGATCGCGAGCTTCCGTAAATGCCAAGAAGCGCTTCCTCGGTAAGCGATTTGAAATGCACGTTGCGCAGGCGCCGCCCGCGCAGCAGCCATTTCGCGTACAAGAATGGCGATACGACGACGTAGTCAAAGAAAGAAACGCCGCTGCGTCGCGCCCAATTCCGCAGCTCCTCCAGCCGTTCGTAGCGGCTCACGGTCACTGCGACGCCCACGAACGAGATGTCATACACCTGACTCTGCGCCCGCCGCAGCGACCGGAACCGCTCGGAGTAAAATAGCGGCAGGTACCTGAGGCCGGCGACCTCCTTGCTGTCGCGGCTGTCGAAGGTGAAGGCCCAATCGAAGTATTTCAAGTAGCCGCGATAGTCGTGCGTCTGCAAAGAATCCCAGTAATAGAGGACGAAGCGGGCGGACTCGAAGGCCTGACGGTACTCCCTCACCAACTCGCCGATCTGGTGCACTTGAACGAACAGCACGATTTGCGGGGGATCGCGCCGGGCCTCGGCAATTACCTTCCGATGGTATCGCTGAAGCCATCGATTCAATCGCATGCCCGTCTTTTGCAAGAGCCGGTATAGAAACGCGGACGGCTCGATCGGATGAAAGTCGACCGACGCGCCATATTCGGCGGTCAATTCCGCGGCAATTTCACGGGTGTAAAAGTAATAATCCCGACCGACGATCAGTATGCGTCTACCGCGCAGCAGTTTCGCCGCATCGAGCGAGCTAGAAGTCATGCGCCAGTTGAGCGCTTTGTACGACCCGGCTCTTCGTCAGCATGCCGCTGAAGACAATCAGCAGGAAAAATGGCGTGAAGATGATCGATTCACCGAAGAACGACAGTACCAACATGATGCCGGTAAGAATCCGATTGGGAAAGAATCCCTGCCGGAACATGCCGATCAAAAAGGGAATGCTCAAGGGAATACCAATGCTGTACAGAAGAACGATAATGCCGTTGGAATTGCCCCGGTCCTGAACAATCCGGTCCGGCAGCTTGGTGTCGGCATAGCCCAATGCGCTCGATGCCCGATAATATTGGTCGTAGTCGAATCCAATCCCGAACAATGGATGCACCGCGATCACGTTGAGCCCGGTGAGCAAATCGTACTGGCGCGCCCAATAAGAGCCCTGCGATTCGCCCATCAATTTTTCCTTGATATTGCCGGACGCAGCGAAAGCCAATGCGCCGATGACCGCCGCCGCGACGAACATCTTGCCCACTCTCATCGCAAGGCTTCCACGATTCAGGTATTCGGTCGCAATGAACCAACAGATGATGGTAAAGGCAATAATGACTCCGGTCGTCGATTGCGTCGAGAACACGGCGGCGAGGGCGAAAATCGCCTGCCGCCATTTCTTGAACACAAACAGCGTCAGATAAAGGAATATGTTGAGGTATATCTGAAAGACGCCCGGCTCATAGAAAAATCCGTCCGGTCGAATTATCGACGTGCTGTCCTCCAGCATGATGTGATAATTGAACAATAAAAGAAACGTGCTATACGGCGTATCGGAAACAACCAGCGGCACGAACAGGAAATTGAACAATTGCGCCAGCACCACCGTAATCAGCGCCTGCCAGACCATGACCCGCAGGATCACGTACAGGTCGCGCGACAACGCGCCGCTGCCCGCATGCAGATATAAGTCGAGCAGCAGAACTCCGGCAATGAAGTTCGCGTATCGAATTGCGGTCGACTGGATGTCCGTTCCCGACGGGCGCAGCACCGTAAGCACCAGTATCGCCGCCAGCAAAACGAATATCGGCGCCATGTTGCGCTTGAAATCGATGACCCAATCGCGCGCGACCAGACACAGTAAAACGATGGCGAATAGAACCGGCAGTCGCGGAATCAATAGATTGCCACCGCTGATCAGAATCGAAAGGACAAGTATTGTCCTCCTAATCCAAGCGGACTTGCTTATGAGCACTATGAACCTTGCACGATGGTCGGTGACTTCGGCATAACGGCGACCTTTAGTCCACGAACCTTCCGCAGGCATCGATCTTGCGCCATTTTCCGCTCTCGTCGCAAAACCTCTTCACCGGCACCGCCGGGCAACCGAGCGCGACGCAATAATCCGGTATGTCGCGAGTCACGACGCTGTTGGCTCCGATGACGCAATTCTTCCCGATACGGCAGCCCAAGATACACACGTTCTCGCCGATCCACGAACCCGATCCGATCGATACATCGTCGAGCTGCCGCAGCGGCTGCTCCATGACCGGCCGCGCCACATCCTCGTACTCATGGCGATTGTCCGCAATGTACACATGATCGGCCATCAGCACCTTTGCGCCGATTTCAATTCGCCGCGTACAAATGATGTGTGCGTAATTTCCCACTTGCGTGCCGGCGCCGATTTGCAAGGCAGGCGGCTGCCGCGCATCGGCTTGCAGAACCGCGATATAGGAGCCGTATTGCAGCGTCACGCCATCCCCAATTCTGACGAAGCGGCCTCCGACGATCCGCAGCGGCCAGATGACGCGCGCGCCGCGCCCAAACCCGCCAAAACATCGCGAGAGAAAAACTCTGTACAGGACCACCGAGACGAAGTCCCTGATCCGAAAGTGGATCATGTCGCCGGCGCGCTCTTGATGCGGAACAGCGAAAAACGAAAGGCGGGATGCCTGCGAGAGACCAAGACATATCCGCCCATGATGATTGCGCCCATTGCGAAGTAGACGATGCACTTGATGACCGAGAGCGCCGCAAGGTCGATCGAGCCCACGGCGACAATATACGCGCCAAGCAGCCCCACAGTAAGCAAGGTTCCGAATCCGTACGCGTAGAAATAGTATCGATATTGAATCAATACGTTAAAGACCATCGCGAACGGAGCGGTAAGGCCAAATAACACCACTCCGGGCATGACAAGATAAACATACGGTAAGTCATTAAGATATTTTGGCAGCAGCGCACCCAAGAAGACGTGCGCGAGAAACAACACACTAAACACCGCCACAAGCGAATAATTCGTCAATGCATAAAAAAACCTGCGCATATCAATCTTTATCTTCGCGTTGTCCCCTCCAACATAGGATTTCACAAGTTTCGGCAGGAAGATCGCATCCAACGACGATGGTACAAGAACATATAGATTGAGAAAGAGCAACACAAGATAGTATCGACCAAGACCGTCCACTCCCAAATACGAGAGAATCGACCACCTTTCGATCTGGCTAGTCGCCACAAGCAACATGCTCGTTAGAAATACGACGAATCCTGCGGACATGATTCTCTTGAACAAATCGGCGGACCAGCCGATGGCGGTCGGCCGTAGGGCGGCTTGCGAAACTGTTCCATAGGCAACGAACACGACTGGATGAAGGACGGCGGCACTGAGGCATATCAATAGTGGACTGAATCTGACGAATGCCAACGGCACGATCGATGCCAACGCCGAAATGCAATTTATGCGATTCAGGGAGGGCAACATAACCTTCGCGATCATGAAGTTCGTCATCCAGTTTTTGATGATCGTAAGAACACCCGCCAATATCGCCACAACAACGACGAATGTGTACTCGTGGCTGCTGGTAGCGACTGCCGCAAACGCGCCCCCGGCCAATAACACCGCAGCTAGTGCAAAGATGAAGCTATAGACAAGATTATTGACGGCGCGCGCCCCAGCATCTGACTCCGAGCACACCAATCGATAGGCTCCGGTCACAATTCCCATTTGCATCGCCCCTACAAGAAGCACAATCGTCTGCAGCAAGGCAACAAGCCCGAGCTCCGAATACGTGAGCGATCTCATTGTGACGTAGCTGCGCACAAGAATAAGACAATTCACAGCGACATTGACGACGATAAAGACCGTTTGGTTATTTAGCAGAACATTCCTCGGCAATCTGAGCGAGCGCCACATCGAATCAAATGCCATCGCGACCATCCATCGCATGCACTATCGCATCCGCCACGCGGCGCCTGTTTTGCTCACTGTAAAGATCAGCATGAGGAAACGGATTGCCCGGATAGGACTGCTCGGTCATGCGCGCCACGAATTGCACGATGTATTGCAAGTCCGGCGTGCCGCCGGACGACGGCGAGCGCAGTTCGCGCTTGAGCTCCTCGAAATTGGATACGGCCATCACGACTTTTAGCCGATCGTAAGAAATCTGCCCGAGCACGTACACCGGCTTGCCGATCAATGCCGCCTCCCATCCAACCGTGCTGGTCAACGTCACGACGCGATGCGAAGCGGCCAATAGATCGCGCCCATGCAGTTCAGCCGGGAAAAAATACAGCCCCGAGTGCCTGCGCCGAAGATTCCAGAATTTTCGCCGAAGCAGCGAGCCCTTGTCGATCGGGTGCTCCTTGACGGCCAGCACCTGATTCACATTCAAACACTTGAGGATGTTCTCGATCGTCGCCGGCTGATTCGAATAGAACTCCGACATGTAGTTGAGCGTCGCCTCCGGCTCCTGGTGCAGCGGGAAATAAACGACCTCCTTGCCCTTTGGCAGGGCCGCCAGGGTGTCATAGCGGCGGGCGAACCCCTTGAAGCACACGACGAGCCGCTTGGCGTATTCATCGTCGTACAGTTCGTATCGGAACGAATCGAAGGCCGTGCTCGCGGCTCTGCGCAGCTTCCAGGCGAGTAATTTAGCGGCGGCCACGATCAATGGCCGCAGACTCATGCGACCGCTCAAGTTCTTCACGTAAAACGGCTTATAGTTTCTGTCCAGCACTTCCTGAACATACCTCTCTGCGTGCCTCAGCGAAGCGGCGCTCGGCGCGACATCGCGCAGGTACCTTCCCGATAGGCTCAATGGATTCCCAAGCCAATAGAAGAAATCATCCACCAGGCAATTCATCCCCGCCAGGTAGCGTATGTTCCGCGCGCGGCACTCGATCAACAGGACTTCCGATATTTCAATCGCAACCAATTCATTTACCGCTGCGGCCGGTCGATACTCGTCGAGGATACGCGCCCAAAACGCGGCTTCCTTTGCGAGGATCTGCAATCGCTTTTCGTAGGAGTATCGGCCGAGAAACCGATCGGACATGAATGATGTAGCGAGGTAGCTTTCGGCGACGGCCGCCGCCGGCAGGCTTTCGTAGTCTTCCTCGAAGCAGCCGACAACCTTACCGCCGAGCCTCTCTACGCACGAACGCTCGGACTTCGTCAAGGTGGCAAATACGGATTGGTACCGGTCCGATGCGAGCGTTGGAAAGAAATCGGCTTGATACCCCCGAGCAAAAAATAACACCACTGGTTTTGTCATTATCAACTCGATTCGGCGATTCGCGTAAAATTCTTCTACCCGACTGATGTCAAGGTCGTCGAACCCATGTCCGCCGGCTACGCAAATTTTTCGCCGGTCTTCGCAAGAATGGCGATCTCGGGGTCGATGTCCTGCTCCCGGACCAGCCTCGACTGCTCGAGATGCGATTGAACGATGGCAAAAAGAATCCCCTGGCCTCGAAGTATGTCGGCCTTCAGTTTTACGTTGCAGGAGCGCTGTGCATCATCCCCCGCGAGACAGCCGACCAGGTGGGAGATGGGCGCATACGTCCCCTCGCTCTTGGGCGTATTATAGGTTTCTTGATAGGCACTTTTGCAAAAATAGGGATCTTCGCCCCGCGGCGCCGATATTGATATGCTTTGTCCGTCGTTCTCGACGGCGATTTCGCCGTCGCTGCACGAGAGGATCACGGCGTAGCCCGACGCGCGGGTGATGTGGCCGGCAATACCATCCTCGAAATAAATCGAGGCCGACTCGATGATGGGGTCGGAGGCGATCTCGAGCGGCGAGCCGCCCCGCACGACGTTCCTCAGACGCGCCTGAATCGCCTCTGCTGGTTGCGCCCCGGCAAAGTACAGGATCAGATCCACCGAGTGCGGGTGCGTCCAATAAAGCATGCCTTCGCCCATGTTGACCCGGATCTCGCGCAGGCTGCCGTACTTGCCCGAATGTGCGAGCTCGCGCGCCACCTGGTAAATCTTGAAGAAGCGGCGTATTGCGCCGTAACTGCAATACAGGTCGGAGTTGGCAAAGGTCTGCGTCAGAGCCTGCAGCTCGCGCATGCTGTTGCACAATGGCTTTTCGATATGCATCGCGCGCACGCCGCCGCCGGCGGCGCAGCGGATAATCTCGGCCCGGCCCAAGGTGCGCGTCGCGATGCCGATGAGGTCCGGCTTCGCCTCCTCGATGAGATCGCGATAATCGGTGTAGGTATTGCCGACTCCATAAGCCTCGGCGGCACGCCTCAGCGACAATTCATTCGGATCGCACAGCGCAACCAGATCGAGATCGGGGTGCATCCGAATGGCCTCGGCGTGGCTCAACGGGAGCCAACAGCGCGGGGCGAATTTCGCCGTGGATTCGCTGGTAAACGCGCCCATGCGGCCGCACCCGATGACCGCGCCCTTCATGTCAACGCCATCGCAGCAGATAGGTGAGCGCCGAATCCTTGCGCGAAAGCAGGTCGCGATAAGCGCGATCGATGTCGCCGGCCGGGTACGTTCCGGACACGAGCATGCTCGGTCTCAGGCGCTCCGCCTCGATGAGATGCGCCAGGAATTTCATGTTGTCGCGCTCGTTGAACCGCAAAAAGCCGCGCGTGTCGGGCTTTTCGGGAGACAGGCCTACCGCCATGATCTGCAGCTGCTTCGCATAGAAGAACCGACTATCGAGGGGGTTCTGCGCAGCGGGAGCCTGACCCCTGCCGGGAAAACCAAGACAGGCGATAATCCCGCGCATTGCCGCCATTTCCAGGCATATGCGCCAATCTTCCCATGAATTGGCGGTGACGATGACGACGTCCGCGAGCGCTTCGCTGAGCGCGGCGCGAAGTTCCGGCAAATTGCTCCTGGGGAACACCGCGCTGGCGCCGCACTCCCGGGCGATCCGTCGCGGAATCGAATGATCCGACACCGCAAACACCCGCGCCCCCGCGACACCGGCCATGGCGACCGAGGTCAAACCGAGGACGCCCAACCCAACGACCAACACCCGGCTCCCGGCGCGAACATTCGCCCGCAGCACGGCGTCGTATCCCAGGTGATAGAGGTAGGTGCAAACGACCTCATCGGCTTTGGCGTCTTGCGACAGCACCAACAGCACGTCGGCTGCAGCCATCCGATAGTGGCTGCGATGCGAGGCGAAGCTCAGCACCCGGTCATCGCATCGAATGCCGCCGGCGTCGGGGCCGACGGCCAGCACGCGTGCCACATTGCAGTACCCCTGCAGCCGCGGATACGCGGGCCCTGCCCGGAGCGCCGGTAATCCCGCATACGCCCCGAGTTCAGTGCCGGGGGAGATGGCGGTGACCAGCGTCTCGCATAAAATCTCGCCGGCGCCGAGCGACTTGGTTGCAAGACTCTCCTTGCGAATCTCGAGCTCATTGGGGGCATTGAGGTACACGACGGACGCCTCGATGTGCTCGGGAAGCGCCGCTTTTCCGCGCGCCGCCCCGGTCATGCCGGGTACCCCTTGCCGACCACGATGTATGCGGGCTGCTCACGTGTGTCCATCGTGCCCGTCGCGGCAAATCCGCAGGACGGCACCTGCTCCGCGGATGCGGCGGCGGCGCCCGATTGAGTGCTCCATCCCGTGAACGTCCAGCGCCCCGGCTCCGGCTGATGCCAATACTTGGGATTGCGGTGCAAGTCCATCAGAAACTTCAGGGAGCTCGGCGTCACGCCGAGCCACCGGCAAAATAGATCGACATACTCGGCCGGACGCTGCTCGTAATGCCGGACCAGCGCCAGCCCCTCGCTGCGGGTGAGCCGCCCATGGCGTATCTCTCGACAAACGTGATCCGTCACTTTGGAATAGCCGTGCTTGTAGAGCTTCAACTGATCGTGCAGGTTCATGTAGTTGAAGCAGTCCACGTGATCGTAGCAGTCGAAGGTTCGCGAAAACGCGCAGCTTCGATACTGGTGCGTCAAGATCATGCGCTCGTGCTGCGCCTTCGGATCCCACCGGACGTAGTTTCCGAGATAGATGCCGACAACGCCGCCCTCCTCTAGCGACCGGTCGTCCGGATACCGGTACTGCCAAACGTCCTCCTCGGTGAGCGTGTCGAAGACCGTCGGCAAATCAAGAGCTTCCATTCCCATCAAATCGTGATCCTTGCGGTAGCGGCGAGTCATCTGGACCTCATGTTCATGGGAAAACATGCCGACCTGCTCGAGCCCCTGATGCGCGCCCCAGATGATCAAGGGGATACGGTATCTCACCGCGGTCTGCACCGGGAATACGCTCCGCCCCGCCAGACAGTGCCAATAGACGCTGCCCATGCGGCGCAGCGTCGCCCGCGTGATCTTGCGCACGGATTCCGGGTTCACATTTTGCGAAACGATGTCGCAATTGAAGCGAATTCGCAGGTTGGCGAGGTTGCGAATCCCCAGTTCGGTGTTGAAGTATTTGTTGTAGGTGACCAGCAGCGGATTGAGCTTCAATCGCTCCTTCACGATGTGAACGATGAAATAGGAATCGTTGGCACCGGTCACCGGTACGATGCAGTCATAGTTTCTGCCGCTCGGGCTGCGATACGGGCTTACGATGGATTCCAGCAGCGTCCAGCGAGCGGGCCAATCGAGCAGGTCCTTTTCCTCATGGATTCGGCATCCTGAGCAGATTCCCTGCTGGTCGAGAACCAGCCCCAGGGGATGGTCGATTGAGTAGAGGCAGCGCCTGCAAAATGAAGTTTGCGTCATCGCCGACCCTTCATCTGGATACGCCGGCCGAGAGCGCAGGACGCAGGCGCTCTCCGTGTATATGCCGCTTGAGAATTTGCACTGCGTGCTCGCGATAAGAGAGGAAGTTGCCGACGCCCACCGCGGCCACGCGCTCGAGTTCGAGGAGCGTTTCCAACTGGCTCGCCGCACTGATGCCGCCGAACACGATCAGCGGCACGTCCACCGCAGGAAAGCCTCGGATCAGTTCCGCATCGAACGCCCCCGCAGATCCCTCATGGCGCCAGTCGATGATCAGCGCTTCGGAGGCCACACGCGCGTCGAACAATGCCAAGTCGCCCACGGTCAAGGGTCTCGACCGGCCGGTCGCATAGTCCAGCAATTCCAGGCCGCCCGGCACGCTCGATAATGGCAATGCGCCGATCACCGCTTGGGCCCCGATGAGAGCCGATATGCCGCGCACGACGGCCGCGCTCGAATGCATGGCGGCATCGACGCACACCCTTTCGGCTCCGGCTTGGATGATCGCGCCGGCATCGGCCGCGGTTCGAATCCCGCCCCCATAAGAGAGCGGCGTCGACAGACCCATGCCGCCCAGCCGGCGCACGAGATCGAGATCCGGACCCAAATCGCGCCGCGTACGGTCGATGGACAGCACCAGGATCTCGTCGGCGCCCCACCGGTCGAAGTTCTCGGCAAGATACTCCGGGTGTCCCAGCGGCAGGTGGCGCCGGTAACCGAATGACTGCACGGCCCAACCGTCTTTGACCGTGATGACTCCGACGAGGCGCTTCTTAAGCATCGCAAAGCCCGCCGATTAATTGACGGAGCAATGCGCGGCCGGCTGCCTGACTCTTTTCCGGATGAAATTGCACGCCGACGATCCGGCCCTTGCGTATCGCCGAAGCAAACTCTTCCGCGGCGACCGTGCGGCAGATTTGGAATTCGATCGGTCCCCGGTAGGCGTACGAATGATTGAAATAAAACGCTTGCCCATCGCTTGCGCGAAACAAGGGGTCGGTCTGTACCTGATCGATGGTATTCCAACCGATGTGCCAATGGGGCGGCGGCAATTCGACGACCTCTCCCGGAACCAGGCCTAACCCGTGCGTAAAGCCGTCCTCGTACGAGGCTTGCGCGAGCAATTGCATCCCTAAGCATATCCCCAACAGCGGACGATTCCGATCCGCTTGCTCGAGCAGGTACCGGTCAAGCGAGCGAGCGCGGATTGCCTCGATGGCGGGTCGAAACGCGCCTACGCCCGGCAACAGCAGCACGTCGCAGGCGTCGAGCACGGCCGCCTCATCGCTCGTTCGGCATCGCCATCCCAGATCATTGAGCGCATGGCGCACGGAAGCGTGATTGCCCACGCCGTAGTCGACGATTCCCACCGTAATCTTGCTCACAGGCCGTAGCCCACTTTGAAGCGCCTGCGAATGGGTCCCGCGCCGGATACCTCGAATAGCTCGCGGTTGACGCACGCGCGCACGTGCTGCCAGAAATACTCGCTGGTCACGCCGATGTATTCGCAGAAGCTCTCGATGTACGACGGCGCGCAGGCATCATCGTAGTCCTCCACCAGCTTGATCGCCCGCTCGCGGGACATTCGGCCGAGGCGGATCTCCTCGTTGACGTAATCCGTCACGCGTCCAAAGCCGAATTTGTAGTACTTGATCATTTGATTCAAGGTGACCCAATCCTCATCCAACGAGGTCACTCCGTACAAGTCACCGGTGTTCTCGACGGTGTCATCGCGCTTTTCGAGGCCGTAGGCGCAAGAATAGCCCGCGTTATTCACCAGCGACCAATCGCCGAGGAACCAGCCCAGATACACGATCTGCAGATCGGCTGCGTCGAACTCTTGAGGATCCGGGTAGCGGTAGGGAAGCAACTCGTCGTGCCTGAATCCCGACTCGAGCATCCACTCCAAGCCGCCGCCGCTCAACGTATTCATATGGCGTAGATTATTGCCGTCGTACCCCGTCCTGCCCAGGGTCTTCAAATCGCCGAGCTGCAGTCCGGGATTTTCGCCCCATAAAATCAGAGGAATACCGTAGCGGACGGCAATCTGCGGCACGCAGCTGAACAGCGCCAGCTCCGTCGATCGCGCCCAATTGGTGAAGCGATCGAACGAGGCCCGCATCAGCTTCCTCCACGTTTCCGGCGCGGGTGCGCTCAGCACCGTATCGAAACCCAGCTCGATCAGATTGGAGATGTTTTCGACACCGCGCGCGGTCACCTGCTGCGGTGGGTAGGACAGGCACGCCAGCAGCGGCCTCAAGCCGAGCTTCTCGCGCACGAAGAGCGCCTGGCGGACGCTGTCCTTGCCGCCGCTCACGCCTATGATGCAGTCAAAATACTGATCGGGCTTGCGCCGGTAGCGCTCGATCACGTCTTGGAGGATTTCGTACCGTTCCTGCCAATCCACCTGCTGCAACTGCGCAAAATAGTGGCACGCCGAGCATATTCCGGACTCAGTGAATTTCGAGTTCGGTCGCGTGTCCGGCTGCAGGCATTGCGGGCAATACTTCACGATGCAATCCCAATCAGCCCGGTCAAGTGCTCGAGCCCGGCGTGCCGTATGGAGCACGGCGGTGCGCCCGGCGGCAAGTAGCTGAGCGCCCGGCGGCCGGATTCGAGGGCAACCACCAATGCATAGGATTGCAGCCCTGCGGCAACGTCAGACCATGCAATGTCCTCCGCCAGCGACTGCGCCTCGGACAACTCCAGCCGGGGCCGCTCCTGGCGGCGAAGCCAGGGCAGATATTTGGCCGGCGACTCGGAAGGGTGTGGGCGCAAACGAACCTCGACCTCGTCCGGATCCGCAAAGATGGCGGCGAGATGCTTCAGCAGGAAATCCAATGCGCGGAATTCCGCCGCTTCCGTGGCACCTTCACTCCACTCCTGCCGAACCGGCTCGAGAACGATCAGCAGCCGCGCTGCGCCCGCCCCCCTCGCACGTTGCCGATAGCTGCGCACCTTGGCGACTTCGCTCTGCAGGTAGCGGTTCTCCCACATCACGATTCGGCACGCCGGCCCGAAAGTGGCGGCGGCGATCGCCGCCGCCTCGGGATCGGTGACGATGAGGACGTCGGGCAGTGATTCCACGTCGTTACGAATGAAGCGCATTCGATAATTCACCCAGTGATCGAGCACCGCCAGCACGGGCATACCGCGGCGCTTTGCTTCAATCCTCGCTTGATGTTCGAAATCGCTGCCCCAGCCGGAACTACTGAGCAGACTTTGGGCTCCGTCAAGCACAGCCGGCAAGGGCCTGGTGACCTGCCCGGGCACCGCAGTCGAGAATATCGTGCGCGCTGGACCCTCGACGCAGATTCGGAAATCCTGCGACGGGGAGCCGGCGACCCACGCGGCCACGAGGTTGGCGCCACCGGCGTCATGACAGCAAACCGCCACGGGGGACGGGAGATCAGCGACGGACGAAACGCGCGAAATAGAGAACATCTTCCTCCACGGCCTCCACGATCTCCTGCCGGCTACGCACAGCCTCGAGATGCATTCCGGAGCGCTCCATGATGCGCTTCATGCCGATGTTGGGCCTCACAGTACCAGCCGTGACTTTGCGTATTTCCCGCTGCGTGAAAAGGTGGGTCATCAGCGCCGTCCATGCCTCGAGGCCGTAACCTTGACCCCAGTAGGTTCGATCGCCAATCAGCAATCCCATATCTGCGGTGCGATGCGGTTCGGCTATGTAGGCGGTCATGGTACCAATCATTCGCCGGCTGTCGGCGAGCCTGATAGCCAAAAACAAGTTGGGTGAGCCGGCGAATGAACGGGCATACGCGCGTGCCGACTCGGACGTATGCTCCCGAAACCGCTGGTTGCTGAAGCGCACGACCTGCGGATCGTTCAACCAGGACAGGTACTCGGCGCAGACGCACGACTCGTCGAACCGCTCGAGCCGCAGCCGGGGCGACTCGAGGCTGACCTGCGCCGGCAACGTCATGCACGAAGGCTCTTGAGATTCTCCCAAACTTTGTGGAATGCCGCAATCACCAACTCGGTTTCCGCGGGAGTGTATTCGTGCGCACAGATATTCAGGAAAAAGAATTCCTTGTCATGCAATCGCTCGGCGACCGGACAGGGTTGAGTGGATGGTCTGCGCGGCACGGCCGAATCCGTGCCGCGCCATGGGAAACCACTTGCGCCATATGCGATTCCATGCAAGAACATGGGAAGACGGTGAATGTTCTGATAACCGGCACCGAGTCCGGTCACTCCCTCGGCACGCAACGCGGCCACGATGGCCGCTCGCTCCACGCCTAAACGATCAATGTCGAGGCGCATCCCATAGACATAATATACGTGCGTGCAATCCGGCGACACTTCCGGCAGCACCAGGCCCGATAAGCCGGCGAGGCCCTCGGTGATCCGCTTGGCGGCGCGCCGTCGCGATGCGACCTTGTCGGCGAGCTTGCGAAGCTGCGCACGGGCGATCGAGGACTCGATTTCGCCCAGCCGGAAGTTGTAGCCGATGATGTTGGCAAGCTCAGCCGGCTGGTCGCTCTGGATCACAGCCTCCCCGTGATTGCGAATCAGCCGTAACCGCTCTGCGTACCGATCGTCGTCCGTCACGAGTACACCGCCCTCGCCACAATGAATGTGCTTGTGGTAATTGAGGCTGAAGCCGCCGATATCGGCCAATGTTCCCGCGAAACGATTTTTGTATCGCGCTCCCGGGGCTTGCGCGGTGTCGCTCAGCAGCTTCAGGCGGTGGCGGGCGGCAACGGCGCGCAAGCTGTCCATATCGGCGCTTTGGCCGAAAATATCGACCGCCATAATGGCGCGAGTGCGCGGCGTGATCGCCGCCTCCACGGCCCGGGGGTCAATGTTGAATGTCCGCGCATCGATGTCCGCGAACACCGGGATCGCGTTCCAGTGAACGATCGCAGCGGCGGATGCCGCCATGGTCCACGGCGTGACGATGATTTCGTCCCCGGGTTCGGTACCGATGGCACCGACCGCGGCAATCAATCCCGAGGTCCATGAATTCACGGCGATCGCATGGCGCGCGCCGAAATACGACGCCGCCTCCGATTCGAAGGCGCGCACTTCGGTCCCACCCATGAATCCGTCACCCGGAGCGCCCACATAGGCCGACAGCACGCCCGTCTTGAGGACGCGATTGACCGCCTCGATTTCCTCCGCCCCCAGACTACGATATGGCGGGAAAGGCTCGCGGATGACGGGCGTACCGCCATGGATCGCAAGTTTTTCGCGCGTGGAAATCATTCTACGTTGCACTCGATGCCGAGCGCGAGCGAGCGCCGAGCGGCATCCGAGGCGGCAAGCGCTGCAACCGCATCCGCCCCGTTGCACTGCGGTCGCGTGCCGTTTCGAAGCGCGGCGACGACGTCCTCGACCATCCGCAAGGCGACGTCCCGGAATCCGGTCACTGTCTCTCCTCTCGATTGCAACGTCTGATAGCCCGTGTAATGAGGGCTGGCGGCTACCGCAAACCACTCGAGACGCATACCGGAATCCGAGATTCGAAGGCGGCCCTCCGTGCCGATGACGTCCATCTCAAACACCGAAAACCGCCCTTCATCCAATCCCAGGAGAACTCCCGTCTGTCCGCCCGCAAAGGTCATGCGTACATGGCAAGTCGGATCGAGGCACTCGCCATCGGCCGGGCTCCGCCACGCGTGAATCCGGATGATTTCACCGACCAGCCAGCGCGCAAGATCGAACCAATGCGAGCCGTTATGGATGATACCCTTTGTGTACAATCCTTGGACAGCCACGACCCGGCCGATCGCGCCCGCGCCGATGCGCCGCTGCGCCTCGACGTGGCTGGCGGCAAATCGCCGGGTGTAATTCACCGCAAGGGTGACACCCCGTCTGTGCGCCAGATTCACCAAGGCTCGCGCTTCGGCCAAATCGAGCGCCAGAGGCTTTTCAGCCACCACTGCCCGGATATCGGGGCTGTTCAGGACTTCTCTCAGGACCTTCGCGTGAGTCGCATCCGGTGTGCACACGCTCACTATTTGCGGCCGCGCTTCGGCCAGCAGCTCGCCGACGTCTTCTGCTCCGCGAGGCAGTCCCCAGCGCCGTGCCGCCCGCTCGGCGCGCAGGGGGTCCGCGTCGCAAACCCCGATCAATTGCGTATCCCCGCAGCTCGCATACGCTGCCGCGTGCGCCTGTATGCCGTCGGCGCGCGGGTCGTCGGCCACTTCCGAGCCGATCCAACCGCAGCCGATGACGGCAGCGCGCAACTTCGCGTGTCCCACAGCCGCCGGCTGGGATGTCGCGTGGGTGATCACCCGATTAAATCCCAAGACATGGCCGTTCCGCGCGGCACCGCCTGGTTCACGCGCTTGCCCAGCAGGGTCTTCAGGTGCTGCGGAGCCAGCCCGCAGCCCGGTCGGATCGCCCTGAGATTGTTTGCCGTCAGCACGTCCCCTGCGGCCAGATCCTCGCATACGTAAAGGCTTCGGCGCAGCAAGAGCGAGGGAATTTCCTCGGCCGTGGGAGCGGTCTGCACCCCGCCGAGCGCTTCCCAGGCGATTCGGCACGAGGACACGAGTTCGGCAAGCTCCGCGGGCTCGAGGGAAAACGCCGCATCAACGCCGCCCTGCGCTCGCTCCAAGGTCACGTGCTTCTCGATGACCGAGGCTCCCTGTGCGATGCTCGCGATGGCGACCGCGATCCCGAGCGTATGGTCCGAAAGTCCGACCTCGCACTCGAACAGCTGGCGCAAATATGGGATCGTGCGCAAATTCGAGGAACGCGGATTGGCCGGATAGTTGCTGGTGCACTTGAGCAGCACCAGTTCACAGCAGCCCGCTTCGCGGGCGGCCTGCACCGCCTCGGCAATTTCAGCAAGCGTGGCCAATCCGGTCGAGATGATCACCGGTTTGCCGGTGCGCGCGACGCGCCGGATGAGATCGAGGTCGCGATTCTCGAAGGAGGCGATTTTGTACGCCGGCACGTCGAGCGATTCGAGAAAATCCACCGCCGTGTGGTCGAACGGCGTGCTAAACGCCTCGAGCCCCCGCTCGCGTGCCCGGCGAAACAGGGTTTCGTGCCATTCCCAGGGAGTATGAGCCTGCTGGTAAAGCGAGTGCAGGTTGCGACCGAACCAGAGGCTGGCCGGATTTTCTATGACGAACTCTCGCTCGGCGAGATCGATGGTCATCGTATCCGCAGTGTAGGTCTGAAGCTTCAACGCCTGGGCACCGCTGTCGGCGATTGCATTCACGATCGCCAGGGCCTTATCCAAACTGCCGTCATGATTGCCGGAAAGCTCCGCAATGATGAACGGGGGTGCATGCTCGCCTATCTCGTGTTTGCCGATGCGGATCATTCTGTGGGCCCCTCGCTCAGTTCAGAACCGCTCAGCCTATAGATGTGCTCCGATCCGGCGATTGTCTCACGCCATCCGAGCCGCAGAAAAATCCTCTTGCTGGCCTCATTGTGGGCTTTCACGTGCGCGCGAAAACCCGCCGAAGGGCGGTTCCTGACGTTGCGCACGGCCAGTTCAACCAGGGCCGCGCCGAGCCCACCCGGACCCAACCCACGAAAATCGCAGTCGATGCTGTAGGAAAGCACGGCCTCCTCGCCGCTATATTCCAACCTCGCCTGACCCACCGGCAGACCATCCACTTCGCCGACGAAGATCTGGGTGCCCCGATCGGCCAGTTTGCCGCTGAGCCATTGCAAATGAGAATCCCACGCAACCGGCGACTCGTCGAAGGACATGGCGCGAGCGGCCGCGTCGTTGCGCCAGTCGAAAAGCAGCCTGGCGTCTTCGATTCTCGCCCGATGCAGGCGGAGCTTCGAGACCGACGGCGGCATGATCGCCGCACTGGCCCGGGCCGCCCCGTGACCATCGACCATCCACGGCTCGCGCGGAGGCTTGCGCAGCACGCTGATGATCGCCGCCGCAAGACCGCTCTCGGTGACGGAAGCCGCGCGTCCCGCCCAAATCAAAACGCCATCCGCCGCCAGGCTCGCTATCGGCCGCTCCTGGTTGGGTGCGATCGTCACCACGACACTGGGCAATCCCATGCACATTCGCTCCGAAGTGGCGACACCGCCCGCTCCCACGGCAAGATCGGCGCGAAACATCAATCCCGCCAGCGTCGGCATGTTGCGGTGCACGGTCGTTCCGGGACGTTTTGCGGCGAGCGCGGTCACCTCGTTCGGGAGCCGGGTGATTTGCTCCGAGTACGACGTCAACATCATAGGTGCGCGAGCTCCGGCGCGGCGAGTGCGCGCAGCGCCTTGCAGGTTTCATTGGTCGGATCGGCGCCGCCGAAGAACACCAGAACACGCCGTGCCCGTGCCGATGCGCGGTATCAGAGCCGCGCGAAGATTCGCGTACTCACGTTGCAACATCCCTTTACGCTCCCGCACGTTTATCGCGGCCAGCCTTGCAGCATCCGTTCCGGCGAGATGGGCCGCTGTAACCGCATGCCGCCGCCGCTCGCGTACTCCTCGACTTGCGATGGGCATAGCGGAAGCCGCCCCAGCGCAGCAATCGGCAATTCTGGGGCGGAACGTCAGCCCGTCGTATCCGAGTTGTCGTGGCGCGGCCGAAGTAGTCCGCGAGCAGCACATCGCAGTCGTGCGGACCGATGGGCCAGATCGTCAATAACCAGGATATGCGGGATCGAGCTACGCAGTTGACCGCTCCCAGTCGGCGCCAATGCCATAGTGGTCGCTACGATGAGCCAGTTCGTCCGCAGGCGCCGAAGGGCATCGCGCGTCTCCTCGCAATCCTCGATCGGTGATGAGTCAAACGCGACCGCACCGCATGCCCCTCGCGTTCGTATGAGCTCGCCCAGGTGATCCGGGCAATTCCCGACACAAGAAAGTGGCTTGACCGCCGTTGCGCGCGAGTTCACCCGCCAAATTGAGACAACGCATTACATGTCCCGATCCGATCGTGCGTCCCGCTATCCACGCGGATCGCAACGCTCTGCGGGGGTATTACTGATCACGCTCTTCCTGCTGCAGCAGGCGGAAGATTGTCTCCGCGCGCACCCAATCTTCGGGGGTGTCGATATCTTGAACACGGTATCGGGGCAATTCGAGCATTTTGGAGCGCCGGCCGAACAACGGGCTGCCTTGAAGCCACGCCTCGCTCCTGCCGAAGTAGAATTGTCCCGCGTCGTGATATGCCGGCTCGAGGTCCTGCGATCGCGTCTCCCGATGCTCGGGCCAGAACATTTCACAGCTTCCGTCCGGCAGTTTGCGCAAGGCCCGCTGGATCGGGTACGGAAACGAGGTCGCCGTGAAGACATAATCGACCCCTGCGGTACGCAAGAGATCGTAAGCCGTTCGCACATCGCTCGGCCGGGACAGCACGGCGGCAGGATAAACGCAGCTCACGTAATCCGAGAGCAGTCCGCGAGCGTTCATCTCGCCGATCGCGTGAGCGACCACCGGTAGCGTGGCGGCGGTGTCGGTGGAAAGCTCCTGCGGTCTGCGAAACGGCACGAGCGCGCCGGCCTTCGAGGCGATATCGGATATTTCCTCGTCGTCGGTGGACACGACGATGTGGTCGAAGACCCCGGCCGCACGCAGCATCGCGATCGTGCGGCTCAGCATCGGCACGCCGACAAACGGCCGAATGTTCTTCCGCGGTATGCGTTTGCTTCCTCCGCGCGCCGGGATGACCGCCAGGGTCAGCTTGTGTCCGCCCCGCTCAGGCATAGCGCAGCGCAGCGTTCTTAAGCGACGCGATGACCCGATCTTGACTGGGCTCGGACAGACCGTGCCACATCGGCAGGGACAAGAGTCCTTCGTAAGCGTGCTCGGCAACGGGGCACAGACCTTTCGAGTACCCGAGCGCTTGATAGTAGCTATGCCTGTATACCGGCAGGTAGTGAACATTGACGCCAATTTGATCGGCCCGCAGCGCATTGAACACCTTCTCGCGCGCCGGGCCCGGATTCTCGCCCTGCAACCGTACGGCATACAGGTGCCAAGAGTGTCGGCGGTCTGCGGGCTCAACCGGAATGCGCAGCTGCGGAGCCTCCCCCAAACGATCGGCGTACCGGGCCGCAATGGCGCGGCGGCGCTCGATCGACTGCGGCAGGCGGCGAAGCTGCGACAGGCCGAGCGCACATTGGATATCATTGAGCCGATAATTGAAGCCGAGATCCACCATGTCGTAACGCCAGGTACCCGCGCGTTCGCGCTGACGGCGATCGCTGCTGATCCCGTGATTGCGGAATCGGCGCAGGCGCTCGGCGAAGTTCGCGTCATCGGTGGTGATCATTCCGCCCTCGCCCGTGGTGAGGTGCTTGACCGGATGGAAACTGAATGCGGTGAGATGCGCGATCGACCCGGCTTTGCGGCCGCGATATTCGGCGCCCAGCGCGTGACAAGCGTCTTCCACGAGCAGCAATCCGTGCCGCTGCGCCAGCTCGCGAAGCTCATCCAGGTCCGAAGGCAGGCCACCGTAGTCCACCGTGACTATTGCGCGAGTCCGCGGCGTGATCAGCGATGCCACATGATCGACATCGATGGTCAACGTGTCGGCGCGCACGTCTGCAAATACGACCGTCGCGCCCACATATCGGGCGCAGTTCGCACTGGCCGCGAACGTCAATGCCGCGACGATCACCTCGTCACCGCCGCCGATTCCCGCGGCGAGCATGCACAAGTGCAGGGCGGCGGTGCCGTTGCTGGCGGCAACCGCGTATCGGGCATCGACATAGGTCGCAAAGGCCTGCTCGAATCGCTCGACCATCGGGCCGGTCGTCAGCCAGTCGCTGCGCAGCACCTCCACGGCGGCGGCGATGTCCTCCTCTTCGATGACTTGGCGGCCATAGGGAATGAAGTTACTTGCCATGAACTTCTTTTGCGATCAGCGTGCGCAGCTCGTCGACTGTCAAGAAGTGCGGATTATCGCCGCTGTTATAGCTGAAACCCGGCCGGACCGGAGTCGCGCCCCACTCTCGACAATAGCTCTCGACCGAGAATTGTCCGCCGAAGGGCAGGATAGCGTAGTATCGTCCCAGATCGACCGTGTTGAAGCTGTCGCTGGCCGTTATCATTTCCTCGTGAATCTTCTCCCCGGGGCGCACGCCGACGATACGTTGCTCACAGGTCGGGTCGATCGCGGCGGCGACATCGATGACGCGGTAGGAAGGAATCTTCGGAACGAGAATCTCTCCGCCCCAGGCGTTTTCGATCGCCCACAGCACCATGTTCACGCCTTCATCAACCGATATGTTGAACCGCGTCATGTTGGGATCAGTAATCGGCAATACGCCGGTGCGCTTCAATTCCAAGAAGAACGGAATCACCGAGCCACGGCTGCCGAGCACGTTCCCGTAGCGTACGACGCTGAAGCGGATGTCGCGGCTGCCCTTGATGTTGTTGGCCGCGATGAAGAGCTTATCCGAACACAGCTTGGTGGCCCCATAGAGGTTGATGGGCGCCGCCGCCTTATCCGTCGACAGCGCAACGACACGGCTCACACCGCTGTCCAGACACGCGTCGATCAGGTTCTGCGCACCCAGCACATTCGTCTTAATGCACTCGAAGGGATTGTATTCGGCGGCGGGTACCTGCTTGAGCGCAGCCGCGTGGACCACTATGTCAATGCCCTCGAGTGCGCGACGCAAGCGACTTTCATCGCGAATGTCGCCGATGAAATACCGTATGCCCTTGTGCACCCGGTCCGAATACACCTGAGCCATCTCGAACTGCTTCAATTCATCCCGCGAGTACACGACCAGGCGATTGATCTCCGGATAGCGTTGCAGCACGGACTTGACGAAGGCCCTGCCAAAGGAGCCGGTGCCGCCGGTCACGAGAATGGATTTTCCTTTCAGCATCGAGCGGAGGTTCCGGTGGGCTCTAGACGGGGCCTGCAGGGGGCGCATCGGTTTTTGAGGCGCGTCGCCGCGAATCTCCCGAAACGAGCGCCAATAGGACCCCGATCACCAAGCCCAAAAAGGGCCCCGCCGCGATCATCGCCAATTTCTGCGGCCTGACAGGATTGTCCGCATCCGGCGCCATCGCCCTATCCACGATCCGAAATACGTACTCTTTGGTGACATCCGCGTACATTCGCTGCTTGATCTGCGACTCCATCAAATGACCGATGGCGTCGCGAGTGACCACCTCGGAGGTGGACTGCAGCTCGTTTTTAAGGAACCCGAGGGAAGCGTCCGCTTCGCCGATCGCTCGCGCCCGCATTTCCTGATTCAGCCGTTCCACCAACTCGTTCGCCCAAGCGGCCGCTGCGATGCGATCCCTCCAATCGATCTGCAAGGTTACCAGGCCGGTCTTTTTGTCTTGGTCCACCGAACGTATCTTCTCGTCGAAATATCGAAAGGCCTTGGCGGGAGTCGGCGGCTTGTCGGTGTTCCACGTACCGGCCGCCGCATTCCACTTGCTCGCGAACAGCTTCGGCATGAGCTTCTCGTCGGTGATGAAGCGCTCGGTGAAACCGCGCGAGCGCAGCACCGCCAATGCCTCTTCGGTGACGGATGCTTTCGAGCCGATATTGATTCCGGCAAGCGAGGCGATGCCGCCGAGCTGTCCGAGCGCCCCCGACATGCCGCCGGAACTCTGGCCGGGGTTGGCGGGCACAAGAATGGTGGTTGCCCGATATATCGGCGTCATAATAAAGGCGGCGGCGGTGAACCCTGCCGTGAACAGCAGCACGCTGCCAAGGATCCACCAGCGCTTTTCAACCAGCTTGGCAGTTATCTCCGCCGAGTCGATGGTGTCCTCGTCGCGCGCGCTCGTTGCCGTCATGGGTCTTGGCGGACCAGCTTGGCGCCGGCGGCTAAACGGGTGACGCCAAGCAATTTTCCGCAGCGAATGATCATTTACAAGTAGTGAAGCGCCAGGACGGCGACGGCTAGGTTATACATGATGGTGGTAACGGCCTGCCAAAGCGGCAAAGCCCTGACCCGCTCGGTGTCGAGCGGCACGACAATCGTATCGCCCGGCCGCATTTCGAACGTTTGGCTGCGCCTGAACCAACCTGTACGGCCTCCGGTGACGACATCGCCGTTCGCGCGTACCACGTATATGCGCTTTTTATCCGCCTTTTGCGTGGTCCCGCCGCTCTTGGCAATGTAGTCGCTGCGGGTGAGTCCCCGCTCGTACACGTGTGAGGTTGGGCTCTGCACCTCGCCCAAAATCGTGATCTCTTGCGTCTTCCTCGGCACCACCAATTTGTCGCCATTCCTGAGCAGGACATCATCGGGTCCGCCGGGCCGTCCCTTGAGGACGCCTTCGACGTCGATGACGAGCCTGCCCACGGGCTTGGTGTCGCGGAGCTGAATCAGCAATTGTTGGCCGACCGCCAATCCCTGACTGGCGTTCGCACCGCCGCCGGAATTGGTGGCGGCGCTGGCCGTGATCGCTTGGAGCGACAATGCCGCCAAGTCGGTCTGCAAGCGATTGGCAAGCAGTTCCAATTGATCTTTTTCGCGCTTTTTGAGCTCTTCGCGGACGAATACGGCGCCGTAGGGAAATGCCAGGTCGGTGAAGCCGCCGGCACGCTCCAATACGGAATGCAGGGTCTCACCCTGATGAATGGGGTACTTGCCCGGGAATCTGACCTCACCCGCCACTTCGATGCTGCCGGGCTCCGCCCACAACGGTATGGGTTTGATGACCAGCGAATCGTAGGGCTTCAACCGCAAATCGGCGCCCGGCTCGCCACGCCTAATGGCGGCGAGATTCACCGTGATCAACTCGGTCTGGCGTGCGTCCCCGTCGACAATGACGTAGCGCGTCAATTCCGCCTGACCCCGGTACGCCGCATCCTCCAAACTGCCGCCGGCGCGAATCAGGTCGCTCACGTGCATCGCGGGTTCCAGCGGATACTTGCCCGGTACTTTCACCCGTCCATCGATGTTAACCACCTGCTCAGGCTTGTCCGGCGTCGCCTGCAGCTCGAGATCCCTCAGGATCGGCTCCAGGATGCGGTCGCGGTTCGACGACAGATTGAACACGATGATCTGATCGCGCGGGCGTAGTTCCGGATCCGCCGCCGAGCCGGGGGCGGCCAAGGCGCGCTTGAGATCCGCGGACAGGACCTCGATCCTTTCCTCCGGTGGAACCTCACGGCGAATCATGATGTAGTGGATATCCGCTTCCGGCTTCAACTCGTCGAAGCTGCTGAGCACGTTGCTCAATCTCAAACCCGCGCGATACTCGAATTGTCCGGGCCGATACACGTACCCGGACAGCACCACCGAGTTCTCGAGCGTCGGTCGAATTTCCGGAATTTTCAGCTTATCGCCGTTATCAAGAAGTGTTGCGCGACCCGCCGCAGCGCTCAGATCGACGTTTTGCATCTCGCGCAGGCGGGACGGCAGAATCCTCTCGAGCTGCCCCTTCTTCGCATCCGCATCGGGCATCAAGCCGCCGGCGAGTCCGATTGCCTGCTCCACGGTCTTTTCCGACTTGAGCTCATAGATGGCCGGCCGGCGCACGGCGCCGTAGACCGATACGGTACTGCCGATGGGCGGAATGAAGATGACATCCCCGGGCATCAGCTGACGGTCGCCGCTGGTATCGCCATGCAGCAGGAGGTCGTACAGATCGAGCGTCGTGACCAGGCTGCCGTTGCGTTTAAGCTCGATGTTGCGCAGCGACCCGATCTTCTTCACGCCGCCGCTGACGAACAATGCGTTCGTCATGGTCGATAGGCCGCTCACCGTATAAGACCCGGGTTTCTCGGCTTCGCCCAACACAAAGACGCGAATCGAGCGCAGATCGCCCATCGTCACGCTGACGCGGGTTCCGATCAGCTGCTTCGCCACTCGTTGCTCGATCGTCTCGCGCGCCTCGTCGAAGGTCATGCCGCTGACCAGGATGGGTCCGAGCTTCGGGAAATTGATTCGGCCGTCGCGCTCGACGGTCAGTTCGTACTTCGACGATTCATTGCCGAAAAGTTGAATATTCAATGTGTCGCCGGGCCCCACGACGTAGTCGATCGGCACCTGAATGTCCGTGACCGGCGCAAACGTACTCGGAACACCCTCGAATAAATCATATCCGAACGGCTTCAGGCCCTCTCCGCCGGACGGCATCAGCCGCAGCAGCGTCAGTCGCACGAAATAGTCGTTGAGTTCCGGGTCGGCGCTCAGCCGCTTCGTGGCTTCGGACGCCGTCAGGCCGGCGACCGGTATCGCCGGCAATCCGGGCAGCTCGAGCACGCCGAAGCGGTTGAGTTGATACGGATTGTCGCTCAGGATCCGCTTTTGGAACTTTTCAGCGAGCGCTTTCTCTTCGTCCGTTTTCGGAATTCCCGCCGTCGTCGGGCAGCGGTTGAAATCAAACGTGATGACCGGCGGAGGTCCGTAGGGGCCGTTGATTCCGCTGATTCCGCCGATTCCGCCGATTCCAGCGGCGCCGGGGATGCCATTGAGGCCGACGGGAGCATTGAGCGTATTGAGGGGGTTAAGAGCGGTTGCGCCCGGAGCGAGACTGTTGGGGCCGTTTGCTCCGTTGCCCAGCATTCGGATTGTTGAGGTTATTCCGAGTCTCCACACCCAGGCCGTTGCGCTTACAAATTTCGGCCACCGGCGTCATTTCGATCATCACCGTATCGTCGGGGCGTAATTCCGGATCTTCGAGCAAGCGTCGCAGTGTGCGTCCGTCGAGCGTCTTGCCCTTTTTGGTCATGTCGAGCAACTCGCTCGGCTGCAGCACCGTCTCCGGCGTCTTGAGCTTTTGATCCGTCTTCTTGCCCGATCCGCCCCCTTTCCCCAAGACCTCCTGCAGTATCGAACTCTGCACATCCGGCGACAAACTGTCCTTCAAGGCTTGCAGTGTATCCGACGTCTGCGCCGATGCCGTCAGCCCGACCGACAGCATGGCGAGCAAGGCGCCCAATAACCTACTTCGCATGGCGCGATCCGTCGGGGATGACACTTAGGTCAGCGATCAGTGAATGGAATCGATCGGCAGTCCGCGGAGATAGGAATCTTGTCCCGTCGAGGGCGACCATCGAGAAAACGCCTTGCATCTTGGTTCCAGACCCCATTTCATTCACGGATTTGCCAGGCCTCGCTCGCTGTTCCAGCCGCACATCATAACCTCTGCATCGCAGAGGGCAACTTCCAGGCTCGCTCGAAGTACCGCCAATGTTTGGCAAAGGAGCCTATTCGCGCTGGTAATTCTTCTCTAACCATGCCGCATAGTCGCGCCCCAGGAGCGCCTGCCACCAGCCGCGGTTGGCGAAATACCACTCCAGCGTCTCGCGCAGGCCCTTCTGAAGATCGCGCGACGGAGCATAGCCGAGTTCGCGCCCGGCCTTGCGATAATCGATGGCGTAACGCCGGTCATGCCCCGGCCGGTCGCGGACGTGCGTGATCAAATCGAGCGATTGCTGTCCGCGCGCGGCCGGGGAAGTTGGATAAGCGGTGCGCAAATCCGTGCGCTGTATCAGAAACTCGTCCGCCAAAGCGCACAAAGTGCGAACGATGCGAATGTTGGTGGTCTCGCTGTTGCCGCCGATGTTGTACACCTCGCCCGACTTGCCTCGCGTCAGCGCGAGCGCAATGGCCTCGCAATGGTCGGCCACGTGCAGCCAATCGCGCACCTGCAGGCCGTCGCCGTACACCGGCAGGGGCTTGCCCATCAAAATATTGATGAGCGTGAGCGGGATCAATTTCTCCGGAAATTGATAGGGCCCGTAGTTGTTGGAGCAGTTGGTGACCGTCGTATCGAGTCCATAAGTCTCGCGGTAGGCGCGCACCAGATGATCCGAGGCCGCCTTGCTCGCGGAGTACGGCGAATTGGGCGCGTAGGGGCTTGATTCGTGGAACGGCGCATCGTCGGGCCCAAGGGATCCGTACACCTCGTCGGTCGACACATGATGAAAGCGATGCGCGGGCACGGTCCTGCGCTCCAACCACAGCGCCTTGGCCGCCTTGAGCAGCGAATGGGTGCCGAGCACGTTGGTGCGGATGAAATCATCGGGGCCCAGGATCGAGCGATCGACATGCGATTCGGCCGCGAAATGCACCAGCGTATCGATGCGATATTGCTCGATCAGCTCGCGCACCGCCGCCTCGTCGCAGATATCGCCGCGCACGAACACGTAGCGCGGATCGCGATCCAGGCCCGCGAGATTCTCGAGATTCCCGGCATAGGTCAGCGCATCGAGCACCACCACCCGGCCTTCGCTGGTGCGCGCCAGCCAATGGCGCACGAAGTTCGCACCGATGAAGCCTGCGCCTCCGGTGATGCACAGGTTACGCGGTTCGAAGCTCATTCAACATCGCTCTCAAGTTGTGGCGCCAATGCACCGCGGGCGCTGCGATGAGCGCACGGGTCGCCGAGGTATCGAGCACGCTGAACGCCGGCCGCCGGGCGCGCGTCGGGTATTCGGCGGTTGTGATGGGCAGGATGGTGGCGGCGCGCGCCAACAAGCCGCGCTCGAGCGCCTCATCTTGAATGGCGACGGCAAAATCATACCAGCTCGCCACGCCCAAATCGGTCCAGTGGTACACCCCGGCGGGTGCGCCGGCGTCCATCAGGTCCCAGATGGCCAAGGCCAGGCCGCCGGCCCAGGTCGGCGTACCGATCTGATCGCTCACCACCTTCACTTGTTCGCGCTCGCGCATCAGCCGCAGCATGGTGAGCACGAAGTTCTTCCCCGCCGCGGCATACACCCACGCGGTGCGCAGCACGATCCCGGCGGCCCCGCCCTGCAATACCCGCATTTCACCCGCGAGTTTGCTGGCGCCGTAGACCCCCAAGGGACCCGTGGCATCGCTCGGCAAGTAGGCTCGATGGGCCTCTCCGTCGAATACGAAGTCGGTCGACACATGCAGGAGCCTCGTGCCGGCGCGCGCCGCGGCCCGCGCGAGCGTGCCGACGGCGGTATCATTGACCGCCGTCGCGAGCTCCGGCTGATCCTCGGCAAGGTCCACCGCCGTGTAGGCGGCCCCATTGACGATCCAATCGGCGCCCGCCTGCGCCACCACCCGCTCAACCGCCGACTCATCGGCGATATCGAGATCCGCACGAGTCTTGACGATGACTTGGTGTTTCCCGGGCGCCGATTGAGCGACCGCACGGCCGACCTGGCCGCCGCCCCCGAGCACGAGCACTCTCATGGGAACTTCTCGATCTCGGCGAAGCTCTTGCCCCGCGCATCCTTGGCCGACAGGGCAGGCGCCACGCCGGCCGGCAGCGGCCATCGAATGCCCACCGTGGGATCGTCCCACGCCAAGGTACGCTCATCCGGGGGACTGTAGAAGTCCGTGCACTTGTACAGAAAATCCGCGCTCGGCGATGTCACCAGAATGCCGTGCGCCAAGCCCGGAGGCACCCACAGCATGCGATGGTTTTCGGCCGACAGCTCCACCCCCCACCAGGCACCGAAACTCGGCGAACTCAAGCGCAGATCGACGATCACGTCGAACACGCTGCCGCTCGACACGCGCACCAGCTTGCCCTGAGTATGCGCGACCTGCAGATGCAAACCGCGCAGCGTCCATTGGACGGAACGGCTGTGATTGTCCTGCAGGAATGTCGCATGCACGCCCGCCGCGGCGAATTTCTCCGCCTGCCAGGTTTCCATGAAGAACCCGCGGGCATCGCCGAACACCGCGGGCTCGATCACCAATGCGCCGCTGATCGGCGTGTCGATGAACTTCATGGCCTCGCCCGCCCCGCTTGGTCCGCCTCACGGCGCCCGCGCTCGCGCAGGATGCGCACCAGGTACTCGCCGTAACCGCTCTTCTCGAGCGGCTTGGCGAGCCCGAGGAGCTGCGCATCGTCGATGAAGCCCTGACGCCAGGCGATCTCCTCCACGCACGCCACCTTCAGGCCCTGCCGCTCTTCGATGATGCGCACGAACACGCCGGCATCGAGCAGCGAATTGTGGGTACCCGTGTCGAGCCAGGCCGTGCCCCGCCCGAGCTTCTCGACGTGCAAGGCGCCGAGCTTGAGATAGGCGCGATTCAGATCCGTGATCTCCAACTCCCCGCGCGGGGATGGCGCCAGCGACTTCGCCAGCGCGCTCGCGCGAGGGTCGTAGAAATAAATTCCGGTGACCGCGTAATTGGATGGCGGCCGGGCCGGCTTTTCCACCAATTCGCTCACCCTGCCGTCGGCGTCGAATGCGACCACTCCGTAGCGCTCGGGGTCCTGCACCGTGTAGCCGAACACCGTGGCGCCCGTTGTCCGGCCGGACGCCGATTGCAGAAGCTCGGAAAGATTCGCGCCGTAAAAGATATTGTCCCCGAGAATCAGCGCCGAGGACGCTCCGTCGAGGAACGGCTCGGCAATGATCAGCGCCTGCGCGATGCCGTTCGGTTGCGCTTGCGTCGCGTACTCGAACTTGATGCCCCACTGCTCGCCGCTGCCCAGCAGATCGCGAAAAGCGCTCTGATCCCGCGGGGTGGTGATGATCAGGAATTCGCGAATTCCCGCCAACATCAGGGTGGCAAGCGGATAGTAGATCATCGGCTTGTCGTACACCGGCAGGAGCTGCTTGCTCTGCGACAGGGTAATCGGGTGCAGGCGAGTGCCGGCGCCCCCGGCCAAGATGATCCCTTTTCGTGGTTTTGACAAAATCCGGCGCCTCGATTCGAGAGGCGCGATTATAGGCTATTGCCGCAGGCGTGAAGCCGGAGATTCTAGCCTGAACTATTCATGAACAACGGAAGCGCTGGAAGGAGGCGGGATCGGGCGGTCATTTTCCGGAGCGTGAAAAACAGGACGTTTTTCCGAAGCCCAGGGGTGCGACGCATGCGTCGCACGGGTGGCCATGGAGGGCCACCCAGGGCTTGCGCGCAGGGACTGCGTAGCGCATGGGTTCACGGCGGTCCGGAAAATGACCGCCCGATCCCGCCTCCGTACGCAAAGATTCTTATCGTTCATGAATAGTTCAGGCTAGCTCGACCTTCGATTCGTCACGTATTGGATCAAGGCCGCCAGCCCTTCCGCGCCATGGCCTGTCGGCGCCCTATCACCCTTCAGGGAAATACCGGCCGCGAGCTTCTTGCCCAATTCCACCCCGAACTGATCGAAGGAATTGATCCCCCAGAGCGTGCCTTGGACAAAGACGCTGTGTTCGTAGAGCGCAATCAGCCCGCCTAGGCTGCGCGCGTTGGTTTGCGGGTAAAGCAGCAGAGAACTCGGCCGATTTCCCTCATGCACGCGATGCGCCCGCAGCCGGGCAATCTCCGTCGCATCGGCGCCGGCCGTGCGCATCTGCGCCTCGACCTCCTCGGGCGTGAGCCCGAATGCAAACCCCTGCGCCTGGGCGAAGCAATTTTCCAGGGCGAGATCCTGTGCTTCCGTGCCGCCCCACGAGCCGCGCAGCGGCGCAATGAAATCGAGTGCCGCGGTCGGCGTCCCCTGGTGCAGCATCTGGAAGAACGAGTGCTGCGCATTCGAACCCGGCTCGCCCCATACCACGGGAGCTGTGGCGAAATCGACCGGCTCGCCCGCCAGCGACACCCGCTTGCCGTTGCTCTCCATGTCGAGCTGTTGAAGATACGCCGGCAGGCGCCCGAGGCGTTCATCGTATGGCAGCACCGCGAGCGTCGGGAGATGCAGAAAACTCCGGTTCCACGCGCCCAGCACTCCCATCAGCACCGGCAAATTCCTCTCGAACGGAGCCTGAGTGAAATGCTGGTCGATGGCGCTCGCGCCGCCGAGAAACTCCGCGAATTTATCGCTGCCGACGACCAGTTCGGCGATCAAGCCGACCGCCGACCAGACCGAATAGCGGCCGCCCACCCAATCCCACATCGTAAAGCGGTGCCCGGCCGCGATGCCGAAGGCGTCCATGGCCTGGGCGTTGGTCGAGACCGCAACGAAATGATGCGCAGGCGCCTTATCCCCGAGCGCTCCGACGATCCAGGCGCGAGCCGCGTTCGCGTTGGCCTGCGTCTCCCGGGTGGTGAAGGTTTTCGAGCACACGATCACCAAGGTTTCGGCCGGATCGGCGCTGCGAATCACATCCTCGAGCTGCGTGCGATCGACGTTCGACACGAAATGCGGCGTGATGTCGCCGCTCCATTCGGCTTTGAGCGCATTGCATACCAACAGAGGGCCGAGGTCGGAGCCGCCGATGCCGATGTTCACCACATGCCTGAATTTCTTCCCCGTTACCCCGCACTCATCGCCGCGGCGCACCGCGCCGGCGTAGCTCGAGAGCTTGCGGCGCGAGTCTTTGACCTGCGCTTGGATCGCCGCCGAACCCGCGAAGCCTGAGCGCAATGCGGTATGCAGCACCGCCCGCCCCTCGGTGGCGTTGATCGGATCGCCGCGAAACATCGCGGCGATCCGCTCCTGCAACTTCGCCGCACGCGCAAGCTCGAGCAGCAACGCCAACGTCTTCTGCGAAATTCGCTGGCGCGAGAAATCGAGCAGCCAGCTGTCCTCCTCGAGGTGGAAACTCTGCCAGCGCTTGGGATCGGCGGCGATGAGATCACGCAGGTGCGCGCCGCCGATGTCTCGTGCATGAGCCTCGACGGCGCGCCATGCGGCAAGAGAAGAATTCAACGTTGGCATATTTTTGGAGAAATCCATGACATTCAGCAATATCGCCCGGGCTTCGATCTTACTACGCTCCCTCCCTGCCGTGGCTGAGCCAAAGCCGGCTCGGCAGCCGCAATTTCCCCGTCTACCATTATCCGAATACGGCGGATATACATGGATGTACGTAACGAGGCGACGCCGCACATCGACATGCATGCTTTCCTGAAAAAGATTAATAAGCTGCGCGCCCGCAGCAGCTTCACAAGTTCCGCCACACCGTCTTGCCGCCGGAGGCTTTGTCGAGCCGCGCAAGCGCCTCATCGTGCGCAGCGATCTCCGCCTCGCTAGCGGCGACCACCACGATGCCGGCGGACGCGACGGTGCGATTCGCGGCATCGGGGCGCGCCCTGCGCCGCGTGGAAGAGGTCTCCTCGCTCAAGACGAGCTTGGCCTGCCCGCCGGTCATGGCCAGATACACCTCGGCGAGGAGCCGCGCATCGAGCAGCGCGCCGTGATACTCGCGATGCGAATTATCGACCGAATAGCGCTTGCACAGCGCGTCCAGGCTGTTGCGCTGGCCGGGATGCATTTGGCGCGCCAGCGGCAAGGTATCGAGCACCGTGCAGAGGTCGGTGATTTGCGGCGTGCCGCCGAGCCGCGCAAGCTCCGCGTTCAGAAAGGCGATGTCGAACGGCGCGTTGTGAATGATGAGTTCGGCATCGCGGACGAAATCCAGCAGCTCGGCATGTATCTCGGCGAAAGTCGGTTCCTTCGCCAGCTGCTCGCGCGTCAATCCATGCACCGCGAGCGCGCCCTGTTCGATGTCGCGTTCGGGATTCACGTAGCGATGGAACGATCGGCCGGTCAGGCGCCGATTGCTGAGCTCCAAGCAGCCGATTTCGATGATGCGATGCTGGCGATCGAGTTCGAGGCCGGTGGTTTCCGTATCCAGGACGACTTGACGCATGCGCATCTAACCGCCCGCCAGCAACCGATCGATGGCGCGATTGGCCAACCGGTCCACGAACTCGTTGCCGTCGTGGCCGGAATGCCCGCGGACCCAGTGCCATTCGATATTCTGGCCCGCGGCCGCCGCATCGATCCGCTCCCACAGGTCCTGATTCTTGACCGGTTCGCGCGCCGCGGTGCGCCAGCCGCGCGCCTTCCAGCCCGGCAGCCACTCGGTGCAGCCTTGCAGGACGTACTTCGAATCGGTGTACAGCTTCACCGCGCAGCGGCGCTTCAGCGCGCCGAGAGCCTCGATGACGGCCGTCAGTTCCATGCGGTTGTTGGTGGTGTTGATTTCCGCGCCGGAAAGCTCCTTGCGCTCCTTGCCGGCGACGAGCAGAGCCGCCCAACCGCCGGGCCCCGGATTGCCGCGGCAGGCCCCGTCGGTGAAGATGTCCACGTGGTTCATCCGCCCGCCGCGCTCATCGGCCGACTTTGCTGGTCGGTTCCGCCGCCGGCACCAGAACACGCTGCAGCGGCCGGCGTTTCGGCCGCACCAGCGTGAGCGTTTGCACGCGCTTGCGTGCCTTGAGCAGGTAGCCGCCGGCGGTCAGAGCGGCCCGCGGCTGAAATTCGCTCTCGCCGCCCGTGCCGTCGGCCGCGAGGCGGCGCCGGCCGGCCATGGGTAACGGGCCAAGATATCCGTAGACGCTGGTCAGCTCAAAGTCGAGCAGCGCCATCCAATCGCGCAGGCGCCGCTCGGCGAGCATGCGCCGGGTGCGCGGCGGAAACGCGGGACGCCGCAAGTGCTGGGCAAAAAAGCGCCGTGCGCCCCAACCGCTGAAGGGATTGAAGCCGCAAATCATCAAGCAGCCTTCGGCGCACAGCACCCGCTCGGCCTCGCGCAGCAGCGCATACGGGTCTTCGACCAACTCGAGCGTATGCGGCAGCAAGATTGCGTCGATGGAGTCCGAGGCGAACGGCAACGAGTCGAGCGCCGCGCACAACGTCACCCCGGATCCCAAATCCGGCGCCAACAAGGTCGTGTGCTGCGTACGCGCACCGCCCAGCATGTGCGCGCCGGGCCCCCAAGCGCCCAATTGCAGCAACTCGAAGCCAAATACGTCTTCGAGCGCGAGCCGCGCGAGCGCGCTCTCTTCTCGAAGCACGCGTACGCCCAGGGGGCTCTCGAACCATTCCGCCGCCGCGTTGCCGGGCGCTACTTGCAACTGTCGTCCCTCATCAAAGCACTAGCGAACTTGGCATGTTACAGGTTAAATACGCCGCAAAATGTCAAACCCTTCAACCCCTCTCGGTGTGCGCCCGGTGCGCGCATTCGCCGATAACTATATATGGCTCATCGAGCCGCCCGTCGTGCCCGGCCGCCTGGTGGCGGTCGACCCGGGCGAAGCCGCGCCCGTCATTGCCGAGCTTAAGCGCAGCGGCGCAAGCTTAGCCGCGATCTTGCTGACTCACCATCACCCGGATCATATCGGAGGGGTCCCGGACCTCCTGCGCTTGGGTCCGGTGGCGGTCATCGGGCCGGATGACGACCGGATCCCCGGGCGCACCCGCACGGTGCGGGATCGAGAGCGCTGCGAATTGCCAGACTTGGGACTTGCCTTCGATATTTTGCACGTGCCCGGACATACCTTAAGCCATATTGCGTTTTCGGGGCACGGGGCGCTGTTTTGCGGGGATACGCTGTTCAGCGCGGGCTGCGGTCGCATGTTCGAGGGTACGCCAAGGCAAATGAACGCTTCGTTAAACCGGCTTCGCGGCTTGCCGCCGGAAACTGAAATGTTTTGCGGCCACGAGTACACCGAGGCCAACCTGCGCTTCGCCTTGACCGTGGATCCCGCCAACGCCGATGCGCTCGAGTATCGGGATAGCGTCGCGCGCCTGCGCGCCGCCGACCTGCCGACGCTGCCGTCGCGGCTGTCGCTGGAAATTCGCGTCAATCCGTTTTTGCGCTGCGACGCCGCCGCGGTGCGCGCAAGCGCCGAGGCTCACGCAGGCCGCCCGCTGCGCGAATCCGCCGAGGTCTTTGCGGTGCTGCGCGCCTGGAAGGACCGGTTCCGTTAGCGGAACTCACGAGGCGGCAAGATGACACGAGTGTCGTTGCGAATTCCACATATTGCCGCCCTCGCGCTCGCTCTCGGCGCCTGCGCGCATCAAGCGACCGCCCCGCGGGAGCGCATCGAGCTGCCGCCCTCCACCGGTACGCCGCCCGCCGAGACCGCCAACCCCGCGACCGGAGCCACGCCCTCGCTCGCCCTGCCCCGGGAATGGCAGCATCACAACGGCGAAGATTATGACGATTTGTTCGACCGCATGCGCGCCGGATTTGCGCTCGATGAAGTCCAGGAACCGGCGATCGATCAGCAGCTCGCCTGGTTCCAACACAATCCGGAATATTTGGAGCGTGTCTTCCAACGCGGCCAGCGCTATCTGTACCACATCATCACCGAAGTCGAGGCGCGCGGCATGCCCTTGGAATTCGCGCTGCTGCCGGTGGTGGAGAGCGCCTACGAGCCGTTTGCCTATTCGGTGAGCCGAGCGGCGGGCCTGTGGCAATTCATTCCCGCGACGGGTTTGCGGTTCGGCCTGAAGCAGGAATGGTGGTATGACGGCCGGCGCGACGTCATCGAGTCGACGCGCGCAGCGCTCGATTACCTGCAGGCGCTGCACGATCAATTCGACGGCGATTGGCTGTTGGCAATCGCCGCGTACAACGTCGGCGAGGCTGCGGTGCAGCGCGCGATCGACGTCAACCGTGCGCATGGCAGACCGAGCGACTTTTGGCACTTGAATCTGCCGGCGGAAACCCGCGCCTATGTGCCGAAGCTGCTCGCCATGAAGCGCCTGATGGCCGAGCCCGAGCGTTACGGCCTCGCATTTGCGGCGATTCCGAATGAACCCTACTTCGCCGTGATCGATATCGGATCGCAGATCGACTTGACGGTCGCCGCGCAGCTGGCGGGCGTGAGCTATGACGAAATGATCGCTCTCAATGCCGGCTTCAACCGCTGGGCAACCGATCCGGGCGGTCCGCAGCGCATGCTGGTGCCGATCGACAATGCCGATGCCTTCGAGGCGGGGCTTACGACGCTGCCGCCGAACGACCGCGTGCCCTATCTCACGTACGAGGTCGGCAGGCGAGAGACCTTGGCGGCGATCGCCAAGCGGTATGGCATGTCGGCGGCGGTCATCGCAAAACTCAACGATCTGCCTCGCGGACGCGTCAGCGCCGGCGAAACCCTTAGGATTCCGCAGGTCAGCGTACGCGTGCCGGACAAGGTGCTGCTCGCAGCGGCACGCGTCGACCGGCCGGAGACCGATCTTGGCCACAAACAGCACCAGATCGTCTATCGCGTCCGCGCCGGCGAAACGCTCTCGAGCATCGCGCGCCGCCACGGCATGCCGGTGAGCACGCTCGCGCGTCTGAACAACATGGAGATCGGCGACACCTTGGTGAAGGGCCAGCGCCTGGTCATCAGGGCAAGCGCCCGGCGCTATCGAAACGAGGGCGTGGCGAGCACCCGGCGGGTGCTCTACACGGTGCGCCGGGGCGACACCGTTTATAGTATCTCACGTCAATTTCAAGTGTCGGTCACCCAGCTCAAGAGCTGGAACGGCATCAACCAACGCCATCAAATCAGAGCCGGACAGCGGCTCGTGATGTACGTGGACGCCGCGCGGCAGCAGGGATAGCCCGAGATCAGGCGACGGGTCGTAACAAGGGGAATCAACATGGGCTTTCTGAACGGCAAGCGTGCCTTGATCGTGGGCCTCGCCACCGATCGCTCCATCGCTTGGGGCATTGCGCAGGCGATGCATCGCGAAGGTGCGCAGCTCGCGTTCTCGCATATCGAACGCATGACCGATCGCGTCGTGCCGCTCGCGAAGCAATTGGGATCGGACATCACCTTCCCCATGGACGTCGCGGCCGACGAGGACATCGCTCGCGGTTTCGCCCACCTGAAGGCGCGCTGGGACGCATTCGACATCCTGGTGCATGCGGTGGCGTTCGCGCCGCGCGAAGCGCTGACCGGCACCTTCATCGAAGCCACCACTCGCGAGGGTTTTCGCGTGGCGCACGACATTTCCAGCTACAGCCTGACCGCGTTAGCGCGCGCCTCCCTGCCGTTCATGCAGGGACGGCCGGGCGCGATCGTCACCTTGAGCTATCTGGGGGCGGTGCGCTCTCTCCCTGGCTACAACGTCATGGGCCTGGCCAAAGCCAGCCTGGAAGCCAACGTACGCTTCCTGGCGGCGGATTTGGGGCCCCAGGGAGTGCGCGTCAACGCGATCTCGGCCGGCCCGATCAAGACGCTGTCGGCGGCCGGCATTCCCGGGCTGCGCCGGATGCTGGCGCACGTCGCCGCGGTCTCGCCCATCAAACGCAATGTCACGCTCGAGGACGTGGGCAACGCGGCGGCATTTCTATGCTCGGATCTCGCCGCCGGGATCACCGGCGAGACTACCTATGTCGATGGCGGCTTCAACTCCGTGGGCATGAGTTTTCCTGCGGAGTCGGACAGCCCTTAAACGCGGCCTGCAACTTGTCAACGCAATCGCTACTCCAACGTTAAACTGGTGTTTTGTCATTTCGCCACGGACGTTATGTTAAATAAGCGACTCATTTCCGGTTCATTGGCGAGTGCCGTTCTCGCCCTTGGCGCCTGCACGACGCTGCCGGTGACCACGGACCTCAATCCCCATTACTCGGTGGCGAACTGCCATACCTATGCGTTCGCTCAAGAACACGTGGCCAATGTCGACCAGCCCGCCGCGTTCGGTAATCCCTTGAATGCCGAGCGGCTGCGCCTCGCGATTGAGGCGAACATGAGGGCGAAGGGCATTGCCCTGCAGGCGGATCGCGCCGCGGCGGATTGCACCGTCGGCTTTGCGATGGGCACGCGCCAAGTGTTCAGCGATTATTACGGGGGATGGGGTTATGGATGGGGCTACGGGTGGGGCTACGGCTGGGGATATCCCGGTTGGGGCGGGCCGTGGGTGGATGGTCCGTGGGTTGAAGATGAAACCCGCATCACGGTCGATTTCTTCGACACCAAATCGCGCACGCCGATCTGGCACGCCGCGGTCAGCCAAAACATGTCGGGTTTAACCGGTCCGAATGCGGCCGCGAAGATCAACGCGGCGGTTGCCGCAATTTTCGGGAAATTCCCCGCCGGAACCACGGCTGCACCCGTTGCGCCCGCTCCCGCACCGGCACCTGCCCCGACCTGAGCCGGCCGGCAGCGCTAATCCGGCGCGGCGCGGTTTACGGCCCCGCGAATGCCTTTTCCGTGGGTCTAGCGACGCGAGGTCGGCCGGTGCACGAACCAGTAGTACAGCACCGCGAGCACCGCGCCCACCCCCACGACCAGACCGGCAAAGCGGTGCAGCGAGCCCTTGAGAAGCTCGGGGTGGCTGCCGACCGTCATGCCAAGCCAGGCCAACACCGAGCACCACAGCAGCGAGCCCGCCGCGGTCGCCGCGGAATACCAACGAAAATCCAATTTGAGAATCCCGGCGGGAATGCCGATGAGATGGCGGATGATCGGCAACAGCCGCGATATCAGCACCCCGGCCCAGCCGTAATGCGCCGACCATCGTTCTGCCAATTCGATTTGTGCAACCGCCAGCCCGAGATAGGGGCCGAAGCGCAGAATTACCGGGCGTCCCAACCCGCGGGCGGCCAAGTACATCAACGAGGCGCCAGCCCAGGACCCGGCAGCGCCGGCCAGGACGATGCCGATCAGGGAAAACTCGCCCTGGGTGCCGGCCAGGTAAGCCGCCGGAGGGATGATGGTTTCGCTTGGGATCGGCACCAGCGTGCTTTCGAGCGCCATCAGCCCGGCAATGAGCCAATAGCCGCCCTGGCTCAGGGCGCCCAAGTACCAATCCGAAAATTGATGCAGTAATTCCGCCAACTAATCAATAGCCTGGGGATTGAGCACCACCTTGGCATCGGCGCGTGCGGCGGCGGCATAGCTTTGCGCCTCGGCAGCCGCGGCCGATCGCGCGAATTCGCGACGCAGCTGCGCATCCTCTTGTTGCGGATCGCCGCTCGGATCCTCGCGCACCGCGCTCAACGCGAGCACAGCGGCATCGCCGCTGCCGAGTTCCACGCCGGCATAAATCGCTTTGCCGGCGGGCTTGGGCTCTTCGAACGCGGCTCTGCGAATCTCGAGCGGTACCGCCTGGTCGGTCCGCGCCACGAATTTCGCCGGCTGCACGCTCGCACCCAAGGATTTGGCCACGCTGTCCCACGATTCGCCGGCCTCCAGCCTCTTGACCGCATCGGCGGCGGCCGCGGCCGCGAGTTCCGTGCCGCGCTGCTTCTTCCAGGCATCGATGACCTCGGCGCGCACGGCTTGCAGCGGCTTTTGCTGCGGCAATTGGTGGTCGGTCCCGCGCAGCACGACGCCGCGGCCCTTCGCGACCTCGACGATCGGGCTCAAGCGCCCATCGAGCACATCCGGGCTGAACGCCGCCTCCAGTACGGCGGGCGATTTGCCGAGATCCCCGCCCCCATCGGTGCGGCTGAACTTGGGAATGTCATGCACCGTGAGGCCCGCCTTGCGAGCCACCACATCGATATCGGTGGCATTTTGCAGGGCGGCGTCGGCGAGTTGGTCCTGCGCATTGTTGAACAGGCGCTCCGCCTCGCTGCGGCGGTATTCGGCCTGCAAATCGGCCCTGCTTTGTTCGAAAGTCTTGACGGTGGCCGGCTGGATGCCGTCGAGCTTCAAAATATGGTAGCCAAACTGCGTCTTGACGGGACCGCGGATCTCGCCCTCTTTCATTGCGAACGCGGCATCCGCGAACGGAGCCACCCACGCCTTGCGATCCGACCAGCCGAGGTCCCCGCCCTGCTGCGCGGAACCCGGATCCTGCGAGAATTCCTTGGCCAGCTTCGAGAAGTCCTCACCGCCCTGGGCTCGCTTCAGGATCGCATCGGCCTTCGCCTCGACGGCGGCATCGTTCTTCGGATCGGTGACCTGCAGCAAAATGTGCCGCACGCGGCGCTGCTCCGCCTGAGAGTAGCGCTCGGGCGTCTTGGCCTTTTGCTCCTCGAAATAGGCTTTAAGCTGCGCGTCATCGACGCTCACCTTGGCCGCGAGCGCATCCAGGCTGATCTCGACATAGCGCAAATCGATGGTTTCGGGGGTCATGTAGCTCGACTTGTGCGCCTCGTAGTACGCCTTGACGGCCGCCTCGTCCGGCGCCGCCGCGGCGGCATACTTCGCGGCTGCAACGTTGAGCCACGCCAACTGCCGTTGCTGGCGCGTGAGGGCACGCAATTGCTTCAGTTCGCTCGCCGTCACGAAGCTCGATGAACTCAGGGCCGTATCGAGCTGCCTCAGCTTCACGTCGCGCCGAAACAGCGCCTCGATTTCCGCGATCGATCGCCCCTCCGCCTTGAGCACCGCGACCGCGTGCGCCTGGTCGAATTTGCCGTCCACCTGGAACGCCGGAATCTGCGCCATGGCCGCGAGCAGATCCTGATCGCTCACTCGATAGCCGAGATCATCGGCACGCGTGACCAGCGCTTCACTGTCGACGTACTGCTCCAGCACGCGTTTCTTGATCTCGTTGCGCTGCGCTTCGTCGATCGCGCCGTTCGTCTGCCGCTCGTACTGCGCGAGCTGCTGCTGGTAGGTCTGGCGGACTTCATTGCTCCCGATCTCGACGCCGTTGACCTTAGCGGCGTAGGTCGGTGCGCTGAGCGTCCAATTGATGCCCCAAAACACGAACACCAGCCCGATGGCGCCCAGCACGACGCCGGCCAACCATCCCTTCAGCTTGTCGTGAATCGTCTGCAGCATGAACTAAAGCCCTCTGCCCAAAGGCGCGGCCACACGGCTCGCGCGGGACTCATCGTCAGGAAATGGCGGAGTGGACGGGACTCGAACCCGCGACCCCCGGCGTGACAGGCCGGTATTCTAACCAGCTGAACTACCACTCCGCATGTTGGTGGGTGCTGAGGGGATCGAACCCCCGACCCTCGCCGTGTAAAGGCGATGCTCTACCAGCTGAGCTAAGCACCCCCTGGAAGAGGCGCGGAAGTCTACGCGAGGGGACACCGCATTGTCCAGGCGCGACAACGCCTGCCGCGATCCATGCGCGACGCTGCGCCGGCGCTTGCGGAAGCGCCGCTGCCCCGAGTCGTTCAATGAGCGTGGACTTGGCTCTTGACCCGCGCGGCCCTGCGGCGGCGCTTTTCACCGGCAATGGCCTCCGGCGGCTTGGGCTCCGCAACGGGCAGCGGCGCCGGCATATGGGTCAGGGCCACCTGCAGTACCTCGTCGATCCACTTCACCGAGCGGATATCAAGTTTTTCCTTGATGTTCTCGGCGATCTCCGCCAGATCCTTGATGTTGTCGTCGGGGATCAGCACGGTGGTGATGCCGCCGCGGTGTGCGGCGAGCAATTTCTCCTTCAAGCCGCCGATCGGCAGCACTTCGCCCCGCAAGGTGATCTCGCCGGTCATGGCGACATCCGAGCGCACCGGTATCTTGGTGAGCGCCGAGATCAGCGCCGTGCACATGCCGATGCCGGCGCTCGGGCCGTCCTTCGGCGTCGCGCCCTCCGGCACGTGAATGTGCACGTCCGCCTTCTGATAGAAATCCACATCCAAGCCCAGCATGGCGGAGCGGCTGCGCACCACGGTCATCGCGGCTTGGATCGATTCCTGCATCACTTCGCCGAGCTGACCCGTATGGGTGAGCTTGCCCTTGCCCGCAACCACGGCCGCTTCGATGGTGAGGAGTTCCCCGCCGACTTCGGTCCAGGCGAGACCCGTGACCTGGCCGACGCGATTGCTCTCCTCGGCCTTGCCGTAGCGGAAGCGGCGCACACCCAGGTAGGTGTCGAGATTTTTCGAATCGACCGTCACGGTCTTGTCGCTCGGCTTGAGCAGCAGCTGCTTGACGGCCTTGCGCCCGATCTTGGACAGTTCGCGCTCGAGGTTGCGCACGCCGGCTTCCCGCGTGTAAAAGCGAATCATGTCCTGAATGGCCGAATCCGATACCACCAATTCGTCGGGTTTGAGCCCATTCTGCTTGACCTGCTTTGGCAGCAGGTAGCGGCGCGCGATATTGCTCTTCTCGTCTTCGGTGTAGCCCGGGAGGCGAATGACTTCCATGCGGTCGAGCAGCGGCGCGGGAATATTCAAGCTATTGGCCGTGCACACGAACATCACCTCGGAAAGGTCGAAATCCACTTCGAGGTAGTGGTCGTTGAAGGTGCTGTTCTGTTCGGGATCGAGCACCTCGAGCAGCGCCGAGGACGGGTCGCCGCGAAAATCGGTTGACATCTTGTCGACTTCGTCGAGCAAAAAGAGCGGATTGCGCACGCCGCACTTGGCCAGATTCTGGATGATCTTGCCGGGCATGGAGCCGATGTAGGTGCGCCGATGGCCGCGAATCTCGGCCTCGTCGCGCACGCCGCCCAACGACATGCGCACGAATTTACGGTGCGTGGCACGCGCCACGCTCTGGCCGAGCGAGGTCTTGCCGACGCCGGGCGGACCCACCAAGCACAGGATCGGGCCGCGCAGGTTCTTGACCCGTTGCTGCACCGCGAGGTACTCGACGATGCGCTCCTTGACCTTTTCCAGGCCGTAATGGTCGGCTTCCAGGACTTTCTCGGCGGCGCTGATGTCCAAGTGCACCTTGCTGCGCTTCTTCCACGGCGACTTCACCAGCCAGTCGACGTAGTTGCGCACCACGGTGGCTTCGGCCGACATCGGCGACATCAACTTGAGCTTCGCGAGTTCCGAATTGGCCTTCTCGCGCGCCTCCTTCGGCATGCCGGCCGCCTTGATGCGCTTTTCGAGTTCGCCGATCTCGTTCGGCGCCTCATCCAGCTCCCCGAGTTCCTTTTGAATGGCTTTCATCTGCTCATTCAGGTAGTACTCGCGTTGGCTCTTCTCCATCTGTTGCTTCACGCGGCCGCGAATGCGCTTTTCAATCTGCAGCACGTCCATCTCGCCCTCGATCACGGCGAGCATGTGCTCGAGCCGCTTGCGGACGTCGGGAATCTCGAGAACCTTTTGCTTCTCGGACAGCTTCAGCGACATGTGAGCGGCGACGGTGTCGGCCAAGCGCCCCGCCTGCTCGATGCCGGCCAAAGAGGTGAGAATCTCCGGCGGCACCTTCTTGTTGAGCTTCACGTACTGCTCGAACTGCGCAATCACCGAGCGTGTGAGCACGTCCATCTCGCGCTCTTCGTAGCGCTCCACATCCGGCATCGCGGCGACTTCGGCGGCAAAGGACTCGCCCTCGGTGAGCTTTTCGATGCTGGCCCGATCCACGCCCTCGACCAGCACCTTGACGGTGCCGTCCGGCAGCTTGAGCAGCTGCAGGATGGTCGCAATCGTCCCCACCCGATACAGATCCTCGCCCTTCGGATCGTCGATGTCGGCTTGCTTCTGAGCCACCAGCAGAATGCGCTTGTCGGCCTTCATCGCCAGATCCAACGCCAGAATGGACTTTTCCCGGCCGACGAACAGCGGGATCACCATATGGGGATAGACCACTACGTCGCGCAGCGGCAACACGGGCATGCCGGCGTGGGCGGGGGTTACGGTCGGGACATCGCTAACGGATTCGTTGCTCAAGGCTAGCCTCTTCGTCGTGGCAGGTACAGCGTCGCAATTTCAAGTAAATGCGGCCGCCGATCGTGATTTTCAAGCCGCAGCGCTTACCTCCAAACGCGCCGCTATGCGCATCCGTCTAAAGATGGTCCGAACCCGTTGGCCGCCGCTCTTCTTCAACCGGAGCCACCAGCCGCGTCTCCTCGGTCCGATGGACGATATAAGGTTTGTTCTGGCCCTCGATCACCTGCTCGTCGACCACGACCTTGTGCACGTTGCGCAACGACGGCAGGTCGTACATGGTGTCGAGCAGCACGTTCTCCAGAATGGTGCGCAGTCCGCGTGCGCCGGTCTTGCGGTTCATCGCCTTGCGCGCCACCGAACGCAGCGCGTCCTCGCGAAAATCGAGTTCCACCCCTTCCATGTCGAACAACTTGCGGTACTGCTTGGTGAGCGCGTTTTTCGGCTGCAGCAAAATCGAGATCAGCGCGTCTTCGTCCAATTCCTCCAACGTCGCCACCACCGGCAGGCGGCCGACGAACTCCGGAATCAGGCCGTACTTGATCAAGTCCTCCGGTTCGGTGTCGTGGAAGACGTCGTTGCCATGCGGCCGCGCATTTTGCTCGCGGACTTCGGCGACGAAGCCGATGCCGCTCTTGTGGGTGCGGTTCATGATGATCTTCTCGAGCCCCGCGAACGCACCGCCGCAAATGAACAGGATATTGGTGGTGTCGACTTGCAGGAATTCCTGCTGCGGATGCTTGCGGCCGCCCTGCGGCGGCACCGAAGCAATCGTACCCTCGATCAGCTTCAAGAGCGCCTGCTGCACGCCCTCTCCCGAGACGTCGCGGGTAATCGACGGATTGTCCGATTTGCGCGAAATCTTGTCGATCTCATCGATATAGACGATGCCGGTTTGCGCCTTTTCGACATCGTAATCGCACTTCTGCAGAAGCTTTTGAATGATGTTCTCGACGTCCTCGCCGACGTAGCCGGCCTCGGTCAAGGTGGTGGCATCGGCGATCGTGAACGGAACGTTCAGCAAGCGCGCGAGGGTCTCCGCCAGCAACGTCTTGCCGGAACCGGTGGGCCCTATCAGCAAAATGTTGCTCTTGGCGAGCTCGACCTCGTCGCGCGAGCGTACGCCTTCGCCGCCGCGCGTCTGCAAGCGCTTGTAGTGATTGTAGACCGCGACCGACAGGACCCGCTTGGCGCGCTCCTGGCCGATCACGTACTCGTCCAATACCTTTTTGATCTCTTGCGGCTTCGGCAGCTTGTCGCGAGTGCGCTCGGCGCGCTCCTCAAGCTCTTCGCGGATGATGTCGTTGCAGAGTTCAACGCATTCGTCGCAGACAAAAACGGAGGGTCCGGCAATCAGTTTCCGTACTTCATGCTGACTCTTTCCACAGAAAGAGCAATACAACAATTTGCCGTCATCATGTTTGCCGCGCGAATCTTCGCTCATGCTTTCCTCGAGTTGACCACGCACCCGTCTTGGCAAGGCGCGGCGACGATACTGACTATATAGCACCCGGCCGACTGCACGCAAAGAATGCGAGTCGCAGGCTGTGACCGGGGTCCCTTCCGGAGGACCATAATGCCGCCCAAGGACCATAATGCGGCCGTTTGCGGCCGAATCGCCTCCCCTTACGGGGCCTTTGCCGGTATTTCCCCGCGCTTCTCGAGCACCGAATCGATCAAACCGTAGGCACGGGCGGTTTCCGCGCTCATAAAGTTGTCGCGGTCGCTGTCCTGCTTGATGCGCTCCATCGATTGTCCGCTGTGTTTGGCCATGATCCGGTTGAGGCGTTCCTTCGTCTCCAGGACGTCGCGGGCATGGATATCGATGTCCGACGCCTGGCCCTGAAAGCCGGCCGAGGGCTGGTGAATCATGATTTTCGAATTGGGCAGCGAATAGCGCTTGGTCGCGGCGCCGCCCGCCAGCAGCACCGCGCCCATCGAGGCCGCGAGGCCCACGCAAATCGTGCTCACGTCCGGCTTGATGAACTGCATGGTGTCGTAGATCGCAAGACCCGCGCTCACCGAGCCGCCCGGGGAATTGATGTACAGCGCGACGTCCTTTTCGGGGTTTTCCGACTCGAGGAACAGCAGTTGGGCCACCACCAGATTGGCCATGTAGTCCTCGACCGGCCCGACGATGAAGATCACCCGTTCCTTGAGCAAGCGCGAATAGATGTCGTAGGCGCGCTCGCCGCGCGCGGTTTGTTCGACCACCATCGGAACCAAATTGAGCGCTCGAGTCGTCATGGATAACCGCCTTGCTAATTTACGCAGTACAGGGACAATGAATCATTGAGGACGCTTGGGGGCGTTTCAAGTGGCCCACCCAACGGCAATCAGCCCTCAAAGTTCATCACCGCTTTGAAAGTGGACGGCCTGTCGCGCACCTTAGCATGCGCAAGAATCCAATCCACCGCCTGGTCCTCGAGCGCCAGGTTCTCCATCTGGCGCATCGCATCGGCATTTTGCAGGTAGGCTCGCTTCACAGCCGCCGCATCGCCGTATGCGCCGACCATTTCATCCAGCCGCGCGTTCGATCGAGCCGGATCGAGCACGATCTTCTCCCGTCGGATGATATCGTTGATCAGCAGCCCGAGTGCCACCCGGCGGCGCGCGGGCTCCAGCAACGGCTCGCGCGGCGGCGCCTGCGACACGTCCTTGGCGCCGGTTCGACGCATGATCTCGACTTGCATGTCCCGCACCTGGACCTCCAACAAGGTGTTCGGCACCTCGATGGGGTTGGTTTGATAGAGCTTGTCCATCACGGCCGTCTTGTTGCGATTGCGCAGCGCCTGGTCCAGCTCGCGGCGCATGTTGGCCGCCACCTCTTTGCGCAGCTGCGGCAAGCCGCCCTCGGTCACGGCAAACGACTTGCAGAACTCCTGGTCGAGCGCCGGCAGCGAGGGCTCCTCGACGCTCTTCACTTCGACTTGGAACCGCGCATGCTTGCCGGCGAGCTCCGTCACACGGTAGTCGGCCGGAAAATCAACCCCGATTTCCTGCGTTTCGCCCCCCGCGGCGCCGATGAGGCCCTGCTCGAGTTGCACCAGCATGCGGCCCTCGCCGAGAACGATCGCGACATTCTCACCCTTGCCGCCGGCGAAGGGCGTGCCGTCGATCGAGCCGTCGAAATTCACCGCGACCTTGTCGCCGCTCGCCGCAGGCCGCGTCACCGCCGTGTATTTCATCTGCTGTTTGCGCAGCCGCTCTATCATCGCGTCGATGTCGCCCTCGGTCACTTCGGCGGTGATGCGCTCGATCTCGAGGGATTCGAGCGGCCGCAGAGCGACTTCCGGAAAAACCTCGAACGTCGCCACGTAGGTCAGATCCTGACCCTCCGCAACGCTCTGCGGCTCGAAGCGCGGGCTGCCGGCCGGGGCGAGCTGATTCTGGGTGACCGCCTCGGTGAAGCTCGACTGCAGAAGTTCGCCGATGACTTCGCGATGCACTTGTTGGCCGAATTGCCGGCGGATCACCGTGATCGGAGCCTTGCCGGGCCGAAACCCCTTCAAGCGCGCCGTGCGGCTCAGCTCCTTCAGCCGCGTGGCAATTTCCTTGCTGACGCGCTCTGCCGGCACCTGCACTTGCATGCGGCGCTCCAATTTCCCGATACTCTCCACGGAAACCTGCATGTCATTCCTCGTCGGCGTTGCGGTCAAGGCTCTTTAAGGGCTCATGGTGCGAAAGGCGAGACTCGAACTCGCACGGGTTGCCCCACCAGGTTCTAAGCCTGGCGCGTCTACCAATTCCGCCACATTCGCATCGGAACAGCCATTTATTATAGCTCAGCGGGCTTCGCTTTCGCGCACCAGCAAGCGAGCCACTTCCCGCAGCGCCGGCAAACCGCGCTCCAGCATAAAGTAAAGCGGGCTGTCCCCGTCGAACGGCGCTCCCTCACGCGGCGCGTGCACCCAGGCCCAGGCTCGGTCCTTGTTTTCCGATTCGAGCGTGAGCGAGTTTTGGATGTTGGCGATCAATGCGGCCCTCTCCTGCTGCGCAGCGGAGAGCCGCGGCGCCTGGCCCAAGCGGTACCGGGCAAGCACCTGCGGGGAGGGAATCTTGAGCAGCCGGCATTGCTGCAGCGGCGAGAGTTCCCACGCATCGGCAATCGCGAAGAAGCGCTTCAAGGCGTTGGTGCTGGTGCGCCGCGCCGTACGGCGGCTCGCCGGCTGCAGCACCAATCGCGGCCCGGTTCGGGATTTGCTTGACAATGCGGCGCTCATTTAAGCCCCAGCATACTCCCTAATGGACGGCGCTCTCGCTATCATGGGGCATGCCCGCGTCGTTTTGCGAACGCCTAGAGCGAGCCCGCATCGCCAGAAATAGCTTGGTTTGCGTCGGCCTCGATCCGGACCTCGATCAACTGCCCGCCGACTTGCGCGGCGATCCGCAGCCGCTTTTCGCCTTCAATCGGCGCATCGTCGATGCGACGCTCGAGAGCGCGGCCGCCTACAAGCCGCAAGTCGCCTTCTACAGCGCCTTGGGCAGAGAAAGCGAACTCGTCGCCAGCATTGACTATATCCGCGCGCGCGCGCCCGCCGCGCTGATAATCCTCGACGCGAAGCGCAATGACATCGGCAACACCGCCAAGGCCTACGCGCGCGAGGCCTTCGAGCGCTATGGCGCCGATGCGGTTACGGTCAATCCCTACATGGGCGAGGACTCGGTGCTTCCTTTTCTCACCCGGCCCGACCGCGGCGCAGTTCTGCTGTGCCGCACCTCGAATCCCGGCGCCCGGGATTTCCAGGATTTGCTGGTTGACGGTCAACCCCTCTACAAACGAGTCGCGGAGCGCGCGGCCGCCCGTTGGAATGAACACCGGAACCTGATGTTGGTGGTGGGCGCGACCTACCCCGAGGAAATGGCCGAGCTGCGCCGGGCGCATCCCGAACTCTGGTTCCTGGTCCCCGGGATCGGAGCGCAGGGCGGCGATCTCGACAGCACGCTCGCCGCCGGCTTGAATGAGGCCGGCACCGGACTCTTGATCAACTCTTCCCGCGCCATCATCTATGCGGGCGGCGGCGAAAGCGGCGCCATCCGCCACGCGGCGGCAACGCTGCGCGAGGCGATCAACCGCCGGCGGCTCATGCCGGCGGCGGCGCGCTGCTGAGCGCGCGCAGCCGCGCGGTCGCGCTCTTGGAAGTCGAACGGCCAAAAGAGGCCCGGTCCTTGCCGGCAGCCTTGGCTTCAAAAAGGGCGGCATCCGCTCTGGCGTACACGGTCCTCCAATCCGGGTCGTCGGGCAGGCTCAAGGCCAGACCGAAACTGCCCGTGTACCGCAACAGCCCGGTGGGCGTAGCAAGCGGCTCTTTGCCGATTTGGCTGCGAATGCGCTCCGCCACCTCGTGCAGCGCTTGCTCGTTGATGTCCCCGAAGCACAGCACCGCGAACTCCTCGCCGCCCAGCCGCGCGGCCATGTCAGAGGAGTTCCGCAGCTGGCCCGCGAGAATCTTGCCGATGGCGCGCAGTACCTCGTCGGCCACGTCATGGCCGTATTCGTTGTTGATGTGCTTGAAATTATCCATGTCCAACAGAATGAGCCCGTAGGGCTTGCGCGACGACCGCAGGGCGCTCGCGGCTTGATCAATGCGGCGGCTGAAACTGCGGCGGTTCGGCAGCCCCGTCAAAGAGTCGGTTGCGCTTTCGGCGGCGAGTTTGGCACTTGAGGCTTGCAGCGCCAGCTGGGCCTCGCGCAGCGCCGCCGCGACCTCGAGCGCCTGCTTGCCCTGAGCCTGCAAGGCCGCGTCGCTCTCCTGCAATCGCTGTTCCAGCTGCCCCAGCCGCTCCTGCAGCGCGTCTCGGGCTTTGAGGAGATCCGCCCCGGCCTGCTTGTCCGCCGATATGTCGTCGATGATGACGATGCTGTAATCGGGCAGCCGCGCCGCGCTGCGCTTGAGCGAGACCGAGACCGACACCCATGCGTAGTGCTGGTCCTTGCACAGAAGGCGCTGTTCCAAGCGATAGCTGTCGAATTCGCCCGCAAGCGCGCGTTTGAACTCGCGCACGTGATTCGGCAAATCCTCCGCATGAGTGATATCGAGAAAGTTGAGCCCGCGCATTTGGTCGACGCTGTAGCCCAACATGGCGCAGGCCCGTTGATTGATGCGCAGGATCTTGCCGCGCAGCGAGGTATGCACGATTCCCACCGCAGCCTGCTCGAAGGTCTCGCGAAACAGCTTCTCGCGCTCCATTGCATACTGCAGGACGTAGTCGGCCTTGGGCGCGGCTTGCCTCGCGCACAAAAGCTCTTCGACGATCGGCGCCAATTCGCACAGCACCGCCAGATCGCGCTCGCCGAACTCGCGAACTTGGGTATCCATGGCGCACAGCGTGCCCACCGGCTGGCCGTCGCCGGCATACAGCGGGACACCCAGGTAAGAGCGAATGTGCGCAGCGCCGCTCACCAGCGCGCACTGGGCGAAGCGCGGATCCTCGGCGGCGTCGCGCACGGCGAGCGCATGCCGCTGAGATACCACGTGGGAACAGAATGACGGTTGACGGGGGGATTCGCTTGCACTGAGGCCGGTCCGCGCCTTGAACCACAGGCGCTCGGCATCGACCAGGGACACCAGGACAATTGGCACTCGCAGCGCAGTCGCGGCCACGCGCGCGACCGCATCGAGGCCTTGCGAGGGTACGGTGTCCAGAATGCCGAGCCGACGCAGGGACGCCAGGCGATCCGCTTCGTCCGCGGGCAAGCACTCATCCTGCACCGCAACATCCGGTGCAACAGACTCGGTCGCAGCTTTCATGCGCCGGAGGTTAAAGTCCCCACACGGTTAAGTTAAGTACACTGGTCACGAATTTTAGAAAAGGCCCCAGCCCGCGCTTACTCGCGGGAGGCCCCGCCCGCAGGCCGGCCGCGCACGGGGAATACGCAGACAGGCTCCCCGGGTGTATTCACGCCGGGAAGGATGTCACACTAAAGGCTCGTCGGGCTGGCGCATGACACGAGGGGTTGGCGAGCGACATGAAGGACGGCGACCCGGCCCGGGCGGCAAACGCCGCCGATGTCTGTGCGGTCGTGGTGACCTACCATCCGGACAGTGAATTTCCGGAGAGACTGGCTGGCGTTCTGCCGCAGGTCGGCGCGCTCGTGATCGTCGACAATGGCTCGAACGAAACCGAGCTCAAGATGCTGCACGAGATCTCGGCGAATCCCTCGATAACCCTGGTGCCGAACGCGGAGAATTTAGGCGTTGCACGCGCCCTCAACATCGGCATGCAGCGGGCGGCGCTCAAGTTTTCGTGGGCGCTGCTTCTTGATCAGGACAGCCGCGTCGACGACGACATGGTGCAGAAATTATTGGCGGTATGCGCTTCCTTTCCCGACAAGGATCGTTTGGCGGTCATCGGGTCCGGCTTCCGGGACCCCAACGGCGGCGCTCAGGCAACGGATATCGAAATCCACGGCGAAGCAGCGGCGGCGGGCGCAACACGGGCCGGCGCATGGAAGGAAGTGGAATCGGTGATCACGTCCGGTTCATTGGTGCCGCTCAAGGCCCACGCGGCCATCGGGCCCTTCCGGGAAGAATTCTTCATCGACTATGTCGACACCGATTATTGTTTCAGAGCCCGAGCGCAGGGATTGCGGGTCATCAAGACACGCGAAGCCATCATGTCGCATGCGATCGGGGCGGCAACGCCGCATGGTCTGTTGTGGATGAACAAGTGGACCACGAACCACTCGCCCGATCGGCGCTACTACGGCGCGAGAAACGACACCGTGATGCTGCGCGAATATGCAGACTACCCGTTCGGATCATGGGCATTGAAAAGTTTCGCGCGCCGCGTGCGCACCTGCAAGCGCATAGCGCTCTACGAGGAAATGAAAGCTGCCAAAATCATCGCCGTCATGCAGGGCTGGTGGGACGGTGTGCGCGGACACATGGGGCCGCGCGCGCACGCGGACCGCAATAAACGGAAGGACGGCCATCCTAAGATTGCCCGCACCAACTGAGGACCCTTGCGCCTGCTGCCGCACGATGCGCGCGTACGGTGCGCTGCTGGCCATGATCCTTGCCCCCGCTGCATTATCCGCTGCCGCTCTCCCGCCGTCGCCGCCTGCGTACGGCGTGCAAATCACCAAGACCTGGATCCCGATGCACGATGGGATTCGCCTTGCCGTCACTTTGTACATGCCGGCGGGCGGCAAGGCGCGCGAGCGCTTTCCGGCGCTGCTCGAGTACCTGCCGTATCGCAAGGATGACGATGAAGTGATGCGCGACTTCGCAAACCATACATATTTCGCGAGGCGCGGATTCGTCGGCGCGCGGGTCGACATTCGCGGTTTCGGCAACAGCGAGGGCGCGCCGCCCGATCGGGAATACTCGGCGCAGGAGCAGCAAGATGCGGAGCAGGTGATCGCCTGGCTTGCCCGCCAGCCGTGGTCGAACGGCAGGGTCGGCATGCTGGGAATATCCTGGGGAGGCTTCAACGCGATCCAGATGGCGCTCAGGAAACCGCCGGCGCTCAAAGCCATCCTCGCCACGGCCGCCACCGAGGAGTTGTTCAAGGAAGACGTGCACTACATGGACGGCATATTTCACGTCGATGAGTTCGAGCTCACCATGGACCTGGACCAAGGCCGCAGCGGAGCGCCGGACTTCAGCCTGGAGGAGTCGGTGATCGGTCCGCGCATGGATTCGACGCCCTGGTCGCTCACTTATATGAGGCATCAGCGCGACGGAGCGTTCTGGCGAGCGCCGCTGCGACCGATCGAAGAGTTGGCGATACCTGCTTTTTTGATCGGCGGGCTGCAGGACGGGTACCGGGACAGCATCCCGCGCATGCTCGACAAGGTGAAGGCTCCCCTCAAGGCATGGATCGGCCCGTGGAATCACGGCTTTCCGAACGGCAGCGATTACGGACCGCTGTACGAGTGGCGCGACCAAGCGGTACGCTGGTTCGATTACTGGCTCAAGGGCCGCGATACCGGCGTGCTCGGGGATCCTCGAGTGGTCGTGTATCAGCAGCATTGGCACCCGCCCGGATCCCAATCGCAGGACATTCCCGGCGAGTGGCGTGCCGAGCAATGGCCGCCCGCGGGACTCACGCCGACCACGCTCTACCTTCAGCCGGACCACCGGCTCTCCCCCGGGGACTCCGCGTCCGGCCGAGACGAACTGCGCTGCGTGCCGTCCACGGGGGTCGAAGCCGGTTTCTGGTGGGGAGAATTGTTGGCGGATCAGCGGCCGGTCGATGCGTACAGTCTCATTTACGACTCGAAAACGCTCGACGAACCGCTGGCGATTTTGGGCCTGCCGCAGGTCAGCTTGCAGGTTGCAAGCAATGCACCGCTGGCCGACTGGTTCGTGCGCCTCTCCGATGTCGCGCCCGACGGCCGGGTGACGCTCGTGACCGGCGCGGGCATCAATGGCGCGCAGCGCGATTCGATGGCCGAGCCCGAGGATCTGACGCCGGGCAAGATCTATCGGCTCTCGTTTAACCTGCATCTTGCCTCATGGGTGTTCCCGAAGGGCCACCGCATCCGTGTCGCCGTCTCCAATGCGCTCTGGCCCATGAACTGGCCGACGCCCTATCCATTGACGACTTCCCTCCTGATGGGCGGCGATGACGCGTCGCGACTGGTCCTGCCGCGCGTACCTGTGCATGGACCGGCGGCACCGGCGCGTGCACCGCCCGAACCGATCGACGAGCCCGCGGGTATCCGTGAAATCGGCGGCAGCGACGGCGCGTGGCCGGGGGAATGGACGGTGTTGCGGGACCAGGCCCATGAACACAGTACCGTGGTGTGGCAAGGCAAGGTCGCCATGGCCTATCCCTGGGGACGCTTCGATCACTCGGAACGACTGACCTACGACATCGACGATGCGCATCCGGACGTGGCGCGGGTCCAAGGCGACTCCGAATACATTCAAAAGGTGAAGGACCACACGCTCACTTGGCGCGGACGCCTCGATGTATCGAGCGATGCCCACACGTTTTTCTACAAGTACACCCGCACGCTGCTGCGTGACGGGACCATCATCCGCACCAAGAGCTGGGATGAGCCCATTCCACGGGACCATCAGTGAAAGCTGAGCGTTGCCCCTAACGCCACGGCGGCGGGATCGATCCGCGCAAACGCTTCATTCACGCGCGGATGCCCCAGCAGAATGGATCGGCGGGGTCGAGCCGCAGCACGGCCTCGCCGGTTACGTGCGCCGTGCCGGTGATGGTCGGATCGATCTCGCCTTTGGCCCGGTCGCGCCACCGATAACGGCCCGCAAAAGTGCTGCCGATCACGCTCTCCTGCACCCACGTGTCGCCTTCCGCGAGTCTGCCGTCCGCGGCAAGACAGGCGAGTTTCGCGCAGGTGCCCGTGCCGCAAGGAGAACGGTCATATGCCTTGCCGGGGCAAAGCACAAAGTTGCGGCTATCGGCACCGGGCCGGTCCGAGGATGCGAAGAGCTCGACGTGATCCACCTGCGGGTAACCTTGCGCATTGATCGCCGTGCGCACGCTCCAGGAAAAATCGGTCAGGGCGTCGATGTGCTTCAGATCGATGATCCGATCGTGCTCGGAGACCAGAAAGAACCAGTTGCCTCCCCAGGCCACGTCGCCGATCACGGGCCCTATGCCGGGTACGGCCACGGTGAGCCGGTGCGCGGCGCGAAAGCTCACCACATTGGCAACGCTGATGCGGCCATCCTCCTGCAACTCACACTCGACGGCGCCGACCGGCGTGTCGATCTTGAGGGTGCCCGGGCCGAGCTCACCGAGGTGAGCAAGCGAGGTGATCAGACCCATCGCGCCATGCCCGCACATCCCCAAATAGCCCACATTGTTGAAGAAGATCACGCCGAAATCGCAGTCGGCGAGGTGCGGTTTGACGAGCAGTGCTCCCACCAGCGCTTCCGAGCCCCGGGGCTCGTTCACGATGGCGGACCGATAGACATCGAAACCCTCGCGAAAGCGCCGCACACGCTCCGAAAGGGGACCCGCGCCCAACTCCGGGCCGCCGTCGAGCACGAGACGCGTGGGCTCGCCGCCCGTATGTGAATCGATGACGCGGATCGAGGGCATTATCGAGGGCGCGTGTCGTATGCGCGCTCCACCATCGCGATCACTTCCGCCCGACGCTCGCCGGCCAACATCAGCCGCGGCGGGCGCACCCGTTCCGTGCCTCGGCCCATGATCTGCGCGGCGAGCTTGATCGATTGGACGAGATCGTGCTCCGCGTCCAAATGCAGCAGCGGCATGAACCATCGATAGATCCTGCGCGCGAGCTCGAGATCGCCCTTGCATAAAGCGTCGTAGAGCCGGAGCGATTCGGCCGGAAACGCGTTCGTGAGGCCGGACACCCAGCCCTTGGCGCCGAGGGTCATCGCTTCGAAAACAACATCGTCGAGGCCGGCGAACAGCGTGAAGCGTTCGCCAAAGGCGTTGATCAGATCGGTGAACCGCCGCGGATCGGGGTCCGCCTCCTTCATCGCGACGATATTGGGCACGTCCGTCAAGCGCGCCAGGGTCGCGATGTCGATATTCACGCGATATGAAGGCGGATTGTTGTAAAGCATGATCGGCAGCCCGGTCGCCGCCGCCACGGCGCGGAAGTGGTATTCGAGTTCGGCGGGCGTCGGCACGTACACCATCGCCGGCAGCACCATGAGCCCCGCTGCGCCGATGCGTTCGGCATCCCGGGCGAAGCTCTCGGCCGCGGCGGTCGTGAATTCCGAGACGCCGGCAATGACCGGCACCTTGCCCTCGCTCACTTTCACGGCTGCCTGCAGCACGCTGCGCTTCTCCTGCGCGCTCAACGAATTACCCTCGCCGACCGTTCCCATCAATACCAGACCGTGGACACCATCCTGCAGCAGGGTTTCATGCAGCCTTTGCGTCGCCCGCAAATCGACTTGCAGCGCGGAATCGAACTGGGTCGTCGCGGCCGGAAATACACCGCTCCAAGCGCAGGCGAAGGTGGCGGCCATGAAATTCCCTTTTATCGTTCGGTTGTCCGTGGGATCGCAGATCGTATACGGCAGGGTCGTGCGCGGGCAAGATACGATCGCGGTAATCGGCGCCGCCGTGATCCGTGCGGCTGCCGCTGAAATTACCGGGCGCGGCCAAAACTCAGCATGCGAAGGCTCGAGAGGGCGACGTCGGCGAGACCCGGCATGAAGCTCGGCTTGAGCAGATTGGCATCGAAGTGACCCATCCTTCGGTGATTCTCTTCATAGCAGTACGCCAAAAACCGTCGAAACGTGAAGTCCTGAAGAAACAGGTTGGCTTGCGTCGCCGAAAAGTCGCGGCCGTCATTGACTTGCTGTCCCCGCCGAATCGTTGCAAGCATGCGGCGTAGAGCCCGATAGTAGAAGCGCAGCGATGTCAGCGCCCTGCGCCACGCCGCCCCCTGCCCCTGTCGCACCGCCTGCCACGCCATCCAATTCACGAAAAATACGATGTGGCGAGTCTCTTCATACATCAGCGTTTCGAAAATGGAAAACATGCTTTCCGGCAAAAACGCCGACTGCCGCGCAAGCTTGAACGCGCCAAAACCCAGGAAGGAATCGAGGCATTCGCCGAATCCGAAATCCTTGAACGCCAATTCGACATCCGCGGCAAGCGGCTCGAGCGGCAGCTCGGCGACGACGATCTGGTAGCGACGCACCATTTCACGCAACAAATCGGCGTGGCGCGCCTCTTCGCGCCCTTGCAGGTCGACGGCCTTGCGCACGATCGGATCATCAATCGTTTTCGCAAACGCCTGCACGATCATCCCGGCACGGCGCTCGGTGTACAAGACCTCCTGCCAGAACGGCACGCCGCGCAATTTCTCCAGGTCCGCGGCCGAAAGCTCCGGCCAGGGCAGAGTAGCCGGATCGTAGTCGGTGTAGGAGTTGATGAAATCTTGGCAAAAGAGATCCCGGTGAGCGTCAGAGCCAATTCTGATTGGGGGCGGTGCGGTCATGGGCGTTGAGATCGTGTTGGTCGACCAACGCAGTATAAGTCTAATGTGCAATTCTTTGTCGGCCGCGTAGCCGCCACAAAATGCATTCAGCTCACTGATTCGTGGACATTTAGCCTTAACTATTCATGAACAACGGAAGCGCTGGAAGGAGGCAGGATCGGGCGGTCATTTTCCGGAGCGTGAAAAACAGGACGTTTTTCCCGCAGCCCCCACGGGTGCGACGCATGCGTCGCACGGGTGGCCATGGAGGGCCACCCAGGGCTTGCGCGCAGCAGGGAGTGCGTAGCGCAATGGGTTCACGGCGGTCTGGAAAATGACTGCCCGATCCCGCCTCCGTACGCAAAGATTCTTACCGTTCATGAATAGTTCAGGTTAGCTCACTGATTCGTGAAATTATGATCTTAGATAGACCCAAGATTATTGCTAACCTTACCGCATCGCTTGCGTCCGCTCGGTTACTCGCAGCACGATCCTTAATCTTGTGATAGATCGCCCGCAAGATCAGGCAATCCGTTGGTATCGACACGTGACATATCGCATCGCGGATTGTGAGATATGGCGCACTTGCGTGAATTTAGCGTTGCCGCTATTCGCCGACCGCAAGAAGATCGTACCACCCGGCGATGCAGAAATAAGGGGAGTGGCAGTGAGAGCGGGAAGACCTCATTCGCCTTTGCTCTGCGCGCCGGGACCGCCTGGTACCGGCAGCGATGTTTCCGGGTCGCGGGCGCTCGCTTGCGCCTCTGCAACCTTGTGCCAGGTGGCATCTGGATCGTAGATCTTCAAGTGTCTGGCGAGAAGCCCGGTCTCTTTCCCAAGATCCTTCTGATATACGGCTCCATCGCTGCCGACGACAAAGGTCATGACGCCGGACGAGCGGTATTGCGCCGGAAAAGCCACGAACGCAAATCCTTCGGTCATCTTGCCGTCCACGATGTAGCTCTTCGCTCCGCCCGCACCATATTTCCCCTGCCCCGACAGGATGCGGAAGTAATAACCGCGGTACGGGGTCAGAGCGTTTTTCCCGTTGGCGTAACCTTCGGCGACTGCCGATGCCACCAATGGCCCGATGGGACTCTGGGGTTCGCCCGCCGCCGCCTGCCAATAGAGTCCATTGTGTTGCCCGTTATCGCTAGTGATTCTCTTGGCATATTCGTCGTGCTGCGTGCGGCGATATTCGTTTTCCGCCGCCACGAGCTCCTGGCAAACCCGAATTGCCGATAGTTCGTTCCGGCCGATTCGCCTGTACAAGATTTCCTTCTTGCCCGCCTCGGTGTCGAAATACCACGAGTTACCTTTGCTCACGAGCGGTATGGGCGTGGGCCAGTTCCGCGCGCCGATATACAGAGTAGTGGTGCCATCCGGCTCATTCACCAGACGGTGCATTTCCCGATATTTCTGCACGAAATTAGCGCGGCTATGCGCATCCTCAGCCTCATCTCCCGACGAGATGATTTCCTTTGCATCCGGGCCGAGCAAATCGAGCAACGCCTTTTCATCGTCACTCTGCACTGCCGTGACCAGCGCTCTGCTCGCCTCCTCAGCCGATGAAAAGGTCCTTTGACCTGGCTGCTGCGCCATCGAGCGGAGACAAGTGCACCCCATAAAGAGGATGGCGAATGCGGCCAATTTGGGGAGATTGGCCCGATGCAACTTATCGATATTCAGCTTTATTCGCCGCATGTGGCGCCTCTCCATTGCCAAGTTTCTACAAGCCATGGATGTCGTGGGACCTCGCTTACCGCGGTCTGCCGCCGCCGTGCGCCCCACCGCCGCCATGGCCGCCGCCTGCGCTGGCGCCGCCGAAGCTGGCGCCGCCCCGAGACGAAAAGCTCCTCGCCTCGCCGCCATGCTCGTAGTTGCTGAAAGCGCCCGAATGGACGCCGCTCTCGCCATGAGGCTGAGCGTATCCTCGAGCAGCCTGGGTGTTCCCGCTGAAAGGGCGAACCGTTGCGCCGGGGTTATTGTAGACGCCGGCAGGCCGCTCACCGCCGGCAGGCCGCTCACCGCCGGCAGGCCGCTCACCGCCGGCAGGCCGCCCACCGCCGGCAGGCCGCTCACCGCCGGCAGGCCGTTCACCGCCGGCAGGCCGCTCACCGCCGGCAGGCCGCTCACCGCCGGCAGGCCGTTCACCGTATCCAGCGCGGCTGGCGCTCACCCCGCGCTCTACGCTTGTCGCCACGCCCCGCTGACCTCCTCCGTGGTAGTAGCTGTTTCGGTTATAAAACGTGCTGCTGCGGGAGTAGTACCTGCCATGGCCATAAATTGGGTATCGGTTATGCCAATCGAATCCCCAATGACCCCAACCCCATCCAAAACCTGCAAAGAAGCCGATTCCGAAACCGACTCCGAAAGAGAGGTATGGACCGTCATACCAAATTCCCGGATATGGGTACCAACCCGGCCATGCCACGATCGGAAATCCGTAAATCAACCACGGATCATACGCAGGAACGTAAACGACTTCGGGGCTGGCAGGCTCAATGACAATCGTCGAGCCCTGCGTCTCCACGGTTTGCTGCGGCGTGGTCTGCAGATTGCCGGCCGCCTCGGCCCGCTGGCGCATCATTTGAATGGCATTCATCACATCCGGTTGCTGATTGTAGTAGGCGTCCCCCAGTGATGAGGTCCAGGAAAGGTTCTTGTCCATATTTCCGAGGACCGATGGAAATGCCGTGAGCGCCTTGACGCTCGAGTCCCAAGGTTGCTGGTCCACAGCTTGACCCAAAGCGGCGCCCTGCAAACCAGGATTTGCTTGAAGCCATCGTTCGGCCTCGACGACCTGCTCGGGAAACGTGGATGCGGCCAGAATCTGCGCTACCAGCGAATCCGGATACAGCGCAATCGGCGCCACCAGCTGTTGCAATTGCTCGGGAGTCTGTGGCGCATGAAGCGGCGGAGGCGTTGCAGCCATTGCCGGGACTTGCGCCTCTTGATACGCCAACAGATCCGGCGGCCAGACCGCGAACAACACAGCCAATGGCAAGAGAGAAGCCAAAATCCGCATGCTTAGCCGAGATTTTGAGCACCATCCAGCACGTTCGAAAATATTCATCTTCTTAAGCTCAGGATATGTACAAGCACCACTCTCATTTAAAAAGCTAGCATTCTTGGCGTAGCGAGCCTATCCGTGCATACATATATATTTTAGCGGCTTTCGCGTACTTCGCATCACCCCTCGGGCGCACGGACGTCGATCCACGCCGTAACGAGGTATCTGTGGACGCGTGTGTCACAGGTCGCAGAGGGGTTTGTCAGCGGCACTTGAGGAGTATAATCGCACGCGTTTCGGCTTTGCGAGCGCGTCCTTGAAGTACATCAAAGTGCGCATCTTCCCTCGCATGTGCGCTGCTTCGATCAGCTGCCGGGCACCGACAAACTCTGGACGACAGAGAGCGGTTTGAACTCTGTAGCTGCGCGGAACTCTAACCCCGAGATCGAGTGGCATAACGTTTATTAGAGCACCTTCAATGCATGCACGATATTTAATTGTGATATTGGCGGCCGCTTTGGCTGCGACGGCCCACGCCGGCCCCGCACCGTTTGACCTTGCGGGTCCGGTCCTCAAGATCAAGATCACCCGCGGCGCAATCACCCTGCCAATCTCTGAAGTGCCGAGTTTCGCCGCAGGCGACCGCATATGGATAAAAGCTGATCTGCCGCCGATTCAGGCCAGTCATTACCTCATGGTGACTGCGTTTTTGAGTGGATCGACGAATCCTCCTCCGGAGGCATGGTTTTTCCCGTGCAAGACCTGGACGGGTCAGTGCGCGCGCGACGGCCTGACGGTGACAGTGCCGCAGGGTGCTCAACAGGTGCTGGTATTCCTCGCACCGGAAACCGGTGGTGATTTCAGAACCCTAGTGGGGGCCGTGCGCGGTAGTCCTGGGACTTTTGTGCGCACATCGCAGGATTTGAACCAGGCGGCCCTCGATCGATCTCGATTGCAACGTTACCTTTCCACGATTCGTACGGTCAACGACAGCGATCCGTCCAAGCTCAGGGCGGCGGCGCCGATGCTGGCGCGGAGCCTGGCAATCAAAGTCGACGATAAGTGCCTTGACCGGCTGCCGGACCAACAAGCGCCGTGTCTCATGCAGGGCCAGGAGTCTCTCATTCTCAACGATGGGCACAGCACCTCGATCGTGGAGGCACTCACATCGGGTCCGGGCAGCGATCTGGCGATGGAGGCAAGCTACACACCGCAACTGAGCTACGGCTATTACAGTCCGTACATCGCATCGATTCTGGATATTGCACGCATCCTGGACTCATTTCACATCGCCCAGTATCAATACATTCCGGCGCTTGGATCGCCGCAAGGCGATAAACTCGCGTTGACGCTGAACATGGCACCGTCTTTTCACAATCCAAAATCCGTGCTGGTGGCGGCACTGCCGGCAGTGGAGCGGCCGCAATTGCCTCCATTGCACGCGGTAGACCCTAAGGAGATCTACTGCGCCAGACGGACAATTCTAGTCTTGCCGGTGGAAGGCGCACCTCTGGTGTTTTCCACCGATTATGCGCACGACTTGTCTCTGAGATTGACTGGCGTAGATGGCAAGGCCATAGACTTGCCTGCCAAAGCCGATGCACTCCAGGGAGGTTACCTCGTCGACACGTCCGGCCTGCCTGCCGCTGATCTAGGAGACAGTGTGCAAGCGTCGCTGCACGGTCGATGGGGTTTCGATTCCTACGACGGCCCCAGTTTTCGCTTGATGAATGCGCACGCCGTCGCGTGGAAACTTGCTGCGGGAGACGCAGGGGCATTGATCGTTGGGCGCCAGGATACTGTCCATTTTAGCGCCGACAGCGTGAGCTGCATTGACGGCATTATGCTGAAGGATCCTGCCGGCAAGGAATTGAAGGTTGAGTGGAAGACGGTAAAGCCCAACGAAGTTGAAGTGAAGCTGCCGCTGCAGGAAGTCCGCCCGGGCGACATGACTCTGATGGTCACGCAATACGGCGTCAGCCAGCCGCAACCGATTCCGATACGTGCCTTTGCCGAAGCGGGACGTTTCGAGGGTTTCAATATCCACGCGGGCGACACCGAAGGCGTCCTGAAAGGCAGCCGCCTCGACGAAGTCGAAAGCCTATCGATCGGTGATTTGGTGTTCGTGCCGGGCGAACTGTCTACCCGCCAGGGCACCGACGAGCTGCCGCTGACGGGCCAGGACGTGCAAGCCGTCGCTGCTCTGAAACCGGAATATCCCGTCGCTGCGAAAGTCACGCTGAAAGACGGGCGCGTGTTTTCGCTCGCCGCCTCCATCGATGCACCGCGCCCTCGCGTGGTTCTGATCAGCATAAATGTGCGGCCGTCGCCCTCCATCGATAGAAGCAATATCCGACTCGCGGACTCAAGCGAGCTGCCGCAGGATGCGACATTGATATTCTCGCTGCGGACACAGTCGCCAGCCGTTTTTTCACGCGACGAAAGCATCGAAGTTGCCACGACGGATGAGTCTTTCGCGACCACTTTGAGTTTCAACAACGGCGACTTGACGCTCGAGAGTTCTCAGGTCGCGGTGGCCACCCTCAATCCGGCGAAGGCGCTTAGTTCATCCGCTTTCGGACCCTTGCAGTATCGAGTGCGCGCAAATGGCGTCACCGGAGCCTGGCAACCACTGGCAACCTTGGTGCGCCTGCCGGCGCTTAAGGACATCAAGTGCCCTGCCACCGCGGAACTGGCGTGCAAACTCTCCGGAACGAACCTGTTCTTGATCGACTCCGTATCCAGCGACGCGCAGTTCGCACATTCGGTACAGGTGCCTGACGGCTTTATAGGCTCAGCGCTGCCGGTCCCGCACCCGGTCGATGGTCCCTTGTACGTGAAGCTTCGCGACAACCCGAGCGTGGTCAATCCGACGACTCTGACTGCCGAGCTTTTACCGGCCTCTCCTGACGACTTGGCACGGTCCGCCGCCCGTCGACCAGCGCTCGTCACGGACAAGAGCGACGGTAGCTCAGCCATCGATTCCGGTTCGAGTCCTACTGCAGACGCCTCGACACAGAGCACGCCTGCGTCGACGCCGCCTCCTCAGCACACAGAACCGCAGCCGAATTGAGGGCCCCGGTCGAAGCAGCGTCCGAAACTATGTTTCAAGGCCATTAGGTAAAAGCATTATTGCGGCCGCCGCTAGAATTAAGCGCATGGTTGTCGATAGTTGAGGATCGGATGGCATCAGTGCGGTTACAAAAGGCCTCGATGGCTACCGCCTGGTCTCGAGCCGCATCTTTGGCGCCTACGATGCCCTACTGAATCAACCGAACGTCCATCGCCGGTGCGCCAATTGGGATATTCAGCCCCCGAAACGCCTCCACAACCCGACCGACTACTTCCGACTGGACATCCGCTGTCTGGATAAAATCATCAATTTTGAATGATAGCCCATAGGTGACCAACGTTTCTGAAAAGCCACACGCATAGGCCTGCGGTTTTGAGCCCGGTGTAATGCCGGGACTGCTTGCCGCAGCCCCTTGTAGAACTTCGAGCACGCGTGCAGGCGGTATCATGTGGCTGATCTTGAGCTGAATCGTGCACACATGCGGATCGCTCAACCGGCGGTGGTTGGTCACGATGGCCTTCGCGAGCACACTGTTTGGAATCACAATGACGTCGCTCGACGCTGTCTTTATCCGAGTCGCCCTCCAATTGATCTCGATGATCTGACCCTCGACGGTGTCGGCCATCGTAATCCAATCTCCAGCGGCAAAAGGGCCTTCGATATTGATGGCGAGACCCGAGAAGACGTCCGCCAGGGTGTTCTGAAGAGCAAGACCCAGGATTATCGCCAGCACACCGGACGTTGCCAGCACACCAGAGAGTGGTTGCTTGAAGACCGTGTCCATGATGCCTACGAAGGCCACAACGTAGATAAAGGCAGAAGCCAAATCTGCGAACAGGCGTCGCGCGTGCGGCTGATTATCGTTTCGAAAAAATGTACGGTGCAGAATCTGGTCAAGAAGGCCTTTGAGCAGCCAGGCCCCCAACAGCCACCACGCTATTCCAAACACCTCGAGCGGCAAGCGTGGCGCCCCCGAGCTTCGCCCGAATAGAAACTGCCCGAGCGCATTGCTGTGTCTCGGATAGAGTGCTGTGATTAACATCAAGGCGCTACCGGCCCAGAACAGGGAACGGTACCGTCGGAACTGCGGCGTCATGCCACCGATTAGGAGGCAGACGGCAACCACCAATAGGCAAATCTCAATCCAACCGAACATAGCGTCTCCGAATTTGGGTGTGGGGCCAAGCCGCTGCACTAAAATACCCGAGCGATTTAACGCCCTGCACTCCAGGGGGGTTCTCATACGTTCGCATCCGGTCCGCACGACCCCACGCCGAGCGCACGGTAACAGCTGAGCGGGTTACGGATATCGGTGCGGCGATAGCCGCTCAACCGCGTCGAGTTGCAGGGGCTGAATAGCTTACCCGCGCGGCAAACACGCCTGCATAGAGCACCGCCAACAGGCCCGTCAGGAATATGCCGTCAAAAGTTCCCGCGCCCCCAATGGAAGCGATCGGCGCGCCAAGGCCGCGTATTTTCCCTAAATTCAGCAGGTCGGCGCCGATGAGCGTTCCAAGACTGCCGCTCGCGTAAGCGAGCGCCCCCGCGTAGCGTCGCGAGAGCATTACGGCCACAAGCGCCGTCACCAGAGGCGGCACGAATACCGGTTCGGCGATCCCCAATCCCGGCTCGGGTTTGGCAAGCAAATAGCACGCGGTTGCTACCACCGCGATCCCCGCAAGGCTAAGGCCATAAAGGCGGTTCTTCACAATTAAGTAAAGCGACAGCAGCGTGGGGATGACCGCGCCCCCAAGATTGACGGCCAAGACCGTGGCGGGCCATTCGCGTACCAGGGGAATCACGTAACGCATGCCGAAGTAAGTGACCTCCGCGGCCGTCGACACCTGACGTTCGGGCCAATAGGCGATCGGAATGTTGACATAGCTGCCAAGCAGACAGACCAGTAGTACCGTGAGCATCGTTCGTGGACCTAGCCCCATGCTGGACGAAGCAAACCTCAAGATTCTCGACGCGAAAATGCCTGCCGCCAGGCCGAACAAGCCCAGCAACATCAGCAGAACCGGCCTGGCGACCGGAAAATAATGCACGCCGGATGGGAACATGGCTAAAACAAGCCCCGTCAATTCCAACCGGGCCGATTATGCAGGACGTCGCAGAGACTGGGAACGGTGTTTAAGGGCGCGCGATGCCACTTGCGTAACGGGCAAACACAGCACGCGGGAATGTCCTTTCCCGGACCTGCGCGCGCTTCAATCAGGGGCTCCGTACGGTGACGGCGCGGCGCCGCCGCTAGCCTTGCGCACGAGGGGTCTCCCGGGGGCAATTCCATCGCCGACTGAGTCCGTCGCGAAAGCGCTGACGCTCCTCCGGTGTCATGCGCTCAAAGCGCTGCTTCCAGTGCTGACGCCATCGACCTCCCTGCGTTAACCCACACCTCATCCATATCCTTATAGACGGTCCAGCGACGGGAATATTGTCTTCCCTGATTGCGGAAGGCGCTTCCGTTGCTACTGGACGTCCGTGGAAGCTACCGGTCGTCTTTGGATGGTCGGCCGTTTAAGGATCGAACCGGACCAATTGATCAGAGAAGCCGTTTCGAATAGGCATTTAACTTGACAGAACAAGTACTTACGCCCCTCCAACGCTGCCACACATTGTCGACTTGGCCTTCTATCAGGGCTCGCGTAACGCAAGTCGATCTTGACTTATGAATGCGAATGATTATCATTCTTTTATATTAGAAGGAACCTATGTATGCGGGCTTTACCGATTGTCGCAGCGCCTTTCATGCTGGCCTTGGCCGGAGCGACGTTCGCCGGCAGCTTGCCCCAATTCACGCTGGTCCTTAAAAACCATGTCTATCATCCCGACGAACTTAAGATCCCGGCGGGGATCACGGTCAAGATCATCGTGCGCAACGAAGACGCCACGCCGGAGGAATTCGAGAGTACGGATTTCGGTCGCGAGAAAATCGTGCTGCCGAACAGCAACATTGAAGTGTACGTCGGCCCTTTGAAGGCCGGTACGTACGGCTTTTTTGGCGACTTCCATCAAGATACGGCGAAGGGTCGGTTGATAGTGGAGTGACCGGATGCCTGGCGTCGCGTTGTTGGTTTTTCGCGAAGTGCTGGAGGCCGCGCTGATCATCTCGATTATCTGCGCCGCCACGCGCGATGTGCCGGGTCGCGGACTGTACGTGACTGCAGGCATCGGAATCGGCATCGCCGGCGCGATACTGGTCGCCTCGGGGGCCGGCCTGATCGCTGGGCTCGCCAACGGTTCGGGCCAGGAACTCTTCAGTGCCTGCGTGCTGCTTGCCGCGGTTGTGATGATTGGCTGGCATGTGGTCTGGATGTCCAAACACGGCCGCGCACTGGCAAAACACATGGATGCGATCGGCAGCGCCGTCAGTGCCGGCTCACGTTCGCTGTCGATACTATTCACGGTGGTCGCGCTAGCGGTGCTACGCGAAGGCTCTGAAATCGTGCTGTTTCTTTACGGCATGGCAATGGGCGGCGTTGGCGCAACGGCACTTATCAGCGGCGTTGTGCTGGGAGTAAGCGGCGGCGCATTGCTGGGTTTTGCCCTGTACTTCGGACTGCTGCGCATCGCAATGAAGCATTTTTTTAGCGTCACTAATTGGATGCTCGTGCTGTTGGCTGCGGGGTTGGCTTCCACGGCGGCGCGTTTCCTGATGCAAGCCCATTTGCTGCCGGCTTTGGGCACTCAACTGTGGGATACGTCGGGGTTGCTCTCGAACGGATCCTTGGCCGGCAGGACACTCGGCATCCTGATCGGCTATGACGCGAGTCCTGCCGGAATCCAGGTCGTCTTTTACGCGACTACGTTGCTGCTGCTGGTCGCCGGCATGCAGGGGCTGAAATTCGCCGAGTCGGGACGCCCGCCACCGGCGTGTTCGCGACCCCCAGAGCAGACGTCCGGGCCGCTGGGATGATCCTATCGTGCTCACTTCGAAAATTCTCTGCCCATCGATTTTCAGTCAGTTTCCGTCGCCCACGAATTATGGGTCCCGGGATCGTACTTCTGCTCGCTGGGGTGTCGGCGCAGGCGGACGATTTTATCGTCTACTCGCCGTACGTCCTCGCCACGCAATCGGAAATCGAACTGCGCGGCTATCAATACGAGGACTCTCGCGCCGTCTTGGCGGGTGGTAGCGCCGCCGAATTTTCGGTCTCTCATGCGTTCACCGGTTGGTGGAAGCCTGAGATTTATCTCGTGGAATTTCAGAAGGATCCCGGCGGCGCCGGACGCCTGCTCGGCTATGAGTTCGAAAACACCTTCCAGTTTACGCAGCCGGGTGAGTTCTGGGCCGACCTCGGATTTCTTGCCTCGTATGAGCATCAGATCGTCGCCGGTGTGACGGACGCGGTCGAGTTCGGGCCGTTGGTCGAAAAGAGCGCGGGGAGGTTTACCTACAAAGCCAATTTCATTTGGGAAAAGCAAGTGGGGGCCGGCGCCAGCGGTCAGTACATGCTTCGCTCCAGCTACTCGGGCACCTACACGATAGACGCCGCCTTCCGTCCGGGCGTGGAGGCCTATGCACGGCCCAATGATCGTGCCTATCAAGTGGGCCCCATCGCGGCTGGGGAATGGCATGTCCCGGGCACGATGTCTGGCTTCGAATATCGGGTTGGGGTGGTGCTCGGCATTAATGCCGCCGCGCCGCGCCAAACTTGGTTGGCACAAGTCGAGTATGAGTTCTTGTGAGATCCGCGGCCGAGATAGCACCGCCCCATGCCGCATGGGCTTTCCATTGGATTTCCACCGTCCCGCCTGCGTGACAGAGGCCACATCGATACTAACTCGCGTCAACCAGCGATTGCGCCGACGCCGCGTCGAAGATCCTTGAATCGACCTTGAGATACGCGAGCTGTTCCTCGGCAATCACTATGGCTTCGGCCACGCCTGGTACTTGCCGCAGTTTGGCAGCGAGATATTCCGCGTCAACGGCGCGGCCATCCCCGATCCGAATCAGCCGGGTCGACAAGTAGCTCGGCTGCTTCATCGTTGCCGCGACCACCAACCAAAGCAGCGCGAGACCTCCCGACCAGGCAAATATACTGCCGCTGCCCTCCGTCTGGTGTATCCAACCGCCCACGACGCCGCCGACAAAAATGCCGAGAAATTGCGCGCTGGAATATATGCCGGTGGCGGTCCCTTTGGCTTCGGGCGGTGCAGTTTTGGTGACAAGCGACGGAAGGCTCGCCTCCATGACGTTGAAGCCCGCAAAGAATAGAGTGATGGCCGCGAGCACGACATACACATGGTCGTTACCGACAACGAGCATGATCTGACTCGCCGCCAGCGCCACAACGGCCCCGACGAACACGGCCTTCATCCGGCGATGCTTCTCCGCAACGATGATCGCCGGCACCATCACCGCGACGGACAGCAGAAGTACCGGCAAGTAGACCATCCATTGACTGTGGCTGTTCACATTCAATCTGGCGTGCAGCAGCGATGGCAGCACCAGGAAGCTCGCAGTCAACATGGCATGCAGAGCGAAGATGCCGAAATCCAGTCGCAGCAGTTCGCGGTTCTTCAGAATCGAACCCAGCATGCCGGACACTGTTTCCGTGTCGCGGTGCACGCGCAAGAACTGAGGGCGCGGCACGACGAATATGGTTATCGCGATACCGAATAATGCCAGGCCCACCATTAGCCAGAAGATACCGGTTACTCCAACGACACCGCCGAGGACCGGTCCGGCTACCAACGCCACCATGAACGACGCTCCGATCGTGATTCCCACCATCGCCATCGCCTTGGTGCGGCTCTCCTCAGCCGTCAGATCCGCCACCAACGCCAGAATCACCGACCCCACCGCGCCGGCACCCTGCAGCGCCCGGCCCACAATGACACCGTCGATTGAGGACGACACGGCAGCCACAGCGCTTCCGACGCCGAACACGATCAAGCCCAGCACGATCATGAACTTGCGCCCAATCTTGTCGGACAAGAGACCAAACGGGATCTGCAACAGCCCTTGGGTCAAGCCATAGATGCCCAGTGCCAAACCAGTTTTGTACGGCGTCGCGCCTGAAAGGCGATCGGCATAGTCGGCAAATACCGGGTAAATCATGAATAGGCCCAGAAGCCTGACCGAGAAGACGGCGGCAAGAGAACTGGCGGCGCGAAATTCCTGTTTCTCCATGTGGCCGACTCTTGGGTGGACAAAAGAGTGTTGTATGCTAATCCGCGAAACGGCCATACTAAATTCGATCTGGATGCTTTTGGGCGGTTTCATCAATTAGGGTTGGTGAATCTGATCTGGAAGGGCATTGAGAAGGTTCACCCGACGTGTCCGGCAGAACGAGGAATCGGCCATGCAACTCGGAATGATCGGCCTCGGCCGGATGGGTGCGAACATGGTGCGGCGGCTCCTGCGTGGCGGGCATCAATGCGTCGTCTTCGATGCATCGCCCCAACCGGTGGCGGAACTTGAAAGGGTGGATGCGGTCGGCGCATCTTCGCTTAAAGACTTCGCCGCAAAGCTCGCCAAACCACGCGTCATCTGGATGATGGTTCCGGCGGGAAGCGTCGATCGGACGATTGCCGATTTGCTCCCCGACCTCGAGGCAGGCGACATTCTCATCGATGGTGGTAATTCGTATTACGTCGATGACATCCGCCGTGCGAAGGATCTTTCCCAGAAGGGCATCCACTATGTGGACGTTGGAACCAGCGGCGGTGTTTGGGGCCTCGAGCGCGGCTACTGCATGATGATCGGCGGCGAGACGGCCAGCGTGAGGCATCTCGATCCGATATTTGCCCGCCTCGCTCCAGGGCGCGGTTCAATCGAGCGCACACGGGGACGCGACAAGGTCCCCGGTACGTCCGAGCAGGGCTACCTGCACTGCGGTCCAAACGGCGCCGGCCACTTCGTCAAGATGGTTCACAACGGCATCGAGTACGGGCTCATGGCCGCGTACGCCGAAGGGTTGGGTATTTTGCGCGCCGCCAATGTCGGCCGGCAGACGCACACGATCGATGCCGAGACGACCCCGTTACGCGATCCCGAGCATTATCAATACGATCTCAACCTGCCCGACATCACCGAGGTGTGGCGGCGCGGCAGCGTCATCGCCTCGTGGTTGCTCGACCTCACTGCCGCCGCACTGCTCGAGGATCCGGCGCTCTCGAAATTCGCCGGGCGGGTCTCCGATTCCGGCGAGGGCCGCTGGACGATCAAGGCCGGTATCGACCAAGGCATCCCGACCCCCGTCCTCACGACGGCGCTGTACGAGCGATTCAGCTCGCGCGGTCAGGCGGATTTTCAGGACAAACTTTTGTCGGCAATGCGCTTTCAATTCGGCGGCCATTTGGAACGGCCGGACGGCAAATAGCGCGCGGGCGTGGCGCGATGCGATGTCGCTGCTTTGACGGATATCACTAGACCGGTGTGCATAGCGAATTGACCGACCGTATTGGCAGTCCTCCTTCAGGTCAGTGGCCGGAATCGATGGTCTCGCAGCAACGGAACCCGAGGTGGTAATTCGCGTGGCTGTGCTCGTCCATCACTCGACTCCCGTGCCAGAATGGCGCACGCCAGCGGCACCAGTCCTCGATGCGCTCGATAGGTGTCGAAGATGAACCAGCTCCCCTTCATTTCCGTGACTCCCAATTCCGTTGCTGCCGCGGCTCGACATCTGCGCTGGAACTCAGCGGCAGGTTCATGTGCTCCGCTGCGTTGCCGTTGAGATCATAGACATCGAGCGGGCTATGGCAGGCCGGGAAATCCCCGGCCGGGTAAGTGTTCGAGCCGCATAGATTCCAGCCGCCGCCGGGGCAGCCCGGTGTCTTGAAGCTGCCGGTGGCACAGATGCCGCGCTGATATTCCGGGCCATAGCTCCAGCGCTTGATCGGCTCGTAGGCGCGATTATGCGCTGCGCGCATGCGTTCGACGGCGACGTTCGGCGCGACGCCTTGCGCGAGGTCGAAGCGGTAGTCCGGCTCCTCGAGCGCCCCGGCGCAGGCCCCTTCCCACTCGTGCGCATCGCACATTCGCTTGCCTTCGGCCTCGCAGATCTCGGCCGCTTCACGCGCCTTCACCCACACCACCGGGTAGGTGCACGGCATGTCGGGATACTCGAACTGATCGATGCAAGCCTTGGCGTGCTCCGGCCGTCGTCTTTTTCGGATCATAGAGCGGCGCCATATATTTCGCGCCGCAGATCTTTTCAAACAGCGGGGTTCGCAGTAACTGACGTGCTGCTGCTGTAGTTTCTTCTGGCATTCCTCCTCCGTCACAGGGTGCTCGCTGATCGGCCGGATTGCCCTGGCCCATGAATCCTGAGCGGGTGAAGATCGCCCGCAATTTCGCCATCTGCTCCGCTGTAAGCCTCGCTGCTCGCGCATCTGCTGGAACATCCGCTCGTTCTGCTGCGCGAGCGTCGGCTGCGCCGCATCGCCGCGCCGATACCGAGAGTAGCGCCGCGCAACGCGGCAGTCACAATTTTCCCGGTGTTCATGGTGCCGCCCTCCTCAAAAGTAGAAGAAATCCCGGTCGTCGGGAAACCCCAGAAACGCGGCGCCAATCGGTCGCCGCCTTTTCGGTCCACTGCCGCCATGCCCTGAATCAGATGCTGCACCAGGAACTGACCGTTTGACGAGTGTAAAGTGCGAAGTACGTATGCTCGAGCGCATTCATATCCAGGAGCATCGCGTAACGGCAGCCATAGGCATGGAATACGCGTACCATCGCTGACGGCGTCGCGGTCGATGCCTTCAGGGCCCGGTAGGGCTGGATCACGCCGCGCCACGGGCACACGCCCGGACCGGCCGACGCGCGGCTCGTCGGTGCCGAGCGCGTAGTGCAGATCGAGCTGCTGCAGATCCATGGCCACCAGGTAATCGAGCGCGTTGGCCTCGATCGCGTCCAACGGATTGACCGATTTGCGGTCGCCGTTCAGAAGGGCGTCCGGGATTGAGCGCGGCCGCATCATGCTCAGAAAGAGGCCGGGCGCGCGTTGACAGGCGCTTATTGTCCTGGCCGCGTGCGTCGGCTAATACCTGGCGCCTTTGGCTCCGCGGTTGCATGCGCACGAATCGGCCGCGCGGGGTGCTGGGCAAACCATTGCCTCGCAATCTCGGTCAGTGCGTCATTCGTTGCGGTTGCCGGATATCGGGAATTCCGCGCCAAGACGATGCGCTGCGTCGGCAGCTTGTCCTTGACAGGCCGGCGACATAGCCTCAGTCCGTCATAGCTCTCCTGACCGAACGGCTCGGCATAAACCAGGGCGACGCCAAATCCATTCGCGACCAGGCTGCGTTGCATCTCAAAAGTTCGTGTTCTGGCGTACACCGTCGGTGCGAGGCCGTGGAGTCTGAACAGCTCGATGATATGTTGCCAGCTCGCCGCCTGGTCACTGAGCACCAGGGGAAACCCAGCAAGTTCGGCAAGCGAAATTGCGGGCCTGTCCGCCAGTGTGTGGCTGGCTGCGAGCAGCGCGTGCGGCTCCACTTCCTTCAGCACGGTGATATCGGTGGTCGAATCGGTATCGAGATCGTACGTCAAGGCAAGATTAATGGATCCTTCGGCCAGCAGCCGACCGAGCGGCGCGAAGCCCTCTTCGCGCACGACGACCTGTAGCTTCGGGTGTCGTTCCTGAAGGCGACGCATCAGTGCGGCGGCGCAGTAAGGCGCTAATTCATCGAAGCATCCAAGCACGAATTCGCCGGAAATTTCGCCGCTGGATTGGGCGAGGCTCTCTAACTGACGTGTCTCGTGGAGGACCCGTCGCGCCTGATCGATCACACTGCGGCCGAATGGCGTCAGCGCGGCGCCGGCGCCCCGGCGGCGCACGAATAATTTCTGACCAAACTGGAACTCCAGGGTATCGATCGCCGCCGTCAACGACGGCTGCGACACGTGCAGCTCAGCGGCGGCCACCGACAGATTGCCCGAGCGTGCTGCTGCGAGTGCATAACGCAACTGTCTGAGGGTGAGTTTCATCAGGAAAACCTATTAACTTTTAGAAATTATATTATTTTACGCACGAATAACATCGATGGATAGTTCCACCACTTGCGAAGGAGGAACCGATGTCCGCCATGACGACCGCAGAGATCTCAAAGGCGCTCGACGCTTTCCGCCGCGATGGCGCGGCCTGTCTCCGAGGGGTTTTCGCTGATTGGGTTGACGTCATCGCCGCCGGTATCGACCGCAATATGGGCGATCCGGGCCCGCTCGCCTCGAATTTGGTCCAGACCGGCCAGAGCGGCGGATTCTTCGACGACTATTGCAACTGGCAGCGCATCCCAGAATTCACGCGTACGGTCCATGAGTCACCGGCGGCTCATCTAGCCGCATGCTTCATGCGCTCGGAGACCTCCCAATTTTTCCATGAACACGTGCTCGTCAAGGAACCGGGAACGCAAAAGCCCACGCCATGGCACAGCGATCTTCCGTATTATTTCCTCGATGGGCGGCAGACGATCAGCTTTTGGATTCCCATCGACCCGGTCAAGACAGCAACGCTACGGCTGATTGCCTCCTCCCATCGCTGGGAACGCCAGGTGCGACCCGTGCGATGGCTGGACTCCGGCGATTTCTACAACCGGGACGAGGGTTACCGCACCGTGCCCGATCCGGACCGCGATCCCACTTTGCAAGTGCTCGAATGGCAGATGCAACCCGGTGATGCGGTCATTTTCGATTACCGGACCGTACACGGCGCGCGCGGCAACGATGCATCGACCCGCCGGCGCGTATTGTCTTTGCGGTGGGTGGGTGATGACGTGCGCTATGCCGAGCGGCCAGGGCGCACTTCCCCGCCCTATACGGGACACGGAATGGTGGCCGGGCAACGTCTGCGGGAGGACTGGTTTCCCGTCATCTGGCCCGCCAAGCCGATGAACCGGGGAGTTTGACGATCCCTGACCGCACAATGTGAATAGCCAGAATTCAGGTCCAACCGGCCCAGTAGTAGTTGATCATGCGCAGACCGCCGCCGTGGACTTCCTGGCGAGGAAGGGATCGACTGGGGAGGCAACCCGCGGGTCCGTAACGCCGCATCGGCTCGATGCAAAACGATCCGCCCGCCTACCTACCACATGCCGCCGAGAGCCACGGTGATCGCCTCGCCGTTGACGCCGCCGGCAGCGTCGCTGCACAGGAACGCGATCACCTGCGCGACCTCGCGCGGCTCCAGCACGCGGTTCTGCGGGTAGATGGCGGCGCGCTCGCGCCACACCTGCTCGACGCTGATGCCGCGCCGTTCGGCCTCCGTCTTCGCCGAGCGCTCGGCCATTGCCGTTCGCACCCAGCCGGGCAGCACCGCGTTGGATGTGACTCCGAACGGCCCGGCGTCCTGGGCGACCGCGCGTGCGAGCCCGATAACCCCATGCTTGGAGGCGGTGTACGCGCTGCCGAGCGCTCCGCCTTCTCGCCGGCGGTCGAACTGGTGAAAACCAGCCGGCCGAAGCCGCGCTTGCACATGCCGCCTACCGTCAGCCGCGCGAGCTCGAACGGACCGTCGAGGTTGATGCGCATCGTCTCGCGCCAGACCTCGGGATCCTGCTCCCACACGAGCCGCTCGTGGGCCGAGCCGATGCCGTGGTTCACGACCAGTACGTCAATCGGCCCCAGTCGTCGCTCGGTTTCGGCAACGGCCAGGGCGCAGCCCTCGGCGGTGCCGAGGTCGGCCGCGACGTACTCGAGGCCAACGGCCGCCAATTCCGTCGCACTGCGCGACACGACCATCACGCGCGCTCCCGCTGCCGACAGCAGCAGCGCCGCCTCGCGCCCGATCCCCCGGCCGCCGCCCGTTACCAGCGCGACACGTCCGTTCATCCCTCAGCTCCTGTATTCATGTACGTGGAATCGTCCCACTCTGGGCTGGCACGCGCAATCGCTCCAACAGAATCTCGATCTTCTTTGCGTCTGGACCGCGCATCAATGCGCACAGCCGTCGCGGGGCCTCGGACCCGGGCCCGGTGTGTTCGATTCCTTCGGGGTCAACTCAAGGCGCCTACGACCTCCAGGCGGGTCGCTGTGTCGATGATCGTGTCTTCCCAGGATCGAGATTTCCAGCCAAGCTCACTTTCCGCCTTTGCGCTTGACGGTCGCCGCACCTTGCCGAGTTCGAATAGCTGGCCGCGGACTTCGCTATCAAAGAGCCCCACCAATCGGACGAGCCGGTCGGGCAGTTTGCGGGTCGGCACCTTTTTCGCCTTATCGCCCAAACGCTCCTTCGGAATCCTTGCGATCTGGCCCATGGTGATGAATGGGCCGGATTTTCCAATGGCACAACTTCGGAATTAATTGTCCGTACATTGTACGGATGCTATAGTGTACTTGATGTCTTTGTAGGGAGATGACGATGCGCAGTGCTACCAAACGCCGAGATGATCGGCTCGAAGTCCGCCTGACGGCCAAGGCGAAATCCATGCTGAAACGAGCAGCTTCTATTGAACGCAAGACGGTCAGCGCCTTCATTCTTGATAAGGGGCTGGAAGCTGCCGCGGAAACTCTCGCGGCCCGCTCTGAATTCCGACTCAGCGCCAAGCAGTACGACGCCTTTGTAGCAGCGCTCGATACGGACAGGCCGCGCCCTCGCCTTGAGTCGCTTCTCAAGACCCCCAGCGTTCTTGAATGAGTGCATTTGGCGTCATTGAGAAGCTACGGCGCAACCACATGCTCGACGACTTCGATTGCGGTAAGGACGATCTCAACCGATTCCTGAAGCTCCAGGCATGGAGCAGTCAACAAGGGCAGAGCGCGCAGACCTACGTTCTCGCCAAGGATTCAGCCGTGCTCGGCTTTTACAGTCTGGCGGCGGGGGCAGTAACCCACGACGAAGCCGCGGACCGCGTGCGTAAAGGTCAGGCCCGGCATGCTATTCCGGTGATTCTGCTCGTACGGTTGGCGATCGACCTGTCGATGCAAAAAAGGGGGCTCGGCCCCGCCCTTTTAAAGGACGCGTTATTACGCGCCGCACAGGCCGCTGACACAATCGGAGCCCGGGCCGTCCTGGTCCACGCCAGGGACCACGACGCGAAGGGCTTCTACGCGCATTTCGACTTTGAACCCAGCCCGAGCGATCCCTACCATTTGCTGCTTATCATGAAAGATGTGCTGAAAAACATCGGTAAGTTCGCGACGTAACTTCCGGCCTTACGCGGGAGAAAGCGACGAGAAAACATCAATCGAATGGCACAGCGCTGGTTTCGGCCGATGCCGACGATAGGCGCAAAGTACTGAAAATAAGATTGAATTGGTGAGCCGCGTAGGGATCGAACCTACGACTAATTGATGGGTAACATTTTATAAACTATCACCTATGTAACCACCCGTCGTGCATGTTATTGGCGGAATAGCGACGCCGCGTAACTCAGGACTGGCTGCATATCCACTGGAAGTACGTCTGCTACGTAGATTTCCAGGTAATTGACATGCCGGCCGGCATTGTTCGGCGCCATCCCTTTATCGATTGATCTTCTCAATGCCAGAGGCGGATCGCCCTCGGCGCCCATAACTTTGCTGGCGATGTCGCCTTGGGAACCGCTGCGCATTTCAAAGCCCGTGATAATTCGTCCGCTGTAGCCAGTGATAAAATCCGTTCCGTCAGGGGCCTCGACGTTCGCGTGCCCCGCGTGAAGATCACTCGACTGAATCGCAAGCCTGTTTCCGAGAACCCGCATTGCCCGATCGACGATTTCGTGCTTGGCGCGCAAATGCGCGGGACGGCCCTTTGGCCCGGGCCCAAGAATCGGGAGACCCGGAGCAGCCACAGAAATGCACTGATTGGGAAACGTGCCGGCGTAGAAGTGAAGAGTGTCTTCCCACGCGCCCAGATATTTTGCGGGCGTATAAGAGTCCCTGAGCCACTGCTGATGAGCCGTCGGCGAGTTCGGCAAGGTCATCTCCACGGAGACCGATGTCGGCCCGGCGGCCGCGATCATTCTAAACGCGGGCGATCCACCGTACCGTGCGCTCAGTTGTTTCATGAAGGTGAACCAACGGTCGAGGTACACCCGATCCCATGGCATCGGTAGCCTCGCCTCGGTCCCCTTGCCAGGCCCATATTGTATCTTGAACAAATCAGTCTGCGCGCCTTGGAGCGCCCATTCCGGAGAGAAAAAGCCAGGGAACATGATGAGATGTACCCATCTCTTTGACGATTCCGCGGCGGCGAATAGCGCATCCAGCTGCGTCCAATCCGGTTTCCCCTGGACCGGCTCGATGTCGCGCCAATTGATCTGCACCGCGACGCCGCTCATGAAGGGATTATTCAAAACCGTAAGATTCATGGATTGATAGTTTTTCTCTCCCGACGGCAGCAGAACAACGAGTCCGCTCGGTATCGCGTCTCCCGTTGATGCACACCGGAGCCCCTCTCGCCGTCCGAGGTCCCTGATTGGGCTGAGCACGAACCGGCAGGAAAGCCCATGACAAGAGCCATATCCCAAGCAGAGCTCGAGCCACCCAATGAAGCCGTGAAATGCACATACAGTACTCTCCTCATACACGCGGGTTAACGATCGAGAGGCAACAACGCACTTCACCCGACACTCCCAAGATCACTCGGTCACGATTACAAAATAGATACCGCGGTGGTCGACGGACTGCTCGAAACCGCGTCGAGCGCTAAGGCAACAGCCCCTCACACGGCATGTCTCCGGTGGCGGGTTAGGGAGCACGGTACCCCGCGCACCGACCGCTTTGGCCCATGTCTTACGCGGCCCGGGTTCAATCATAGGCCAATCCATCCAATCATTATCTCACCAACCGTTCCGACGCCTGCGCTGCGGCGCACGCGGGCAGCAGCGCCGGCATGGTTGTCTTCTGCGCTGCTGAGTCTCTCAGGCGCCAGTTCTCACTCGGCGCTCGAGCTATTGTAGGCCTGACGACGACGTGCAACGAGCGGGTACCTATGCGACCCGTACGACTTCCCTCCGAACGATAGCGCCTGGTTTTTTTCTTCGCCGAGCCTACGGGCGCGAACGGTGGCAATCCGGCGTGAGCTTCAGGGCGCCGACTGACCGCTCCTGGGCGGCGATTGCCCGCGGCTCGTTACAGGTGTCGACCTGAGCGGCCCCTCCACCGTTCAACGGATCGGCAGAAAGACCACGTGCTAGATTCGCGGGATATCCGGCGAGTGCGGTTCGCAGCGGAGCGAGCACAACGTGTGCGGAATTCGCGATCGCGGCGCCACGTATAATATGATTCGATCCGGCGCCTAGGTAGGCAAGGAGCATGGGCATCGGCATTTCTGATGAGATCGACACGATCCGCGGGACCTGCTCCGCTGGCGTACGCTGGTTGCTTGTTGGTTGCGCTCGCCCGCGATCTCAGCGAGTCCCGTGATCACCGCCGCTGCTGCTGAACCGCTCCGTCAGTTGGGCTACGGTCAAGTGCAATTGGCTGCGGGTCCTTTGCAGCGACAGGCGAGCGAAAACCATCGTCTGGTCCTGGCATTGGACGAGAATGCGCTGTTGCGCCCGTTTCGGATGCGCTCTGGACTGGCTGCCCCCGGACACGATTTGGGGGGCTGGTACGACACCAATGCCTTTGCCCCCGGCGCGAACTTTGGGCAATGGATGAGTGCGCTTTCGCGCTATTACGCGATCACGGGCGATGCGCCAACGCAGGCTAAAGTCCATCGCCTGGTACGCGCCTATGGCGCGACCGTCGAATCGGACGGCCTGTTTTATCGAAACAACCGTTTTCCCGCTTACACCTACGACAAACTCGTCGGCGGTTTGGTGGACGCTCGAATGCTCGCGCATGACGCTGGGGCGCTTTCCATTCTTGAGCGCGCGACCCAGGCCGCTATAGCGCATTTGCCACCCCACGCCATGGCGCGCAATGAGCATAGCGAGCCGGGCGAGGATTTTAGCAAGCATGCCTGGGACGAAAGTTACACGTTACCCGAGAATCAGTTCTTCGCCTGGCACTTGACTGGCGATGATCGTCATCGCGTGCTCGCTCGGCGATTTCTATATGATGATTTTTTCTCGCCACTTGCCAACGGGGACAATGTCCTGCCCGGCAAGCACGCCTACAGCCATGTCAACGCACTGAGTTCTGCCGCTCAAGCGTATTTGTCGCTCGGCTCACCGATGCATCTGCAAGCTGCCACGCAAGGCTTTGCGATGATCGATGCGCAAAGCTATGCGACCGGAGGATGGGGTCCCGACGAGCACTTTGTCGTGCCCGGCAGCGGCGCGCTCGGCGCAAGTCTGACTGACGTGAGGAACAGTTTTGAGACACCTTGCGGCGCCTATGCGCACTTCAAATTGACCCGCTACTTGTTGCGCATCACGCGCGACACTCGTTACGGCGATAGCATGGAACGGGTTCTTTACAATACCGTACTCGGCGCGATGCCGATCCAATCGGACGGACGCGCATTTTATTATTCCGACTACACTCGTAATGCGAAAAAGCGCTTTCATCCCGATCATTGGCACTGCTGTTCAGGCACGTTGCCGATGATTGCCGCAGATTATGCCATCAGCACTTGCTTTACGGATCCAGACGGCATTTATGTGAATCTCTATGTGCCGGCACAGGTGAGTTGGCGTCAGAGCAACAGCATGTGTTGCCTGTCGATCAATACCAACTATCCGTATGCAAGTGCCATCGCCCTAAAGATGCAGGTCCCGGGACGGCTGACCTTCACGGTGAATTTGCGCATTCCAGCTTGGGCTGCGGGCGCGAGTGTGCGCGTTAATGGTCGGCGCGAACTGCCAACGCTGGAGCCGGGCAACTTCGCTGCAATTCAACGCGAATGGCGCTCGGGCGATCTAGTCGAACTTGAACTGCCGCTTCCGCTGCGACTGCAAAGCGTCGATTCCGTGCACCCTGACACCGTCGCCTTGCTCGCAGGTCCCCTGGTGCTGATGCGGGTGCTTGACGAAGATTGGACAAACGATACCACTCTTACTCGAGCTACTTTGGGGTCGGCGCAGCGATTCACCAGTGACGCGCACGATTGGCAGGTTAAGCTCGTTGACAAAGCGCTGAAGTGGCGACCCTTTGCAGATATCAACGAAGAAAGCTATAGCGTCTATCAAGATGTGCTCCCGGTCTGAAGTTCCGCGAAGACTTGCAGAAAACACCTTCCTTACGGTATAGCGCGCTGTTCCTGCCGAGCGCGACACAGACGCACGCAAACGCATTTCTCATCATGGTGACATGTGGCCCGAATTCCGAAGCGGATACACTCTTCGAGCCAGCTGGATTTATCCACCCGCTGCCGACGAGCTATGCGCTCCGAACCGCGTGATTGCGCGTACCCCGTACCACGCGTGGAACGGCATCGATCACGTCATTAATTGAGCGGAACTGCTGCGGATTCGTCAACAACATATGCGCCATGCTCAGCGCACTGGCCTCGCAATCTGCGCGCACATCAGCATTTTGGATGCATTCAAAGTCGATCACGTGCGCGAAACCGAGGATGCGGCGGATCATCTTGCACGCGCCGAACCCGAGCATGTCGGCAAACAGGGAATCCAGAAAGGCGCTCCGGGCCGACCGCAGCATTGCGGCGTCCTGTGGAGCCGAAAACATGGCGGCTGGAAACGCATCACCGTTTGCATTCTCGTTCCATAGCGCGAGGAAGGATCGGCGAAACATGTCCCAAAATATGGCCGCTTGTTGCAGAATCCATTGCTGATAGGCGATGCGGTTGTCGCTTGCAGTTGAGTGCCCGGGCTGGGAGTACCAACTCAGCAGCAAATTTCCGAAGAACGCGCCAAGGTCGAATCCGATTGGGCCGTAGAAGGCAAATTCCGGATCGATCACGCGCGTGTCATGGTCGGTGACCATGACCGAACCGGAATGAAGATCTCCGTGAATGAGCGCCTGGGCTTCGTTTAGAAATTTCTGCCCGAAACGCGCCGCGGCCACTTTGAGCGGTCCATCGCGGCGCAGGTCCGCGACAATTTCATCGAGTTGCGGCGAAGTGTGACGATTGCGCGCGCTATCGAAGTAGGGATCCGCGAAAACAAGATCTACGGTGATGCGTATGAGCGGCTTATTTGCTGCGAACAGCGCCATCTCGTCCATTTTACGCTCGAACGGACGGGCCAAGTCTGATGTGAAGAAGCAAGCGCGGGCGATGTACTCGCCGATATCGCGCGCAAGATTGTCAAAGCGGCGCCCTGCAATCAACCCTTGCCTTAAAATGATATGGGGCGATAGCCGCTCCATGATCGTGCAATAGAGCTCAGAGTCGTAATGGTAGACCTTGGGGATCAACGCGCCCACACGGGGCGCTACGGTCGCGTAGTAGGAACTCTCGAAGAAGGCGCGTTCGGGCGACATCGGCCATGAAGGTCCGGCGGCGCGAACATAGGGAAGCGCCTGCTTGATGCAGACCGACCCATTCGGCCCCTCTACGATAAACACGAGATTAAGATTGCCGTCGCCCACTTCACGCAATTGCCAATCTTCCGGCCGGCCGCCGAGCCGTGCGCTGACGTCTTTGATGCCATTAAGCAGCTCGATCAGGCTTTTAGGATCGAGAATCCGATACGTCGCGAGCGTCGCGTCGGTCGCCATAATCAATTTCCCTCGACGATCGCACTTGGAACATCTCCGCCGCCGAAGACGAGACCAGAATCGGTCGCATCTTCCTTGCCATAGGAGCGGAACTTCTCAACGACTCGGTGCATCTCCATTTCATCAAGTATGCGAACCTTCCCGATAGACAGCGCCGTGCAATATTGCGCCGCGAGGTTTTCGACTTCCCCGGCAAGCGCGAGCGCGGCGGGCAGGTCCGCGCCCAGCGCAATGACGCCGTGATTGGCGAGCAAACAGGCCTTGCGACCCGCCAAGGCTGCGACCGCGGCGTCGGAGAGCTCCTGCGTGCCGTACGTGGAGTACGGCGCACAGCGGATGTCGGAGCCACCGGCAATCGCGATCATGTAATGAAAGGCAGGAATTGCTCGGCCGGTGCAGGCGAGGCTCGTTGCCTTCGGGGAATGGGTATGAACGATGGCTGCAACTTCATCGCGGGCCCTGTAAATGTCGCGATGAATCCGCCATTCGCTAGACGGTCGGCGGCGGCCGAACCAGCGGCCGCCGTGGTCCACGACGGGAATATCGTCGGATTCTATGGCGTCATACGGGATCCCGGTCGGACTCACGAAGAAATGCCGTTCGTCCCGACGCAAACTGATATTGCCGGATGTGCCATAGGACAAGCCGCACCGTACGAGTTCCCGACAGGCGCCAATCAACGCTTCGCGCAGCTCTTTGTCCGTCATTGGACCAGCATGATCGGTGATTGTGGCGCTCGTCGATCGGGATAGAGGCTTTGCAGGCCTGTGCGGCTTGCGGGGCCGACGCCGCACTCAGTGATCAATGCGGTCACCAATCTCGCTGGGGTAACGTCGAACGCCAGGTTCAGCGCCGGGCTCCCCTCTGGCACCACTCTCACCGTCTCCGTCGCACCCGAGGAGGTCCGGCCGGTGATATGCGTGAGTTCGAACTCCGATCGTTCCTCGATGGGAATATCGCGGCCCTGATCCAGCGACCAGTCGACAGTGCTCAGTGGCAGTGCGACATAGAAGGGCACACCGTTATCGCGGGCGGCAAGCGCCTTGAGATACGTGCCAACTTTATTGCAGACATCCCCTGTTGCAGTGGTTCGATCGCTACCGACGATGACCATATCGACCTGTCCCCGTTGCATGAGATGGCCGCCGAGACTATCGGCGATCACCGTGTGAGGTACTCCGTGCGCGGCAAGCTCGAACGCCGTCAGCGCAGCGCCCTGGTTGCGTGGTCGGGTTTCGTCCACCCAGACATGGACCGCGATTCCCGCATCGTGAGCCATGTAGATTGGCGAAAGTGCGGTGCCCCAGTCGACACAGGCGAGCCATCCAGCGTTACAGTGGGTCAGAATATTCACGACGCGGCCGGCCGTTTTGGCAAACCCACGGATGATCTCAAAGCCGTGCCGGCCAATCGCACGGCATTGTTCGACGTCGGCATCGCAGATCGAAGCAGCCTCTCGAAACGCCACGTCGGCGCGCTCCTTGGGAGCAATTCCGACGAGCACATCCCGCATTCGGGTCAATGCCCAAGCTAAGTTATGAGCGGTCGGACGCGTGGATCGCAGCATCTGTGCCGCATCGTCGAGATTTCCATCGGACGCGTTCGAGCGCAAAGCCAATGCTATGCCGTAGGCCGCAGTCGCCCCTATCAGCGGCGCGCCGCGCACGACCATTTTGCGAATTGCTTGCACGGCGTCATCGAGAGTATTGAGATCGATAGTCGCGAGTTCAAACGGGAGGCGCGATTGATCAATGACCCGGACGGAACCGGTTGCGGTGGCCCAGATGGTGCGATAGTGCGTGCCAGAGATTTTCACTGATCTACTCGCAATTGACCGGCCTATTGAGCGCAAATATCATGGTCGCCGTCAAGAAACCACGGACCGCCCAAGCCTGGAAGTGTGCCTGGCGACAGATGACCGTGTCGCACTCGCTCGGATACCCGGCGTAGCCATGCGACCGGGTAACGTAACCCGCAGTTTGATGATCTATCCATCGCGAATTGCTGATTACGCGGTGATCGGCGTTTGAAACAAACTGCGCAATCATGCTACCAGAAGATCTGCCTTGATCGACACCTTCGTGCGAAGGGCGGCGTAATCGGCCTCGCATATCTGAGCTGACAAGAGTTGGAACTATGAGGCCCAGCGGTAAAGGCGGGCCACGAAGCCTTCCCCTTCGCCAAGCTTTGTCTCACGGCGCAGTAGCGCATCGAGGCCAAGACTGCGGCCCGCAGCATGGACATAGAACATCCAGCAGATGACGACGATGAAAATATAACTCCACGGCCATTCGTTAGGATGAGTGTAGAGACCGAAATAAAGCTGTGCCGCGAAGACCATTGCAAGCAGGGCGAATGCGCGCACGCCGAATCCGAGAATGAAGGCGCAAGCCATCCCGATCTCACACAGAAATGCGACGAGGTTTACGAACGTAAAATTCGGCAAGAGAATCGATGTGACGAGCATCTTGTGCGCATCAAATGCCGCATACTTTGCCTCCTGTTCAAGCCAATATTGAAAGCCACCCGAGGGGATCGGCAGTTTCCAGAGACAGCCCTCGAACCACATGGCCCCGATGGCAACGCGGGCGAGCCACGTGCCGAGGCTTGCTTGGGTGCGCTGGTGAGGATCGGTCTGCCAGTTGCGATGGGCAATATAGATGCTTGCGATAATGAGCCCCCAAAAAATTACAACTAGCAGGTAGCGCCAGGCGCCGACGCCAAGCTGAGAACCGGTTTCTCCCGTCAAAAAGAGCCAGATATCGTAGAAGGGGTTAGTGCGCACTGTAGTTCTCCACTTCCTGTTGGCGTGAGAGCACGGAAGATGACCCGGTTGTCGAGGATAGGCGTGTGCGAAGTGTATCGACCCTAGGGCTACGGCGCAGCCTGCGGGAGAGCGTGCGGCTGGCATCGTGGCGAGCGCGCAGGTAGTCTGCGGCATGCGGTACAAGTGCGGGCAGAGGGATATTGACCTATGATGAGCCATGAAATGATGCTTGCGAGGACGCAAGAGATCGCCGATCGGGTACTGAAGCCGGCCGCCAGGGCAAACGACAAGGACGGGCGGTTCTCCACAGAGGCGATTGCGGCGCTGAGCGAGGCGGGACTGCTCGGCTTGATGCTGCCGGCCGAACTCGGCGGAAGTGCGCTGGGGGCGCGAACCTTCGCGGGGGTCACCGCCGCGATTGCCAGCGCCGATGCATCGGTGGCAATGGTCTTTGTGATGCATACCCTCGCTACAGCTACGATCGCCGCCGCGAAGCCGCGCGAACAGTTCAAGGATGTCCTCATCGAGATCGCTGCCGGGCGGCATTTGTCCACACTGGCCTTCAGTGAGGCGGGCTCCCGTAGCCATTTCTGGGCACCGGTGTCGCGGGCGCGGGGAAACGGGCGCGGCGGCGTGTATCTAACGGCCAAAAAATCGTGGGTCACGAGCGCGGGATACGCGCAAAGCTATGTGGTCTCAGCGCTCTCCCCGCGGGGCGCGAGCGTCACGGATACGACGTTGTATTTGCTGCCGGCCGGGTCGTCCGGCCTTTCGGTGGCCGGGCCGTGGGACGGGATGGGCCTGCGCGCCAACGCCTCCGCACCGATGTTGCTGGAAGAATGCGCCATTTCCTCGAACGCCCGGTTGACCGAGGATGGCGGCGGGTTCCAGGCCATGATGGAGGTGGTTCTTCCCAGCTTCAATCTGGGATCTGCAGCTGTGGCGCTCGGCCTGTGTCGCGCCGCAGTTGCCGAGGTGACGACGCATCTGAAGACCGCCCGCTTCGAGCATCTGGGACAGACCCTGGGCGAGGCCCTGCCGACGCTGCGAGCGCTGTTGGCGACGATGGTGATCGAGACCGATGGCTTGTCGGCGCGGATCGACGATCTGGTCGATCATCTGGAGCAGCCGCGGGAGACGACCCTCCTACGCGTCCTTGAAGCCAAGGCCGCTGCCGGCGAGACCGCAATTAGCGTGACCTCGGCGGCGATGCGTGCGTGCGGCGGTGCCGCATTCTCCAAACACACGGCCGTGGAGCGCCTGTTCCGCGACGCACATGCGGGTGCTGTCATGGCGCCCACCGCCGATGTGCTTCGGGAATTCATCGGCAAAGCGGTCCTGGGCATTCCGCTTTTCTGACAACGAGCCTTGGGGCCCAATCGGCTTGGGCCGGGCCATGATCGATAAGTTGCGCGGACACCTTCCGCCTGGAGGCCATGATGAGTTCGTCAATCTGGATCGGGGCCGTGGCGTACGATCCGAAAGTCGTCACAATCTGGGAGGGCATGCGGCGTTATTTCGTCGAGGAGGCGAAGTTTCCGGTCGAGATCGTGCTGTTCCAGAGTTACGAGGCGCAGGTCAGTGCTCTGCTGGCGCAGCCCGGCGACGGCATTCCGCGGATCGATATCGGCTGGAATACCAACCTTGCCTTCATCCAGGCGCAGTCCCGCAGCGCCCATACGTGCCGGCCGATTGCGATGCGGGATACCGATATCGGCTGGATGACCAAGATTGTGGCCGCGACCCGCGGCCCAGTCGCGACACTTGGCGACCTTCGCGGCCGCACGCTGGCGTTGGGCAGCCGCGACAGTGGTCACGCCGCGATCCTGCCCGTTCACTTCACGCGGCTCGAGGGGCTCGTAGCCGACCGGGACTACCTGACGCTGCGCTTCGACACCGACGTCGGCAAGCATGGCGACACCGGAACGAGCGAAACCGAGGTCCTGCGCGCAGTGCTCGATGGACGGGCCGATGCCGGGGCCATTGGCAGCCCGTTCTGGCGATCCGTGCAGCGAGAACGGCTCGTGCCGGCGGGGGCGTTGACCGAGGTATGGACGTCGCCCCCGTTCAACCACTGCATGTTCACCGCGCGGCCTGGCCTCGACATGCCGCTGCAAACCGAGTTCGCGGAGGCGCTGTCCCGCATGGACTTTAACAACCCGGTACACCGGCCCGTCCTGGAGGCCGAGGGGCTCCGCAAGTGGGTGCCTCCGCAACTCGATGGCTACCAATCGCTGCGCGAGGCGTCTGCCGCCCTGGGTCTCCTTCGCAGCTGATGCGCTGCGTCCGACCCGATCGGGTCCCGCCAACTCGGCGCAGTCAGGCGCAATTGAAGATGCTAGCGAGTCGGGTTTGGTGCGAACGCTCGCGGACGAACGCCCGACGCACCTCGGCGAACGCTGCGGCGAGCGGAAAGATATCGCGGGTCACCAGCAGATCGTCATCGTCAGCCCCAACCGGATGCCAATAGACGCCGCCGTCGGTGACCGTGAGCTCAGGCATCAGATCGGCGCGGGCGATCGCGATGCCATCCTCAGCGAAGCCGCGCAGCGCGATCCGCCGAATCACCCGATCCTCCTCAGCGACCCGCCTCTCATCAAGGAACCGGCGGAACTCCGCCTCCTCGGCCTCGCCCGACACCGTCGCCGCGATGCGGACCCGAAAGCCGAGGCTCTGCGCGCTGGCGATGCCCTCCCACGCACGTGCCCAACTGCCCGTGCCGCGATGGCGATCGTGCCGTTCGGCGGTCGCGCTATCGATGCTTATCTGCAAGGTAACCCGGCTCTGCGATTGGCGTCGCAGCATCTCGAGTCGCTTGCCTTTCAGCAGCATGCCGTTGGTCAGCACGGTGGTCGGCGCCGCGGCTGCGCAGGCAGCGATGATGTCGCCGATGCCCGGCAGCAGGAACGGCTCCCCGCCCGTGATGAAGATCTCGCCGACACCCAGTTCGGCTGCTTCGGCGGCGATGCGACGGATCGTGTCGACGCCGAGCGGTCGGCGCGCGGCCCTGGGCGAGGATCTGACACAGCAATAATCACACCGCAGATTGCAATCGAAATTCGTATACAGCCAGATGCGAGAACCGATCGGGCGATCCGGTTCGACGCCCAGGACCGCCTCGCCGCGGCGGATGGTCCATCGCGGCCGGCCCGCCACGACATCCAAAGCGACAAGGCTGTTACGGGTAAATCGGCACCACGCTTCGAGTTCGGCCCCCAGAGCGGCGTCATCGCCGGTCACCGCCAGCAGATCGCCCGGCCGGCTGCCGCGAAACGAGGCGATGAGGTCCGGCAGCAAACCGGTTGCGAAGGTCTTGCTGCCTGCGTCAAGCTCGATCGTGATGGCGCGCGACAATCGGTCCCCCTTCCGGCCTCAGGCTCCGTCCAAGTTACAAGCGTAACGCTGCCGCCAGTTTTCACAACCCGCTGCCATTCGGAAGGGCCACCAGCGGCGGCGTTGGATGACCGCAAATACGGAGAACCCAGCTGTCAAACGAAGCCCCCAAACCCAGGGGCTGGCTGCTCGAAGTACCCCCTCGATCGATTGCAGGCGGGCGGTCAGGGGCGCTTCGTCTCCGGGAAGGGCTGTAGCAGCAGAATCCATGCCCTCATCGCGCGCTCGGTCCATTCTCGGCGCGGTCACGAGCGGGCCTGACGGGCGCGTGGTGTTTCCGCCGTTTGCGACGAGATCAGCAAGCGCCCGAAAGTGGCAAGAATTCGTGCGCCGGCGCGCAGCGACCCCGAGAAGGTCCCGGCCACTTTCGAGGCGGAGCCGATGCGCTCGCGGTTGTCCACGGGCAGTTCGAGCACTCGTTTGCCTCGACGAGCAATGCGCATTTGCATCTCCAGATTCCAACCGTAGGTCATCTCCCGCATCCCGAGGCTGAGCAGCAGCTCGCGGCGAAGCGCGCGCAGCGCGCACATGTCGGTGTAACGGACACCGTACAGTACGTTCAACGCCAAGCCGAGACCGACGCCCGCCCAACGTTGGTGCCGGCCCAGACTGCGCGGCGCGGCGGTTCCGCGTGTGCGCGAACCGATCACGAAATCGACGGCGTCCGCGGCGATCGGCCGAATCATGGCGCCGATCACGGCGGGATTGTCCGCGCCGTCGCCATCCATGAAGACGAGAATCTCGGCGTCTGCCGCGGCCAGGGCGCCGGCAAGGCAGGCGCGTCCGTACCCCGGACCCGCCTGAACGACTTCTGCGCCGGCGAGCGCGGCTCGTGCACAAGTTTCATCAGTACTCCCGCCGTCGGCGACAATGATCTGATCGATCACGGATCGCGGCACTTCGGCCACGACTGCGGCGATCGATTCGGCTTCGTTCAAAGTCGGAATGATGAGCGCCGTGCGCATAGCCATGGGTCAGAGACTCCAACGCAGGCCGCAGTTCGCGCAAGCGGCGGGGGGCGCGTTTGACAGCAGGCTTTCGCGAAACGACGCGTAAGACGGGCCGTTCCAAATGTTGCGCAAACTGTTCTGAGTCGCATCGCCCAGCGTGTAGTTCTCGTAACCGCGTTGCGAGAACGGCGCGATGCAGCAGGGAAGCGCTCGGCCGTTCGCGGTGATGTACATGACCGTCCACGGCCGGCGGCACATCGACCACGGCGAGCCCTCGTCGTGGCGTTTCAGGCTCATGCCAGGTTCGGATGCGGCGCCCGAGGCGCTGAAGGTCATGTCGAACGATTTCGCGAGCGCCTCCGCGGCCTCCAAGTGTTGAGCCTCTTCCCGCGACATGTGCTCGTACAAGGCTTGATCCGGACGCGCGAGCCCGATGGAATTCTCCTCGAAGAACACCAGGCGTTGCAGGTAAACCTCATGGACGCCGATGTCGGCTGCGACTCTGACGAATTCCGGCAGTTCGGCGAGCGTCTCTTTGAGACCCGTCAGCCACGCGGAAACGCGCGGCGTCTCGTGTCCCTCGCGGACTTGCAGCGCGCGAAAGTTGCGCACATTCCGCAAGATACGGTCGAAATAATTCTTGCCGCGAACGACGCGGTAGGAAGCCGCGTTGGACGCGTCGAGGGACACGCGCAGTTCGTCGAGCCCGGCGGTGATCATCGCGCGGCCGCTCTTTTCGGTAAGCAGGGTGCCGTTCGTGTTGAAAAGCACGTATACACCGCGGTCTTTGAGATACCGAACCATCTGCGGCAGATTCTTCACCAGCATCGGCTCGCCAACGCCGTGCAGAACGGCACGCTGCAAGCCGGGGAGTTGGTCGACAATCGAAGTGAACAGCTCCCAGCTCATATCCGCAGGCGGTTCGAGTTCCTCGTAAGTCCTGGGGCAAGTGGTGCACAACAAATTGCAGCGGTTCGTCGTCTCGAGATACACGCAAACGGGCGGCCCTTGTACACGGGCCTCGCGAATGAGCGGCGCCGCCTCATGATACCGGCGCGGATCAGTCGGCGTGCCGTGGCGCGATACCGTCATCGTTCAATGGCTCCCTGGCTGGCCGGCGTGGCCCAACTGCGAATTCGATCAAGAGGATCACGGCAAACGGCAAGTAGAGCGTCGCGTGCAGCACCAGCGGTTCCGGTTCCCACACGAGTTGATACAGCAGCGGTGAGATCACCGACAAATAGATCAATGCCCACGACGTCCGAAAACAGAGGAAGGGAAGGACCCAGGTAAAGTACCAGGGCAAATGCGGCGATACAAACAGTGTGAATGCCGCCAGCAACCACAAGGCGGACGTCATCGATTCCTTAGCCGGGACTCGACAGACAACGGCCCATGCGATCGATCCCAACGCGGCGACGCCGGCCAGAACGTAAGCCGATGCGGCCCAGCCCGGCAGCGGCACCAACGCGCGAAGCGCCTCTATGACGAAAATACCCTCGCCGGTCGCTAGCCCTTCTTGTTGGACATATCCTGGGAGAAAGCCCAACACCTGCCGGCCCACGCCGAGAAATGGTAAATAAAGACCGATCGCTACGATCGCGACACCGAGCGGCAAGCGCCAGTCCCAACGTCGATACAGCGCCGGCAGAATCACAAGGGGGAAGAACTTGACCAGTGCGGCGGCGCCGAGAAATCCGCCCGCGATCAAGGGTCGTCGCCGCTCGGCGAGCATGCAGGCGAGCAGCATCAGGCCGATGGCGGCCGCGTCGATGTGTCCGCTGCCCGCAAATTCGAACAAGGGCAGCGGGTGCCAGGCGTACAGGGCTATGCGGACGTCGGGCAAACCACGGCGACGCAGCAACGCGAGCAGGGCGACGACGCCGACGCTTTCAAACATGACCATCGCCAGCTTCATCGCCGTGACGCTTTCGGCGACTCGGGTCACGGCGCGAAAGATCAACTGCCCCATCGGTGGGTAGATCGTGACAGCAGTCTCGGCGCGGTTGATGTTCGGGTAAATCGTTCCGTCACGCAGAAAGGCAACTTCCGGATCAGCCGGCCGGTACAGATAGGGATTGATGCCCGCCGCCTGCACGCGCCCGTCCCAAACGTACCGGTAGATATCGGTCGAGAGCGGCGGAGCGGCGATCAAGAGGGCGCGCGAGAAGACCGCGGCCCCCAAGATCAGCATCATGGCCTTGCGATGCAATGCGCCGCCGAGCAGAGTTTCGTGCCGGCCGATCAACCCGACCGCAGCCGCGTAGACGAGGCCCTCGGCCAACATCACCCAAACAACGCTTGCATGGTCTCCCGTCCCAAGGGCCCAGGCACCGACGCTCGTCAGGGTGACGAGCACTACCGCGCTGCAGGACATGAGGAGGAGCATGCGGGTGGGCGTCATGACGAGTCTGCGCGCAGGGGCCAGTTGTTGCGGAGCAGCGCGGTCGAGTACGCAGCCGTGAAGGACCGGTGTTCCGCGGAAAATGCTTGGCCCGCCAGAGTCTCGTCCGCGAGCAATCGCAACGCTGCTGCGTCGTCAACGTCGTACCACGCAGGCAGCAAGACCGCTTCCAGACCGAGTTCCGCCGCCCGCTGCAGCGTCTGCTCGGCAACGCGGGACGTGCTCCAGGCAATGTCCTCGAACAGCCGGCGGTGGGTGCGCTTCACGCCGAGCAAGTAATATCCTCCGTCGGTGGTGGGCCCCAACACGATGCGATCGCCCTCACGCCGCAGGGCCTCGACCGCCGCGACCAGCACCGCGGTTGGCAAGGTGGGGCTATCGGAATTCAGTACGCATGCCGCGCCATAGCCAAGATCGAGCAATGATTGCACCGCGTACAGCAGGCAATCGCCGAGGCTTGGAAGCCAGGTCTCGAGCAGGCCGACCTCCGCGCCGACCAGATCCTCGAAGAAGGCCACCGACTGCGGCGGCCCGAAAGCCATGAAGCGGGCGAGTTTCGTGTCTCTAGCGGCTAGCTCCAGATTGGCGCTGATATCGGCCAGGAAGGCCGTGTTGAGCGCGGCGGCTTGGTTCGGGGTCAATGGCGGCGAGAGGCGAGTTTTGGCCTGTCCCGGGTGCGACGCTTTGGCCATCACCGCGACGGCGCAGCAGTCGCTTGTGCCGCCCGGTGAAGCGCCGCGAATCAGCATGACAAGCGGCACCGCAGATCAGATGCCGCTGAACCAATTGCAGCCACGATCTTACCAGTACCCGTCCGGATTGAGGTTCGTCACCTCGATCGGCGGGGTGTATGTGGGCGAGCCGTTCATTACCTGAGCTCCCGGCGTCCTGTGCGACGATGCTGCCTCGGCGGTAGGCTAGTCGATGTTACCGCTGGCCGCACAAGATTCCGTTAGGCTGCGGGCGTGGGCCGAAACGGCGCTTGTCCCCTGCCTGCCGATCATGTTCGGCGCCGGCACGGGTTCCAAGGTCATGCGCGGAATCGCGGCGCCTACGCTCGGCGATATGATTACCGCCCCAATGCTCTCGATGCCGATCCTGCCGTCAGCGTATCTGCCGCCGCATCGGCGCGAACCACGGCGTTTGTCAGCCGAATAATGCCAATCAGCGGCTGCGCCAACCACGCGCCACGTGTGAGATCACGTTCAGAGACTCTTCCGCGCCGTCGGCGGCACCTTTCTCGAAGTCGCCCTCGATGCGTCCCATCTGGTTGGTGACGTGCGCGAGACATAGCACCGGCCGGTTACGCGCGGAAGCGAAGGCGTAGAGCGCAGCCGCTTCCATTTCGACTGCCAAGATGCCCGCTTCCCGCGCGGCTGTGATTGCCTCGGTCGTCTCGCGGAACGGCGCATCCGTCGTCCAGGCGGAGCCGACCTGCACCGTCATGCCGGCCGCGGCGAGAGACTTCTCGGCCAGCCGGACCAGGCGCTGGTCGGCCACGCTGTACTCGGCGGGCGGCAGATAGTGATAGCTCGTTCCCTCATCGCGCAGCGCCCGATCGAGGATGATGAAATACGGTGGCGCCTGCACTGGAGCAATCTGGCCGGCCGAAGTGATGCCGATGAGAAGCTCGCAGCCGGAGGCAAATAGCTCCTCGGCGATCAGGACCGCGAACGCGGCGCCGACAGCGCAACCAACGATTCCGTACTTCACGCCCTCACGCTCGAAGGCGTGGAGGTTGGTGTGATAGCAGGCCCACGATGTGAGGCGGCAAGCACGATTCGTGGCGATCAGGTGGCGCACAATATCACCGTCGGGATCAAGGATGCAGATTTCGGGGACGGTGCCGGCACCGATACCCTTCTGCCGCCGTGCCTCTCTGAGCAAGGCGTCCGGCGTGAAGACCGACGGCGCCTGATGGTTCTTGCAACGGAGAATTGGTGGCCACTCCCCTGTGGCGTCATCCTTTGGCAGCGTCATCTCAGGCATCCAATGATTGGATTTCTTTGCGCACGCGCTGAACGCTACTCGTTAACCCGTCGATTTACGTCTAAAGGATGAAGTGTGAATGACCTGTTTGCAGCGTATCGCGCAACTGCGTCAACCAAGGGCACGGTAGATTCTGATTGGACCAAATTCAATAGCACAACTTCAGTTCAATAGCACGGCAGGAAAATATATCGCGGCTTAGTGAATTTGGTGGGCCGTGTACCCACCGAATTCGACCTGTAAGCCATTGTTTGTCAATACTTTTCGGCTACGCTCAATAGTAAATGCCCCCAAAAGTGTCACCGTCTGGAGGTGGATGTATCCGAACAGCAGTGGATCTCTCCGGAAAGGAAGTGTCCTACGTACGTACCCAAGTCCGGAGAAGGACGGGGATTGACCACGGGAACGGCATATCACCGCGAGCATTGCTAGGCGGCATGCCTCGTACCTACGACATCCCCAACCAAACGGACAGGGCACGTCCGACGCGAATCATGAGGGTATTGCTCAGATGCCCAACCCGCTTGCCAATCTTTTCCCGTGGCAGCGTCAGTACCTTATCGACCATGATTTGTGACACTCGATTGAGGCCATTTTGCCGGCTCGGATCAAGAGTGATGCGAAACAGCGGCGCATCGATAATCGTACTGGTCAGCGGCACGACTGTAATGCTACTGTGAATATCGTTGAAGACGTCCGCCTGTATGATCAGCGCCGGCCGAGGTTTTCCGTAGTCCCCGGGCGCCGCTATCGTCACAATGTCGCCGCGCTTCAAGTCCAGCCTTCCACCGAACCCGCGGCAACGTTGAGCAAATCGTCCAATTGCGCCGATTGATCGGCAGCACTTGCCAATCGCGATTGACGCCTGCATTCCTTACGAAACTTCGCTGACTTGGTGTCCGGAACCCAAATACTGATTTGCCGAAACCCCTGTTGCTTCATCTTCGCCCGATATATCCGCACGCTTTCGTGAGCGGCGCTACGCTTGCTAGCCATATGACGTCACTCCTTGACCGCAATGATAACTAGTAATATAACATAGTCATGGCGAAGAAGACGAGGTATCTCATCATGCCGCCGTTGCTGCACACCTAACGATTCCGTTGCTTCTCGGTCGCAATTGTGAACAGGAACAGGCGTCCTATATTGACCGGCACTTCAGACTGCAAACCAACTCAATCAATATGTTGGACGCCGGTCGACGTCCAAATGCAGCGCCTGTCCACAATCCATTCCTCCTAGCGTGGCGGTCCTTTCCTCCGATCCTGGAAGTAAATTGAGCGTCGGCATTATGACGCTCGAACGGGACGTGTCCGACCTTGATTTGCTGCTGGCGATGGCACCAGCGGAACTTGCTCGCATTGTCCTGAAGCGCCTCGCGCGCTCCAGCGGCGCCGCGCGGCGGGCGGTACGACAGCAAGCGGCTAAATTCCGGCGGCGAGACCCGAGGATCACCTGAAATAGGGACGAACCAACCAACGGTTGGGGCTACATGGAGCATTATCATCGTGAACGCAACCATCAAGGCCTCGGCAACCAATTGATCGTACCGCCCCGCGATCTCCGGTCAAAGTCCGAGCTCATCGGCCGTCGGATCCGCCTCGGTGGAATGCTGAGCTACTACGAACGAGCGGCGGCGTGAATTGTGTCGGAGTTTTTGAATAGAACGTGGTAAGCACACGAGCCGTCACGCAGACGGCAGGGCGGTTCAGTTCTGGGCCGAGAACGAACGCGGTGACATAGTTAGCTGAGGCGCCCGGAAAGATGGCGAAGCTTCACCCCGCCGCGGTTTCTTCAGTCATGCCTCGCGTGGCGGTCACGCGATTGCGCCCGTTGTGTTTGCTGCGGTAAAGCGCGACGTCCGCCGCCTTGAGCATCCGATCGGGAATCTTGGGATCATCGGCGGGTACAACATCGAGGCCACAGACTCCAAAACTCGCCGTCACCTTGATAAGTTTTCCCTGAGCGTCAAAGGGCGCATGAGCCACGAACGCCCGGATCTTCCGGGCCACCTCACAGGCCCCCTCATAACCGATCTCCGGAAGCACAATCGCAAATTCTTCGCCGCCGATGCGCGCGACCCAATCCATCTTCCGGCGCAATAGCTTCTGAAGGCGGCCGCCAAAATGTTTTAGGATATCATCACCTCCGGCGTGACCGGACGTGTCGTTGATCGCCTTGAACTGGTCAATGTCACAAAGGATGAGGGACAGGGGACGTGTGTAGCGCGCGGCCCGCTCCACCTCCCGAGGAAAGTGCTTGCCAAAGAAGCGACGGCTGGCGACTCGGGTCAGATCATCCGTCGTCGAAAGCTTGCGATTCTCCTCGAGCGTAATTCGCAGGAGGGATTCCAGTTCCGCGACGTGCTTGGCTACCGCGATCCGTGCCGCGAATTCTCGCTCCCCTGCACCCCTTCCGACGCACTCATCTGCCCCCGCCGCTAGCCCCGCCTGACGCTCTTCGGGTTCATCCAACTCTGACACATATACGACAAACGGAGTCCGCGCTTCGCGACGCAATCTGAGCCGTCGGACGAATTGCAGACTGTCTGTGACGATGACTGGGCGGAACTCCCCCTCGAGGCGCCTTAACGCCTCCGGTTCGTCAGCAATCGCCTCACAGTCGAGCACGCCGGGCGCGATGAGGCGCTCGAATTGGTGGACGCACCCTGCATTCTGGAAGACCAGCAACGCCTTCGGAGGCGGCATCACGCGCACCATGACGGCCACCGTCGCCGTCGTGCCCTCTTCCGTCGTCGTGCGCTTCTCCGCGCGACGCTCCAGCACGCGCTGGATCACCGTCGTATGTCCCCCGGCGTGCAAGTACCCCTTGGGAGTCACTTCCTCGTCCGAGACACGAAAACCCGCATGCTCTATACCATACCATCTTCAGGGTGCGGGTAGTGAGGGAGAGTTCGCCGTGAGCCATGCACAATCCAGATGGAGCGGCACATGCACGGTATCTTCGATTTGGCGTCCGTCGCGCGCGATGATGGGAGATTTGGTGATTGCGGAAATGTGGATGCCGCGATAGCGCTGCTCGAGCGTATCTTTCAGGTCCGCCGACGGAAGGATTTCCTCAGCGAACTTAAGGACGTGTCCGGAGTGGTCGAAGAGGATCCAGAGCTCCTCGCCCGCCGGCACGCGCTCGGTCATCACCTTCGGGAAGTAGCGCTCGACGAGGGCGCGGTCCAGCTCTACCGAGGAGCGGGTCCCGAAAACGATGAGGACCGCACCGTGCGGCAGTTGTTCGCGTTCGACGCCGACGGATTGCAGCTCGCCTGAACGTAGTCCGAAGCGCGCAAACTGCAATTCCGTCACGGTCAGGGTCCCTGCGCTCTGTTGAGAGATCTCAAGATCCGAGCGTGCGATCGTGCCATCCGCGTTGAGCAGCACGGTGAGCACCGGTGTGCCTGAGAGGTGGCCTAACAGCAACTGGGGGTAGCGCTCCTTAATCAGCGCAGTCACCCGCTCGCGAGAGGCCTGCACGCTGGCATCCGGTGGGGGTTTTAGCAGCTCGGCGAGATTCACCGCATGGGACGGCGCGTATAACGTGATCGAGATCAGGACCCACGCCATGCGGGAGAACCTGCTTCGGGTTCCGGCAACGTCGAAATATCGGGGGTTGTTCAGCGAGGGTGTCTTCTTCATCACTACGATTCCTTCGCAAGGGCTTGAGGAAAGTCAAGGTCCCCTTTATTTTCGATTACAGATGCGTTTGAGTTAAGACGGTTCTGGTGCTTCTGCGGACAACAGCCCTTCGTCGGCCGCAGACGCGTGTCCGGTAACTCTCGTCAGTGACGGAAAGGCCTGAAACAAGGCCTTTGTGCTTCGCGGCCTGTTGGTCTTCTGTCCGCCAGCGACCCTTCTCCCGCCAAAAATCCCTAGATGCACCAGAACCCTCAAAAGGTACATCGTTGCCACGCACCGTCCGCCAGCTCGACCCAATGACTGTATTGCTGCAGTTTTCCTTGATCATTGTAATAACTCACCGTGAGCGCTGGGGAGCCGCGCTCGCGGGACAACTCCAAGGACATCTCGCTGACGTAGAATCGGATGCCGTCATAGCTCGTCCATGCGCGCCAGGCGCCTCCAGCCTTTACGGTTTTGGCGACAAGCTTTTGCAACACTGAAGAGAGCTCACTGCGGTCGGTCACTCGAGGAGCGTCGGCAGGCACCCAATTTTGGCTCTTTACAAGTGACTCAAGTAGCGCCTCAACCCGAGAGGGCTGCTGAAGTGTGCGAAGCTTCATTGTTTTCATGGACGTCACCCCTCCCTGTGCTGCGCGCGCTCCCCATTCGAGGCGAAGTGTCCCGCGAGCGCGCTGCACGGACCGCGAAGTTCTGATACAAAGAGGAGGGGGCTCACAAACAAGACGCCTATCACGCACTTCGGCACGTTGCGAGTCACGCAACGGGGCCGTTCATCTGCATCCAACTCTGAACGATCGCTCGCAGCCGCTTGACTGCTCGGCTGTGAATTTGACTGATGCAAAGTGGCCCTCGGAAAAACCTACCGCGCTCCTGACGATCTGTAAAAGGTCACGTTCTCCAGCCTCTCTGAGAATAATTAACTGAGCGCTTCCTCAACCTGGTTGTTGTGTCTAATCGCAGCGGAATTCTCAATATTCACAGTCAGTTGCGCGCTTGCATCCTGCAATATTTCCAACAGCGCCTCTTTGATGCGCAGTAACGAGGTGGGCGATATGTTTTGTTTGTCTATCAAGACGGCAATGGTTGCATCCTGGTATTTGATCCTGAAGACCGGCTGTCCCTCGCATCCCGTGACGACTTCGTTTCTCTGCCGTTGGTGCACGACTTTTGCGGCACGTTCGCGCATGAGTTCATCGAATACCTCTCGAGCACATGGGCGAGTTGTTTGCGATCTCAGCGCCCGGGCGCGGGCAAGGACTCGCGGTCGGGTATTAGGGTTTTCGCATTCGGCGTAGAGATCTAGTGCCCACATTTCGCAAATCGCCGTCGGATTCGGAAATGCGTCAACGACGACGCTCGGTAACTTTGCAACTTTCAAGAGCCTCGATACCTGAGAGGCCGATGTTTTCAGCGCACGCGCGAGATCATCCTGCGATTCAAAATGCCCCGACGCCAGATATCGAGCGTAGCTTCGCCCTCTCTCATAGGCGCTTAAGTCCCGTCTCTGGCGATTCTCGATGTCAATAACGACGATGGCCTCTCGATCGCTCAACTCACGAACTTGAACTGCTAAATCGATATTCAGCTGTCGTGTGGCAAACAGTCGACGCGCCCCGCATATAATTTCGATATCGTGCATCGAGTCATCGCGTATGCGCCGACCGATCGCGGGTACTACCTGCCCATAGGCTTGGATGCTTTCAATCTCTTCTTTGCATGAGGCATCGGTAACGAATTCCTCCATACGACTATTCTGCTCCCACACACGGCAGCGAAATGGACTTACCTTGACGACCTTGTACATAGCTACTCCATTGGCTACATCGATCCGCGCGTTCGAGGCGGCACTCGTTTGAATAGGAGCCCCTTCGTTCCATGCGGCTCGCGCATTCGATGGCTTCAGACCTCGCGCACGAGTCGCTACGTCTGGTCGCGATGGCTAAATGATAAATAGCCGCGAAACCGGCTAATGTCAATACGATGGTTACTTTATCGGCCTCGGGATGAACCGATCGTGCGACGCCGTGCTTTAAAGGATGCCGCCTTCGCACGCCCGCCGCACGCCGACATGGCGCACCAGCGGCGACGTTTGTTCTTGGTGCGATCGACGAACATCCACTGACAGTGTGGCCAGGCGCATTGTTTGACGAAGCGGCGCTCGTCACTGCGGATCAGGTCGAGAAACGACCAGGCTACCTCGATGAGTATTGACGTCAGACCGAGATCCGCCGGCACGATCCGCAAACTCAGCCGCCTGGGATCATCGCTTGCTGAAATTTCAATGCGGCTCAGCAAGCTCGACAGATGAAGGTTGACCGGTCCGAGGGATGAGGCGCTGATCGGGCCGCCGCGAGTCGCCTCGACGCACGCTGAAAATATCGCCTCCCGGAATGACCTTGCGTGCCCAAGGAATGCCGTGGCCCGCTCCGGGTCCTCATCGATCATGTCGCGAAGCCGATTGAGGCGGAGCGAATCGATCAGCCCGACGCAGTGGGCCCAATAAAGGACATCCTGTGCCGAGCCGAACCGATCGATGCTCTTCGCAGTACCTCGCCACTCATGGGTGTTCACGAATTCGAGGCACAACGCTCCCCCGATACCAACGATGCCGTAAAATGTGCCCTCGAGGCCGAGAAGACCGTTAGGCTCACTGTTGTGCGGTGACATGAAACCTTTCAACGTCCCAAGCCCGTGATGCACCCGCCACGCTACTTGTCAGGCGAGTTGACTTTCCAGTCAGTAGGACGGGAATAATAAACCACCTAGGTCCTGTTTGTCGGTTTCCTGTCTATAGCACGAATCAGCCTCGCCGTACATGATCTGCCATGAGCGCCGTCCTTATGGCGCATCGCAGCATAGATTTGAGATCACTCCAGGCGCGGTAGCAGATCCGCGACATGAGATGGTCGACGATACATCACAGGCATCAGCAATCGTTAGGGCGCGTGTAGTTGCCCTTCACCTCGAGCGCACGCACGAGGTGATTGAAGTCTGACAATCCGCCGAAGCCCGGCCAGAGATTGCGGCCGTGTGCGACATGTATGACAGCTCCCGACTAGCGACCTTGATTATCGGAACCTCTACGGGGAGTCTCTTGCTTGCCACCAGAGGAGATAACCAACGTGTGCCACGCCGTACTCGAAGATCCCGCTTTTTTTCGATTTCTACTGCGCATCGATGAAGAGCTTGCGGCCGAGACGCGGCGCGCGGCTTGCCCGCATTGCGGTTCCGCGCTGCACACCGCCCGGTATCCCCGTAAACCTCGCGGCTGCCCCGCCTCTGTGGTGGAAGAGTATTCGTGGCGCTTCAGCTTCACGTGTGCTCGGTGCAAGGCCCGCTCGACTTCGCCGTCCGTTAGGTTTCTGGGTCGTCGGGTGTATGTGGCGGTGGTGCTCATGCTGTTCTCGCCACCGGGCCATTCGCAGGGTCGAGAGCTGTGCGAATTGCTCGACATCTCGGTGCGCACGCTGAAGCGTTGGCGGAGGTGGTGGTGGGAGGATTTCCCCCGCACGCCGTTCTGGCAATCGGTGCGCAAACGTTTCATGCCGCCCGTGGCGATCACGAATTTGCCGCAGAGTTTGATGGAACGCTTCAAAGGCTCGAGACCTGCGGATCGATTGCCGCCGTTGCTGCGCTTTCTTGCTCCTTTGAGTACGCGCGCTATGCCCAATTAGTCCATCGGTCGCGACGCACCCGCAGAAGATGCCGATAGCCCTCGATCAGATCCATTTGTAGTCTGCATTCCCATGAACGGTGCCGAGGATGACGTCGAAGTGTCAGCGAAGTTGGTTCTCAACAACGGAAAGACACATCGTTCCTCGGTACAAAAAAGGACTGGAGCAACCGATCTGCCATGACGCGGTCCGCACTCACCATCGACCAACGTGTTGCATGGACCCCGCTCCTCGCCGTCGCAGCGAGTGCTACGATCTTTACGACGACGCAGGGCCTGACCTACCCCTTGCTCGCTCTGCGTCTCGATCACATGGCTGTTTCCACCTGGTTTATCGGCGTCAATGCGGCGATGACGCCTGCAGGAATGATTGTGGCGGCCGCGGCCGTGCCGTCGCTCATTCCCCGAGTCGGCAGCTACGCACTCACGATGACGAGCCTTCTGGGCGCGATGCTGGCGCTCTTGGCCATCGGCGCAAATACGCCGCTTCTGCTGTGGTTTCCCCTGCGATTCGCCATCGGAGTTTTTCTCGCAACCATATTTGTGGCCACGGATACCTGGGTCAATCAACTCGCCTCGGAAGCGTCGCGAGGCCGCATTCTTGGATTTTATTCGGCCCTTCTGTCGATAGGCTTTGCCGCTGGCCCCGCCGCTTTGGCCGTGTTGGGGCCCTTTGGAAGGAGCGCATTCATTGCCGGTGCAGCTTGTCCGCTGGTGGCATCTCTGCCGCTCTTTTTGGTCCGACACCAGCTACCGCCTTCACCCTACGGGCGCGGCGTGTCGCTGCGGGCCTTCGCCCGCTCAGCGCCCCTCTTACTTCTGTGTGTCATGGCGGTTGCGCTCACCGAGCAAGGCGCCATGTCGCTCCTGCCTATCTATGCGCTGCGCCAACGGATGAGCCTAACGGAATCGAGCCTCACACTCGTTGTGATGATCGCCGGCAGTATCGTGCTGCAATATCCTATCGGTTCATTGGCTGATCGCCTTGCTCGACCCGTCGCCACGGCGATGTGTGCTGCGGCGGCTGCACTCGCGGCGGCATTGCTGCCCTGGGGCGTTCAGATTCCTGGGCTGTTTTGGGTTTTGATCTTTGTTTGGGGCGGCGCTTATTACGGCATTTATACGCTGAGTCTCGTGCGGCTTGGCGAATGCTACTCGGGCGGATTACTGGTCGCCGGAAGCGCAGCGTTCGGTGCCATGTGGGGCATCGGCGGAATCATAGGAGCCCCCTTGATGGGCGGCGCCATGAATATCCTCGGAGCCACAGGGCTGCCGCTCGTCATCGCCGCGGTATTCGCGGCGATCGCCGCGAGCGTCGGGATTTCAGGTCGCGGTTACGGAACCAGCAAGAGCGGCCGGCGCTGAAAGTAGCAAGCATGTTAGCCCGCACAGCAGACGCCCTGGTCCTTGATGATGTCTTCGTCGAGCTTCCCGGGTTTGTAGTCGGGTCGCAAGTCGCGCTGAAAATCGAAGGCTTCAACGCCGCAGGGTCAATCAAGCTGAAAACCGCCCTGGGTCTCATCGCGGACGCAGAGCGCAGAATGGGTTTGAAACGCGGCGGTCACGTCGTTGAATCATCCTCCGGCAATCTCGGCGTTGCGCTCGGCATGGTATGTGCCGTGAGAGGCTATCGTTTCACCTGCGTCACGGATCCCAACGCATCGAGCAGCCATCTTGCCATCATGCACCGCTTGGGTGTTCAGGTGGTCGTGGTGAAGCAGCGGGATGCACGGGGCGGATATCTGGGTGAGCGACTGAAATACATTGCAGAGCGGCTTCGCGAAGACCCTACGCTCATTTGGACCAATCAATACGCCAACACGGCCAATAGCGATGCACACTATGAGCGGACGGCGGCAGCAATTCTGCGTGAATTTACTCGTGTGGACTTTCTGTTCGTTGGCGCCGGCACCACCGGAACGCTGATGGGTTGTGTCCGCCGCTTTCGTCAAGATTCCCCGTCGACAAGAATCGTAGCCGTCGATGCGGTGGGCTCTGTGACGTTTGGGTGCGGGGCGGGTCCGCGGCGGATTCCGGGCATTGGCGCGAGCCAGCGACCATCGCTCTTCAATCCCGCCGGTATCGACTCACTCATGCTGATCGATGAGCGCGATGCCATTCACACATGTCGCACGCTCGCCGCAAACCATGGGCTTCTCGTGGGAGGATCAACCGGATCGGTGCTTGCAGCCGTGAGACGCCATGCACCGCAAATCCCGCTGGGCTCAACCGTTATCGCCATTTCCCCGGATCTCGGCGATCGCTACATCGACATGATCTATGACGATCAGTGGGTGCTGAGTAATTACGGTCATCTGCCCCAGGAGTCCGAGCGCTACGCGACTATGGTATCTGCGCAGGAGGAAGTGGGGATGACGAACATGATGGAAACCTCATGAGGCCGAGCCCAGGCAATCTCATGGTCGTTCCGGGCGCTGTCGTCGAAGCGATTCTGCAAAGTCGCCACGCGGACATCATGGGTGCCGTGACCCAAACCTACTTGGAGCACCATCGCGGTCATACCATCAATCCGGCAAGTCAATTCCTGCGCTTTCCTGAATCCCCCCGTGACCGAATCATCGCATTGCCGGCTGCTATCCGCGGTCCTGAGCCCTTTGCCGGAATTAAATGGATCTCGAGCTATCCGGAAAATACAGAGCATGGCCGGCAGCGCGCTTCCGCTGTTTTGATCTTGAACGACTACAAGACGGGATACCCATACGCTTGTCTAGAAGGATCGCGCATAAGCGCCGCACGGACCGCCGCCTCGGCGGCCGTGGCCGCAGCTGCACTTTGCGACGGCGATAAAGTCTCCCGTAGGGCGATCTTCGTCGGAGCCGGACTTATCGCCCGCTCGGTCCTTAAATTCATGGTGTTTGATGGATGGCAATTCGATCGCTTGTACGTGCATGACATTGATCCGGTGTCCCGGGACGCCTTTATCGAGCACGCTGATAAGGCGCATGCGCTCATGACGGAGCCGGTTCGGGATCCGCACTCGGCACTTAGTTCTGCGGATCTTGTCGTGTTCGCGACAACGGCGGTCGAACCGCATGTGGGACCGCACAATCCTTTCCGTGCCGGCTGCATCGTCCTTCATCTGTCCTTGCGCGACTTATCCCCGGAAATCATGTTGTCGGCGACCAATATTGTCGACGACGCGGATCACTGCTTCACGGCGGCGACCTCGTTGCACTTGGCGGCGTTGCGCCGCGGCGACCGCGATTTTGTGCACGGAACGCTGGCTCACGTGCTTACGGGTGAAGCGCAACCATCGAAGGATCGCGCCATCATTTTTTCTCCCTTTGGCTTGGGAGTTCTCGATCTTGCAGTGGGTCAAATGTGCCTGGAAGCGGCCATGCACACCGGTGATGCGTTGACTGTACCGAACTTTCTTGGCAACCAGCGTCGATGGTGATCGCCTCGATCTCAAGTGCGTGCGATACAAACGAGGAGACCTGTCATGTCAGCGGCCATTCTTGAGGCAACTGCTCGCTCCGACTTCATCGGGGTAAAGCATGATTTCACCGAGGAATACAATGCGCCATCGCCGCGAAACCTGTTCGCGGTGTATCGGAACCTCGATTACAAAGTGCCGTATCACATAGAACATTTTCTAGCGGCGCTAATTCGCTTTGCGCGACGGGTGGACGGTGCCGACGCGACGACGCTCGTCGATATAGGCTGCTCCTACGGCATCAACGCACTGATGCTGAAGTACGGTTGTCCGTACACGAGGTTATCCGAAACGGTTCTGGATTTTGCAACTCATGAGGAGAACCTGTACCAGGCTCTTCGACGGCAAGGTGATCCCGTCAAGGGGATCAAGGTCATTGGATTGGATCCCAGCATCAATGCTATACGATTTTGTGAACGAGGGAGTCTTCAGGACTACTCGTTTTGCGTGAACCTCGAGGTGGAGGAGATTCCGGCGGAAGCTCATGAGCCGCTTGGCCGTGCGAGCTTCATACTTTCCAGCGGTGTGTACGGCTATATCTCGGAAGTGACCACACAAAAGCTGGTCCTCGCCGCGGCGGACCGAGAATCGCTCTGGGTATGCGACTTTGTACTAAGACCCATTGATTATTCGCCGACGATTCGAGTCTTGGAGGCGCTGGGATTCGCGACGGAGACGGCTCCCGTACTGTTTCCGCACCGTAGGTTCAGCTCGGATACCGAACGAGACGCGACCATTGCCTTCAATCGGCGGAAGGGCATCAATCCGGCCCCGGAGATCGCTACCAACTATCTCTACACCCGTCTCTATATATCGCGGTGCCGAAAGAGCGCCGCAGCCTTCCCGTTAGCTCAATTCTGGGCGGAGGAGGTGGCGCGACATACAGCATCAACACTGATCCCGGATACGGCGCCGGGGCGTTGATCGAACAAGAGTTCAAAGGAGGAACGAGAGATGACATCGGCACAAGTGACGGTAGAGCAAAACAGGAAAGCGTGGAACGAAGTCGCCTCGAGGCACGCGGCGCAGAATTTCACACATACGGGGACGAATCTTCGCACCAAGCCCGGCTTCTATATTGATCCCGTATTCCGGGATTGCTTGATGGCGCTGCCCTTGAAGGGAAGTACGCTTGCGCAGTTCAACTGCAACAATGGGCGCGAGCTAATCTCCGCAATTCAACTCGGCGCTCAGGCTGGCATTGGCTTTGATTTTTCTTCTGCTTTCGTCGAACAGGCGCGCACCCTCGCTGAAGCCGCGGGCGTGGCAGCACGGTTCGTGGAGACGGATATCTATGAAATGCCTGCCGCATACCATGCTGCGGCGGATATTCTCTTCTTGACGGCGGGGGCACTGTGCTGGATGCCGGATCTGCGCCGGTATTTTGAAACGGCGCATCGCGTCCTGCGTTCCGGCGGTACCCTGATTCTTTACGAAACGCACCCGTTTCTGGAAATGTTCAAGCCGGACCGCGACCGATTCGAGGGCGAGCCGATAATCCTGCATTATCCCTACTTCATGGATGTGCCCGTGGCCTGGGGTTCCGGTTTGGATTACTACGGCCAAAAAAAGTACGGCGAGGAGATCGTCTACTGGTATCACCACTCGTTGTCGACAATCATGCAGTCCATCCTTGATGCGGGATTTGCGATTCGACAGTTTGCAGAATTCGACCACGACAATTCCATTGGCTACCGGGAAGTGGAGGCCTTTGCGATTCGACCACCGATGAGCTTCGTTCTTCGGGCGGATCGCGTATGAGTTCACTTCCTTCGGTATCACCACGCTTTATCGGGCAACGGGCGAAGCCCGCTAGAGCGTTGCTCTCGATCGCCAGCCTCGATAATGAGGCCTTCGCCGAACTGTTAGCGTTGACCGTCGATTACGCGACGCGTCCTGGATCCTTTACCGAGAGGCTTCGCAATCGACGTGTGGGGCTATTATTTGCAAAGTCCTCGACGCGTACGCGCCTTTCCTTCTGGAATGCAGCCACGGGATTGGGCGCCAATACCATCTTTCTCGATGCAGGCGCACTTCAGACCAATACCGGGGAATCCTGGGCTGACACCGGCCGCGTGCTCGCCCAGTACGTGGACGCCTTGGTGGTTAGGACCAATGGCCTCATCGATGAGATGCAAGAGATCGCGCAGGGATTGCCGGCGACCATCAATGCCATGAGTCGTTGCGAGCATCCCACGCAAGCGCTGTCGGACTATGCCGCCATTCATGAAGCATTCGGGCGGACGGAGGGGTTGAGCCTGGCGTACCTGGGGGAGGGCAACAATACCGCCGCGGCCATTGCGCTCCTGTTCAGCCGTGTGCGAGGGTTCCGATGCAATTTCTATTGTCCCCCGGGCTATGAACTGGACGAGCGAACAGCGTCAATCGCGACGCATTTTGCCGCTGGATCGGGTGCATTCATTAGCTTCGCCAACGAAGTGCCGAAGAACCCGGACCCCGTGGATATTGTATATACGACCCGATGGCAAACGATGGGAGTACCGCATACGGAAGAGAACTGGCGCGCGATATTCGCGCCCTTTCGCGTAGATGCCGCACTATTTGAAAGGTTCAAGAAACCTAAGGGAAGTGTCTTCATGCATGACTTGCCCGCCGTCAGAGGAGACGAGGTTGCCGGCGAGGTATTGGACGGCCCCAGTTCGATCGCTATCCGTCAAAGCTTTCAAAAAACATCGGGTGCGGCCGGTGCCCTTCTTTGGACTCTCGCCGGTCAGACCGCAGCCTCTCATCAACGATCTTCATAGTCGTTTTTCCGGAGGCCTACAAGGCCTATGCGGTTAGTGAACACGCCCTGCTTTGCGCCTAAGGCTGTAAACCGGCATCCAATGTTGACCAGAATTTCAGGCCGCTGCGCCAATTCGATCAATAAGTTGCGGCGCCGGTCGGCGTCCAATCGCGGCGCCTGTTTACACTTATGCAGTGCCTGGTTTCGGAAACGGCAATACATAAACGCGTTTGCCGGTCGCTGCGAAGATGGCATTGGCAACGGCCGGTCCTACTGGAGCCACCCCCGGCTCGCCCACACCGGTGGGAGCCTCCATCGATGGCACGATGTGCACTTCAACCTTCGGCATCTCGTTCATTCGCAGCACTCGATAACTGTTGAAGTTGTCCTGCTCCACACGGCCTTCCTTGAGCGTGATCGCACCATACAGCACGGCCCCGAGACCGAATCCGATGCCACCCTCCATTTGTGCCGCAATGACGTCGGGATTGATGGGTATGCCGCAGTCGACCGCGCACACCACACGATCCACGGAAACGTAACCCTTATCGTCGACGCTGACCTCGGCCACTTGTGCGACGAAGGTCTTAAACGCTTCGGCCACCGCGATGCCGCGTCCTTTGCCCTTGGGCAGCGGTGCACCGCTCCAGCCAGCCTTCTCGGCGGCGAGCTCGAGGACGCCTTTCATGCGCGGATGGTGCTCGAGCAGCTTGCGGCGAAACGTGAATCCATCTTGACCTGCGGCGTGCGCCACTTCATCGATGAATGCTTCGACGGCGAATGTCGTGTGCGAGCTCCCGACGACACGCCACCAGAGGATCGGTACCCCCGTTTTGGTGGTCGCTAGTTCAACGGAAACGTTCGGAATGACATACGCGATGTTCGCCGCTCCTTCGACCGAAGTTGGATCAATCCCGTCCTTCACCATGAACTCCATAAGAGTGCCCGACATGATGGATTGACCGACAATGACGTGCCGCCAGCCGGTGAGCTCCTTCTTGTCGTTTAAGCCCGCTTCCAGCTTGTGATAGTACATTGGCCGGTACAGGCCCCCATGAATGTCGTCTTCGCGGGTCCACTGAAGTTTGATGGGCGTGCCGTCGGCGCCGTACGCTTTGGCGATCGAGACCGCCTCGACGATGTAATCCGAGTATGGGTTGGCTCGCCTGCCGAAACTGCCGCCGGCAAAGAGGGTGTGGATGCTCACTTGCTGCGGGTCGAGCCCCGCGGTTTTTGCCGCATTCGCCTGGTCGACCGTCTGGAATTGATCGCCAGCCCAAATTTCGCAGCTGTTAGAGGTGAGCTTGACCACCGCATCGAGCGGTTCCATCGGCGCGTGCGCGAGAAACGGAAACTCGTAACTCGCCGACATGCGATGGGTCGCATCGCGGATTGCCGCAACGGCGTCGCCATCCTTGCGAGCTGAACGGGCCGGTTGATAGGCGAGCCGGCGATACTCCTCCATCAACGCCGCCGAACTGCGTTTCTCGGCGTTGTTGTCGTCCCACTCGACGATCAGCGCGTCACGTGCTTGCTTGGCGGCCCAAAAACTTTGCGCGATCACCGCGACGCCGCGTGGCACTTGCACCACCTTGACCACGCCCTTCACACGAGCCGCTGCACTCGCATCGAAAGTCTTGACCGTGGCGCCGAATTGCGGCGCACGCTTCAGGAGCGCCACCAGCATGCCGGGCAGCACAACATCTAAGGTGAACTGCGCAGTTCCGTCGACCTTGGCCGGCACATCGACGCGCGGGGCTTGATGACCGATCAGCTTGAAATCTTTCGGGTCTTTGAGTGTCACCGTGTCGGGCACGGGCAACGAGACAGCCGTCGCCACGAGGGATCCGAAGGTCGCTTGGCGCCCGCTACCGGCATGGTAAACAACGCCCTTCTCGACGGTAAGCTCAGTCGCAGGAATCTTCCAATCCTTGGCCGCCGCGGCAAGCAGCATGGCGCGGGCTTTTGCGCCGGCCTCGCGCAGCTGCGTCCACGAATTGGCCATCGCCGAGCTGCCGCCGGTGCCTTGCATGGTCCCGAACGCAAGATTGGCATAGCGCTTTGCATCGGCAGGTGCGCTTTCGACACGTATCTGCGTCCAATCGGCGTCGAGTTCGTCCGCGACGATCGTGGCGATGCCGGTGTAGGCGCCCTGGCCCATTTCCAGATGCTTGGCGATCACCGTCACGCTATCGTCAGCACCGATTCGCACGAAGGCATTGGGAGTAAACGTGGACCGCGTGCGAGCGGCGGCGAGCGCGGACGCGCGCCGCGAGGTACCCGCCCACTCAAATCCAATCGTCAGTGCGACCGCCGTCACTGTGCCGGCCTCTTTGAGGAACGCCCGGCGAGTGCGACGGCGAGGAACGGCCGTGTCAGCGCTCATACGTGTGCCTTGATGGATCGGGCCGCGGCGTGGATTCCCGCACGAATCCGAGAATAGGTGGCACACCGGCAGATGTTGCCGCTCATCGCACCATCAATGTCCGCATCCGTCGGCGATGCATTTTTTTCAAGCAGCGCCGCCGCGGACATTATCTGGCCCGACTGACAGTAGCCGCATTGCGGTACTTGAAGCGCGATCCAAGCCGCCTGCACCGCCTTGGCGGCGTGGCTCTGCAACCCCTCGATGGTCCTCACCTCTCGCCCGGCAACGCTCGCCAGTGGCGTGACGCAGGAGCGTATCGACCGGCCATCCAAGTGGACGCTGCACGCGCCGCACAGCGCGATGCCGCAACCAAACTTGGTTCCAGGCAGCCCGGCCACTTCGCGGATGGCCCACAACAGGGGCATATTAGGGTCGGCGTCTAAGGTGGTGGCTTTACCGTTAAGAACGAATGAGGTGGGCATAGCGGACTCCGCGGCTAGTTGTAGCATTTTACAAACATTCGTTGTTGATGCAAACAAAACCACGATAAGCAACCGAGCGTTACTCGCAAATTCGGCGCCGATGCACCGCGGGACGACGTCTCACGTGAAGGTCGTGCGAGTACTTGCCGACTGGTACAACGTAGAAGCCAAATACGTCGTGCCGGCGGCCGAGGCGTTGCATAAGTGGATGCGCCTGTTCGTCGACTATATCGCCACCAAGCGCTTAATCGCGCCATCGCGAGGAGCTGCGGCGGGCCGCACATCCGCGCTTTATGCAACCTCTGCTGAACTGATCACACGTGCGATCTCCACGCTCGTGAAGCGCGCCGTCGCCAGCGGTGATGTGCGAAAGGATATCAGTCCATCTGACTTGCTGCGTGCGATGGTCGGAGTGAGTCATGGGAATCCCGATGTGGGATGGGAAGCGAGCGCGCGGCGACTCATCGATCTTCTGATGGATGGGCTGCGGCGCAAGAGTCGATGAATGGACGCTCGCAACACGAACCCAAGTCAGGTGGCGAATTAGATGTCATTGTCACGCGGGTGCCTAGCCTGGTTTTCAGCGGCTTTCTCTTCGTTTTATTTCGGCAGGCTATATTTTGGCCGGGTCATTGGACGTCACCGGACGTCGGTGGCGCTGGGAGTGGTGAGCTACGACGTATCAATCCGCCAGATGCGGGCCGCTATGTGGGTCGCGTGGTGTCTGTGGTCCCGTTACAGATTGGTCAGCATCGCGCGAAGAGCGTACAACAATCCGCTGAAGGTTTAGCACGAGGCGCAAATGGGCAATCAGAGCGCCCAGTGGAGCGAGGCATCGGATGTAATTCCGATGTTCCCTACGCTCGTGTGGAAGATCGAACTCGAGGCGCAGTTGCGCGAAGCCATCGGCTCTCGGGTGCTCGCAGCGCTTACACACCTGAGGCGGGACCTGCCGCCGCTTGCGCCGGGCCTGGGGTGGCAGTCGGTCCAGTCACTACATGAGCTTGATGACTTCCGGGATCTTGTTTCCTGCGTGCACCGCATCGTGCCGGGAATTCTGCGATTCCTCAGAATCGGTTACGACGCCTACGAGGTCACCGCCTGCTGGGCGACAGTCTTGGCGAGAGGCGCGGCACACAAGATGCACCAGCACCCCAATAACTTCCTGAGCGGGGTATATTATCTCCGAACCCATCCGGGTGCGGACACCATCAAGTTCCATGACCCGCGCAATCAGAGCGGGATCATTCGGCCACCGGTCGTCGAGCTCACAGCCGAGAATACCGATCAGGTGGTCGTTAGAGTGAAGGACGGAACGATGCTCGTGTTTCCGGCCTACCTGCAGCACTCCGTCGACCCGAACGGGAGTGATCAAGAGAGAATCAGTATCAGCTTCAACATCATGTTTTCTTCGTTCACGGAGAATCTGAGCAAGCCGCTATGGTGAGCGGCGGCCGCGCTGACACGCGCTGGCGCGTGACGGTAACGATCGAACTCACCGGCCCGGGCCTATTTTTGCCGCAATCGCACTTGCAGTGCGGCCGTGATGACCGCGAAGGCGCCGATTGAGAGCTTTGCCGCATGACGGCGATTCCGAAGCCTTCGTATCGCCATCTGCTCGACGCAGATGCCTTTCCCGAAGAGCTGGTCATTGCTTACCATGAGCGGACGAAGCACTTTTTTCACCGGTACGCCGCCTCGCTCGGCAGCATGGATTGGGCCACGCAGCCCGATCCGTTTCCTCGAGTTCCCAGCGAACCCGTCCCCAATCCACCGCACGCACGATTGCCGCAAAATCCGCATTATTGGCATCCTCATGGAAAAGCTGGGTGGAAACCTCTTGCGGAGATTCCAATCCTTCGCCGTTGCAGCGCTTGTCATCGGCAAAGACTCAGCGGCGCGACGCTTGGTGCCAAGAAATACTCATGGTGCAGACCACCGAGCCTCGTCGACCCGCTCGTCCGGAACGAGCACTTGCACATCTGCTGTTCCGCCTTCCATGGCCACCTCGACACCGACGACGGTCGATGGCACGCCGGCCGCATCCAATGCGATCCTGGCTACCTCGGCGTCAACGCTTGTAGGGTAGGACTTGACGACCATCATGATTACTTGCCCAAGCATGTTCGACGTGAAACCGATCACTCGCGCTCAAAAGGCTGGCATCGCTGCCTGCGTCATTTCTTGACCGCGTTTGCTGCGGCCATCGCCTTGACGACCTCGGCGAGCTGCGCGAGCGCCGCGGTGTCTTCCGCGCTGACCGGCGCCCGGTTTTTGCACCTTGGATCTGTCCGCTGCAGGGCACCGCTCATGGCGATTGTGATCGGAATGGGAGCGCAGCCGTGGGTGGTATCACAGACAAAATCCCATTCCGGACGTGCCGCGACGTGACAGCCGAAACAATTTCCGCCGAACCGGTTATTGACATCCGCAAAGCCGCGCGTGCGAATCGTCGACCCATTGGGGGACACGTCGAGCTCGAAGAACTCCCAGTCGTGCGTCGCCGCGTTGAAGCCTTTCTCACGTTTCACCATGACCTCGGTCGGCACGAGCTGGAATACTGAGCCTACGGGATAGACTCCGCCGGTCGTCGATTTTGCCACTCGGATAGTGCCCTTGAGGTTGCCGGCCCAATTATCGACATAGAAGTGCCCGATGTGCGTCATTTCCCTGATGCAGTGAAACGACTTTTCGCTGATGGAAAACGGATGGGACGCGCTCGCCGGCACCGCGATCGTGGCGCCGGCGAGAAGCGTGGCCGCGCAGGTAGCCCACGTTTTTGCGCTAAGAGTGGCGCTGAGCCTGCTGATCATCTCGCCGCTGCGTATCGAAAAGGTGTTCATGGCCTATGCTCTCCTTCTTGCTACGGCTCTTGGGACGTACGCCAGCAACTTAAGCGGTTGCCGAACAGCTTAACGGCAGCTAACTCAATCCATATTGCGCGAATCGTGCGACGCACCATGCTGACAGCGAAGACGCGCGGTCAGCCTCACAGCCGTCTCCCCCCACCTTCATTTCTCGCTAAATGGCAGCGCTGCCTACACTCGTTGGCGGACGGATTCAAAGTGTACTCCTCTGTACTGATCACGCGCGGAGTGCTCTGCCATTAAACTTTCCAGATCATCAAGCGATCGATATAGGACGAAGGTCTACTAGGAACTCGAGCGTCCATGCGCTATAGGCTCCTTAAAGGGCTTGCAGATGATTGCCATCGCCCGATCTAGGCCTTGCACCGTCGCGTTCCTGCTGGCGTGTGTCTTGTGTGCACCCCTTGGCGCAACGGCGACGGCTACAAAGCGGGTGTTGCTCTTGCATTCGTTCGGGCGGGAATTCGCACCCTACGACGTGATCGTTGACGCGTTTCGCACAGAATTGGCGAAGGGCTCGAGCGAGCCCGTCGCCGTCTTTGACGAGTCCCTCGACGCGGGGCAGGCGTCCGCGGCGGATGACCAACGACCCCTCATGGAACTGCTGAGACACCGCTTTGCCGCCTCGCCGCCGGATGTGGTGGTGACGATTGGCCCTCCTGCTACCGCCTTCTATCCGCGTAATCGGGACAAGGTGTTCCCCGGGACGCCCCTGGTGATTGCGGGAATAGACGAGCGGTTCATCCCGAAGGCCGCGCTGCGCGCCGGAGACGCCGCAGTCGCCTCTAACCAGAGCCTGCCCGAGGTGGTTGACAACATTTTTCGGGTGCTGCCCGACACGCAAAGGATCGCCGTAGTGATTGGAGACACGCCGCTGGAACGGTTTTGGGTTGGCGAAGCCAGCAGGCAGTTCGCGCGCTTCGCGAACCGGGTGAGTTTCGAGTGGCTCAACGATCTCTCTTTGGGGCAGATGCGCCAGCGGGTTGGGGCTCTTCCACCACACTCCGCCGTGCTGTACACAATCCTCATTACAGATGCTGCCGGCGTACCGCACGAACGGGGGGCCGCGCTCGCAAGCCTGGTCGAGGCATCGTCTGCTCCGGTCTTCAGTCTCTTCGAGAGTGAGCTCGGACGCGGCGTCGTCGGTAGCAGCGGCCCATACCGCTCGCAACAACGCGAGGGCACGCTGGCGGCAGCCGCAGCGTTGCGCACACTGAGCGCCCAAATCCCCGCGGTCCCCGCAATTCAAATCGTTGACTACAATGGCTCGGTCTACGATTGGCGCGAGATCAGGCGTTGGGGCATCGATCCCGCGCGCCTGCCCGCTGGGAGTGAAATTCTCTTTCAGCCACCGTCGGTTTGGGACGAACATCGCGCCTTGATCATGACGGCCATAGCCATCTTTGTGTTGCAGGCTGCCTTATCGACTGGACTCGTGTGGCAGCGTATCCGCCGCCGCCGCGCCGAGGAAGCAGCACAGGCGTTGAGCGGACGCCTGATCACCGCGCATGAAGACGAGCGGCGCTGGCTGGCGCGCGAGCTGCACGACGACATCACGCAGCGGCTCGCCGGATTGGCGATCGACGCCGCCAAACTTCCCGCAGACGACCTGTCGCCATCGGATGATGCACGCCGTTCCATCCGCCGGGGACTCGTGCAATTGAGCGAGGACGTACACAATCTCTCATACCGGCTGCATCCCTCGGTGCTCGACGATCTCGGCCTGGTCGAGGCGCTGAAAGCCGAGTGTGAGCGGGTTGCGCGCGCCGAGTCCGTGCACGTGGACATCGAGGCGGACAGGCTTCCGCCAAACCTGCCGCGCGAAGCAGCGCTCTGTATCTATCGGATCGCCCAGGAGGCTTTGCGCAATATCGGCCGTCATGCCAAGGCAAGTATCGTGCAACTGTCGCTCGCGTTGAAGGATGGTGGTTTGCTGCTCGCCGTCAGCGACAACGGCAGCGGCTTTGAGCCCGGCCTGCAAACTCACCGGCCGAGTCTCGGCCACGCAAGCATGCGGGAGCGGATTCGTTTGCTGGGTGGGAAGCTCGATATCCGCAGCACTCCCGGCAAGGGTACAACGGTCATTGCATGGGTGCCGATTCCGGAGGCATCTTCGTGAGCCGCGTGCGCGTCCTGCTTGCCGACGATCACAGGATTGTTGCCGAGGGGCTGAAAAGCCTGCTCGTCGCCGAATTCGACCTCATCGGCGTGGTGGAGGACGGCCGCGCGATGATCGAGGCTGCCAAAGAGCTCAAGCCCGACGTGATCGTGGCCGACATCACGATGCCGCACTTGAATGGCATCGAGGCGCTCGAGGAGATAAAGAAATTTGATCGCAATGTGCGTGTCGTTTTTCTCACGATGCACCGCGACATTGTCTATGCGCGGCGCGCCCTCGAGGCAGGTGCGGTCGGATTCGTGCTCAAGCATGCGGCGCCGGAGGAGCTGGTGCGTGCCGTGCGCGCTGCGGCGCAAGGACGCGTGTTCATTACGACTGACCTCGCTGGCGAGATGCTGCAGGCACAGAAGCATCCAACGCAGGCGCCGGATTTGGTCGCGACGTTGACTTTGCGCCAAAGAGAGATCCTCCGCTTGCTTGCCGACGGACTCACCGCGCAGGAGATTGGGTCTAGGCTTCACATTTCAGCCCGGACGGTCGAGGACCATAAGTATCGGATGGCGGAGTCGCTCGGCCTAAAGACCAAGGCCGAGCTGATTCACTTCGCGATCAAGTGCGGCATCATCGGGCCGTAACTTGAGCTGGCGTCCCGTAAGACTCCGGCTGCAAAACCAGTAATTTTACGGGTGCGAAAACCAGTAGTTTTACGGGTTCACGGCGGTCCGCGCCGCGGGTACCCTCCTCCCCTGCGTTGCGAGCCGCCCTATAGGCGAGGCGGTGGGCGTACTAGGATGAATTACCCATGTTTGCCGAAACGGCGGCCTGTGTACTCATTGCTGATCGGCATAACGGCCTGTTCGAGCGGATTCGTGGCCTGCTCGAAACGACCTTCGACAAGGTATTTCTCGTGGCCGACAGATCATCGTTGATCGAAGGTGCTGCAAGGCTTAAGCCCACCGTGATTGTCATGGATTTATCATACGCTGCGGGTAGCTTGCCGGAGCTGATGCGCGAACTGCGAGATACCGCGCCGGAAGCGAAGCTCTTGTTGCTCAGCGTGCACGATGAGCCCACGGTTATTGCGGCGGCCGTCGCCGCAGGCGCTGACGGACTAGTCCTGAAGCGTGCGATCGGTCACGACCTTCTGCCGGCGATCGACGCGTTGCTGGCTGGGCAGCGCTACTTCGGCTCAACTGCAACTCAATAGGCTTTTTTCTCGAAGAGGAGACCACGAAATGTATTTCACAGACGACTCACTGCTACCCGAAAATCAGGACCCGTTGATGATCACGGCAGCGCCGTACGGGCCGTTCTTCATGCCAGACGATTACCCCGGACAGGTCCCGGTAACTTGGGATGAACAGGTTCAGGCGGCAAAGGATTGCTACAACGCAGGCGCAAGCATCCTACACATCCACGTCCGCGATCCCAAGACGGGCCACATTTCCAAGAACTTCGCGGAATACAACGATCAGATCGGGCGCCTTCGTCAGGCCGTCCCAAAGATGGTCCTGCAAATTGGCGGCTCGATCTCATTGTCGCCCCCACCGGGGGCCACCGCCGCAAAGTGGAGCGGCTACGACACGCGCCACATGCTTACCGAAATCGATCCCAAGCCGGATCAAATTACGATGACATGCTGCTCCACGTCGGCAGACCTGACGTGTACGGTGGACCCCGCAGACCTTGAGGGAACGCATATGGCGGATCCGAAGGTTAGGTGGGCGTACGCGAACATGGTGACCGACGCGACGCCGGAGTTTTACATCGAGCACCTTAAGCGCCTGAAACAGCACCGAATCCAGCCCTATTTCGCGCTCACTTCGGTCCATCAACTCGAGCAGGTGGAGCGCCTGATCCGTTTTGGGATTTATAAGGGCCCGCTGAACGGCTTCTTCAGCATGGAGGGCGGGGGAGCCGTAGGGGTGAATCCCTTTGACTGGATGGAGCTCATCCGTCGCACGCCGCATGGCTCAAAGTGGACCTACCAGACGGTGTTCAGGCTCAGCTGGCCTCTCGCTGGGTTCGCGATAGCACTCGGGCAACACACCCGAGCGGGTATCGAGGACAATCTCTGGGACGCACAGAAGGGCAAACATTTGACTTCAGTGCAGATGGTCGAAAAGCACGTCCGCATGGCGGAGGAGGTTGGTCGTAAGATTGCGTCGGGTGAGGATGCGCGCTGGCTCCTGAAGATCGGGGTCTGGTATGACACCGTTGAAGAGACTCTGTTCAACCTCGGTCTGCCGCCGAATCGCGCGAAGGGCCAGACAGGTTCTGTCCTCTATCCGACCGACGGAAAGCTTCCCGCGCAAAGGCCGCTGGGTTCGGACGGACATCCTCTAGCCGGTGACATGGCCAGGGCCGCGGCGAGCATGTGAGCGGCAGTTGCCGGCGCGGGAGACTGAGGTAGATACGAGGGACGCGACATGGCGGATTTTGTCGAGGCGGCGCGTCTGGAACAAGTCGCGCCGGGCGAGAGTCTGTTTGTCTACGTTGGAGAGACAGGCGTCGCACTCTTCAACATCGACGGAACAATCTACGCGATTAATGACACCTGTCTGCATCAGGGTTCATCGCTCGCGCAGGGCAGGCTCAACGGCAAGATCGTCACCTGTCGCGCGCACGGCTGGAAGTATGACGTGACGACGGGTTCCTTAACGCTCAATCCCGAAGCGCGTGTCGCGTCGTACTCCGTAAAAGTCATCGATGGCAAAATCATGGTGGACACTAGCAAGAAAGGGTGAGCGGCAGGCGGAGATAGGAGGGCGTTATGCAGTGGTTGTGGGCGCCCTATTGATGGCGGTCATGCTAGCCCGATTATTTGAACGCATCCTTGGCCGCCAACCAGGCGGCGGGGCGGCAGGTCGCGGCGGAAACGCACCGTAGTAAAGTTGCGGCCGAAGACGCCGGTCCCGAACACGCTCAAACGCGGTGGTCAACGATCCAGAACGAATCATTTTTTCAACCCGACCGACGGCGAAACCGGCGCAGCGTGCGCTGGTCAATAGAAGGAGCGAATGAGGTGGGGCCAATCATGAGTGATCATGTCATCGAGAGGTTCCACCTCATCGTCGAATGGGCGGCATTAGAAATCGAGCTGTTGGCCCTGGCGGTCATCGTTGGCGTAGTCATCATCCTGGCGGCCCGGCGAGGTACCGTCCGTTACCTCTTTTAGCTGGGGTAATTCGGCGCCTACGAGAACTACAGGAACCAACTGGGTAGAGCGTTATTGCTGGGATTGGACCTGATGGTCGCGGGGGACGTGGTCCGAACCATGACTTTTGAAGCCACATTGGGGAATGTCGCTGTGCTGGGCTTGTTGGTACTGGTTCGCGCCTTACTAAGCCGGGGTATGTCAGTAGAGGTAGAAGGGTGCTGGCCGTGGCAAGTCCGAGCACAGAGATAGGGCGCGGCAACACGGACTTAGCTTTGGGAAAACGGGGCCGCAACGAACAGGAGATGAGGCCGACTGATGCGCCTGCGATTCATTCTGCAACCCATCACGGCGACCCTGCTAGCGACTCGGTCAGGGTTAAAGGACGCCAAAGCCGGCCGGCCGGCCTGTATTTCTGGTACTTCTGATCGCAATCAAACTCCGTACTTTCATGACACGAGGAACGCTCATGACCATTAAGGACAATGGATTTTCGGCCGTGGCCACCAGTCAGATCTCTGAGCGGGGCCCGTGGGAGGATCTCGCACTGGCACAAATGCGAGCATGGGACCCGACATGGGCGGACACGTGCGAGCGCGTGACGCTGAATCCTTGGAAGCACGAGGTGCTGCCGCGCAAGACCGTGGAACTGATCGGCTTAGCTGTAAACGCCGCGTGCACGAATCTCAATCCCGAAGGTACCCGACGACATATCCGCGGGGCGCTCGATGCTGGTGCAAGCCGGGATGAGATTCTGATGGTGCTCAAGATGGCCTCGCTTCTATCCATTCACTCGTGCAGCTTGGGTGCTCCGATTCTCCTGGAGGAAGCCAGGGCCGCGGATGTACACCCGATCGAACATTCGCAACCGCTCACGCCGATTTGCGACAAACTTCGCGCCAGCGGCGGGTGGAACGAGGCATGGACGCCGTTTTACAACCTCGAACCAGAATGGACCGAGCAATTCATGGCGGCGGGCATTCCCGTCTATGCTGGCGGCGTCTTATCCCCGAAAATCGCGGAACTCCTGAGCATCGCATTCGACGCCTCGTACACCCACATGTACGCGCCGGGAACGCGCCGGCACATCAAGGCGGCTCTCAAGCTGGGGGCCACGACAGAAGAGATCATGGAAGTGCTCAAGCTCTGCGTCATTCAGGGCGTGCAGGCCTGCAATCTCGCAGTGCCAATCCTCGCGGAGGAATTGGCCCGTGCGCAGTGATTAAACGAGGCACGGGATAGCTGTATTCGAATGGTGGCCCGGCTGGAGCAGGTTCCACGAGGGTCGTTTCATCGGCCGCGGTCCCGTTCCGAGAATGGCGCCCGTAATGGCGCTCATCTCCGGACCCATTATGCGAGCGAGAAGGAGCACCACCGATGGACGATTTATGGATGCGATTCACGGAGAACCTCTCCGTGCGGGTGAGCGGACTGATGCACCTGCGATTTATCCTGCAGCCGATCATGGCGACCTTTCTCGCGATCCGGTCGGGATTGAAGGACGCCAAAAGCCGGCAGGCCGCCCTATTTCTGGTCCCTCATTTTCCACCCGTACGATCCCTCTCGCCGCCGCGAGTTGATCAAGGACGGTTGGCAAAGCATCGCGAAATTATTCTTTGCAGCGCTTGCTCTTGATCTAATTTACCAGCTCATCGAGATGCCCTTCATCTATCTACGACAGGCAATAATAGTGGCTTTTCTGTTGGCGATCGTACCGTATTTGAATCTGGGGTAACCGCAACGGGGTAGCTCAGGGCGGGCGATATCTTAGGCCGGCATCTTGCCGAAGCGCTGCAGCTCTCCGCCGAGCCGTACCCACGCCTGGGCGCTGTCGCAGTATATTTCCGACTGCGGCTTCACCCAGCTCCGGTCGTCCAGAGTACCGACGTTCACCATCACGACGCCCGGCAGCGCATCCCCTTCATCCATAACCCCGGAGCCGCACTCCGGGCAGAAGCGGCGATGCATCGACTTGCCGGTGTCTCCCGACTTGGTGAACGTCTTGAGCGTTCCCGTTACCTTCAACGCTGGCGCCGGCAGTCCCACCACTGTCGCGAATGCGGAGCCAGTGAAGTGCTGGCAGTCGGTGCAGTGACAAACACCAACAAAGACGGGCTCCGTGTCCGCACTGTAACGTACCTTCCCGCACAGACAACCGCCTTCGATGCGTGCCATGATATTTCCCTCCTGTTCGCCTCGCAGAAGACTGCCACGTTGGCCCGGTTGTCGCAATCGACCCAAATTGCCGACCTGGCTCAGCGCTGTTCATTTGCCGGAGTGTACTGAGCGGCCATTGCTTTGTGGCAAGCACACCGCGACCTTGAATGGCCGGAGTTGGCCGGCAGTTGCCCGCGGACCGTTACCAGTGTCGACCTGAGCGGCCCCGCAGCAATGTCCGCTCTCAGCCTAGGCAACGTCGAGCAGCGCCCGCGGACTCTTGGCGGCCACGAGCAGCAACGTGCGTGCGGCACCCGATGGCGCCCGCCGTCCCTGTTCCCAGTCCTGCAACGTACGCACAGACACGCCGAGCAACGACGCAAACCGCGACTGGGAGAGTCCAGTCTTTTCTCGGATCGTAGCGACATCGGGCACGTTGATCACGCGACCGTACTCGCCGCGCTTGATCTCGCGCAGCCTATCCAGGATCTCACGACCCACGTTTCTCTTCGTCTTAGCCATCTTCCACTTCCTTTCGGATCTGCCGGAGCATGTGCGTAGGGATGTTGTCGGCGACGTTCTTCGGATACATCGTGAGCATCCAGATCACGCCGTGTGCCCGACGCACGTAGTAAATCACGCGGTAACCGCCCCCCGCTTGCCGCGTCCCGGCGCCGCCCAGCGAAGCTTGTGGACACCGCCCGAGCCGGGGATTACCGGATCAGCCTCCGGATCGTTCATCAGCGCCGTCTGCAGCGCCGAGTACTCGTCATCCGTCATGAAGTCGAGGACAGCCTTCGTGAAGTGGCGCGTCTCGATGAAGCTGAACATCGTATGATTATACGGCAATGCCGTATAAGATCAAAAAAGGCTCAAGCGAGCGCCTGCCGGGGGCACAGCGCATCGGGATCCTACGGCCAGTTGATAATAGTGTAGAGGCGAAAGGATCTACACCGAAAAAGGGTGCGTAACCTTGATTGAATGGGTGGGCCGTGTAGGGATCGAACCTACGGCCAATTGATGAAGAGAAGGCCGAACTAATTGATATTTATACGTTTAAAACAATGACTTAGCCTTTCACAGCTGTGCCACGATTTGCCGAGTTCTACGAAGATAAGGCTTTGAACTAATAGATATCCGCATCCTCCGATGGCTCATCTCGTGAGCATTGACTGCGTTCGAGAGAATTCTGGTGATGTTCGCCATTAAAGCTGCATTTACTGCTGAGCCCAACGAGTTATGTTGTTGCTGATACTGCCCTGGACGTATTACGATTCCTGTATTACAGTATTGTCGTATTACATATAGCTTGGAGCGGCGGTATGGCCATGAGCGTTCGACTGGATCCGACTTTGGAAACTCGCGTAGAGCAAGAATCTCGCCGGCTTGGCGTTACCAAGTCTGAATTCGTGAAGGATGCGCTCGAACGGGTGTTGGGCCTTAAGAATCCTGCGGACTTGCTCAGTGCCGTGCGCAGCGGGAAGCCAATGGGAAATCCGCAAGCTTCACGCAATGTCTCGGCAAGAATAAAGGCTAAGCTACGTGCGAAGTTGCCTGATTGATTCCGGACCACTGATTGCACTGTTCGCGGTGGATGACCACCATCACGCTCGTTTCGATGCACTGGTGAGAGAACTGTCGGCGGGTGGACTGCGACTCATTACGACCTGGCCCTGTATTGTCGAGGCCTCGTATCTGCTCGAGATACCCCAGCGTTTTGAAATGCTCAAATGGATAGAACTGGGCGGCGCGGTGGTTTATCCGTTTGAGCCTGCACACCTTGGCGACATCGTTCGATGGATGCGTCGATACAGCGAAGCCGGCAAGCGCGAGATGGATCTCGCCGATGCATCCCTGTATTGGCTGGCCGTCGAAACGGGCGTGGCCGAGATCTTGACCGTCGATGTTACGGATTTTTCACGCTATCGCCTGCCGCGTGGAAAGGCCTTTACTTTGCTGTAACTGGTGAATTGGCAACCAGGCGCTTGGGCAACTGTCGGCCAGCAGCAGTCTTTCGATTACGCGAACTCACTTCCGCTAAGCATGACGTTCGATTCCACGGAAACTATTCGCTACGCGCGAAAGCCGACGCACAACTCTAGGAAGTACCGGCCAACCTTGCCGCAAGAGGCGCCAGTTCCTGCTGCAGGATCTGGAACACCGCCTGTATACGCACCGTGTCTCGCAGCTCCGGATGGGTCAGCAACCACAGTTCCGACGAGAGGCCGGTCACCGGCGGCATCACCCGCCGCAAGCCCGGATGACCATCGCCCAGGAAGCAAGGTATCAGGGCTAGCCCCAGTCCGTCCGCGCACGCCTGGCGGATCGCATTGAAACTGTTGATGCGGTATCCCACCTGATCCAGTGGCTTGATCTTAACCAGCCACAGCAAGGTGGGATGCTGGCCTTGCGCTTCGTCCAGCGCGATCCACTCATGCTCGACCCAAGGCTTGTCCTGCATGTCATCCAGATACGATGGTGCCCCGTACACTGCCAGCGCGAGCGGCCCGATACGCTTGCCGATCAGGTAGTCCGGCACTTGCAGCACCGGTCGGATCGCGATATCGGCGTCGCGGTTAGACAGGTTGTACAACTGGTGGTCAATTTTCAGTTGTAGCGTGATTTGCGGATAGCGGCGTCGGCACAGTGCCACAATCGGATTGAGTAGATCCTGCGCAAAGCTGTCGGTGGTAGTCAAGCGCACCACCCCGCTGGGGCGCAGGTCGCGCCCCGCCACCTTCAGCAGCGACTCCATGGCAGTCTGCTCCATTACGGCGCCGGCGCGCGCTAGCTCTTCACCGGCGGCGGTCGGCACATAGCGTCCGCCGCCCCGCTCGAACAAACGCACGCCTAGCTGCTCTTCCAGCTGATTCAGGCGGCGAAACACCGTCGCATGGTTGACGCCCAGCCGGCGCGCCGCGCCCGACAGGGATTTTTCCTCGCAGATGGCGGCCACGCAGCGCAGGTCGTTCAGGTCGGTAAGAGCGTCCATTGTGCGTTTCCGCAAGGCAGGTTTGCTGTTTTTGAGAATTCCATTGTAACTCCGCACAGCCCATTCTTAGCACGTCTATTAATCACTAGGGGAATTACATGAAGCGCCTAAATCTTATGATGTTGATACCGTTCTTATTTCTTGGCGCAATTGGTTCACCGGCATGGGCGACGAATTCAGATCATAAAACGATTGAGCGTGGAGAGTATTTGATAGTTATCGGCAATTGCAACGACTGCCACACTCAGGGTTACCTGCTGAAGGACGGAAAGGTACCGGTGTCTGAATGGCTGAAGGGTAGTTCCTTAGGCTGGCGCGGACCATGGGGCACCACTTACCCTCGCAATCTTCGGTTGTTTGTAAAAGATTTGAGTGAAGCGCAATGGGTCGAGCAGGTAAAAGCCCTAACCCGCCTCCCGCCGATGCCCTGGTTTAATGTGAGCAAGATGCATGAGGATGATTTGCGTGCGATCTACCATTTCATTAAATCACTGGGCGAGCCAGGCGAACAGGCACCTGCTTTCATCCCCGCGGACCAGGAACCACCCTTGCCTTATGTGACCGTTCCAGGGCCACCCCCGCCTAACAAATAGTCAAGACTTACGAAAATTAGGAAGAGATTAGTAATACGCTACGAATGTGGAGAATTATCATGGCAAGAAATAAAATCATCGCAGTAATTGGCGCAACCGGTACGCAAGGAGGCGGGCTGGTCCGCGCAGTTCTCGCCGATCACAGTAGTCCATTTTCCGTGCGGGCAATCACACGCAAGCCTGATTCTGAGAAGGCGCAGGCACTCTCCAAGCTTGGCGTGGAAGTTGTGGCGGGTGATGCCGATAATCCAGTGAGCCTGGAGCGGGCTTTTGCCGGTGCGCACGGTGCCTTTTGCGTGACCAATTTCTGGGAACATTTCTCGGTGGATCGTGAGGGTTCGCAAGCTACGGCGATGGCTCGAGCGACCAAGAAGGCTGGTGTTCAGCACGTCATCTGGTCGACGCTCGAAGACACGCGCAAACGCATTCCACTCGACGATGCGCGATTGCCGACGATAAAGGGTAAGTACAAAGTGCCGCATTTCGATTCCAAGGGATCTGTAGATCACGTTTTCGCCGAAGAGGCCGCGCCGACCACGTACCTTCTTGCCGCCTTCTACTGGGATAACTTCATCTATTTCGGCATGGGACCACGCAAAGGTGCTGACGGCGAACTTGTGCTTTCGATGCCGCTCGGCGGGGTCAAACTTCCGGGCATTGCCGCCGAGGATATCGGCGGATGCGCCTATGGGCTGTTCCGTCGTGGCACTAGCACGGTCGGCCAGCGGTTCGGCATTGCTGGCGAGGTATTGTCAGGTTATGAAATGGCGGCAAAAATGGCTAACGCGCTCGGACGCAAGGTCAATTTCAATGACGTGCCGTTCGATGTTTACCGGGGATTGGGTTTCCCCGGTGCCGAAGATCTCGGCAACATGTTCCAGTACCAGGCTATTCTTGGCGACGAGTTTCTCCGTAACCGCGACCCGGCGCTTTCTCGCTCACTGAATCCGGGACTGCACTCGTTCGATGCATGGCTCTCCAAAAACAAGGGTCGCATCCCGCTCGAATAGCAAGCCAATCGGGCCTGAGCTTCTGTATCAAACAGTGGCATACTGGTTCCCAAAAAAGGATGCACACTCACGCTCCGCCTAAGACCCGGCGGTCAAGCATTGTGCTCCAAGGCAGTCTGTCACAGCGAGCGGATCCTCTGAATTCGGAACGTGCAGAGCTTCAAACGAGCTTTCCGAGCCATACAGCCAGGTCACGCAGCGTCTCGCGCAAGACCTTGAAGCGCTGCGCCCCCAAGTGCGAAGCCCACTCTTGCTCGATAGCGGCTACGCAACCACGGATCTGGGCAACGATTTCCCAGCCCCTGTCGCTCAAGCGCATGACCCGGGCTGCCGCACTGGTTCCGGCGTTCCGCTTGATGTAACCGCGGCGCTCCAGGCCCGCGAGCACGTAGTTCATCGCCTGGCGGGTCATGTTGCACTGCCGGGCCAGGTCGATCGGGCGTCGGCCGTCGGGCCCTGGGTACAGGAAGACGCCCAGCTCGGTGGGGGTAAGGTCAAAGCCACTCCCTTTGAGCGTCGCGAGCATGCGTGCCATGACCACGTCGTGCGGCATGCGCAGCAACGAGCCGATCATGGGCGTGATCCGTTGTTGTGCCGGTTTCCTCGAGGTTCTTGTCTTGGCTCTTGACATGCCAGTAAAGATTCTTTACCGTATGGTACAAAGTTTTTACGGAAGGAGTCTGCCATGAATGAAACCCATACGCCAGCCGCGCAGGAAGTTATCCGCATCGGACAAATGGAAATCCGGTACGTGCAAGAGGCCGGCAATAGTTGCGAGATCGGCTGCTTCGAGTTGCGCGTGCCGCCAGGCTCTAATGTGCCTCCACCGCACAGCCATTCGCTCAATGAAGAACTGGTCTATGTAATTGAAGGGACCTTGCGCTACACGGTGGGCAGCGAGACGCGCGATCTTCAGCCCGGCGATGCGATGGCAACACCGCGGGGCGTCGTGCATGGCTTCAGCAACCCGCATGCGGTCGTGGCGCGTGCGCTTGTGATCAACACGCCCGACATTGGGCCACAGTACTTCCGCGAAGTGGCGTCGATCATCAATGCCGCTGGACCGCCCGACCGCGCCAGGCTGATGGCAGCGATGAAGAGCCATGGGCTGGTACCGGCGGCAAACCGTGACGCCGGCATACCTCGCTCACGCTAACCCCTGGCTGATCCGCCTCGCGTAAAATCTCTAATTTCTGCTCCGCCGTAAATCGTCGATGTTCGCCTTGGCTCATTAACTTCGCTCCCTCTGCAGGTCGACTGCAGCAGATCGAAGTCTCTCATTTCCGCTCTAGCCTTTTGTCCCGAAGTCGATGAAGCTACACATCGGGGGCTGTGGAGTTCCCTTCAAACTCGCGGAGTTACAAGTGGGTGAGAAGGCATGATAGCTGGCGTGACTTGGTTTCCATTAGAAAGCCAAGGGGTTACCAAAGGAAGCTGCGTTTTTCTGTGGGAAAACGTGGGATGTTTTCGGCGTCGTCGTCTACCGGAAGTCTGCCGGTGTTCTGGACCTAAGGAAGTCCGCAGCGAAAGCCTGTCTGGTGTGATAGCACTTGTGCGCGTTTCCACTTGAACGTTGCGATGCCAGCGTGGGTGCGATCGGCTGCGACTACTCTATTCGATAATGCCAAGGTAAGCCGGTAACGCTTGTAGGAACAGTTGCTTGCGACCACTCGAATTGTGAGCGGTGAAGATTCGGTGGAGGCGCTCACAATGCAAGCGGGTGGCCCCCGGTCATAATTTATTGTTGTACTCGTCGTGGCGGCGCCACCAGTGGCCCGTCTCAGGGGCAGGTTAAGCGTTGAGTTGTCGACTTTGCTCCACCGCGCGTTGCTCGATCAGATCGATCAGAATGCGTTCCACTCGACTGCCGCCGACACCAACACGCGTTTCTCGGTCCAACTTCTGAAGCCGATTGGCTGCAATTGCGTATCGGCATTCTGACAGGTCGATCAAAGAGTCGACCAGGGCGAGGGAAGTGTCCCGGTTACTGCTGGGGGGAGCGTTTTCTACCTGCTTCCGGCAGCTCTTCAGACCTTCAATATCCCCCCCGGACGCATATAGGCCGGCCACATGCAGCGCGATAAAGGGATGGGCCAACATGCCGGTAAACTGCTGAATCTGAATCTCGACCTCCCCGACAAGCGGGGTTGTCCTGCCGGTCGCCAAATAGTCTCGCAGTAAAAATCCACCGCAATCTGCGAGTGTCAGCACCGGACCACAAGTGGTGGTACTCGGAGCCGAGTAGGCCCGGTAGCGAGCGCTCGCCTTGTCGCGGTCACCCAGTTGCCACTCGGAAAGCGCAAGGTGCCACTGCACGTGACCATAGAGCTGCCCTCCCCGCGCGCCCTGGCCATACTCATCCAGCCAGCGCGCCAGTTGTCGGGCGGACTCCGCCGCTGCACCTGCATCGTGGAGCACATGGGCCAGCGCGTGGATAGAGTAGAGCGCCTGGGGGTGGATCGCCAACGCTCGCTCGACGAGTGCCCGACCGCGTTCGATATCACCGGCTTCGCTGGCCGCAAAGCCCAAACGGGACAGGTAGGCCCAATCATCTTTGAGGTGGTCTTGCACCGATTCAAGCAGGTCCAGAACGCGGGTCAGCTTGGTGGGGCCGCCGTAGAAGATCAGGTAGCCACACAGCTGGGAGATTATCAGCAGATCACTGGGATTGGCCTTGATGTACGCCTCAGTCGACGCCAGTGCCCGATATGGATCCTCAAGCAACGCTACCAGTGTTTCGACATGGGCTCGTTCCCAGTCACTGGCCGCGCGAGAGGATTCAATCGCCCGCGCCCTAAACTGATCTGCATTGGGTTCTTTGGCATCCCTGGCCAGCAGGTAGCGCGCTACCGCCGCCAGGGCGAATTGCGGATCGAGCGCCAGTGCCCGATCCAAACGTTCGGCAGCCCCGGTTTCCGATCCCAATATCAGGTTGATGGCGGCCTGATATTCTTTGTGTGCATCCGGAGAGGAGCAGGTAACGGGTTTGCCGGCGCGTTGATCGTTCATTCTCTCTCCTCGGTGATCTGAGCCCTGATGCTCTGCCTTTAGTAAGGTACCACTGATTTTTTTCGACCCGTCAATACGGATATGCTCAAGGCTAAGCGGCATTGACTAAAGTTTGCAACTAACTGCACTGGCGAGTTCTCGGGAAATCTGCAACGCCTAATTCGCGGTGATCTGTCCGACGCCGCGCTGAACGGTGTGAACTTGTGAATGGCACGTGTGGATCGCACTTGGTCGACTGGAACTGCGACGGCAACGTCTACCGAGAGTCGGCCGCTTGAGTGCAAGCGGCAAGGTAACGTATTGGTCTCTGCAGCAATTCCAGCTTCAGCGCCGACTATCACCAGAAGTCCTCTGGTAAGACGCCTTGATTGAATTGCCAGATAGCTGCCGCTCACCACAGGCGGGTGTGGGTCGAAAGGGTGAGTTCGCCGGCGATTCTCATCCATGGTCGACAGTCGGCCAGAAATGGTCGGTCCGCGTTGAAATTGCAAGGGGATCTCTGGGCACTAAGCTCGGCTAGCCGGGGGCAACAGTGTATTGCTACCCGCCTATGCCCATGGGCAAGCTAGCATTCGGGATGCTCGCGCCGACCTAGATGGCGATCGATTCTGACCGACGCCCTGATTGTCGCGTGATGGAACTGTTTTGGCAGTGGAGGTTACAGATGGGATCTGATGAACGATCTATTCGTGAGGTGCACACGACTTGGATTGATGCAGTCAATGCCGGCGATCTTGTCCGCTTGCTCGCCTTGATGACGAACGATGTCGTGTTTCTGAACCCGGGCCAAGCGCCGTTCGGCCGAGATGCATTCCCCGTCGGCTTCTCGGCCGCCCACCAACAATCTCGGATCCGTTGCATCAGCGATTTGGAAGAGGTCGTGATCGTCGGCGAAGTTGCCTACGCATTGTGCCGGGACTCGTTATCTGTAACACCGCGCGCCGGCGGAGAAGCAACGGAGCTGGCCGGTCATCGGATCACCATATACCGCAAACAGCCCGACGGCCGCTGGCTTCTGGCCCGCGACGTCAACACGCTGACCCCGGTAGCAAGCTGAGGTCGTCAGAATCGTCTCTCTAGCCATTCCATCGAGCCTATGTCGTAATGGTCGGTGAGCGCCTTTGCACCACCGCTCATGTCGAGCGTTGAGCTTCACCCTCAGGGTCTGCGCCTGAGCCACCCAATGACCGCTTCGAGTCGATCTCGGCCGGTGATACGAGAGGCTCGTGAGAGTTTCGCTGAAGAAACCGCGAAACTCTCCCCCAAATCCCGCAGCGCCTATCGCATGATAGCCACATGAACATTGCCACAGATGCAACCAAGGAGATAGCAGTGAGCAGTTAGCTATCGTGCTTTCAACGCGCCGGGCAGCGGGGAATCGATCCGTTACGCGGATTTCGATTCGCCATGGCACACATGGCGTTCAATGGCACAACATCGAATTTGACCGATCCAAGGGTGTCGCGCAAGTTCTTGACTATACGAGCTTAAATGGTGGGCCGTGTAGGGATCGAACCTACGACCAATTGATTAAGAGAAACTCTCTCGACTACCTATTTTATCCTTTCAGAACAAATACTTACACCTCTCAAATTGTGCCACAGTTTCCCGACTTACGTTGAGATAAGGCCTTGAATTCATAGATTCCGGGATCTTCCAGTGGCACAACCCCAGAACGATCCTTTCTCGCCTTAGTGATCTGGCGGAGGTGACCCGGTTTGGTGAACATCCCAGTGGCCTGCTACCGATTCTGTTGACGCAATGACCTGCGCCTACTCGACTGCACGGGGAGGCCGAGACTTGCTGCTGCTTCAGCCCAGCGCGAGTCGACTCTGGGTGGCGGCGGTATCAATCTCCGGGGCCTGCGCCGGATGAGTTTGGGTACTGATCAGCCGCTCGAATTCCTTCGCCGGCAGCGCTGCGCTGAAATGAAACCCCTGGTACTGATCGCAGCCGAGCTGCTGCAGCAGTGCGACCTGCTCTCCCGTTTCAACGCCCTCAGCGACCACTTTCAGATTCAGACTGTGCGCGAGGGAGACCATGGCACGCACGATGGAGGCATCCTCCGGGCGGCTGGTCATCTCTCTCACAAAGGTGCGGTCGATCTTGAGCTTGTCGATCGGGAAGCGCCGCAGATAGCTCATGCTGGAATACCCGGTCCCGAAATCATCCACCGAGACCAGCACGCCCAAACGGCTTAAGCTCTCCAGTATGTAGATCGATTCCTCCGCATTGCTCATCAGCGCGGTCTCGGTCAGTTCCACCTCGAGAAACCGCGGCTCGAGTTCCGCAGCCATCAGGGCGCTGCGGACCATTTCGAGAAGACTTCCCAGTCGAAATTGCGAAGGCGAGAGATTCACCGCGATACGCAGTGGACGGTCTGCGTGCCGCTGCCAGAGTTTTGCTTGCCGGCAGGCTTCCCTTAGGACCCACTCGCCAATCGAGTCGAGCAACCCACACTCCTCGGCAATGGGAATGAAATCCCCCGGCAGCAGCAGCCCGCGCTCGGGATGTCGCCAGCGGATCAGGGCTTCCGCGCTATGCACCCGGCCAGAAGCCGTGTCGACTTTAGGTTGATAGTGCAGTTCAAATTGCCCGGCAGCGAGTGCCGCGTGCAATTCGCTCTCGAATTTCACCCGATCGCGTGTGGAGGTGTTCGTTGAAGTGGCAAAGCACTGGTAGGTGCCGTGCGCGCTCTGCTTAGCGCTGTACATGGCCGCATCGGCGTGCGAGAGCAGCATCTCGACAGTGACCCCGTCGCTGGGATAAAAGGCGATGCCGATGCTTGCGGATGTTCGCACGTCGACTCCCTGTAAACGGATCGGCGGTTTCAGGACCTCAATCGCCCGGGTGGCGATCGCGGGAACCTGATCCCGGGTCTCGGTCGATGCCATCACGATTACGAATTCATCGCCCCCAAGACGCACTAGCGTGTCCATGCTGCGCACGACGCCCTTCAGGCGCTGCGCGACCTCTTTCAGCAGCTCATCGCCTGCGCGGTGCCCCAAGGAGTCGTTGATCACCTTGAAGCGATCGAGATCGAGCAGAAGTACGCCAAATTCGTGTTGTTCGCGGGTGGCGTGAGCGATTGCTTGTTCGAGCCGGTCGTGCAGGATGACCCGATTGGGGAGCCCGGTGAGCACATCGTGGGTCGCGAGCTGCTGCAATTGATGGTTCGCCGCCTCCAGTCCCTTTGTGCGCGCCGCAATGACGTGCTCCAGATCCTCCACATGGCGCCGGAGCATCCGTTCGTTGTGCCATTTGCGGCATAAGGCACTTGCCGCCTGCAGCACCTCGATCGATTCGAACGGTTTTTTCAGGACCAGGAGCTTGTCGGAAGGACCGAGCCGGGAGCGCAGCTCCGACCACCCGTACTCCGTATAGGCCGAACAGATGACGACTTGTACATCCGGATCGACTTTCCACAGCTGTTCGATCGTCTTTAAACCATCCCAGCCTGGCGGCATGCGCATGTCAACGAAGGCCACGGCAAAGGGACGGCCCTCAACCCGTGCCTGTCGAGCGAGCTCCACACCCGCCGCACCCTGAAGCGCACTGTAGAGCTCAAAGCGCGAGTCCTCGTTCTGCGGGAGCACGTCCCCCAGCAATAGCGCCTCCTCCGCGGCGAGTGCTGTGTCCGCGTTGCTATCTCGGCACAGAATCTTCTTGAAGTCCTCGTGGATGACTGGGTTGTCATCAATCGTGAGCACCCGATGAATCAGGGGTCCACCGAAGGAGGTCATAGCGAGTCCTTCGCGGGAGTGATTGGTAGTTCGAGCCAAAAGGTGGCTCCGCATCCCGGGCCATCGCTGGCGACCCGCAGTGAGCCTTTGAGCTCCTGAGCGGCGAGCGCTGCGCTGTGCAGTCCAAATCCATGGCCGCTGGGGCGGGTGGTGAACCCGTGGCTAAAGATTCGAGGCATATTCTCGGTTGGGATTCCCACGCCGTTGTCGACCACCGCGATCGCGACCCCGAGTGCACACCGTGTGACCCGAATCGTGATGCGTTTGTCGCTTTGTCCCGAGTCCTCGCAGGCATATTTGGCGTTGCGGATGAGATTCACCAGAATCTGCAGCACCCGCTGTTTATCTACCGTGATGGCGGGCACCTCCTCAAATTCGCACACGAGCGTGACCCCATGGCGGGAGAACGCTTCTGCATTCAGCCGCACACTGTCGTTTACCAGATCCGCGACAGCCACACTCTCCAGCACACCGCCGTGCGTCGCATAGCTCTGCTGCATCCTGACAATGTCCTTCATGTGCTCGACACTCTTAACCAGCGATGCCAATTCCGTAAGTGCCGCCTCGCGATCGGCTAGGAGCTGGGAAGAGAGCTGTGCAAGGTAAGTGGGCAGTCGTTTCCCCCGATCGTCACTCGCAATGAAGGATCCGAGTTGATCGCCTTGCTCTTCGAGCATCGCGGCGACTCGGGCGAGTCCGGAAGCCTTGGACGTCCGCATCCGCTCATCTAGCAAGTTCGCGGACACGTTGACGCTGTTCAAGACGTTGCCGACGTTGTGGAGCACACTGCTGGCAACTTCAGCCATTCCCGCCTGACGGGAGGCACGCATCAGGGCTTGATGAGCCTCCTGCAACTCGGCCTGTGCCCTTAGAAGCCGCGAGCGCATGAGCTGGAACCAAGCCGCGGCCGCGGCCAGCATCAGTGTTGCACTCACACCTACAAACAGCAGGGTGCGCAAGCGCAGTGCAGCATCTGAGGAGGTGTGCTGAATCGTCGCGGCGAGATTCATTAGCTGCGTCTGCAATGCCTTGGCGTTGTCCGCCGCGAACAGGTGCGCGCGCTCCGCCGCGGCATAGTACTCACGGCCTTCGGGCGAGAACGTGGTGTCTGCGGTAACGGAATCCACGTAGGGCTGGCCCGTGAAAGAGACGACCGGATCGATCACCGAGCGGTATTGGTGCCACAGCCCGAGCGCCCGGGCGAGCTGCGGCGAGTCGTTTCCGGAGTCGGAAAGCTGCCCAAGATCATGATCGAAACGCCTGACCGTGTTCTGCAGATCCGCGAGCGCTTGGCCGGAATACGCGCGAGCCTCGAGACGGTCGCACAGTGCGCTTAGCTGACCGGAGATCTCCTCGGGGTAGTTTTGCAGAGCGCTCGCGGCCTGCAGTGCATTGATGCTCGCACGGATGTGCGTGACGAGCCGATAGCCGAAGAGCAGCACCAGGCCCATCGCGAGAGTTAGCGCGAGACCGATGGCGGCCGTGACCAGCTGGCCGCGACGCTCGCTCCCTGAGCGACTCTTGTGAAGCTTGTCCGGCTTTCCTTGAGCGGCTCGAAGCGCACCATGCCTTGATCGCGAAGCGCTCTCCACGAGGGGGTTCAAGACCGTGATGGGCGCGTGAACGCCTGCAGCCGGCGCGGAGATAGGGCTTGGCGCGGCGCTATGCTGCCGCAACGGCTCAGCGCTCACCGCTTCCTCCTGCTTCTTCGTAATGCCGTAGTCGGCACTGATACATCGACCACAAGATCCATAAGGCTGCAGCTGGCATGCGCCATGTTATGGTTTGGATCACTATGTCAACTGCGAACCCGGATTACATATTTTAGAACGACCTGTGACGCGGATCTCATTTCCGCTTCCTGACGGCGTAAGCAAGCGCTATAGGCCTGGTGTTCAAGGGTGAGCCATCCACGATGCCGCCGCCCTCGCCCATTCTCCCGGACGACAGCTAGAACCCATCTCAAATCTCAAAATTGCCCGAGGAGGATGCAGATTGCCGCGAGTCAACGCCCGGGAGTCACCTCGGTTGCAGTGCTTGGGGTTTAGCGGGCTCCACTCGCCGCCTCGACTACACTTGGGATTCCAGGTAGCGGTTATGCGCGCGCGACTTTCGTCGTCACGGCGCGCCGACAGGTGCGCCTTTGCCGATGGGTGTAGGTGGCGTCCTGGTCACGTTCTTCGGGTAGTCCGGACTCAGGCTCTGTATGAAATGCACCAGATCCCAAGCCTCGGCGGGGCTTATTGAGTCGGCGAACGAAGGCATCGGTGTGCCGTTAAGGCCGGCAATGAACACTCGGTAAATGTCGGATCCGTTGTTGCCGCATTTGAGGTGGCCTTCGGTGAAGTCATACGGCACGATCTCGTTGCCCCAATCATCCTTGAGATCATCTGCAGACGGACCATCACCTTGACCCCCGTCACCATGGCATTGAGCGCAGTTGAACTTTTGGTATACGGCCTTGCCGCGGGTTACGGCTTCGGCCGTGTACGGAGGCTCAGGCGGAATGGTAATCGGCGCCTCGGGCTTCTCGGTCGCAAAGCGTGGCGAGAAGGTCTTGATGTAGGCGATGACATCGAGCCTTTGCCGGTGGGTCAACGAAGTAGAGAAGCTCGACATGGACGTGCCAAACAGACCATTGACCAAGACTTTTTCAAGGTCTGCGTCGGTCGGCAACGAGCCCGACGGCGTGCTGCGCCACTTAAACGTGCCCTGTCGGAAATCGCGCGGCACTGGGGTGGTATCTTCGGCATAGTGACCCTTGCCGTCGCCCTGTTCTCCATGGCAGAGGGCGCAATACTGCTCATAGACGACCTTCCCCTGATGCACGTCTCCCACGTCGTCCTGTGCCAAAACCACGCGCGCTATGGTCAACAGCGTGATCAGGGCCGGGAGCAGCGTCGCTATACGGCCATCAGGGCGCAAGTTCCCGCCAAAATCGTTAAGCTCGAGTTAGGATTCATGCCAAGTTGTACAGTGCAAGCCGCATTTGCGGGCGAAAAACCAGGTATCGCCGGGGTCCCGACGAGGCGAGACTCAGACCAACGCGCACGGGCCAAAGCGCACTACTACCCTAAACAGTCGTCTGAACATCATGGCACCTCGAACCGTTCAGGGGGTATTCGTGGCCGCGAGTTGGATGGCTACGGTCGCCGTTTTGCCAGCAGACACCGTGACCGACGTCGATTTCTCACCGGCAGCTTCGTGCCAAGCGACGAGTGTATAGGTGCCTGGCGGCACGTCTTTGATCGTGAAGTGCCCGTCATCCCCGGTCGTCGCGAAGTAGGGATTGTCGAGCTCCCAAATCCACGCGTGCATCCATTCGTGCACATCGCATTTGACTTTGATCAGTTCCGGGATTGCGGGCAACGGCTTGGTTACCGAGAATCCCTTAAAAGGCAGGGCAATATTGTAGATGGTGGCGTTGGTTGACGCGTTTTGCGGATGCGTATTGTGCAGAACCGGATCGTTGGTGGAGATCTTGATTTGCTGACCAACGTTCGCTCCCTGCACCCGCGGATTGAACATGCAGTGCTCATTGACGAGCGAGATCGTGTCGGTCGAAAGCGCCTTACCCTTGGTGATGCCCTTGAGGTACACCTCGACGTTCTGTAATCCGCCGGCCTTGCCGACTGAGTACACGGGGCTTGGAATGGACTGACCGCAATAGTCCTGGTTCTTAGTGACCTTGATGGGCGCGATTTGGAGCGCCGCACCACTGAGCTTTACAACTCCCTCGATGGTGCCGCCATTTGAGACGGTTTCCACCGTGTAATCTGCGAGAGCTGGTCGCGCAAGGAGCAACGCGCCGCTGATGACTGAGGCGCTGAGAATCCTAAGACCATAACGCATTGGGATTTTCATGGCGTGATTCCCCCGGGAGTTGCAAGCACAAAGATTCACCCGCGGCTTCCAATGGGCCTACTTGGTGGAAATATATTCAACTAAAGCGGCGATCTCATCATCGGTCAGTTTTTGGGTGACGTCTTGCATGATTTTGTTTTCGCGCAGCCGACTGCGAAACTGCAGCATTGCGGTTACAAAATAGTAACGATGCTGCCCGGCGAGCCGTGGATTTGTGTTGACGCCCTCGCCGTCGTGACCGTGGCAGACAATGCAAGCCAGAACGTCACGTTCCTTCGCCCCGTTCTCGTAGAGCAACTTGCCTTTGTCAGCTAGCGCGGGATTGCTCGATACCGTGCCTCTCACCGGTGGTTGGCTCGAGAACTGCCGTGCGACCCCTTTTATTTGCTCATTAGTAAGACCTCGAGCTATCCCCCACATAAAGGCTCGCGCGCTGGGATCGCTGCGGCCACGCTGCCGAAATAGCTTTAGTTCAGTCTCGATGTAGACGGGCAGCTGCCCTGCGAGATTCGGGACGAGCCAGCAGATGCTGACTCCGGTAGCACCATGACACTTGGAGCACACGTTGCTCACCAGCGTCTGAGCGTCGAAAGCCGATGGATCAGGCGGCACGACGATGGGCGCCGCAGGTGCATCACGAACGGTTGTGGCCGCGAGCGCAATCGCAGCGGCGATGAGCGAGGTTATTGGCAGCTTTCTCATTAGAAGTCCATCCATTGGCCCAAAACAAAAATATTGTCGTCCGATGCCTTGGGATTCGGCCACTTATTGAGAAAGAATGCGTTTTGGTTGTTGTTGACGACTTGGTAGACCTTGTACTCCAGAATGAACCTGACGTTAAACCAGGGCAAGTACTCGAGTTCAAATGTCTCGTATTGGTTGGTCGGTGAGCGAGCAGACAGAATCTCGGCTTGCTTTCTATCATTGGTATTCTGACATGCTTTTTTTAGGATTTCATCCTGCCAAGCCGCCTTGCGGTGGTGCGTCATCAAAACGACACTTTCTGCAATGAATGTACGGCGAGGCCGGCTCGGTGCCTATACTTGGTATAGGCCTATCGGGAAGATTCGCCGGAAAATAGGACATTCGAGCGGCCAGCCATACACGCGCCCGAGGACGACTGACAGCGACAATGGCTGATCCCACAAGTGAATCGACAAGTCGAGATGCGATTCGTCCGCCTCCACACGTTGGCGCAACAGCGTGGCCTGTAGCTCCGCAATATTCGCGCGCATCGTGTTCTCCTGGTAAGAACCGCCGCTGATGTAGTCGTAAAGGAATCGCGGAAGTCTGGCTACGCATGGTTTGCGATAGTCGTCAGTGTTCGCGATGATCATGCTAGTCCCCCCAAGGAACGTAGGCGCGTTGCCCCAGTGCGGGCGAGTGGTCGTAGAACATGATCGTGCATCAGGGCCCTAGAGGTCTTTATCCCCCCATCTGGGGGGCCAGCGTGGACCTGTACTTCCCGTTGCCTCGCCAGTCGAGTTTCTCTCGATATTGCGGCGAAACACTGCCTTCATTTCTCTGGATGCCTGCCGCATGATCGCGACATGACCTCATCGCCAAACATGCACCGAAGGAGCGAGCCGTGAACAGTTAACTACGGTGCTTTCAATGCGCCTTAGCAACGGTGAGATTGAACCGAAATTCGGATGTCAGTTCACCATTGGCCCAAATGGCCCTCAATGGCACAAGGTCGCTCTACAAGGAGACGAAGTTGCCGCGTAAGTTCTTGACTATCCGGGCTTAAATGGTGGGCCGTCTAGGGATCGAACCTACGACCAATTGATTAAGAGAAACTCTCTCGACTAGCCACTTTATCCTATCAGAACAAATACTTACGCCTCCCAAACTGTGCCATAGTTTTCCCAATTTACGCTGAGATAAGGCCTTGAATTTATAGATCTCCGTATCTTCGGGTGGCACAACGCCGGAACCGGGGTTTCCGGGTCGGCGATTTGGATAACCTGTCTGCAAACGCGGGTCCATTTCATAGGGGGATATCCCCTTGTTGCCCTGGAACCAAGGATATCGTAAAGTAAGGCTACATTACTTTGAACTGAAGCGATTACCTATGCTTGCCAAAATGACCGCGAAAAACCAACTGACCTTGCCCAAGGCCATTACTAATGCCATTGGTCCGGCCCAGTATTTCGATGTCAAAACCAAGGACGGCCAAATTGTGCTGACACCGGTACGCATGCAGCGCGCCGATGCGGTTCGAGTCAAGCTCGCTGAATTGAATCTAACGGATGAAGATGTCGAAGAGGCGGTAAATTGGGCCCGCGGACCCGGTGGAAAGGGAAGGAAGTAAGTCGAACACGATGCGCGCGGTGTTGGATACCAACATCGCAGTCTCATCGCTACTGTTCGCACACGGCAATCTCGCCCCGATCCGATTCGCCTGGCAGGCGGACGCCTTTACCCCCCTAGCGTCGGCAGCAACCATAGAAGAACTTCTTCGGGTCTTGAGCTACCCGAAATTCAAACTCTCTACCGAGGATCGCAATGAGCTGTTGGGCGACTATCTTCCGTATTGCACCACAGTGAGAATTCCGGCCAAGGCGCCGAAAGTCCCATCATGCCGTGATCCATGGGATGTGCCTTTCCTGCAACTTGCGGCTTACGGCAAGGCCGATTTTCTGGTTAGTGGGGACCGAGATCTGCTTAGCATCCGCGCAAAGACTCCATTCTCGATCGTCACAGCGGAGGCCTTCATGTCGCAGCTGGCTAAACTTTAGAATGTAAACCGGCGCGCAATATTGATCAGTTCTTAAAGGCTGCCGGCGCTTTGAATCAATGCGTTGCAGTGGCGGCCGGCGTCCAGCGGAGAGGCCTGTTCACAATCCAGAAGTCCCATTGCATGTCGGCATCGCGGAGGCCTGTATCCGGGCGCCGTTTTTGCGAGCGGATGAAATCTGGAAACTTTATGCCGTCGCGAATGAATAACACCGGCGTATGATTGCCGACGATGTCGTAATTTCCCTCAGGTGTATAGAATTTTAGAGCGAAACCCCGCAGGTCACGCCACGTGTCCGGCGATCCGAGCTCACCTGCAGCGCTGGAGAATCGCGCCAGCATTTCTGTTTGCGTCCCGGGTTGGAACAAACCTGCACACCTATAGGCACGAACATCTTCTGCGACGATGAGCGTTCCAAATGCGCCACCCCCTTTGGCGTGAATCACCTGCTCCGGAACCCTCTCCCGATTGAACTGAGCGAGTTTCTCAACCAGGTAGACGTCGTGCATTACCACGGGACCGTCCGTTCCGGCCGTGCGTGAATATTCATCAGATGCCACCGGGGGATCCCTGCGGTCGTCGTTGTAAAACTGTCATCAGCCATAATCACACCCTCAGTATTCGACACGCGCTCTCGATTTTCCTGTGCGTCTTAGCCTGTGCCAATGATCAGTTGAGATCCTGGTGGCATCAGGCCGCCGCGCAAGTGCCGCCCGAGCCATGACCCGGGCGGCGCTGTCGCATCAGCCCTTTATGAATGCCAGGAGGTCCGCATTGATCACTTCGGCATTCGTGGTCATCATGCCGTGCGAGAAGCCAGGGTAAATCTTTAGCGTTCCAAGCTTGAGCAACTTAGCCTGCAGCAAGGCAGCGTCCTTGTAAGGCACCACCTGGTCGTCGTCGCCCTGCATCACGAGGGTCGGCACCGTGATCGCTTTCAGATCGGCAGTTTGGTCGGTCTCCGAGAACGCCGTGATCCCTTCATAATGGGCGAGCGCGCTGCCCATCACCCCTGGCGCCACCAATTCTGAATGATTCCCTGGGAGACTTTCGCGCCGGGTCTGTTCTGCACATCCATGTCGGCAACTGTGGCCTGTCTCGTGATGCTGTCGGGCCCCGACAGGAGCGCTCGTCGAATCTTAGCTCTCACTATCTCATCGGACTTGTCGTTATCTGCGTCCATCGCGTTATCCTCCCTTGGCTTATGGTTCGTTGCGCTATCATCAATGCGGCGCTGTGTCGGTTCTCCCACAGACGGTGCCGACCGACCGAGTGCGGCGGATAAGGTTCGGATTCGGTCCATCGCATGGGCGGCCGCTGCTCCAATCCCAATCACCGGAGTACCAGCATGGAGAAAACTGATCACTTGGATTTTACCGGCGGCATCGCCATTCGAGAACTCGCGGACGGCGCAATCATCAGCGGACGCGTCGGTGGCGAAAAGGCGCTCCTGCTGCGGCGCGGAGAGGACTACTTTGCAATCGGGGCCGCGTGCACGCATTACCACGCCCCGCTCGCCAACGGCCTCATCGTCGATGATACCGTTCGGTGCCCCATGCATCACGCCTGCTTCAGCTTGCGCACCGGCGAAGCCTTGTGCGCACCAGCCCTTGATCCTATTGCTGTTTGGCGTATCGAGCGGGTACTCGACAAGATAATTGTTCGAGAGAAACTGAACCCTCCAAAACGCTCCATCGGATCGGTCGCTACACCATCAACACAAACCCCGACTTCTATAGTTATTGTCGGGGGCGGCGCGGCTGGATTGGCCGCAGCGGACATGCTGCGGCGCGAAGGTTATTCCGGTCCCTTGACGATGGTTAGCGCGGACGACACCCCGCCGTACGATCGCCCGAATATCTCCAAGGATTTCCTGATGGGAACCGCACCGGAGGAATGGATGCCGCTGCGAGATGCGCAATATTATGCGGATCGGCAGATCGAACTCATGCTCAATGAGCGTGTCACGTCGATCGACCCGGTACGGCGTGTCGTGCGTCTGGCTAGTGGCCGACAAATCACCTACGGCGCCTTGCTGCTCGCGACCGGCGCGGACCCTGTCCGTCTGGCCATTCCCGCCACTGCTGGCGCGCGGATCTTTTATCTGCGCACTTTCGCCGATTGTCGCGCGATCATTGCGGCCGCCGAATCGGCAAAAGCGGCGGTTGTCGTCGGGGCCAGTTTTATCGGGCTCGAGGTTGCCGCGTCGCTGCGCGCACGCGGCATTGAGGTGCACGTGGTGGGCCACGAGCGAATACCGCTGGAGCGCGTGCTCGGCCCGGATGTCGGCACGCTTGTGCGCGACCTTCACGAATCGCACGGCGTGACTTTCCATTTCGGGAATTCGGTGGCGCGCGTTGATGGAAAGCGAGTAACACTGAATGACGGGACGACCCTCCAGGGCGACTTTACGGTGCTCGGTGTCGGCGTGAAACCGGCAATTGCGCTCGCCGAGCAGGCCGGCCTGGTGGTCGATCGAGGCATTTCAGTCAACGAATACCTGGAAACAAGCGCGCCTGGTGTATTTGCCGCCGGCGATATCGCGCGATGGCCCGATCCTCATACAGGCGATCGAATCCGCGTCGAACACTGGGTCGTCGCGCAGCGCCAGGGTCAAGTGGCGGCGCGGAACATCCTCGGATTACGTGAACCATTCGCCGTGGTCCCATTCTTTTGGAGCCAACATTACGACGTCGTGATCAATTACGTCGGGCACGCCGAAAACTTTGATTCCACAATAGTTGAGGGCGCGTTGAGTTCTCATGACTGTACGGTAACCTACCGTCGAGGTGAACGTACTCTTGCCGTCGCGACGATCTCTCGGGATTTACAGAACCTGCGAGCAGAATGCGCTTTGGAAACCGAATTTGTCGCTGGACGACCGCCTTGATCAGTACAAAGCGGCGCGCATACAATTATCTGGACGGAAAGGCTTAAATGGTCGGACGGCCGGGACTCGAATTGGCTTGTTAAGTATCTGAATCGAGTATTATTTTTCGGTGCCGCTGGCGCCGATGCCCCAAAAGCTGTAAACAAGCGCCGAATATTGACCATCTTTGTGATGCGTCGCGCGCAACGAATCAATACCGTGCGAGGCCGTCCAGCGTCCAAACCAGGCGCTTGTTTATACCCGCGAAATGATGAGATTGCCTCGCCAGTCGAGTTTCTCTCGATATTGCGGCGAAACACTGCCTTCATTTCCCTGGATGCCTGCCGCATGATCGCGACATTCCCTCACCGCCAAATATGCACCGAAGGTGCGAGCCGTGAACAGCTAGTTGCGGTGCTCTCAACGCGCCTATGGCAGCGCGGAATTCGAACCGACACGCGGATTTCAATTCGCCATGGCACACATGGCGCCCAATGGCACAACGTCGCTCTACAAGGAGATGAAGGTGCCGCGCAAGTTCTTGACTATACTGGCTTAAATGGTGGGCCGTGTAGGGATCGAACCTACGACCAATTGATTAAGAGAAACTCTCTCGACTACCCCTTTTATCCTTTCATAACAGATACTTACGCCTCTCAAACTGTGCCACAGTTTCCCGACTTACGCTGAGATAAGGCCCTGAATTCATTGCTTCCAGGTGTGTTCGATGGCACAGCAGCCATGCTCGAGTGGGCGGTTTTCGGATGTCATTGGTCGAGCCCGTCCGCAGGGTCTGTGCGCGTTCCGGGGTGAGGCATCTCGACGCCGTTCCGGAGCCCGAAACGCTCAATGAAACTGACGCTTATCCGGCCGCCGCAACCTTGGCGCGGCTCGTGCGCTGCGCGGACCATGCGAAGCGCAATCGGCGGCGCGCTTGAGCACAGTCCCGCAGGTAAAGGTTCATCAGAGTTTGGTACGGAATGGCCGTCTCCTTGGCCAGGCCGCGGAAATACGCAACGGTCTCGGTATCCAAGCGAATGGTCAGCTGCTGCTTGAGACGCTTCGCATACGGATTGCGTTTTGCTTGCGAGAAGTCGTAGTGCTTTTTCATCGAATTACCCTCAACTCGACCGTCGGCGGCTATAAATTTGCTGTTCCTGGCGATCGGCCTTGCGCGCGCTGATCAGCCGAATGACGTCCTCTTGCTCGCGATGTGCATGGACTACGACCAGAAGTCGCCATTCGACACTGAGTCCAAGCAAAATGAACCGCTCTTCCGATTCCGAGTGCTCCGGATCGGTGATCAAGAGCGCCTCCTCGTCCAAAAACACCGACCGCGCTTCCTCGAACGAAACTCCGTGCTTGCGTCTATTCGCAGCGGCCTTGCGAGGATCCCATTCGAAGCGAAGTCCCTTCACAAAATCATTATAACTACATTGTAACTACAAGACAACGAATTGTATGATTCCCTCAATTCACGCCACTGCGGACTCCATGCATAGATGACCTGCCGGCCTTCCTCGTACCATTTCATCCTCAGGAGATGGCCACTGTCGCAAGGCCGCACCGATGCCGCGACATCGATGGTCGCGGTCTACAAGGCGCTGGGCGCCGGTTGGGGGGTGGTCACGCCGAACGGTTCAGCGGCAGTGACACCCCATCGGTGAGAGGAAATCTTATGGAAAACTCACACTGACGCTAGGCTTTGCGGTTGACGAACTCCCACACCTTGGAGATCACGACTGATCCTTCGCCGACCGCGGAGGCAACGCGCTTGACCGACCCTGCGCGCACGTCACCCACCGCGAAAATCCCGGGCCGTGAGGTGGCAAAGGCCGAGGCCGGCACGCCGGCGTCGGACCCAGTAAGCACGAATCCCTTGTCGTCGAGGTCGACCAGCCCGGAGAGCCACTCGGTGTTCGGCGATGCGCCCACCATGACGAACAGCGCGCGCGTGTCGCCGACGCGCGTCGCACCGCTCTTGACGTTACGAATGGTCACCGCCTCAAGATGGTCACCGCCATGCAAGGCGGTCACGTCGGCGCCGAATTCGATCTCGATCCTGGGATCCGCTTGCAGCCGACTCGAGAGATAGCTCGACATCGAAGCGGCCAGCGACGCCCCGCGCACGAGCACGCGCACGCACCGAACCGAGCGGCTTAGGAACATGGCGGCCTGCCCCGCAGAGTTCCCGCCGCCGATAATGACCGCGTCCGTTCCCTTGCAGTACCGCGCCTCAATCTCGGTCGCGGCATAATAAATGCCCGCGCCCTCGAAATCCTCAAGCCGATCGATCGGCAGCCGGCGGTACTGCACGCCGGTCGCGACCACCACGGCCTTGGCGCCAACGCGCTGTCCGCTGTCGAGGGTGGCGCAGAAGCTTTCATCCTCAAGCCTCTCAAGCAGGACAACGCGCCGCGGCATGGCGAAGCGCGTCCCGAACTTCATCGCCTGCACCTCGCCGCGCCAGACCAGGTCAGCACCGGAAATGCCGGTCGGGAACCCCATGTAGTTCTCGATACGGCTCGAGGTGCCGGCCTGGCCGCCAATCGCAATGTCTTCGACGACCAGCGCGCTCAGACCTTCGGCCCCTGCGTAGACCCCGGCGGCGACCCCCGCCGGGCCGCCGCCGACGATGAGTACGTCGAAGGCTTCGTCGTCCCGGAAGTCGAGATTGAGGCCGAGCAGCCGCGCGACCTTCTCCGGCGTAGGATCGGCCACCACGACGCCGCGTCCGAAAATCACCGCGGGCTGCGTCGAAGAAATTGCGCAACTCGTGGCGGTCGCTTCTGCTTCCGGGTTTCCCAGTGCCAACGACCGGTAGGGTATGCGGTTGCGGCTCGCGAACGCGGCAATGCCGCGCACGTTGCGGTCCTCGTCCTCTCCAATCAGGAGCAAGCTGCTGTCTCTTTCATCGAGCTGTCGTCGGCGTCGCGCGGAAAACACAGTGATAATGATGTCTGACATTTCAGGGATCTGAGACATTAATGTAAGCATCGCTTCACGAGGCACTTCGATTACTCTGGTGTCGCGAACCGTACGCATGAACAACGACCAAGCGCCGCCATACAAGAACGAGATCTCTCCCATAAACTGCGTCGGACCGAGCGTGAAGGGCAAGTGGCGTTCGTCGGTATAGGGATTGACCACTTCGATCTCGCCTTCCTCGATATAAATGAAGCGATCCATCAATTCACCGGGCCGCGCAAGAAACACTCTTGGCGAATGCGTCACGACCTTGCCCGCGGCGCGCAACGCCTCGACGTGAGATGCGGCCAGCGGGGTACGCTGCATTTGACGTAAATCGTTGCCAATCGTTTCCATGTTTTAGCTCGCCCCTTTTAACCCGAGGATATCATTAAGGTGAGAGAGGACATCGTTAGGGAAAACTCACATCGACTGGCAACAGTGGCTCTTCTTCGAACAGGATCCACGTAGCGAGCTACGAGCACGTCTCCGGCGCGCGCGCGATATGCCTGTGGCAATTACCTAGGGGTGACCTCTAGTAAACGGATCATGATGCCGACTCCAGAGAGGCTGTCCGTTGCGGCTCCGAAACACTCGGCTTTCGCAGCCTGTTGCCGCAGCGCGGTTGTTTGAGCCACACTCGAAGGATTGTTGGCTAGACTCAAATAGCTCCTGCCAGGCGGTACCAAACGATGGCGCTGTGTAGATGACCACCGTTCCCGCACTCCCGTGCAACCGAGCGATGGGCTCAGCGGCGCAGACTACGCCGTGTGCAAAGTGCGCGGCGCCCTGGATTCTTGCGACGACCATTCTTGCCTCAAGCATGGCGTTCATCGACGGGACCGTGGTCAATGTGATGCTACCAGCGCTTCAACGATCGCTGGGAGCAACGCTTGCCAATGGCCAGTGGGTTATCGAGGCCTACGAATTGGCGCTCGCGGCGTTAATGCTCGTCGGCGGGTCGGCAGGGGATCGTTTCGGCCGGCGTCAGGTGTTTGTAATCGGCGTGATCATATTCACCGCCTCGTCGGCCATATGCGGCCTGTCGAGAAGCGTCGAGATGCTCATCATAATTCGAGGACTGCAAGGGGTTGGTGGCGCCCTGCTGATACCGGGCAGCTTGGCTCTTTTGAGCGCCTCGTTCGATAAGGACCAACGAGGCCGCGCTATTGGAACTTGGTCAGGATTCACTGCCATTACCAGCGCCTTCGGCCCGGTGTTGGGCGGTTTTCTCATTGACCACGCTAGCTGGCGTTACGCGTTCTTCCTTAACGCCCCTATTGCCTTGGTCGTAGGGGTATTGACCTTCCGCTTCATCCCTGAGAGTCGGGACGAGTCTTCGGCCAGGACTATCGACTGGTGGGGTTCAGTGCTGGCTGCACTTTCTCTGGCTAGCATCGTGTACACGCTGATTGGCTCGCAAACCCACGGCTGGACCGATGCATGGGTGCTTGATGCGCTGGCGATCGGCCTTTCGACGTTGCCTGTGTTCCTGTTGGTGGAATTGCGTCATCCAGCACCTATGCTGCCGCTGAATCTGTTTCGCTCGAGCGAATTCGCCGGCGCGAACCTGATGACTCTGCTGCTGTACGCGGCGCTCGGAGGGAGTCTGTTCTTTCTCCCGCTGAATCTCATCCAGGTGCAGGGCTATTCCGCAGCCGCAGCGGGCGGGGCGTTGTTACCCTTCGTGCTGCTCATGTTCATCTTGTCACGCTGGGCGGGTGGTTTGACGGAACGCCATGGCGCAAGGCTTCCCCTGGTGATTGGCCCGGCGATCGCGGCATGCGGGTTTGCGTTATTCGCTGCTCCCCACATCGGTGGCAGCTACTGGGTCACGTTTTTCCCGGCGGCGGCGGTGCTGGGCTTTGGCATGACGGTAACCGTCGCGCCGCTGACTACGACGGTCATGGGGGCGGTGCCTCCCGGCGCCGTGGGGATTGCGTCGGGTGTCAATAACGCGGTTGCCGGCGTCGCTGGATTACTGGCCATCGCGAGCTTCGGAATCGTGATGTTCAGTGCCTTCAATGCGGATCTTCCGCATGAACTCGCGGCGGCCAATGTTGCCCCAATGACCGCCGCGGCGGTCATCGCGCAGCGGGCTAAGCTCGCGGCGATCGAGCCGCCAGCGAGCGTGCCCACGGACACGCAATTTGCCATACGCGGCGCCATCGACGAGGCCTTCGTATTGGGATTTCGTCGCGTCATGTTGCTCGCTGCATCTCTCGCGCTAGCCAGCGCGATCAGCGCCTGGTTGATGATTGGAGGAGACCCAGCACGCGCTCGAGCGCGGGAAGATTAACGCGCGCTGCTAACCGGTAATTGCAAGGCCTTGCGTGCCGCCGGGCTAATAAGATTTATATTCGCAATCTTGCGCTGAACACGGTCAATCGCATCACGACACTGGTGCCTGTCGGACGGTTCTGCTGCATCCGGGGATTTTGGGCGGGAGAGGGGGCGCTGCCGGACAGAGGCCCGATAGGCTATAAAACCCAAAAGCCTTATTTCATGCCGCTTTCCGTCACTGACGAGCGTGCCCGAACACGCGTCTGCGCCCGTCGAAGGGGTATTGTCCGCAGATGCACCGGAACCCTCGTGCGCTGAGGCTGCGGTTAGCCTCTAAACGCGACACAATCAGAACGCACTTCGAATAACTCCACCGTCTACTCGAAGGGCCGCTCCCGTGGTTGCCGAGGCAAGTGGACTGGCGACGTACGCGACCAGCGAGGCAACTTCCTCCGGTGTTGCGAAGCGCTTGATAAGCGACGTCGGGCGTACCTTCTCGAAGAACTCCGTTTCAAATTCCCCGGTCGTCTGTCCGCTTGTCTTGGCCAGGGCCTCGATAAAGTCTCCGACGCCACGGGACTTCGTCGGACCGGGCAGAATACAACCGTGGCGTCACGCGGGGAGCTGCGTACCAGTAACCCTTTGCAATTCAATTGGTAATGGAGATAAGAACAAAGTCAGAACAATCTCAGACGCAGTGCATTGAGCAAGGCACCGTCCTCCAGCAGCGTGGTACCGGTCGAAAGTTAGTCCTGGCTGTCACATCGGCAACTGCCGCGGCGACGACATAAAATGTGGTCCGGACCACACCCGCCCGAGCTTCGAAGTGGATCATTTCGGGGGACTGTCCACGTGGCGAGGTACATTCAAGAAATCCAGCGGTATCGTCACGCTTGATACCGAGGCTAAGACGGGTACGGTCGATGTAGTGGTAGACACTGCAACGGTGGATTTCGCCGATGACAAGCTCAACGAACATGTATCGAGCCCAGAGATGCTGGATGTCACGAAATTCCCGACTGCAGAATACAAAGGAAGATTCGTTGAATTCGCCAATGGCGCGCCATGGACCATTTCAGGTGACTTGACCCTGCACGGCGTTACCACGCCCGTGACGCTCACAATTTATTCCTTCAAATGCTTTGAGCATCCTATGCTCAAGAAGCAGGTGCGCGGAGCGGATGGCAGCGGCACATTCAAGCGCGCTGATTTTGGCGTAGACTACGGTCAACAGTACGGTTTCAAGCAGGACATGCTGCTGCGCATACAGGTCGAAGGCGTCAACGTGAACTAGCCACGCTCACGCCCAAGCGGTCGCGCATTCAGTCCGTGTACGCAGCGATCAGCGCCCGCGCCGCTTTCGCCGCGCCTTGCACCGGGCCAAGCGCGCCCATGGTCAGGCGGGTCAGATAGGCGCCCTCCCACAAAAGCATCAGCGAGTCGCCGAGTTCATCCGGTTTGCGGGCACGCATTTCATGTGCAAGCCGTCGAAAGCGCCGGCGCATATCGGCCTTGTACTTCTGGATTACGGGGCGCGCTGGATGGTCCGGCTCCGTGATTTCCACCGCGGCATTGGCAAGCGCGCAGCCCCGTGAATCTTCTTCACAATTGTTTTCCACCAACACATCGAACAGGGATTCGACTTGTAAACGCGGATTGCCCGCGTGCGCCGCGAGGGTTTCATCCCACCAGAGCAAGCCTTCACGCTCCTCGGCGCGCAAATACTCCGCGACGAGTTCGTCCTTGGAGGCGAAGTTGCGGTAGAAGCTCATCTTGTTGGTACCGGCCTCACTGGCGATGGTATCGACGCCCACGGCGTGAATGCCGTAGCGATAGAAAAGATCGCTGGCCGTTTTCATGATGCGATCGCGCACGCGAGACTTCGGAGGGGAAGAAATAATCTCTTCCTCTACAGCCACTTGCGCCTTCTTGGCTCGATTCATAAAGATCTCCACTTGACATGTGACTGACCGGTCATTAACGTATCACTCACCGTTACTGACCGGTAACACACAGTGCATAGCATCGGTGTGTTGCAGCCGTAAGTCAAGTGCTCTCTCTGGGAGGGCTTGGCGGCCCGGGTCAGCCGCGGAGTCGCCCGGAATTGCCCGGGGTCAGTAACTCGAATTTTTGATCGGAGTCGGTCGTGCCCCTCAAGCAACTCATGTCTGTGCCCCTCAAGCAACTCTTCTTTCGCAAGAACTCTTTACTTGTTCTGCTTGGTCTTGTCGCCCTCGCAGCCTTTCTGCTCTTCACCGGCGTTGGACACTCTCGCGCCAAACCGCAGGCTGCGGCGAACGCCGCCCTGCCGCAGGTCACGGTGGCCGAGGTGATTCACCGGCCGCTGCGCGAATGGCAGGAATTCAGCGGGCGTCTGCAAGCTGTGAACACGGTAGAGATCCGTCCGCGAGTGAGCGGCTATGTCGACCGCGTTGCCTTTACGGATGGTGCTCGCGTCAAGAAAGGCCAGCTTCTGTTCCAGATCGACCCGCGTCCCTTCCAAGCGGAAGTCGAGCGACTCATGGCAGAACGTACGCGCAGCGTCTCTGACCTCGAACTCGCCAAGGCCAACCACGCCCGCTCAGAGCGGCTGATCAGTGCGCACGCCATCTCGCGGGAGGAGTACGAGCGGCAAGTGGCAGCTGAAGCCTCCGCCCAAGGAGCCCTGGGCTCGATTGATGCTTCATTGCAGGAAGCGCGCCTGAATCGGGAGTTCACGGAAGTACGCGCCCCGATCGACGGTCACGTATCGCGCGCCATCATTACGGCAGGAAATCTCGTGACGAGCGCCAGCCTTCTGACCACGCTCGTCTCCGATGATCCGGTCTACGTCTATTTCGACGCCGATGAGCAGACCTATCTGCGCTATGCGAAGGCGAAGCACGACCATGCGCGCGCGAATGGCGACTCCGACGTCTATATCGGACTCGTGGACGAGGACGGCTATCCGCACCCAGGGCGGCTCGACTTCATCGACAATCAAGTCGATGCCACTACCGGCACAATTCGTGCGCGCGCCGCGCTCGCTAACCCCGACGGCCGCTACACGCCGGGCCTGTTTGCGCGCGTGCGACTCATCGGCGGGGAAAATCATGACAGCGTCCTTATCAAGGATCGCGCCGTGGGTACCGATCTTTCAAAAAAATTCGTGCTCACACTCACCAAGGACAACCGCGTCGAGTACCGCCTCGTCGAACTCGGGCCGGAAATAAACGGCCTGCGGGTCGTGACGCATGGCCTTGCTCCGAACGAGCTCATCATCGTCAACGGTTTGCAGCATGTCCGGCCCGGACAGAGTGTCGCGGCTACGCGTGTTGCCATGAGCGATGCCGCGGACGGCCTCACCCAGGTAGCGGCGCAACCACCGGGTGCGGAACCGGTTAGCCCAGCAACGGCGGCAAGTCCGATCGACGCAGTCTCTCGTCTCGCCCAAGCTGCAGTCGCTCTTCACGTGGTGCGTTGAGGTCATGAAACTTTCGCAATTCTTCATCAGCCGCCCGATCTTCGCTGGCGTGCTCTCGGCCCTCATCTTCCTCGCGGGCCTGATCGCATTGCCTAAGCTTCCGATCAGCGAGTATCCGGAAGTTGTCCCGCCGACGGTGATCGTGAAGGCGACCTACCCGGGCGCGAACCCTAAGGTCATCGCGGAGACCGTGGCGAGTCCGCTCGAGCAAGCGATCAACGGCGTCGAGGGGATGCTGTATCAGTCCTCGCAGGCAACCGCCGATGGCGTGATGACGCTCACCATCACGTTCACCTTGAGTACCGACGTTGACAAGGCGCAAGTGCAAGTGCAGAACCGCGTCTCGCAAGCGCTGCCGAAACTCCCCGACGTCGTGCAGCGTCTCGGTGTGGTCACCAACAAAGCCTCACCCGACTTGACCATGGTCGTTCACTTGGTCTCTCCGGATAATCGCTACGACACGCTGTACCTGTCGAACTATGCACTGCTTCGCGTCAAGGACGAGCTCGCGCGCTTAGACGGTGTGGGAGATGTGCAAGTATTCGGTGCCGGCCAGTTCTCGATGCGCATCTGGCTGGACCCTGAGAAGGTCGCAAGTCGCGGCCTTACCGCAGATGATGTCGTTAAAGCCATTCGCGAGCAGAACATACAGGTCGCTGCGGGTCAGCTCGGTGCGCCACCGCTGCCGCGCGCGACAGAATTTCAAGTAGCGATCAACGCCAAGGGGCGCCTCACTACTGAAGAGGATTTTCGCGACATCATCATCAAGACCGGTGCCGCGGGCCAAGTCACGCACTTGAAGGACGTCGCCCGCGTCGAGCTCGGAGCCGACACCTATGCGCTGCGCGCGCTTCTCGATAACAAGGCAGCCGCCGCGATCCCGATTTTTCAGCGCCCAGGCAGCAATTCCATCGCAATCTCGGAGCTCGTGCGCGCAAAAATGCAGGAACTGAAGCGCGAATTCCCGCAAGGGGTCGACTACCAGATTGTCTACGACCCTACCGTGTTCGTGAGAGGTTCTATCCACGCGGTGGTGCACACCTTGCTCGAGGCCATCCTGCTGGTGGTATTGGTCGTCATCGTTTTTCTTCAGACCTGGCGTGCGTCCGTCATTCCGTTGATCGCCGTGCCGGTGTCGCTCGTTGGAACATTCGCGGTCATGCACCTCTTTGGATTTAGCTTGAACGCGCTGTCGCTCTTTGGCTTAGTTCTCGCCATCGGCATTGTCGTCGACGATGCCATCGTGGTGGTCGAGAACGTCGAGCGCAACATCAGCAACGGCCTGAAGCCCATCGACGCGACCCGCCAGGCGATGCGCGAGGTGACCGGCCCCATCATCGCGACCGCTCTGGTGCTTTGCGCCGTGTTCGTGCCGACAGCCTTTATCAGCGGACTCACCGGCCAGTTCTACAAACAGTTCGCCTTGACCATCGCCATCAGCACCGTGATCTCGGCGATCAACTCCCTCACGCTCTCCCCGGCGCTTTCCGCGCTGCTCCTCAAGGAACATGGTGCGCCGCCCGATCGCCTGACCCGGATCTTGAATCGCCTGCTCGGCGGATTCTTCCTCCCTTTCAACCGGCTATTCGCCCGCTTCTCGACGCGCTACGTCAGCGGAGTGGGCCATGTGGTGCGCGCCGGGGGCGTCGCACTCTTTATCTACGGCGGATTGATCGCGCTGACTTACGTCGGCTTCACACGGACGCCGACGGGTTTCATCCCTCCCCAGGACAAGCAGTACTTGGTGAGTTTCGCGCAGCTGCCCGATGCAGCGACGCTCGATCGCACCGAAGCCGTGATACGCCGCATGGACGAGATCGCGCTCAAGCAGCCGGGCGTAGATCACGCGGTAGCCTTCCCGGGCTTGAGCATCAACGGGTTTACCAACAGCCCCAATTCCGGGATCGTGTTCGTGACCTTAAAGCCCTTCGATGAGCGAAAATCCAAAGAGCTGTCCGCCGGCGCCATCGCGGCTGCTCTCAATCAGCAGTACGGCGCCATACAGGAAGCATTTATCGCGGTGTTCCCGCCGCCTCCCGTCATGGGTTTGGGCACCATTGGCGGGTTTCGCATGCAGATCGAGGATCGGGGCGGCTTGGGCTTCGAGGAACTGTACAAGCAGACGCAGAACTTGATTGCCAAGGGCAATCAGACTCCGGGGCTGCAGGGCCTCTTTTCCAGCTTCCAGGTGAATGTGCCGCAGGTGGACGCCGACGTCGATCGCGAGAAGGCGAAATCGCAGGGCGTGTCGGTGCAGGAGCTCTTTGACACCATGCAGGTGTACCTGGGCTCGCTCTACGTCAACGATTTCAATGCGTTCGGCCGCACCTACCCCGTGACGGCCCAGGCAGAACCCAGTTTTCGGCTGCAGGCGGAAGATGTCGTCAGGCTCAAGACCCGCAATGCGGCGGGCGACATGATCCCATTGGGATCCTTTGTGACGGTCAAACGCTCCTCGGGGCCCGACCGCGTCATGCACTACAACTCCTACCCCACCGCCGAGATCAACGGCGGCCCGGCCCCGGGCTTCAGCTCCGGTCAGGCGCAGGCGGCAATGGAGCGACTCGCGCGACAAGAGCTGCCCAACGGCATGAGCTTCGAATGGACCGAACTGACTTACCAACAGATCATTGCCGGCAACACCGCGGTGCTCATTTTCCCGCTCGTGGTGCTGCTCGTGTTCCTGGTGCTCGCTGCTCAATACGAAAGCTTGCGCTTGCCGCTCGCAGTCATCTTGATCATGCCGATGGTGCTCCTATCGGCCATCACCGGGGTTGAGCTCACGCATGGCGACAGCAATATCTTCACGCAGATCGCCCTGATCGTACTGGTGGGGCTCGCAAGCAAGAACGCGATCCTCATCGTGGAATTCGGTAGGGACCAGGAACTCGAGGGCGTGCCACCGCTGCAAGCGGCACTTAATGCCGCACGCCTGCGGCTGCGTCCAATCCTGATGACCTCAATGGCCTTCATCATGGGCGTCGTGCCGTTGGTCGCCTCGACGGGCGCCGGTGCCGAGATGCGCCATGCCATGGGGATCGCCGTGTTCTTCGGAATGCTGGGAGTCACCGTCTTCGGGCTCATCTTAACGCCGCTGTTTTACGTCCTGGTTCGCAAGCTTTCAGCGCGGGCACGTGTCAAGGACGGCGTTGCTCCGGCCGCCCTCGCGCACTCATCGTTTAGCGATGAGACAGGTTGATGACCACAGATGTAATAAGGGCCTTGTTATGAAACACTTGTTTGCAATCTCATTGGCGACGCTTCTTTTGGCCTCCTGTGCTGTCGGGCCCAACTACCGCGCGCCGCAGGTTGCCCCGGCTATCGTACAAAATGCCCAGTCGAGCAGCTTCGTCACGCAATCCCCCGAGGCCCTTTGGTGGCAGGAGTTTGGCGACACCGAACTCGACCGCCTGGTGCAGCGTGCGCTTGCGGCCAATTTGGATCTGCGCTCCGCCTACGATCGAGTGAAGGCCGCCCGCGCCATCTTCGTGGAGAGAAAACTCGACTACGCACCGCATGTGCAGTTAGAAGGCGCGTACTCGCATTTTGATGAGCAGCAGCCTGGATTTGGTCCCAGTCGCATCAATGCGCAAAGTGACAGCTTGGGGTTTGATGCCGCGTGGGAGATCGATCTCTTTGGTCATGTGCGCCGCTCGGTAGAGGCCGCGCGCGCCGACTTAGGCGCCGAGCGCGCAAACTATCAGGACACGCAGGTTACCGTTGCTGCCGAAGTGGCGCGCAATTACTTCGAGCTCAGAGGCGCCCAGAAACGTCTCGCGGTGGCGCGAGAAAACTTAAGCACCGAACATCAAACGCTCGAACTCACGCAACTGCTGGACGAGACAGGCCGTGGCTCGGAACTCGATGTACAGCGCAGTCGTGCCCGCTTGAAGGCCACCGAGGCCACCATTCCACCGCTCGAGGCGGCGGAGAAGCAATCGGCCTACCGTTTAGCAGTTCTTTTAGGCCAGCGACCCGGTGCAATCGATCAGGAGCTTCAGCCGGCCGCCGTCGCAACCTACGCCAAGGCACTGCCCATCGGAGATCCTGCCGAACTTCTGCGCCGGCGGCCCGATGTTCGGGCAGCCGAACGCCAGCTCGCCGCCGCGACGGCGCGCGTGGGCGTCGCAACCGCCGACCTCTTTCCCCGCGTCAATGTCACAGGCTTCGTTGGATTTCTTTCGGGGGACGTGGGCCGACTGTTCGGCACCACCTCCGGCAACAATGCTCGAGCTTGGTCCGTGACACCTACGGTAAGTTGGGCGGCGTTCGATATTGGCTCCGTGCGTGCGCGGCTGCGCGCGAGCGAAGCGCAGTCCGACGCCGCCGCGGCCAACTATGAGAAGGTCGTGCTGACGGCGCTCGAAGATACCGAAAATAGCTTTGTCGCCTACAGCGCACGGCAAGCACAACTGAAAAGTCTAACCGAACAGGCGCAAGCCTCGCGGCGCGCCGCGGAACTCGCGGATACGCAGTACCGGGAGGGCGTTGCGGACTTTCTGGTCTTGTTGGATGCACAGCGCACGCAGCTCGATGCCGAGGACTCTGTAGCGCAAGCGCAGACGGCCGTCAATGTATCAGTCGTCGCAATTTACAAGGCCCTTGGTGGCGTCGGGCAGCCGCTTCAGGATGCTGCTCCGATAAAGGTGGCGCGAATTCCATGAGGGTACGAATCGGCATCGCCTTGGGTCTGCATTGGGGTGGCATCATGCAACTCATCGATGTCATCGCGATGATCAGTGCGCTCGGCGCAATCGGCGGTTTGCCTGCCCTTCTCAATGCGCTCACAAAGTACACGCGCTTCGCCATTAAGTGGCTGCGGGGGGCAATCCCGCAGCGCGACCACATCTGCGATCCACGCTTTGTGCAATAAGGCGTGGTTTCCTGTGCAGCTGAGATTCCCAATTGCCATCCTGCTGACCTGCATGAGTCTACTCACGCTGCAAGGATGCGCGCGGATCCCCATTCGCGAAGCGAGGTCAGTCCAGGGGGATGCGCCAAACGCGATTCGCACGCTTGGGCCCGATCAGCGCTTCTCGACCGTATCCTCGCAACGCGTCGCGTGGCGCCTGCGCGCGCAGCACGCGGGGCAGCCCATCAATATCCTGGCACTCTCGGGCGGCGGCGCCGACGGCGCGTTTGGCGCAGGCGCACTGGTCGGACTTGCGCGCTCAGCATCGCGGCCGCCATTTTCTGTAGTCACGGGCGTGAGCACCGGTGCGCTCATCGCTCCCTACGCTTTCTTAGGTCCCGCCTGGGACGATCAGCTTATCGAGGTCTACACATCCGGTCGCGCAGAACACTTGCTCAAATCCCGCGGATTAGGGGCGCTCTTCGGCTCCAGCGTGTATCGCGGGGAGCCGCTTAAAGAACTCGTTGACCGATACGCCACCGATACATTGATTCAAGCGGTGGCGCACGAGGCGTCGACTGGTCGACTGCTGCTTGTGGTTACGACGGATGTCAGTACCGGAGAGCCGGTCGTGTGGGACCTAGGATCGATCGCGATGAATGGCGGCCGTGGCGCCAGAGCGCTGTTTCGCGATGTGTTGACAGCTTCAGCCAGTGTACCGGGACTGTTCCCGCCCGTAGTCATTCGCGTGCAAGAGGAGCAAGCGCTTTTCAAGGAGGTTCACATTGATGGCACGACCACCGTGCCGTTTTTCGCTCCCTTAGCTTTCGTCGAGCCACCCCGAGACGCAATCGACCCGTCGTACATCGTGACTGTGACTGTGTATGTCATTGTCGATGGCCGGTTGAGTGAGCAGCCTGTTGCTATTCCATTGCGCGCAAGATCGATTCTATCGCGCAGTGTTTCCGCTGGGCTCAATCACATGTTAAGAACGACTCTTCAACTGACTGCCACCGACGCGGAGCTTGAAGGCGCACAGTTTCACTTCGCAGCGTTGGATCGCAACCGGTGATCCAACCGGGCATAAGTTGATCGCGCGCGCGAAGTGGACGCAACACGGGATTGCCTGCGCGGCCAAGGCGCTGGGCGCTGGCCAACAACCGTGTCAGTGATGGGCGATCCCCATGAAGTGGCACGCCGTATTGAAGGAACACGCTACTCGCACCATGAGATGGGGCGTGACCGCTAGTTTATAAGTGCCCTCGCCGGGACCCTGTCCGGCCGATTGTCGGTGGGGCCGGGTACCCGCCGGACTCGCGCCATGACATGCCCTCGCGGATGCCCCCCAAATATCGATGGTTGTCTCTGGACATTACTGGCTGTCCCTAAACGTCGCGGGTCGTGCCTGGGAGAGGCCGGACAACCCGATAATCAATTAAGTGGACTACTCCTTAGCGTGATTGAATGCTAGTATGTGCTAGCAGAGGTACACATGGCAGCCAAGCGGGGAAAACTGGTACAGGTCGGCACCTATCTCTCGCCCGACATGGCCGTTCGGCTAAAGCGGCTCTCGGGGCTCACTCGCGTGTCGCAGGCCGCATATTTCCGCGAAGCTATAGAAGACTTGCTTCGGAAGTATGAGAGTACTGTTCGTGATGCAGCCGTAAAACCATCAAGCGCAAAAGGGCGCAAATAAGTCAGCTTGGCGACTTCAGCGCGATCTGGACTTCGTATTCGACAATCCCGCTGTGAGGTGAGCCGTGCAGAGGACGATTAGTTGACCGCCGCGATAAAGCCGATCAGTTGGTATAGCGCCCGCCAATTAACCTCAGTGGCGACCGTGACCCTGGCAATTCCGACCGGAGTGAGGAGCGCTAGACTCAACTTGTTCGGTACCAAGAGCTGGGAGGTGTTTTAGTGCACCGCTCCACGCCACGCGCCGCCTACGAACTCGCCGCTGCCCAGGTGCAGACACCCCCTGAGATTGTCTCGTTCTTTTGGCGATTGGCCCACGAGCGCCCGCGACTATTTTAGGCGCGTTATTGATCTCGGCGCCGCCGATGGCCGGTTTGCATTTGGTGGCAAGTACGGCTCATATGTCGGTGTGGAACTGGATCCTTCGTGGAATATTCCGACGAGACTGCCCAAGCGAGCCCACATCGACCACGGATGCGCCTTTGAACACCGAAGTTCCGGCTTCGATGCCCGACCTCATTGGGAACCCACCGTATGTGCGTCACCACGATATTGAGTCACCGTGGAAGGAGAACATCGCAGGTCGGCTGGGGAATGCCCTTGAGATCGACTTCCGGCTCGACGGCAATCTCTATTTGTACTTCTTAGCATTGGCGCTTCAGAAGGCGAAGTCCAACGGGTTGGTGGGTCTCGTACTCCCATACGAATGGACGTCTCGTCCATCGGCCACGTCCGTCCGCAAAGCTATCCAGCAAAATAATTGGCACGTCAACGTATATCGATTTAAGTTCCCGATCTTTGATCGCGTGTTAACCACCGCGTCAATTACTTTCATTGACAAGGCACGTTCCGACAATCAATGGCAATACTTTGATGTAGGTTGCGACTTCAAGCCCGCACCCGTGAAGAGTCTCACTCAGAAAGCACGGGCCCCACTACCCTACTCTGCGAGATCTGCCGTTTGGGCACGCAGAGGAATCAGCCCGGGAACGCAGAAGGTGTTCGTCCTAACTGAAGGCGAGCGAATCCATTCCGGCTTGATGAGACAAGACGTCGAGCCAGCAGTGACATCACTTCGAAGCGTACCGGAATCCTGCAAAACGTTGTCTAAATCAGCATTCGAGAGACATTTCGTGCGCGCCGGCCGCCGATGCTGGTTGATCAAGACTGCGCACGGAAGACTCAGTGATGCTTTAACCCGTTATACGCATTGGGTTCCGTTTCGACTTCGCGACACAGCGACGTGTCGTAATCAGGATCCGTGGTACGCCTAAGAGAACATTGCTCCGCCAGCGCTGTTGTTTCACTCTTGTTTTACAGGCCGATCTCCCAAAGTGCTGGAGAACGGGATCCGTGCTATTCCCGTAGGGACGACATATGGAATTTATTCCGCCTTGCGGCTCTCATGGCGGCGCCTCGGCGGCTATCTTCGCCAATATCCATTCCGGGACAACGTCATACCCCACGCCCGCGCACTTCGTAAAGTGGAAGTCCGCCAATTGAACTCAGTATTGTCTCGATGGCAAGCACGGCGTAATAGACATGGCTGACAAGAAGCTCGAAGATGGGCACGTCCAATTTCAGACCGAAGGCCGCTTGCTTCAGGAACTCGGCGAGCGTCTCGTGGCAAGTCCCGAGGTCGCGCTGGTCGAGCTAGTGAAAAATTCCTTTGATGCGGACGCGACCACATGCGAGATCCGTGTAGAACCTAAGGGTACCGCGCTAACTCTCTCCGATAACGGCTTGGGAATGACGTTAGATCATTTGTGACAGCGCTCAATGAGAATCGCAACCGGCGCGAAGACCGATCAGAGAATGTCTCGCCAATTTGGCAGACGGGTTACTGGACAGAAGGGAATCGGTCGATTTGCCGTGCGCTTTCTGGGAAGAATGCTAACGTTAGATTCGGTCGCGAGTGACAAGAAGCGCGGCGTGAAGACCCGTCTCTCTGCGACATTCGATTGGCCACGTATTGACCGTGAGCACGACCTCCGAGAGCTTCAGGATCCCCTTACCATCTATCGCAGGTCGACAATAAAACGCCCACTGGCGTCACGCTGAAGATCAGCGATCTTCGAATGGAGAGTGATTTTGTTCGAAGCAAGGATTTTCGCACGCGTGTATTACGGATCGTATTTCCAATCCAGGGGCTCGATCCGGCGAAAACAGTACGGAAGCATTCCTGCGGTTTCGAAATCCGACCCCGGTTTCCGCGTCCTATTGCCAGGCGACGACGAGAACTCCCACCTACCGCTCGATCTCGCGAAGCGATTATTGGAACTTGCTTGGGCGCGCCTCGAGGTCCAACCTGCAGGAACGCCACGTCGAGTACTCGGTCCATTTCCAGGATGATCCGAAACTACGTCGCCTGAGAGTGGCTCTGCGCTCTGCGATCTCACAAGGTTGCCGCGCTGATATCCGCTTCTTTCCCAAGCGGAAAGGCGTCTTCAAGGCACAAGGTATCAACGGCCAACAGGCTTGGACTTGGGTTCGGGAAAATCATGGCGTCGCGGTTATTGATCATGGCTTTCGAATCAAGCCGTTTGGCTTCCCGGAGGACGACTGGCTCAAACTTGACGTTGACGGTGCCCACAATCGTCGCGAATGGCGCAGCGAGATTGCGACCGAGCACATCCCAATTGACCCGAAGGAGAAAAGTCGATCCCGCACTGAATCCCACTCTCAATCTTCCAAGCAATGTTCAGCTAGTTGGGGCGGTCTTGTTGGAGTCCCGCCTGCCTACTATTATCCTCCCCGGGCGTGGACCTCACGCCGTCAATGGATCGAGAAGGATTTCTAGACAACGCCGCGTTCCGTCAGCTGACCGAAGTTGTCCGAGGCGGCGTCGAATTTCTGGCGGCCGCCGACAAACGGCGTCTGCTCGAGGAAAAGGAGCGAATCGCTCGAGAGGCGGCCCGCAAAATGCGGGCCGATTTGCGCGGTGCAGTGGAATACATCGAAAAGAGTCCAACTCTGAGCAAGGCGGATAAAGCGAAGATAACCGCGCACTATGTCGAGCTTGCAGAACGAGTTGACAAAGTTGAAGAGTACAACCAAGAGGCGCGTCAAAAGCTAGAAGTGATGAGCTCTCTGGGCGTTGTAGCAGGTTTTATGACGCATGAGGCTGCGCAGGCAGCGACTGCTCTCGAGCGGGCCAGCGAGACACTTGCTCGACTTGCGCGCCGCTATCCGCAACTTAAAACCGACTCCGACCTCGTCGCGGAGACAAGGGCGATCAATGGTCTTCTCGACTATACGAAATCGTTCGTAGACGCGGCACATTTCTCGCGGGTGGTGTCATTCAAGTCTGCTCCGCAAATTCAACGGATAGTCGACAAGTTTGGGCGGTTTGCTACACAACGCGGGATCAAAGTGCTATCCGAGGTAGATGCAAGGGTTGACGTGCCGGCGATGCCTGTGACGGTATATAGTGGCGTACTCCTCAATCTCTATACCAACGCGCTGAAGGCGATCCTTGCGCTTAAGGAGTCCCGCAGCGATGCGCGTATCGTGTTCCGCGCCTGGAATGACCCCCGTGGTCACGTAGTGGAAGTGCTTGATACCGGGGTCGGAATTCCGCCCGATCTTCGGGCGCGGATTTGGGATCCGTTATTCACCACGACGTCGCGCCTCGATAACCCGTTGGGCTCAGGGATGGGTCTCGGCCTCACTCTTGCGAGGCAGCTTGTTACCGGTCTGGGGGGAAGGATCGATCTGGTAGACCCTCCACCGGATTTCAGCACGTGCTTTAGGGTTCGATTTGTCAAAGGCGGCAGAAATGGCAAGTAAAAAGAAGCCCCTTGTTGTCGTTTTCGAGGACGACCAAAACCGACGAAAGAATCTGGTTGCTGAGATTTCGCGGCGGCTCGGCCGTAGTTTTGAGGTTAGCGTTTTACCTAGTTTGACCAAATCAAGGGCCGGCGCATTTGAGGATCGATTGGTGCGTGAGTTATCGGCGCGCATCTATAAGGACGCGATTTTATACGTATCAGACCGTGACCTCTCAAAGATTCAAGGATACCTCGGCCTATCTGAGGCAGCCGTGTCTAGAGCGGCTGAACGATTCGGAGTACCTATCGCGCTCTACGCTCAAGGGAAGAGTTACACAATCCTGTCGAAGGACAATTACCCGGGGGACGCAAAGATAATTCTTACCGGAACTTCAATATCTGAACACGCGCACGAGGCCGCTCGACTAGCGCAAGGTTTTGTCGATGTCGCGAAGGGTATCGCCGCGGCGATGTCGCGCAAGCGCGATCGCGTATCGCCGGCGGCCCTCGCAAGCTCGATAATGGGGCGCCCCGACTTTTCAGATCGTGTCGTCCAATACGCATTAGGCGACCAAAAGGCGCTTTCGGAGGTTTTCCGGGCAGCCGATAGCAAGGATGTGGAAAGTAAAAAGCGGCGGCGCCGTGTTCGACTGATGGGGACGTGGATCTATGACTCCATTCTGCGCTTCCCAGGTCTTCTTCTTAATGAGGTCGCCGCAGCCAGCTACGTGAATATCAACACAAGTACTTTTCGAGCTGCCCCCCGAAATAAGGGATTTATTTAAGTCGGCAATTTACTCGGGGCCGTTCTCCGACGCTCAGAATCCATTTTGGTGGAGACCTGACATTGACGATCTTTTGCTCAAAGAAAATGTCGAGAACGGCCGTGATTTGGTTAAGCAGAAATTAGGCAGAAACGTGTCGGGCTGTAAATGTTCGGTAAATCCGAAGCTGCGCGCTGGATATGTGTGCATGCTCACACATCAACCTATCAGCGAACAAAACTCGGAAGGTGGGCTAAGCTGGTTCCCGCCGGGCGCTGATCTTGCGCGCGTAAATAAGAAGAAACTCGAAGAGCTCCGTCCGTGGCTAGCCCTGTACTGAAATTTTCGACTATTGAGAATTCTTATGCGGCCCTATGGAACGCGTTCTCGCGGCACGGCCGCAACGCTAAGGGCTCTATCAAGCCATTGGACTCTGCCGGATTCAAGTGTACGCGACCTACAGTGGGGACGCAGGATGTTCAAGTCACCGGAATGTTCTTGCTGAGTGACTGGTTATATCGCAGCCAAAATGATGGCGCCGCAAAAAACTCTCTGGTCGACATTATCGCTGGCGGATACGTCGCTACGATTGCTCCGCAGGAGTACTTAGTCAATCCACGGTAAAAGTTAAATATCTACAAGCGAAGGGATCCGCCGCAAATCGCGTTCCTTTGCTTCAATTACACTACGATTTCCAAACTGGACAAGGGCCTCGACATCCGATTTTCCACGCACAATTCTCCAGAGTGAAATTCGACCCGGAGCATCTTAAGAGGCTACGCATCCCCGCGGACAGCGTGAGCGAAATGAAGGTCAATTACCCCGCAGTGAGAATTCCCACGCCGCGAGTTGGACTTGCGGGACTGCTAATAAGTCTCGCAGCAGATCACTGGCCAGATGAGCTATTTGAAGCTTTCCTCACCGACATAAGAAAACTGGATCTGATTTCGTGGCCAGCCGAGTGCGATCAACTACAACGCAGTTTTAATAGCAGACCTGGCTTTGTTCACACTCATCATTGGTACGGACGTGCCGCGTAACACAGCCGACGAGTGCATACCGATGGCAGTCCGGTACATGTATCTCGCTTGAACGAGTCAACAACCTGCAGCGAAGCACCGAGATCAGCGGTTCGGGTGCCGGTCGCGGACCGGAGATTCGTTCACCCGATCGAGTAGTTCGCCTGCTAATGTTTCCTTTTCTGTCGTCGGTGGTGCCATCTGACCGACGAATTGTCTCACGTGCGTCGCAAGTTCAGGGTGGCGCTTGCTAGGATATCACTCACAGCCCACCATCCACGGACGTCTTCCGTCCGCGTCTTAACCATCTTCGACTTGGCGGCCTCAACCCGAAAATCTCCATTCAGAAGTTCGGCGGCGACTACATCGAATTTATCTTCTTTGGCTCTAGGTTTAGACGGGCTCGCCCATACCGCCCTCATATAGTCCGGTGTCACTTGGATTTGCTTAGCGAGCGCTGACACGCTCATCCACGGACCTGGCGGCGACCGGCAACGTATTGGCCCCTCGGTGTACGCGCTATGTGATCGCCGGAGCTCCTTGAGTTTCTGCGCACCTTATGGCTCTCTGTGTCGCGCGGCAGTCGCTTGGTGTTCTCCCTGGCGCCAATTGTCTCGGGTTTCGGTGGCACCGGTACCGGTGCGCACCGGATTCCGGATCTAGTCCCACCTTTTCATCTTGTTGTATGCGAAGAGAAGCATGCTTTCCCCAGTTACGCGTCCGCAGACACAGCATTTATAGACAGCTTGCTTCTTCCATGCGGTTCATGGCCCCAAAATTCCATTTTGCCGCTACAGGTAGTTCGGCCATGGCTATCAGGATGGGAACAATCGTAGTAATGGAGATCGGAGTGGGGGCGATTCATGGCGTTGCACTCCAGAGAATTCGGGACCTCTAGATGTATAGGGGCCCGTATCTTCATGAAAAGCGTCTCGCATCCTTGAATTGGTCACTCTTTGGTCACTCCCGCATGACGCAAGAATTATGAGTGTACGCAAGTTATTGATTTAATTGGTGGGCCGTGTAGGGATCGAACCTACGACCAATTGATTAAGAGTCAACTGCTCTACCAGCTGAGCTAACGGCCCGTGCAAACTTCAACCCAAAAGATCTACCTCAACGCCACTCCAAAACCCGAAGTGGGGTGGACGACGGGACTCGAACCCGCGACGGCCGGAATCACAATCCGGGGCTCTACCAACTGAGCTACGTCCACCATCGTCGAACACCCGACTTTAAGGTGGCGCGCCCGGCAGGAATCGAACCTGCAACCGCCGGCTTAGAAGGCCGGTGCTCTATCCGATTGAGCTACGGGCGCTTTCAAAAACAAGTACTTATCGCGCCAAACGTATTTCTAGCAGGCCGGTGCTCGGGTCTTAAAGCACACCTAAGTCGGGAATGCGCGCGGATTATATAGGACTTTGCGAAAACATTACCATTGAACGCGGTGACCGTTACCTATCTGCCCAGAATGGACATTGTGAATGTGGTCGGGGCAGAGGGATTCGAACCCCCGACCCTCTGCTCCCAAAGCAGATGCGCTACCAGACTGCGCCATGCCCCGTGCCTATCCCCTTCGCAACCGCGGGGGCGGCAATCCTAACAGGTCGGCCGCGCCGTGCAAGCTAGCGCGAGCCGAGCAGCGCGAATGCCGCGCCCTGCGGATCCGTCGCCTGCACGATCCAGCCGCCGCCCGGCACCTCGTGCGGGCCGCGCATGATCTTGCCGCCGTTATCGGTGATGCGCGCGGCCGCGGCGTCGATGTCTTGGGCGTTAAAATAATAAAGCCAGAAGCACCCATGCTGCGCCGCCGGACTATTGAACATTCCGCCGACCGGCACGCCTCTTATCGCGAACACCTGATAGGTGCCCATGGGTCCCATATCGAAGGCATCTGCTTTGGTCCAGCCAAACATTGCGCCATAGAATTCGAACGCATTCGACCAATCGGTGGTATGCAGTTCGTGCCAACCGACATCCCCCGGTGCGCGCGAAAAGGTGCGCTCCCCCGGTTGAGAAGGCGTGAACATTAGAAAATTCGCGCCCTGCCGATCTGACACTGCCGCGAATCGGCCGACATTGGGAATGTCGGTGGGCTGCCGATGAACCTTGCCGCCCAACTGCCGCACTTTGGCGACCGCCGCATCGACATCGCCAACGCTCACGTGTGCCGCCCAGCAGGGCTTTAGCCCCGCATCGCGCAGCCGCTCCGGTATCGGCATCATTCCACCGATCTGGCGCTCACCCGCGCGCAGTAGGGTGTACGTCATTCCCGTTACCGGCACATCCTCGAATTTCCATCCCACCACGTTGCCGTAGAACGCCTTGGCGGCGGCGACGTCCGAGCTCATGAATTCGTACCAGACGAAAGGGTTCTGTGCGTTGGTCATAGGACTCTCCTCAATACACGATGTTGATGCCGAGTGCATTCATGGCGAGAAAGTGCAGAAAAAACTCACCCAATCGGCCCCTGATCTATTCATTCAGCCGCGCTGCCGCGATCCCGCCCGGCGTGGCGGGACTCATTCTTTGAATCCGGGTATGCCTTTGGCCAACCGGCTTCGCGCCAGGTGTTGCGCGTATCGGACCGCGACGTGAAAATCGGCGTTCACGTCCTCGATCGCGACGTTGCGCCTGAAAAAATCCGCCCAGATGAATTCAGCAAATGCGGTCGGGGTCTTTTCGTAGCCGCCGGCCTCGCGCACGAACCCCGCGAGCGAACGGTAGACATCGTCGATGAGTTGAGTCAAAAGGTCCGGAATGCTCGCGTATCGGTGCCGCACTCCATTCTGATCCAATGGATGAACCCAGCTGTTTTCGTCCATTTTCCGCCAAAATTCCTCCAGCCCATGCGAGCCGAAATCCGCCTCGACGGCGAAATATCCGCCGGTCACGCCGGCCTCCAAGGCGGCCCGCGCCAGGTGGTGGTGATCCGTGATGTAGAGCCTACCGCCCGGCCCGACGACCGCCGGCATCGGATGAGATTCCAGGAATTCCTGTTGGTCCTTGGGCGACAGTGCGGCCAGCTGCTTTCGCTTCGCCTCCACTTCGATAAGGCCAATCGTCAGTTGAGTCGGGTGGAGGCTCTTGATGGACGCTTGATGAAGCTTGGGCATGACCGCGTACGCATGTCTGGCCGACGACGGCCTTTAGTGTTTCCGGGGCCGCAGTTCCGAAAAGGGCGGCGGAACGGTGGCCTTGAAACTCGCACGTTCGCCGTGACGATCCACGTATTGCGCGAGTTCCTTCGCGGCGTTCAAGACCTCGGCGCTTTCCGGGCAGTCGCGCAGGTACGCCAAGACCGGCAGCAGATTCATGTCGGCATAACTGAAGTCGCCACCGACCAGATGGCCGGTTTGCGCCACCGCACGATTACACACGCCCACACAGGTGCGCACCTCCGGCAATGTCTTCTCGATGACCGCGCGATCCGGCTGGCCATCGGCCGCATTTGGAAAGAAATAGCATCGCAAGTAGGCGTTCATCGCAGGAATTATCACCGTATTGGCAATCGACACCCATTGTTCGATCCTGGCGCAGCGCAGGGCGTCGTCCGGAAACAGCCGCGGCCCGGGGAATACCCGGTCGATATAGGTCGCAATCGCTTTGGATTCGCATAGCGTGAACTCGCCGTGCCGCATCACCGGGATCTTGCCGAGAGGATGAATGGCGTTCACTTCCGGCGAGCGGGGCCTGCCCGGCGTCAGACGGTACGGCACCTGCTTTTCTTCGCAGGCGATGCGCACCGTGCGCACAAAATTGGATTGCGGCACGCCGATGATCTCCAAATCGCTCATGATCCCCTCCGGTCAAAAGGACCGCGTGATTCACTGACCACGTTCTTATATAACACATCGAGACGATATATTAATCGATGGGTCCCCTTGTGTTCTGCGGCCCGCATCGCGCGATTTCCCGCCCCGCACCCTGACCATCGGCGCATGGAAACTTCTCCTCTCGAGCGGATTTGCCGTAGGATTCGAAATATGGGATCAGCTGACGCCGTTGAAATAATCGAAACCGTGGGCCGGGGTGATTGCGGGGTCGCCCCCATGCGATGGACCGATGCCGCCTCACTCGAGGAACCCGGTTGAACCGCCCCGCCCTGGGCCACACGGCCGCTCTGACGCATATCTCGCGCCTGGAATCGGAGAGCATCCACATCATGCGGGAGGTCGTCGCAGAGTGCGAGCGGCCGGTGATGCTCTATTCCATCGGCAAGGACAGCGCGGTCATGCTGCATCTTGCCCGCAAGGCGTTCTATCCGAGCCCGCCGCCCTTCCCGTTGCTGCACGTCGATACCACATGGAAATTCCGCGCTATGTACGAAATGCGCGACCGGGTGGCGCGCGACAGCGGCATGCAATTGATCGTATATCGCAATCCGGAAGCGATGGGGCGCGGCATCAACCCGTTCGATCACGGCGCGCTGCACACCGACATGTGGAAGACCGAAGGGCTGAAACAGGCCTTGACCCAATACGGCTTCGATGCCGCCTTCGGCGGCGCGCGCCGCGACGAGGAAAAATCGCGCGCCAAGGAGCGCATCTTCTCCTTCCGCTCGGCTAATCAGCGCTGGGATCCGAAGAATCAGCGGCCCGAGCTCTGGCATCTGTACAATGCCCGCAAGACCAAGGGAGAGAGCATTCGCGTGTTCCCGCTCTCGAATTGGACGGAACTCGACGTCTGGCAATACATTCATCTCGAGAACATACCGATCGTGCCGCTGTATTTCTCCGCGCGGCGGCCCACGGTGAAGCGCGACGGCCTGTTGCTCATGGTCGATGACGACCGCTTCCCGCTGCGCCCCGGCGAGACCCCGGTCGAACGCTCGATACGATTCCGCACGCTGGGCTGCTATCCCTTGACCGGCGCGGTCGAAAGCACCGCCACGACTTTGCCCGAAGTCATTCAAGAGATGCTGCTCACCACGACCTCGGAGCGGCAGGGCCGCGCCATCGATCACGATCAAACCGCTTCGATGGAAAAAAAGAAGCAGGAAGGATATTTTTGATGGCCGTCTCCACTGCAACGCCATCCAAGGAGCTGCGCAATCTCATCGCCGAGGACATCGATGACTATCTGCGGCTGCATCAGCACAAGTCGCTGCTGCGCTTCATCACCTGCGGTTCGGTCGATGACGGCAAGTCGACCCTGATCGGCCGGCTTTTATACGACACCAAGTTGATTTTTGCCGACCAGCTCGCGGCACTCGAGGCCGACAGCAAACGAATCGGCACTCAAGGCGACAACATCGACTTCGCCCTGTTGGTGGACGGCCTCGCCGCCGAGCGCGAACAAGGCATTACCATCGATGTGGCTTATCGCTTCTTCTCGACCGACCGGCGAAAATTCATCGTTGCGGATACGCCCGGGCCACGAGCAATACACGCGCAATATGGTGACCGGCGCCTCGACCGCCGATCTTGCGGTCATTTTGCTCGATGCGCGAAAGGGCGTGTTGACGCAAACGCGCCGGCACAGCTACCTCGCGCATTTGCTCGGGATCCGCCACCTGGTGCTGGCGGTCAACAAGATGGATCTCGTCGATTACAGCAGGACCACCTACGAGGCGATCGTCGCCGAATACCGCGCGTTCGCCGGCACAATCGGCATCAATACCATTGTGCCGATCCCAATTTCCGGGCTTGTCGGCGACAACATCACGATGCTCTCGAGTACCACTCCCTGGTATGCCGGGCCGACGTTGCTCGAGCATCTCGAGGCCGTCGAGATCGATGCCGCCGGCGCGGCGCTACGCCCTTTCCGGATGCCGGTGCAATGGGTCAACCGGCCGAACGGGGACTTCCGCGGTTTCGCGGGACTGATCTGCGACGGGCGGATTCAGCCCGGCGACGCCGTGCGAGTGCTGCCATCGGGCAGAATGTCGACGGTATCGCGCATCGTCACGCAGGGCGCGGATCTCGACTCGGCCGTGGCGGGGCAATCGGTGACGATCACCCTCGCCGACGAGGTCGATTGCAGCCGCGGAGACGTCATTTCGATCGCCGATAATCCGCCCCAAGTGGCCGATCAGTTCGAGGCTGCCGTCGTTTGGATGTCGAGCGAGGAATTGCTGCCGGGCCGGCCGTACTGGCTGAAGCTCGGCACCCAGACGGTCACCGCGACGATCCACAGCCCGAAATACCAGATCAACGTCAATACGATGGAGCACCTGGCGGCGAAGACGCTGGGCCTCAATGCGATCGGCGTCGTCAATTTCTCCACCGACAGGCCGCTGGTGTTCGAACCCTATGAAAAAAGCCGCGATCTCGGCGGCTTCATCCTGATCGATAAGATCAGCCATGCGACCGTCGCCGCCGGGATGGTGCATTTTGCGCTGCGCCGGTCGCAGAATTTGCATTGGCAGGCGCTCGACATCGACCGCGATGCGCATGCGCGTTTGAAGCATCAGCGGCCACGGCTCTTGTGGTTCACCGGCTTGAGCGGCGCCGGCAAATCGAGCATCGCCAATTTGGTGCAGAAAAAGCTTTACGCGCTCGGCAAGCACAGCTTCTTGCTCGACGGCGATAACATCCGGCACGGCCTGAATCGGGATCTGGGATTCACCGATGCGGACCGCGTGGAAAACATCCGCCGCATCGGCGAAGTCGCGCGGCTCATGACCGATGCGGGCCTGATCGTCTTGACCGCGTTCATATCGCCGTTCCGCGCCGAGCGGCGCATGGTGCGCGACATGACGCCGCCGGGCGAATTCATCGAGATCTATGTCGATACCCCGCTGGCGGTCGCCGAGCTGCGCGACGTCAAAGGCCTTTACAAGAAGGCGCGAGCCGGTCAGTTGCAGCACTTCACCGGGATCGATTCGCCCTACGAGGCGCCGGAGGCCGCCGAAATTCGGGTCAATACCCTGGAAATGACCGCCGAGGAAGCGGCCGAGGCGATCGTGGCATACGTATTGCGGACGGCCGAAGGCTAGAGGGGCGGCGCCACCGGCGGGACCTCCTCGCGGAACGCTGGTTCTTCTTCGGCGAATTCAAGGTGCATGATTGCTTCCGCGGTGCCGAATTTAATTCTACTATAGGCGCATGATCGGTACGCCTCGCGCCGGCTCGGTCGAGATCGCTGGACGATGACAGTCCGGGAACTATTCGAGCTTCGCGGTCAGGTCGCGCTCGTGACCGGCGGCTCGCGCGGCCTCGGCCTGCAGATCGCTACGGCCTTGGGCGAAATGGGTGCGAAAATCGCCGTCTGCGCGCGCCGGCCCGAGGCACTGGCGCACACCTCAGCCACCCTTCGGTCCCAAGGCATCGATGCATTCACCGTGGTCTGCGATCTTGCCAATCCCGAGCAAGTGCCGGCGCTGGTCGAGGCGGTCGTGGGCCGTTACGGAACCATCGATGTGTTGGTCAACAATGCCGGCACCACCTGGGGCGGCCCGGCCGAGGAGCTGCCGCTCGAGGCCTGGGACAAGGTCATGAGGCTGAATGCGGGCAGCGTCTTTCAGCTCAGCCAGACCGTCGCGAACCGGTGCTTCATTGCGCGCCGATCGGGCAACATCATCATCGTCGCCTCGGTGGCCGCGCTGCGTACCCAGATGCACATGAAGGCGGCGAGCTACTACGCCTCCAAGGCCGCGGCGCTGCATTTGACCCGCGCCCTCGCCGGGGAATGGGGCCCGCACGGCATTCGAGTCAATGCGATTTGCCCGGGCTTTTTTCCGTCGAAGATGTCCCGCGGCTTGCTCGAAAAGATCGAAGCCTCGGTGATCGCGCAGACGCCTCTCGGGCGGCTCGGCAACGATACCGATCTGATGGGGGCCGCCGTGTATCTGGCCTCGGCGGCCTCGCGCCATGTGACCGGACAGTTCATTTGCGTGGACGGCGGCGCTTCGATCGCGTGAGCCTTGGCCGGCGCCTGCGCCGGGTGCGTTAGAAATGATGGTTCACGCAGAAATTCGAGCACCGCCGCATTAATTGGAATTCGCGAACCCGCCGTAGCGCCAGGTTAGAAAATCCCCATCACGATGCCGGCCGCGAGCGTCGCGCCGAGCTCCTCGCATTGCCGCAGGTGCATTTCGGAAATTCGCTTCGGCCGAAGGATTTGCTCCGGGGTCTGCGCATCGGTGCATACGATCAGCGGATCGGCGATCGGCCGCAAGCGCCACCCGGTCGCGATCCGCGCAACCTGCTCCGCCGCATTGCGGCCGTCGCTGCCGGCGCAGATGAGCGCCGCATAGGGTCTGCCGTTGAGCCGCTCCAACGCCGCGTAATAGGTGCGGTCGAAAAAATCCTTCATTTGCCCGGACATGGCCGCGAGGTTCTCCGGTGTCGCGAATACATAGCCATCGGCGCCGAGCACGTGCGCCGCGCTCGCCTCCGCGGCCCGCAGCAGCGACACATGCAGTGCGGATTCGGCGCGGGCGGCGCCCGCGGCCGCGGCATTCGCCATCTGCAGCGTGCCGCCGGTCATGGAGTGATACACGATGAGCAGCGTCTTCACGCTTCAGCGGCGGTCGGTAACGCGGGACGCCTTCCCCGACGAGCGCTGTATCGAGCCGCTGGCCTGCACCTTGATGTGCGCCGAAATGCCGATCATCGACTTGAGTTTGTGCGCCAGAAGGCCGGCTTCGGCTTGGTGCTCGTGCTCCGGCAATCCCCGCCGGGCCTCCACGGTCACCAGCACCTCGTCCAACCGGTGCGGCCGCGTGACCTCGATTTCATAGTGCGGCGCCAGACCCGGGCATTTCAAGATCAATTCCTCGATCTGCGAAGGAAAGACATTCACGCCCCGGATGATCAGCATGTCGTCGGTGCGGCCCGTGATCTTTGCGATGCGGCGCATCGCCGTCACCGTGCCCGGCAGCAGGCGCGTCAGGTCCCTGGTCCGGTACCGGATCACGGGCATGCCTTCCTTGGTGAGCGAGGTGAACACCAGTTCGCCCGGTTCGCCCTCTGCCGCCACTTGTCCAGTCCTGGGATCGATCACCTCGGGCAAAAAATGGTCCTCCCAAATCGTGGGGCCTTGCGCGGTCCGCGCGAATTCCTGCGCCACGCCCGGACCCATGACTTCAGATAAACCGTAGATGTCGCACGCGTCGATTCCGAAAGCGCTCTCAATCTCGTTGCGGATCCCCTCGCCCCACGGTTCGGCGCCGAAAATGCCGATGCGCAGCGCGCTGGATTTCGGATCGATGCCCTGGCGTCTGAACTCGTCCAATATGGCGAGCATGTAGCTCGGCGTCACCATGATGATCTCGGGCGCGAAGTCCATGATCAGCTGGACCTGTCGCTCGGTCTGGCCGCCCGACATCGGGATGACGGTGCAGCCGGCGGCTTCGGCGCCGTAGTGAGCGCCGAGGCCGCCGGTGAACAGGCCGTAGCCATAAGCAACGTGGACTTTCATGCCGCGCCGGCCGCCGGCCGCGCGGATGGAGCGGGCCACGAGGCTGCTCCACGTCGCGATGTCATCCCGGGTATATCCGACCACTGTCGGCTTGCCGGTGGTGCCGGATGAGGCGTGCACGCGCACGATCCGTTCCAGCGGAACGGCGAAGAAGCCGTAGGGATAGGCCGCGCGCAAATCCGCCTTGGTGGTGAATGGGAAACGCGCCAAGTCCTGCAGCGAGCGCAAATCCTGCGGAGCGACCCCCGCGGCATCGAAACTGCGGCGATAGCAAGCATTGTCCGCATAGGCGTGGTTGAGCGTCGCGCGCAGGCGCTCGAGCTGCAATGCCTCTATATCGCGCCGCTTCATGCCGAGAACCGGATCGATTGCCGACACGTCAATGGAAATTCTATCGCTCATTGCCGGGTTCATCATCGGACCCATTGCTCGAAGAAGCAAAATTCGCCGGCCGCTTGCCCCGCGCCGCGGCCAAGCCCTCACGCACATCCCCGAGCCTGAAGCCCAAGAATTCGAGCGCGAGCGAGGTATCAAAGCTCGGTCCCGCCAGCCGCAGCCAGTTGTTCAGGGCGTGCTTGGTGAAGCGCAGCGCAGTGGCGCTGCCGGCGGCAAGCGAGCGCGCCACTTCGAACGCCGATGCGACCACCTGATCATCGGCGACGCACAACGCCACCAGGCCGATGCGTTCGGCCTCCGCCCCGGAAAGCGGTTTGTTGGTGAGCAGGTGGTAACGGGCCCTGGCAAGGCCGCACAATAATGGCCAGATGATCACCGCATGATCGCCGGCGGCGACGCCAAGGCGAGTGTGGCCGTCGAGAATTCGGGCGTTGTCGGCCGCGATGGACACGTCCGCCAACAGCGCGATGGCAAGCCCGGCGCCGACTGCGCTGCCGCGAATCGCGGATACGACCGGCTTTGAGCAATTGATCAGGTTGTAGACGAGGTCGCCGGCCTCCTTCCACACCCGGATCAACGTGGCCTCGTCGGCGATCATGCGATCGATCATGTCGAAATCGCCGCCGGAGGAAAAATTCGCGCCCTCTCCGCGCACGATCACCGCGCGCACCGCGTCATCGACGTCAATGGCGCGCCACACCCGGGCAAGATCGCGATGCATGTCTTCGGTTGCGGCGTTCAACCGGCCCTGATTCGCAATGACGAGCTCCAGTATGCCGCGCTCCGGGGCGAAAAATTGCAGGCTTGGGAAGGCTCGCGCGAATTTGGCGGCGTCAATTGGCATGATCGGGAACCGCGTGAATGCTGACCATCGTGAGCACTTCGTAGGAAGCGACGGTCTCATCGTTCTGATTGGTGATTTCGGTGTCCCACGCCACTTCGCCCCAGCCTTTATCGGCTCGCAGGCTCTTCTGCGCACAGGTCAGGCGCACCTTGATCCGGTCCCCGGGCTTCGCCGGCTTGACGAATCGAAGCTCGTTCAAGCCGTAGTTGCCGAGCACGGGACCGTAATCCGGGTCGACGAACAGCCCGGCGGCCGCGGAGATCAAAAAGTAGCCGTGCGCCACTCGACCGCCGAAGAGCGGGTTGCGCCGCGCCTCGGCGTCGCTCATGTGGGCATAGAAGGTGTCGCCCGTCAGCGCCGCGAACCGCTCGATGTCCTCCACGGTGACCTCGCGTTCGGCGGAGTTGAACGTGTCGCCCAATTGCAGCTCGTTGAAGGCAATGCGAAACGGATGCACCTCGGGGTCGCGCTGCCGGCTGCCGCGAACCCAGCGCCCGGCGAGCGCCGTGATCGTGTCGGGCGAGCCCTGCAGCGCCGTGCGCTGCATGTAGTGCAACACGGCGCGAATGCCGCCCAACTCCTCGCCGCCGCCGGCTCGGCCCGGTCCGCCGTGCACCAGCGGAGCGAGCGGCGAACCGTGGCCGGTCGACTCCTTGGCGCAGCTGCGCATTCACCACCAGGATCCGCCCATGAAAGGGCGCGAGACCGCGCACCAATTGGCCGGCGAGCGCATCGTCGGCGCAGAACACGGATGCCACCAGACTTCCCCCGCTGCGGCGCGCGAGCGCGATCGCATCCGCCGTGTTCGCGTAGGGAACCACCGTCGCCACCGGCCCGAACGCTTCCACCTCGTGGACCGCCCGCGCCGAGTGCGGCTCGCGGCACAGCAGCAGCGAGCGGGGGCACGAACGCGCCGCGTTCGCGATCGGCGTCCGTGATCACGAACTCATCCGGGTTGCCGACCACGAGATCGGCCTCGCGGCGCAATTCGGCCAGGCGCGCCAGCACCTCGCTCACGCTGCGCGAGACTGACCAGGGGTCCCATGCGCACGCCCTCGCACGCGCGGGTCGCCGACGACGACGTCGCGCAGGACCGAATCGAGCGCCGCGACCACATCCGGCGCCCACGCGGCCGGCACCAGTGCCTTGCGGATGGCGGTGCACTTCTGACCGGCCTTGACCGTACATCTCGCGCGCCACCTCCTTGATGAACAACTCGAATTCCGCCGTGCCGGGCGCCGAATCCGCGCCGAGGATGCTGCAGTTGAGCGAGTCGGTCTCCGCGGTGAACGGCACGGAGCGCCCGATCACCGCGGGATGCACCCGCAGCCGTGCGGCTGTGTCCGCCGATCCGGTGAAGGAAACGACGTCCTGGCAGGTGAGGTGATCGAACAAATCGCCGAGGCTGCCGCACACGAACTGCAGTGCGCCCTCGGGCAGAATGCCCGACTCGATGATGCGGCGCGCGAGCAGCTCCGCGAGGTACGCGGTGGTCGTCGCGGGCTTCACGATGGCAGGCACGCCCGCCAAAATGGCCGGCGCGAGCTTTTCGAGCATCCCCCAGATCGGGAAATTGAACGCATTGATGTGCACCGCCGCGCCCTCGCGCGGCAGATACACGTGCCGGCCGACGAAGGTGCCGGCCTTCGACAAGCCTTCGACCCCGCCGTCGCGGTACACGCGCCCATCCGGCAGCTCGCGTGCACCCTTGCCGGCAAACGCGAATACCGTGCCGATCCCGCCGTCGATGTCGATCGAGGAGTCGTCCCTGGTCGCTCCGGTGCGATACGACAGCGCGTACAGTTCCTCCTTGGACTCCAACAGCTGTTTGGCAAGCGCTTTCAGCATGCTGGCCCGCTGTTGAAACGTCATCTCGCGCAGCGCCGGGCCGCCGCGGTCGCGCGCATGCGCCAACACCGCGGCGAAGTCGATCCCGGCCGAGGACGCCTCGGCGACGACTTCGCCGGTCGTCGCATCGCGCATCGCGGCGCCGTGGTCGGCCCCGCGGTGCCATTTACCGCACACGTAGCTTTCCAGCTTCATACGCTTCCCGTCACGGACGCTTGGGTGTTCTGCCAGCCCTGAAAGGTGCCGCCGATGCCGGCAATCTCCACCAGCAGCGGTGCCGGCGTCCAATACCGCCGGCCATGCAATGCCGCAAACCGATTGACGCCCTCGAGAACCTTGGCCGCTCCGAGGGTGTCGGCATAGAACATGGGTCCCCCGCGAAAGCGCGGAAATCCATAGCCGTTGCACCAGATGGCGTCGATGTCGGCGGGAGATGCGGCGATGCCTTCCGACAAGATGAGAGCACCTTCGTTGATCAATCCGAACAGGCAGCGCTCGCGGATTTCCTGGTCCCCAACCGCACGACGCTCGATGCCGAGCCGCTGCGACTCCGCGGCAATCAGGGCCTCAACCTCGACGTCGCGCAGCGGCTTTCGGGCACCCGGCGCATACATGTACGCGCCGCGGCCGGTTTTCTGGCCGAGGCGGCCGGCTTCGACCAGCATGTCGGCCACACGATAATAGCGCGGATCATCCGGGAGATCCTTGCGTTCGCGGCGTACCCGGTATCCCACATCGAGGCCCGCAAGGTCGCCGACCGCGTTCGGGCCCATGGCCATTCCGAACTTCTCCAGCACCGAATCGATCCCGGCCGGTGTCGCGCCTTCGAGCATCAGGAATTGATTTTCGCGTCCATAGGCATACAGCATGCGATTGCCGACGAAGCCGAGGCAATTGCCGACCACCACGCCCAATTTGCCCATGCGGCGAGCGACGCTCCGCGCGGTGGCGATGACGTCGGGCGCGGTCGACCGGCCGCGCACGATTTCCACCAGCCGCATGACGTTGGCCGGACTGAAGAAGTGCATGCCGACCACGTCCGCAGGCCGGCGCGACGCGGCGGCGATGGCGTCGACATCCAGGGTCGAAGTGTTGGAAGCGAGCACCGTGCGCGGCCGGCAAACTCGGGCCAACGAGGCGAACACCTCTTGCTTGACCGCGAGACTTTCAAAAACCGCCTCGATCGCCAGGTCCGCGTCTTGCAGCGCTTCGAGCGCCTCGCCCGTGCCGACGCGGCCGATTGCCGCGGCGGCCGAAGCCGCATCGAGACGCCCCTTGTCGACGGCGGCGGATATCGTGCTGCGGACGCGTTCCGCGCCGGCCGATAGGGCCTTCGCATCGGTGTCGACCAGAGTCACGTCGAATCCGGCGGTGGCGAGACTGATCGCGATGCCGGACCCCATGGTGCCGGCGCCGAGCACGCCGACGCGTTGAACGGGCCGCGGTTCGCCCTCTCCGCCGTGCTTTCGTTCGGCAAAGAAAAGATGCCTAAGCGCCCGCGAAGCGTCCGAACGGCGGCATTCCTCGAAGCGCCGCCGCGAATGAGCCAACGCGGAGTCGAAATCCTGGGTCGCCGCGGCCTGCACGCACTCGATGATGGCATCGATCGACAATACGCCGGGAAACTTGCGCGCGGCGAGCGCTCGCTGCTCGGCGACGAATGCGGCGTCCGGCAAGGGCGGCGCGGCCGCCTGCTCCCGCAAGCGGCGCGGACCCCTGCCGCTCGCGACAATCTCGCCGGCATACCGCAGCGCGCCGGCGAGCAAGTCGGAGGCGCCCGCCATGCGATCGATGATGCCCAATTCGAACGCACGCGCACCGCTTATCGGCTCGCCGCTCAGCATCAGCGACAGCGCGTCGCGCGCACCGATGAGCCGCGGCAGACGTTGCGTGCCTCCCGATCCCGGCAACAGTCCCAGGCGAATTTCGGGCAAACCGAACGATGCGTCGGGCGACGCGATACGGTAATGACAGGCGAGCGCCAGCTCGAAACCGCCGCCCAGGGCCGAGCCGTGCAACGCGGCGATCACCGGCGTCGACGAGGCCTCCAGCCGCAACAGGACGTCGTTGAGCAGCGGTGCGCGCGGTTCCGCGTCGAATTCCCTGATATCCGCGCCGGCGACGAAGTGCCGCCCGCTGCCCTTGATCACGATCGCGGCAACCGCGCGGTCTGCATCGGCCGCCGCCACCGCATCGAGCAGCGCTGCACGCACCGGCTGCGCCAGAGCGTTCACCGGCGGATGATCGACGGTGAGCACCGCAATGCCGTTGTGGCGATCCGCACGGACGGTGCTGGCCTGGGTCATCGGACAGAGCTCGGCGCGAGCGGATTCAGAGGCTGCGTTCGATGAGCATGGCAATGCCTTGCCCCACACCGATGCACATGGTGCACAGGGCGCGTCGACCGCCGCTGCGTTCCAATTGGTGCAGGGCGGTGGTCACCAGACGCGCGCCGCTGGCGCCGAGCGGATGACCGAGCGCGATCGCGCCGCCTTGCGCGTTGACGTTCGCGGCGTCATCGGCGATTCCAAGATCGCGCAGCACGGCGAGCGCCTGCGCGGCAAATGCCTCGTTGAGCTCAATGAGATCGACATCCGCGAGGTCGACGGCGAGACGCGCGAGCAATTTGCGCGTTGCCGCGACCGGCCCCATGCCCATGATTCTGGGCGGCACACCGGCGACCGCGGTCCCCACGACTCGCGCGCGCGGCGTGAGGCCAAAGCGCTTGACTGCACCGGGCCCCGCCAGCAGCAGCGCGCAGGCGCCGTCATTGATTCCCGACGAATTGCCGGCGGTCACGCTACCGCCGGCCCGAAACGGCGTCGGCAGCCTGCCGAGCGCCTCGAGGCTGGTCTCGCGCGGATGCTCATCGACGCTCACCAGGGCGACCTCGCCGCGCTTGGCGGGAACCGGCACCCCGACGATTTCGCGGCTGAACCGGCCCGCCGCCTGGGCGGCCAACGCCCGCTGTTGGCTGCGCAATGCGAACCGGTCCTGATCCTCGCGCGAGACGCCGAATTCGGCCGCGACGTTCTCGCCGGTCTCGGGCATCGAATCGATTCCGTACTGTTGCTTGAGCAGCGCATTGACGAAGCGCCAGCCGATCGTCGTGTCGAACATTTGCACATCGCGCGCGAACGGCGCGGCGGCTTTCGACACGACGTACGGCGCCCGGCTCATGCTCTCCACGCCGCCGGCGATCACGACCTCGGCCTCGCCGGTGCGGAGCATGCGTGCGGCGCTCGCCACGGCATCCATTCCAGAGCCGCAGAGCCGGTTGAGCGTGACGCCCGGCACGCCGACCGGCAGGCCGGCCAGCAGCGCACTCATGCGCGCGACATTGCGATTGTCTTCGCCCGCCTGATTGGCGCAACCCAGAACGACATCGTCGACCGCACCCGGATCGAGCTCGGCATTGCGCCTCGTCAGTTCGCGCAGCACCACGGCCGCAAGATCGTCAGGCCGGACCGAGGAAAGCGCGCCGCCGTAGCGGCCTATGGGCGTGCGGATGGCGTCGCAAATGAATGCCTCACTCATCGTCGTTGTCCTGGTTATGGCGGTGTGCCGGATGGTACGCGAAGCCGCGCACAACGCCCGCGAAAGTGCGCCACCAGCTCACCGGACGCCCTGGCGACCGCCACATCGTAGATGCCATGGCGGGCGGTGCGGGAGGTCTCGCTCGCGCTCGCGATCAGTCGATCGCCGCGCGCGGCGGCCGCGAGAAATTCCATGCTGGCGCCGGCGGCCACCATGGGTTCGCCGTAGGAGTTGCATGCGAAGGCGAACGCGGTGTCGGCCAGCGCGAACAACATGCCCCCGTGACAGGTGCCGTGACCGTTGAGCATGTCGGGACGCACCAGCATCGCGATTCGGACGGCTCCGGGCGCAACGTCCAGTATCTCTATACCGAGCGCTTGAGCCGCGAGATCGCGGGCGTAGAGCGCTTGAACCGCGCCTCGCGCAGCGCTCGCCGAATCGTTCGGCGGCGCGGAGGTCCGTTTACTCACATTCAATCCCCGTTCAGCATCCGTTCAGCGCCCCTTGAAGCTGGGCGTTCGCTTGGCCGTGAACGCCGCCACGCCCTCGGCATAGTCGGCCGATCGGCCGAGGTCGCGCTGCGCGTCGCGCTCGACATCGAGCTGTTCGGCGAGGCTGTGCTGCCAACCGCCGCGAATGGCGGCCTTGATGGCCGCCAAGGCGCGCGTCGGCGCGACCGACAATTGCAGCGCCAGCGCATCGACGGTCGCGGACAGTTCGCCGTCCTCGACGCAGCGCCAGATCATGCCCCAGGCAGCGGCCTGTTCTGCCGGCAGCTTCTCAGCGAGCAAGGTCAAGCCGAGCGCGCGCGCATTGCCCACCAGCCGCGGCAAGGCCCATGTGCCGCCGCAATCCGGAACCAGGCCGAGCTTTGAGAATGCCTGCACGAAGCTCGCGGAGCGCGCCGCAATGACGAGATCGCAGGCGAGCGCGATATTGGCGCCGGCGCCTGCGGCAACACCGTTGACCGCCGCGATGACCGGCAGCGGCAGTTGATGCAAGGCGAGGATCAACGGCTTGTAGTGCCGCTCGATCGAATCGCCCAGATCGACGGCCTGCCCGCCCGGCGCCACGGCCCGATCCGCGAGATCCTGGCCGGCGCAAAATCCCCGCCCCGCTCCGCTCAGAACCAATACCCGCGCGCCGCTGCGGTGCAGCTCCTGCAATGCGCGCCCTACCTCGGCGTGCATCTGGGTATTGAAGCTGTTGAGCTTGTCCGGCCGGTTCAGGGTCAAGCGCGCGATGCCGCGGTCGATGCCGAACAAAATGGTTTCGTACGGCATGGTCGGTTCACGCGCTCCGCGTGCGACTACTTTTCGTCGGCTCAGTCCGTCTATTTATCGTCATAAGTGAGCTCGAGCGTCGCGGTGGTGGGCCGGGCCTGGCAGCACAGCACGAACCCCGCGTCGATCTCCCAGGGCTCGAGCGCGATGTTATGCGCCATCAGCGCTTCTCCGGCGATTATACGCGCACGGCAGGTGGCACAGATTCCTGAACGGCAGGAGAACGGCAATTCAAGTCCGGCGTGTTCGCCGGCCTCGAGCACCGACGCATCGGAGGTCAGCATCGCGAAGCTGCGGCGCCTGCCGTCCATGACGATGGAGACGCTCGATAGAATCTCGGGCGCGGGCGCCTCGATCGCGCCGGCCGCGCGCGCGTTCGGCATCGAGCCCGAATCGCCCTCCGCGCCGGGGCGCGGGGTTGGCGTGAAGCGCTCGAACCGAACCGGCGCCTCGGGGTTCAGGACTTCCACGGCCTCGCGCACTTGATCGGCCATGTGCCCCGGACCGCACACGAAATACTCGTCCGCCGAAGCGATTTCGACGAATTGGCGCGCCAGCTCGAGGATCTTGGCCGCATCGATGCGCCCATTGAGCAATTCGGTGTGTTGCGGCTCGCGGCTCATGACGAAATGCACTGAAAATCTTCCGAGATAACGATTCTTGATCGCGAGCGTGTCTTCGAGAAACATGGTTCGCGCCATGCTGCGGTTGCCGTAGATCAACGTGAAGCAGCTGTTCGGCTCGCGGGCAAGAATGTCCGTCGCGAGGGACAGCACCGGCGTGATACCGCTGCCGGCCGCGAAGGCGACGTAGGATCTCGCCCGGGCATGGTCCACCGCCGTGCGGAACCGTCCCAGCGGCGTGCCCACATCGAGCGTATCGCCGGGCCGTACCCGGGTCGCCAACTCCCGCGACATGCGTCCGCCCGGTTGTTCGCGAACCCCCAAGCGGAGTGCGGAACCTCCCGGCGCATTCACGATCGAGTACGTGCGCCGCTCCTCGCGGCCGTCGATCATGCGCCGCACCGTCACGTATTGACCGGCCTTGAAATGGAATCGGTCGCGCAACGCGGGCGGAATCGCCAACGTCACGCACACCGCGTCCTCCGCGGCGCGGTCCACGGAGGTGACCTTGAGGGAGTGAAAACTCAGCACGCAGCCCTCACTTGATACATGCGCCGATCAGATGCATTTGAAATATTCAAAAGGCTCCAGGCACTGACGGCAGCGGTGCAATGCCTTGCACGGCGTCGAGCCGAACCGGCTGATGCACTCCGTATCGAGGGACCCGCAGCGCGGGCATGCGATGGGCCGAGACGAGTCGGCATCGCGCGGCGGCACGATGCCGTAGGCGGCGAGCTTGCGTCGCCCCTCGGCGGATATCCATTCGCTGCCCCACGGGGGCGAGAGGACGTGAATGACCTCAATCGGTCCGACCCCGGCGTCCTCGAGCGCCCGCTCGACCAATTGCCGGATGACTTCGGTTGCGGGACAACCGGTGTAGGTCGGCGAAATCCCCACCTGCAGCGCACCGTCGGCTACGGTCTTGACGAATCGGACGATACCGAGATCGACCAGGCTCAAGGCGGGGATTTCCGGGTCCTCCACCGCGCCTAGCGCGCGCCATGCCGAGGCAACGCGGGCATCCGCGGGATCACCGATGAGCGGCCCGGCGGCGATCACCAGCGAGCACCCGGATAAGCTCGCTGCAGGTATTGCATGTCGGCCAGGATGTAACCGAGATGCTCGCTGTGCTGGCCCCGCTTGCCGAACCAGTGATACGGACGGTCCCGCGGCCGATCGAGCGTCGCCTCGGCAAGCACGGCGTCGATCCGCGCCGACCAGGCGGCGCGCACCTCGGCCAGACGCGGGGCGATCCCGCAGTCCGCCATCTCTCGATCCAAGTCGTCCTCCGCGAACAATTCCGTCGTGTACGGCCAAAGGCGCTCGAGCGCCGACTGCACCCGCGCATGGCTTTCCGGCGTGCCGTCGCCGAGCCGCACCAGCCAGTCGGAGCTGTAGCGCAGATGGTAGCGGCACTCCTTGACCGCCTTCGCCGCGATCGCGGCCAGTGCCTCGTCGGCAGAGTCCGCCAAGCGTTCGTAAAGCTCCAATTGAAATGCGCCGATGAGCACTTGACGCACGATGGTCTGGCCGAAATCCCCGTTCGGCTGCTCGACCAGCGTCGGATTCAGGTACTCGCCCTGCTCGCGCAAGAAGGCGATCTCATCCTCGCCCCGACCGCGGCCCTCCAGTTCGCCCGCGTAGGCGAGCAGCAGGCGCGCCTGGCCGATTAGATCCAGCGCGACGTTGGCGAGCCCCAGGTCCTCTTCGAGCGCCGGTGCGCGTCCGACCCATTCTCCCAGCCTCTGGCCGAGCACCAGGCTGAGATCTCCCACCTGCAGCACGTAGCGGGACAACAGCCGCGCGACGTTGGTCGCGGCCGCGCTCATAGGGTCTTGACCTCGTCGGGGATGTCGTAAAAGGTCGGATGACGATAGATCTTATCGCGCGCAGGCTCGAACAGCGCCTCCGCTTCCGCAGGGTCCGACGCGGTGATGGCCGCCGACGGCACCACCCAAATGCTGACGCCTTCCTGGCGCCGCGTGTACAGGTCGCGCGCATGATCGATCGCCATGCGCGCATCGGTGGCGTGCAGGCTGCCCACGTGCTTGTGATCGAGGCCGCCGCGGGCGCGAATGAACACCTCGTAGAGCGGCCATTGGCGATTGTCGTCCATGCGAATACTCCGGTAAGAAGCCCTCGATCGATCAGGCCGCACGGCTCGCGCCGCGCCTCCGCTGCTTTTCGGCATAGGCTGTCGCGGCCTCGCGCACCCAGGCGCCTTCCGAGTGCGCGCGGCGCCGAGCCGCCAGCCTCTCGGCATTGCAGGGACCGTTGCCCTTGAGCACCTGATCGAATTCGCCCCAGTCGATCGGGCCGAATTCGTAGCGCCGCTCGGCGTCGTTCCAGCGCAAGCGCGGATCGGGCAAGGTCAGCCCCAGAAAATTCGCCTGCGGCACCGTGAAATCGACGAATTTTTGTCGCAGCTCATCGTTCGAGAGGCGCTTGATCTTCCAGCGCTGCGAATCGGTGCCGTGGACCGACTGGGCGTCCGGAGGCCCGAACATCATGAGAGCCGGCCACCACCATCGAGTGAGCGCCTCTTGCGCCATGCGCTTTTGAGCGGGGCTGCCTTGCGCCAATCTCAGCATGATTTCGTAGCCCTGCCGTTGATGAAAGCTTTCCTCGCGGCAAACGCGCACCATCGCGCGCGCATAGGGGCCGTAGGAGCAGCGGCACAGCGGAATCTGGTTCATGATCGCCGCGCCGTCGACCAGCCAGCCGATCGCACCGACGTCGGCCCACGTCAGAGTCGGGTAGTTGAATATGCTGGAATACTTGGCCTTGCCCGCCAGCAATTGATCGATCAATTCATCGCGGCTCACGCCGAGAGTCTCCGCGGCGCTGTACAGGTAAGCGCCGTGGCCGGCTTCGTCCTGCACTTTTGCGATCAGGATGGATTTGCGCAGCAGGGTCGGCGCGCGCGTGATCCAATTCCCCTCCGGGAGCATGCCGACGATCTCGGAATGGGCGTGCTGCGAGATTTGGCGGATCAGCGTGGCGCGGTATCGCGCGGGCATCCAGTCTTTCGGCTCGATCTTCTCTTCCCGCCCGATGCGCGCCTCGAAGTCCCGTTCGCGCGAAACATCGTCGGCCGGCGCGGCCGGATCGGATCCCTGGGCATCGAGCGCTTGTGTGTACATGCCGCCTCCCGGCCTGCCGTTACAAGTTGCGAGCAGGATCAGACTGACACGACCATTGCCTCAAATCAATTTTTTTTGTGTCATAAACTGCTGCATACTGCGACTCCATTGAGAACGTCCAACCGCACCGCCGCCGCCGCCCGCAATCTCGTCAAGCGCCTGCGCGACCAGCGCCCGCTTCGAGCCGGATCGCTGATCGTGACGGTATTCGGGGATTCGATCATGCCGCGCGGCGGCGCGATTTCGCTCGGCAGCCTGATCAAGCTCGCGGCGCCTTTCGGCCTCAACGAGCGACTGGTTCGCACCGCCACGGCGCGGCTCGCTCACGACGGTTGGGTGCAAGCGCGGCGGGTTGGCAAGCGGAGCGAATACCGGCTGTCCGGCGCCGGACGCGAGCGCTTCGCCGAGGCCACGCAGCGCATCTACGGCGAGTCGAACGTGCATTGGTCGGGACGCTGGACCCTGGTGGTGTTGCCCGCCATGCCCGCTGCGGCGCGGCATCGACTGCGCAAGGAACTGACCTGGCAGGGTTTTGGCGAGCTGGCGAGCGGTGTGTTCGCACACCCCGACGCGTCGGCGAGCAGCGTCGAATTGCCATGGGGAGGCGCCGATTCGTCCGGTGCGTTGATCTTCGAGGCGCATCTCACCGCGCACCGGGCCCCGGCCCGGCTGGTCGATTTGGGCTGGGATCTGGCGGATCTCGCCGATCGCTACCGGCGATTCCTACGCCGCTTCGAGCACGCGGCCGCTGTGCTGCAGGCTCAGCCCGCCGATCCCGCGAGCGGATTTATCCTGCGGACGCTCCTCATCCACGAGTATCGCCGCTTGCATCTGCGCGATCCTCTCCTGCCCCGGCGATTGCTGCCCGCGAATTGGCCGGGGCATCGCGCCGCGCAATTGTGCCGCGAGATGTACGCGCGGGTGTTCGCCGCTTCCGAATTGCATTTGTCTTCGGTGGCGACCCGGCTCAAAGGCGCCTTGCCGCCGCCCGATCCCTCCGTCATGCGGCGCTTCGGCGGCCTCAAGTCCACTGCGCGAGCGCGTTCACGATGTGGGTGAGGAAGGCGTTCGCCTTGGTACCCTCCTCGTTCGAGGGAGCAATGAGGTCCGCGGTGCGCGTCATGCTCATACGGCCTGCAAATCCAGCAGGGTTTGGCCGATCTTCTCGACGCTCGGCAGCACGGCGTCGAGCAGCACCGGGCTATGCGGACTGGGTATGTCCGGCATCGCGAGCCGTTCGACGGGTGCATCCAGATCGAAGAAGGCCTCCTTGGCGAGCACCGCGGCGATCTCGGCGCCGAAGCCGGCGGTGACGGTGTCTTCGTGCACGATGAGGCAGCGGTGAGTTTTTCGAACCGATGCCAGGGTCGCTTGCCGGTCCCACGGCGAGAGCGTCCGCAGGTCGAGCAAGTCGGCCGACAACCCGGTGCGCACGATGGCGCTCTCGCAGCGCTCGACCATCGCGCCCCAGGTCACCACCGTCAGCGCGGCGCCCTCGCGCAACAGCTTGGCTTGGCCGAACTCCACGACAAAATCGTCGCCGGGATAGGCGCGCCGCGCCCAAGCGCCGTCGAGCAGCGACCGGTGCTCGAAGAATATGGTCGGATCGTTGCCGCGCAGCGCAGTTCGCAGCAAACCGACGGCATCCTCCGCATTGGACGCCATGGCCACGCGCCAACCGATGCCGTGTACCCACTGCACCTCGTTCGATTGACTGTGCCAGGGATCGCCGCACTTGAAGAACCCCCCGGGAATGCGCACCACGATGGGTGCGGCGAATCGATTGGCGGTGCGCCAGCGCATGGTGCCGCAGTCATTGAGTTGTTCGGCCGCGGGATCCGCGTATTTGCGGAATTGGATCTCGGGAACCGGCATGAGTCCGGCGGCGGCCATGCCGACCGCGCGGCCGATGATGCCTTCCTCGGACAAGCTGGTGTCGAATACGCGAGCGCTGCCGAATTTCGCCTGCAAGCCGATGGTGGCCGCGTGCACGCCGCCCTTGCGGCCCACATCTTCGCCGAACACGAGGAGGCGGGGATTCACTTCGAGTTCGTGCTCGAGGGTACGACGCACCGCGGTGACCAAATTGATCCGCGGGCCTTGGCTGTTGGCCCGCGGTGATCCGGCCGGTGGCGGCGCGAAATCCGCCCACAAGCCGCCCTGAGTTTGAACCTCGGGCGTGCCGTCGTCCTTGAACTCGGTGAATACGTACCGCTTGACCCGTTGCGGGTCGGGCGTGCCTTGCCGGTCGACGCGTGTCCGCGCCAGAGCCACCTCGGCCCGTGACCGGGCCACCTCGGCGTCCCACTCATCGGCGCTCAGAACGCCCGGGACGATCTGGGCGCGGAGCCTGCGCCAAGGATCCCGTTCCTGCTCCGCCGCAATGGCCGCCGGACCTTTGTAGGTTTGCGTGTCCTTCCCGGAATGTCCGCACAGGCGCGGGACCGCGAGTCGCAGCAACGCCGGCCCATCGCCTGAGCGCACGCCGTCGATTGCATCGCGAATCAGCCGGGCCGCCGCCAGCGGATCCGAGCCGTCGCCGTCGATGACGCGCAAGCCCCGAAAGGCGCTCAAATTGCGTGCGATGTTGCCGCCCGGCGTTTGCACATGCGAAGGCACCGAAATGCCGTAGCCGTTGTCCTCGATGAAGAACAAAAACGGCAGTCGTTCGGTCGTGACGATATTGAGGGCCGCCCAGAAACCATTGGTCGCGGTCGAGGCATCCCCGCCGTGAGCGACCGCGACACTGCGCGCATAGTCGGACTCGCCCAGTATTCCGTGCCGGTAGCGCAGCGCCTGGGCCCAACCGACGGCCGGCGTGTATTGAGTGCCGACTCCGCCGCACACCGGCAAGGCACAGGCCCCCACTCGCCGCGGTAAATTGAGCACAACGCCAATATCCCGGCCTTGGCTCACGCCGCCGGCCCGCATCATGCTCGAGGCAAGAGCCTCTTCGATCGACAGGCCCAATGTCAGCATCAAGGGACGAGAACGGTAGTAGCCGCTAACCGCGTCCCGCGCACCCGTGAGATAGCTGCCCAGCAGCACCTGGGTCACATCGTGGCCGCGCGCCGAGAACTGGTACAGCACCTTGCGCTCCGGTACCAGCACGGCTTCTTCGAGATCATCGAGCGCGCGCGAAATCGCCACCTGATGCACCACCGCGCGCCAGTCGGGAGCGTCGCTGTGCGGTTTCGCCATCAACTTCTCGGGACTTGCGGCCATCGCGCTCGTAACCTCGGGCAGGCGACCTTTCTAAGACTAGTCCCAACTATTCGGCGAGAATCGCCAATCGGGCCGCGCGGCGGCCTCGCAGTTGGCGATATTCGCTAATACCGGCCACCGGCGGGCGTCCTCGCAGCCGGCGAGACCAGCCTAAAGGGCAAAAGGAATCGCCAAAACACGCTCCTTTAGGCATCATTGTTGGCGACTTTCACCGATCTGTCCGCCGACTGATCCGTCCGATGATTGATCCGGCTGCTGCAGGCGATCTTCGCGGGAGGGCGTGTTCAAGATGGAGATCGACCGCTTCGATGCGCGCATTTTGTCCGAGCTGCAACGCGACGGGCGTTTGTCCGTGGTCGAACTGGCGGAAACCATCGGCTTGTCGCCGACCCCGTGCGCGCGCCGCATCAAGAGTCTGGAGTCGAGCGGCGTGATCGAAGGCTATGCGGCCATCTTGAACCCGACGCGCGTCGGCCTCGCGGTGCAGGCGATCGTGCACGTGAAATTGACCGAGCACACCGATGAAACGGTGGCGCGCTTCGAGCGGGAGATCGCAGTGCTCGACGAAGTCACCAATTGTTTTGCGATGACCGGGACCTATGACTTCATCCTGCAGGTCTTCGCCCGGGATCTGGAGTCGCTGAGTGCGGTCATCCTCAAGAAGCTCCTGCGCATACCGCATGTGCGTGACGTGCAGTCAAGCGTGGTGCTCGCGACCGTGAAGCGTTCGACGCGCGTACCGCTCGGCCAACTGCAGCGATGATGCGCGCCGGCGGTGCACCGTGACTCACACCGACATCATCGTCATCGGAGCCGGGATCGCCGGCGCATCGGTCGCCGCGCATCTGGCCGACACGCATCGCGTCATTTTGACCGAACGCGAAGATCGCCCCGGGTATCATTCCACCGGGCGTTCCGCGGCGTTGTTCACGGAGATTTACGGCAACTCGCTCATCCGCGCACTGACGCGCGCCAGCCGAGCATTTCTCTTTGCCCCGCCGCCCGCATTCACCGAAAGCGCCCTGACGCGACCGCGGGGCTGCCTGTACATCGCGACCAGCGGGCAGCTGGGGTCCTTGCGGGAATTCGCGGCGCTTCCCGACATCGCGCCCGCAACCCGGCCGATCAGCACAGCCGAGGCGCGAAACCTCTGCCCGGTGTTGCGAGAAGACTACCTTGCGGGCGCATTGCTCGAGCCCGACTCCAGCGATATCGACGTACACGCCTTGCACCAAGGGTACCTGCACCTGTTCAAAGGCCGCAATGGCCGGGTCTTGAACGGCGCCCCGGTGCAAGCGCTCGAGCGTGCCGGCGACGGTTGGACGGTGCGCGCCGGTGCCGAGACACTCACAGCGAGGGTCGTCGTCAATGCGGCGGGGGCTTGGGCGGACGAGATTGCGACGCTGGCCGGTGTCGCCCGAATCGGCCTGGTGCCTTTCCGACGCACCGCCGTGCTCATCGATCCCCCGCCCGGGATGACCGTCAACACCTGGCCATTCGTCAACGATATCGATGAGCAGTTCTATTTCAAGCCGGAGGGAGGATCGCTGTTCCTCTCCCCTGCCGACGAGACGCCCGCGGAACCCGGCGATGCGCAGCCCGACGAATGGGACGTGGCCACGGCGGTCGATCGGGTGCAGTCGGCGACGACTTTGCAGATCGATCGCCTCAAAGCCCGCTGGGCGGGCTTGCGCACCTTCGCCACCGACCGCTCACCGGTGGTGGGATTTTCACAGGAAGCCGAAGGGTTTTTCTGGCTGGCCGGTCAAGGAGGCTACGGAATCCAGACCGCACCGGCGCTGTCGCGCGCGGCGGCCGCCCTCGCCCTGGGCTCACCCCTGCCTCCCGATCTGCTGCAGGCCGGAGTCCGTGCGGAGGCGATGTCGCCGTCGCGTTTCACCAAGCGCGCTCCCCAAGTGCCCGTCGATCGGGAGATGCCGTGACCGCCGGCGTCAGATGGGCCATGGGCGGATACATGTTCAGCGCGCTCGTCGGCGCGCTCGCCGCCGGATGCGCGGCGGACCCGCCGCCGCCCGCCGCACCGGCGGCGCCGGCCGCCTTTGAACAGGCACCGGCCGATCAAGCCGCAACCTGGCCGAGCGAGCGCTGGTATCGCCAATTTTCCAGCGATGAATTGTCCTCATTCATCGAAATTGCGGCGAATAATAATTTGCAGCTCGCCGCGGCGCGGGCACGCGTCGCGCAGGCGGATGCTCGCGCGCGACAGGCGGGCGCCGCGATTCTGCCAAGCGTCGATGCCGGAGGCAGCGCCAACTACCTGGCCGGACATTCGACCAACGGAACGGCTCACGAAACCGACTGGTCGGCGCTGTTGTCGGCCAGCTACGAAGTGGATTTCTGGGGCAGGAACCGCGCAACCGCCAACGCCGCGCAATTTTTGGCGGCCGCCTCGCGCGACGAAAGGGACACCTTGGCTCTGAGCACCCTGGCCGGTGTCGCCGACACCTATTTTGAATTGCTGGCTTTGCGCGAACGCCTCGCGATCGCGCAATCGAATCTCAATGCCGCACGCAGCCTGCTCGAAGTGATTCAGTCCCGGTACGACGCGGGCATGGCGAGTCCAGTGGATCTCGCCAATCAGAAGGCGGCGCTGGCCACCGCACAATTGGTCATACCCGATCTCGAGCAGCGGCAAGTCGAAGCGCGCGCCGCGCTGGCGCTGCTGCTCGGACGCGAGCCGGAGGGCTTCGACGTCACGAATAATTCGCTCGACGGACTGCGCGAACCGGTGATCGGCGCCGGTTTGCCCGCGGACTTGCTGACGCGACGCCCGGACATTATCGCCGCGGAGGCGAACTTGCGTTCCGCGCACGCCGATCTGGCGGCTGCAAGGGCCGCATTGTTCCCGAGCATCAGCCTCACGGCCGCCGGCGGCCTGCAAAATCCCGCGCTAAGCGCGGCCGTGCTGACGTTGCCGGGAACCGGACCCACGCTGAATCTGGGCGCATCGGTGATGCAAGTTATTTTCGATCACGGACGGCTGCAGGCAATGCGCGCCGAGGCGCAGGCCAAGGATGAGGAACTGATTGCGGCCTATCGGGCCGCGATCATCTCCGCGCTCCGGGACGTGGAGAACGCGCTTGCCGCCGTCCATCATTTCGATGCGGCCAGCCCATTCCAGATGGAGTATCTCGTGCAAAGCGAACGGGCTTTCGAAGGCGCCAAGCTGCGCTATGAAGCGGGATCGGGGGATTTTCTCGCCTTGCTGGAGGCGCAGCGCACCGTATATGCCGCGCGTGACCAAGCCGTGCAAAACAAGCTCGCCCGACTGCAAGCGCTCGTGACGCTGTGCAAAGCGCTCGGCGGCGGGTGGATGCAACGGGGAAATGAGACGTGAACCGATGAACGCCCCTCGGCGAGGCGCCGCAACGCTTGGCGTGGCCTGCCTCTGTTTGTGCGCGCTGTGGCTGGTCGGCTGTCGGAAACAGGCCGCGACCGGCGATGCGCCTGGCGCCCAAGAATCCAAGGCACCGGCCGCCTCGTCGGAATCGGCCCGGCCGCAAGGGCCGAACACTGGCGTGACTCTGGCGCCCGATGAGTCGGAAAAGATGGGAATTTCGACCGCCCCCGCCAAACCCGCGAGCTACACGCCCGAAGCGGCGGGATTCGCGGTGGTTGTGGCCCACGAGGGGCTGGCGCAGGCCGTGGCCGACCTCGTCGCGGCGCGGGCCGCCGAACGTCAAAGCGGCGCGGCGCTCGGGCGCGCGCAGCGCCTGGCCGGCACGCCGGGTGCCGTGCCCGCCGATGCCATGGAAGCCGCCGTGCGTCAAGCGGCGGTCGATCGCGAGGCGCTTCTGCTTGCACAACGGCGTTTGTCGGCCATTCTGGGTCAAAAGCCGCCGTGGAAGGACACCGACGACTCGATGCTCGATGCCTTGGGCAGCGGCCGGATCAAACTGGTGCGCGCGACCTTCCCCTTGGGCGCCCTCGACGGGACGGCGCCCACGAGCCTGCGGCTCGCGCGCATCAACGCTGTGCAATCCGACCGAAGCTGGAGATCGGCCGCCTTGTGGGATGCCCCGGCGGACGCCAGCATCCCGGGGCGCAGTTTCTTTGCCTTGTTGAAAGGCAGTGACGCCGCCGAGCAAGAGCGGTTGCTCGCATGGGCGCCGATCGGTCCTCCCGAAGCCGGCGTGGCGATCCCGGCGACCGCGCTCATCATCAGCGACGGCAAATCATGGTGTTACCTCGAAACCACGCTCGGTCACTTCGTTCGCAGGGAGATCGATACCAACAGGCCGCTCGGGGACGGCTATTTCGTGAACAAAGGCGTTGCATCCGGCGACAAAGTGGTCACGCAGTCGGCCGGTATGCTGCTCGCCCGTGAACTGAATCCCGGCGCGGCGGCCGATTAGCCATGATGCGGGCACTGGTCGCACTCAGCGTGCGACACTACGGCGCCATCAGCGCGCTCACCCTGCTGGCGCTGGCGCTCGGAACTTGGTTGGTCCTGCGCTCGCCTCTCGACGTCTTTCCGGAATTCGTGCCCTCGCAGGTCGAGATACAGACCGAAGCACCGGGCTTCGCTCCAAGCCAGGTCGAAGAACTGGTCACCAAGCCCATCGAAAACACCGTGAACGGCGCGGCGGGACTCGCCACGCTGCGATCCGAGTCGATTCCCGGCCTGTCGGTGGTAAGGATCACGTTTGCCGACGGGGTCGATGTGCACCTGGCGCGCCAAGGCATTTCCGAACGCCTGGCCGAGATCGGCGATATCCTGCCGGAGGGGGTCGGCGCCCCGAAGCTCTCGCCCCTGGTCTCGAGCACCATGGATTTGCTCAAAATCGGGCTCTTGTCCGATAAGGTCGATGCGTACACGCTGCGTGATGCTGCCGACTGGGTGATCAAACCGCGACTGCTGGCCGTGCCCGGTGTTGCCCACGTCATCGTCTTCGGCGGCGACGTGAGGCAGATTCAAATTTTGCCCGACCCCCGCAAGCTCGCGAGCTACGGGATAACCTTGAACGATATAGTCGATGCCGCGCACGCAGCATTGCCGCTGCGCGGCGCCGGTTTCGTCGACCTCGCGGCGCAGCGGGTGCTGATCCAATCGCCGACCCCGCAGCCGGACGTCGATGCCGTCGGCCAGGCGGTGGTGACGGTGCGCAGCGCCGTCCCCATTCGCCTGCGCGATCTGGGCGAAGTCAAAGTGGCGCCGGCGCTTCGCTTCGGCGATGCGCTGATCATGGGCAAGCCCGGAGTGCTGCTCTCGCTCGCGAGCCAATACGGCGCCAATACCCTGACGGCGACCTTGGCGGTCGAAAAGGCGCTCGCCAATTTGGAGCCGGCGCTCGAGGCGCAGGGCATCACGCTCTTTAAAAGCCTGCACCGTCCTGCGAATTTCATCGAGCGCGCGCTTCAAGATCTGGAGCAGTCGCTGGTCATCGCGGCAATCCTGATCCTGGCGGTCCTGTATCTTTTTCTGCGCGATGTGCGCGCGGCGCTGATTGCCTTTACCGCCATACCGCTGTCGCTGCTCGCAGCCGTCGCGGTGCTCGATCGCATGGGGCACACGCTCAACACCATGACGCTCGGCGGATTCGCCGTCGCGCTTGGCGTTCTGGTCGACGATGCCATCATCGGCATCGAGAACATATTGCGGCGCATGCGCGAAAACGCTCTGCTGCCCGAACCGAAGGCGCGGCTGGAGGTCGTCCGCGAGGCTTCACTCGAAGTGCGAGGGCCGGTGATTTACGCGACCGCGATCGTCATCGCCGTGTTCCTGCCGGAACTCTTCACCTCGAGCGTGCAGGGGCGATTCGTGGGCCCGCTCGCTCTCGCGTTCATATTCGCGGTCCTGGCTTCGTTGCTGGTCGCGATGACCGCCACGCCCGCGCTGTGCGCCCTGCTGCTGCGCCGGCGCGATGCACGGCCCGAAACGCGCTGGCTGACGCGCCTCAAATCATGGCAGCGGTCGGCGGTCCGCCGCGTGAACGGTCACATCAACGTGACCATCGTGGTGTTGATCGGGTTGGCGGTCGCCGCCGTGTCGGCGCTGCCCTTCCTGGGCGGAACGTTCATGCCGGACTTTCGCGAAGGGCATTTCGTGATGCAGGTGTCGAGCTCGATTCCCGGCACATCGCTCGAGCAAATGCTAAAGCTCGGCCGGCGCATCAGCGCGGAAGTTCTGGCCTTGCCCTACGTAAAGAGCATCGAGCAGCAGGTCGGGCGCGCCGAACTGGGCGAAGATACCTGGGGTCCGCAACGCAGCGAATTTCATGTCGAACTCAAGGCGGACGCCCGCGTCGATCAAAGCGCTGCGCAGATCGCATTGCGCGGCATTCTCGATCACTACCCGGGCATTCAGAGCGAAGTCCTCACCTTCTTGGGCGATCGCATCAGCGAAAGCTTGAGCGGGGAGACCGCGCAAGTGGCCGTCAAGGTGTTCGGCGAGGACCTGGATGCGCTCGATGCGGCGGGCGATCAGATCGTGGCCGCCTTGGGCAGGATCAAAGGCATCGTCGATTTACAGTTCAAACGGCAAACCGGCACGCCGACGATCGCGATTCGGCTGATCCCTCAGGCGTTGGCGGCCGCCGGCCTCAAGGTGCAGGACGTGCTCGACACCATCGGAACCGCTTACGCTGGCGCGAGGGTCGGCAAAACCTACCAGGGCACCCGAACGGTCGACGTCGCGGTCTTGCTGCCCGACTCCCTGCGCCACCAACCGGCCCAGCTCGCGCGCCTCATGATCGCAAGCCCGATGGGCCCGGTGCCGCTGTCGCAAGTGGCCGAAGTACGGCTGGCGCAAGAACGCTACAGCATCGAGCACGATGGCGGACAGCGCCGGGTGAGCGTGACGTTCAATGTCGGCGGTGCATCGCTTCAGGACGTGGCGCGGCAAGCGCAGCGGGCCATTGCCCGATCGGTGGCCGTGCCCGCCGGCGTGTATCTGGAATTCACCGGCGCCGCGGCCGCGGAGCGGCAAACGCGCACCGAACTCCTGCTGTATTCGGCGCTGGCATTTGCCTTGATCGTCACGATTCTATTCGTATCCTTCCATTGGCGCGCCAACGGCTGGCTGGTGCTCGCGAATCTGCCGTTTTGCCTGATCGGCAGCGTGCTCGCGATCGCCGTGACCGGAATCGGCATCTCTTTGGGCACCGTGGTCGGTCTGGTGACCGTATTCGGCATCAGCGCCCGCAACGCCATCTTGCAGCTCGCGCACTACGAGCATCTGGTCGACATCGAAGGCCGCGCGTGGAGTCCCGATCTCGTGCTGCGCGGCGCGAACGAGCGGCTGATTCCGATTTTAATGACGGCCGCGGTCACGGCGCTCGGCCTCGCGCCGCTCGCCTTCGGCATGAATCAACCGGGTCAGGAGATCGAAGGACCGCTGGCGATCACCGTGCTCGGAGGGCTGCTGTCGTCCACCGTGTTGAATCTGCTGGTCCTGCCCGCGTTGGCGCAGCGCTTTGTGCGCGGCGCGGCGCGAGGCCCCCAGGCTCGAAGTCCCTAGGCTCGCCGCCATTCGGTGAGGCCTCCGGGCTTGTCCTCCAGCACGATGCCGGCCGTGCTCAGCCGGTCGCGAATCCGATCCGATTCGGCAAAATTCTTCGCGGCCCGCGCCGCTCGCCGAGCCGCCAGAAGCTCCTCGATCTCGCCGTCGGTCAACCGCCCGGCCGCATCCTCCGGCGTCGCGCTGCGCTTGAGGTACCGTTCAGGATCCTGCTGCAGGAGACCGAGCATTTCCCCCATCGCCGAGAGCGCGGCCGCCGCGGCCGAGGCTTGCAGTGTATCGCCCGCGGCCTTGGCGCTGTTCAAGTCGCGCGCCACCCCTTGCATTACGGCGAACGCCTCCGGCGTATTGAAATCATCGTCCATGGCCGCATGAAAATTGGCCATCGCGGCCTGGAATTCGCCGGAGGCTGGCCCGCGAGGCACCTCGACGCCCTTGAGCGCCCGGTACAGGCCGAGCAGCGTCTCATCCGCTTGAGCGAGCTGCGCCGCGGAATAATTGATCGGCCCTCGATAATGGCTGCTCAGCAGAAAAAACCGCAGGACTTCCGCATCGCGCACGGTCTTGAGCACATCGCGAACCGTGAAGAAATTTCCCGTCGACTTCGACATTTTCTCATCGTCGATGCGCACGAATCCGTTGTGCATCCACACGTTCACGAACGGCGAGCCGCACGCGGCACAGGATTGGGCGATCTCGTTCTCGTGGTGCGGGAACTTCAGGTCCATGCCGCCGCCGTGCAAATCGAAATAATCGCCCAGCAGGCTCGTCGACATCGCGGAGCACTCGATGTGCCAGCCCGGACGGCCCGCGCCCCACGGCGAGTCCCACGAGGGCTCGTCCGGCTTCGCATGCTTCCACAACACGAAATCCAGGGGATCGAGCTTGAATTCGTCGACCTGCACGCGCGATCCGGCGCGCAAATCGTCCAGCTTCTTGCCCGAAAGCGCACCGTAGTGCGGAAACTTGCGCACCGAATACATCACATCGCGGTTCGCGGCGACGTAGGCAAAGCCCTTCTCGATCAGGGTCCGCGTCATGGCGATGATGGGTGCGATGTAGTCCGTGGCGCGCGGCTCCAAATCGGGCGGCGCCAAGCCGAGCGTCGCACAGTCCTCTTGCATCGCCCGGGTGAAGCGGCGCGCGAGTTCGGCCCAGTCTTCGCCGTTCTCGGCCGCCCGCTGGATGATCTTATCGTCGATATCGGTGATATTGCGGACGTAGGTCACCTTGAAACCGCTGGCGCGCAAATAGCGCTGCACCAGATCGAATACGGTCAGCATGCGGGCGTGACCGATGTGGATGTAGTCGTACACCGTCATTCCGCACACGTACATGCGCACTTCGTTGGGGCGCAACGATTTGAATTGCTGGCGTTTGCCGCCGAGCGAATTATGAATTTCGAGCATGTGACTCGAGCCGGCGGCGCGCCGTTTCCAGGGACATCAGCTTGAGGAGCGGCGCAAGTTCGGGACCGTGCGCCTGGCCGGTCAGCGCGATCCGCAAGGGCATGAAAAGGTCCGCACCCTTGCGCCCGGTGCGTTCCTTCAATATTTTCGTGAGCAGCTTCAGATCCGGGCCCGACTGGCTGAGCGCATCGGCGGCGGCAGCGAAGAATTCCGGGCCGGCCGCGGCAATGACGCGCTCTTCGTCTCGTCCTAAAGGCGGCAGTTCGCCGCGCACCACCGCCGCCCACGGCGCGGCATCCGCAGGCAGCACCACGTTGTGCCGCACCAGCTCCGCAAATTCGATCGAATCCTCCGACCCCATCCAGGTGCGCAGCTCCGCGCTCGACATGCGCTGCAGCCCCTCCTTCTGCCAGTGCATGAGCTGCGACTCCTCGAACCGCGCCGATGCACGGCCCAGGTGTTCGGGCCGAAAATGCGCCGGCATGTCCTTCACCGCCAGCCAGCCGTCGACATCGCTGGTGTGGCCCAATCGCAGCAGATGATTGAGCAGCGCAGCGCTCAAAAAGCCGCGCGCGCGAAACTCGTCGACGCTGGCGCTGCCATGACGCTTGGAGAGCGGCGCACCGTCCGCTCCCACCAGCAGTCCGACATGGCCATAGCCGGGGCGGCGCAGCCGCAACGCATCGAGCAGCATCAATTGCCGCGGGGTATTGGTGAGATGGTCGTCGCCGCGCAGCACATGCGTCACCCCCATCACCGCATCATCGACGGCATTGCAAAAGAAGAACGCCGCCGTCCCGTCCTCGCGGCGGATGATGAAATCGCCGATGTCGGCCGAAGAGAATCTCTGCGGTCCGTGCACGAAATCGGTGAATTCGATCACGGCGCCGGGCGGCACGGCGAAGCGCAGCGTCGGCTTCAGTCCGCGCGCGGACCGCTCAGCGCGTTGTGCCGCCGTAAGATCCCGGCAGGTCCCCGCATAGCGCGGCGGCTTGCCCGCCATCCGCTGCAGCTTGCGCGACAACTCCAGCTCATCGGCCGTGCAATAGCAGGGGTAGGCCTTGCCGCCGCCCTCCAAGCGGTCGAACAACTCGCGGTAGAAGCCGCCGCGCTCGGATTGCGAATAGGGCGCCGACGGACCGCCGATTTCGGGCCCCTCGTCCCAATGCAATCCCAACCAGCGCAAGTCCGCGATCAGGGCGTCGCGGTGGCGCAGGTCGCTGCGCTCGACATCGGTATCCTCGATCCGCAATATGAATCGCCCGCCGAGCTTGCGCGCCCACAGACAGCTGAAAAAGGCCGTGCGCGCATTGCCCAAATGCAGGGAGCCTGTCGGCGAAGGCGCGAAGCGCGTGACGAGCGGTATCGACATATCGGAAGATTGTACCCACATTATTCGAGTAGAATCTGGCCGTATGAAGCAACTCATTTTCAGTCTCGGCCTGTTCGCGGCAACCCTGTTCTCGACCAGCGATGCGGCCGAGCCGCCCGCTCATCGCGCGGAGCGCAACCCGCCGCGACGCAGCCGGCTCCCGCTCAGCCCACGCCGGCGTCAGCGGCCGCCAATCCACAGGTGCAGGTGGTCACCAGCATGGGAAATTTCACCATCGAACTGAACGCCGAGCGCGCACCGCTGACGGTTGCTCAATTCCTGAAGTACGTCGATCAAGGCTTCTATTCCGGCACGATCATCCATCGCGCGATCGCGAATTTCGTGATCCAAGGAGGCGGCTTTGATGTCAATTCCAAACTCAAGGGCAATCCCGCCAAGGTCGTCAACGAATCCGGAAACGGCTTGAGCAACCAGCGCGGCACGGTCGGGCTTGCGCGGCCGCAGGAACCGCACGCCGGCGACGTGCAATTTTATGTGAATCTCGCCGACAATTCGTCGCTCGATCCCAATCAATCCCGATGGGGCTATGCGGTGTTCGGCAAGATCGTGCAAGGCATGGACGTGGTCGATCGAATCAGCACGGTGCCAACCGGCGCGAAAGGCCCCTTCAAAGACGACGCGCCCCTGCAGCCGGTGATCATCGAACGAATCGAGCGCGTTCCGACGCCCTGATCGCGGCGGCCCTGGCATGGCGACCCTGTTCGTCTCCGATTTGCACATCGACGCGTCCCGCGGGCAGATCATCCGGCAATTCACCGAGCTTCTGCGAACGCAGGCGCGCGGCGCCGACGCTTTGTATATTCTCGGGGACCTGTTCGACTCGTGGGTGGGCGATGATGCGCCCGATGTCGGGCAAAGCGCCGCCATTGGCGCGATCAAGTCCCTCACGGCGAGCGGTGTGCCATGCTTCGTGATGCACGGCAATCGGGATTTCCTGCTTGGGCCCAAGTTCTGCGCGGATACGGGCGCGCGATTGCTGTCCGACCCGGTGATCGTGACGCTATATGGCGAACCGGTGCTGGTGATGCACGGCGACGCGCTGTGCACCGATGACCGCGCTTACCAACGCCTGCGCGCCACCGTCCGGGACGCGGATTGGCAGCGGCAGTTCCTCGCCCTTTCGGTCGCGGCGCGCCGAGCGCTCGCCGGCGCTGCGCGCACGGGTAGTCAGGCACACATGGCGTCAATGGAGGACGCCATAGCCGACGTCAACGCCGAAAGCGTCGCCGCCGCGTTGCGAGCAGCCGGTACATCCGTGCTGTTGCACGGCCATACGCACCGGCCGGGTATGCAGTCTTTGTCGGTGGACGGCCGCGAATGCACGCGCATCGTCCTCGGCGACTGGCATGCCGGGGGCAGTCTGTTGCGTTGGGATTCGAGCGGCCCCGAATTGCTGACCCTGCCGCGCTCCGATTAAGCGGGCACGCCCGAATGAAAGCGAAACTGCTCATCGGGGCTGGTGATCAACTGCGCCTCGAGCGCAGCAAAGGCGTCGATTCGTTCGGCCACAACGACCTCGGCTCGAATCGCGGCCTGCCGCGCCAGGTCGAGATACATAGCAAAATGGCGCGCCTCCGCGGCATGCAGGGCGCCATAGAGTTCGGCCAGCGGACCGTCCAGGACCGGACCCAAGGCCGCGAAGCGCTCGCAGGAACGCGCCTCGATGAATGCGCCGCAAATCATCAGGTCGACTTCGCGTTGCGGCTCGGTCCTTGCCACCAGGCGGCGCAGGCTCTGCGCATAGCGGCCGGGCGCCATACGCTGCGGCAGCACCTTGAGCCGCTTGATGAGCCTCGCCGCCTGTTCGTAATGCCCTAATTCCTCGCGGGCAAGCCGCGACATTTTGCCGGTGAGATCCAGATTCTCCGCGTATGCGAACATCAGCGCGAGGGCGGTAGAGGCCGCCTTCTTCTCGCAATTCGCATGGTCGATCAACAACTCATCGGGCGAGCAGCGCGCACGGGCGACCCAGCTTGCGGGGGTCGGGACGCGCAAGATCGCAGGGCTGAGCGCATGACTCATGCAGGAACCTTCAATTCGGCCACCGCGTCAAGCAGCGCGCGCGCCGATTGGAACCGGTCCTCCGGCGATTTCGCCAGCAGGCGCTTCAAAATCGGTTCGTAGCTCGCGTATTGCGGATCGATGACCGGCAGCTCCGCCCGCTTGTGCTTGTAGATGACTTCCATCGCGGATCCGCCGGTGTAGGGCTTGCGGCCGGTCAGCATCTCGTAGAACACGACGCCCAGGCTGTATAGATCGCTGCGCGCGTCGATGAGCTCCGCGTGTCCCTGCTCCGGGCTCATGTAATACGGGGTGCCGAAGATCTCGCGCGTCCCGGTCAATTCAAGGTCGAGCTCGTTGGCCTTGGCCAAGCCGAAATCGATCAAACACAAAGACCCGTCGGTGCGCAACATGACGTTGGCCGGCTTCAAGTCACGGTGCAGCACGCCCACCGCATGAATGGCCTCGAGTGCGCTCGCGATCTGCTCGAGATAGTGCAGCGCAATTGCCGGCGCGAGCGGCGTTTTCATCCGCTTCCGCAAATCACCGGCGGGAAAGTGCTCCATGGCGATATAGGCGTGGTCGTCCGCGACTCCCAGATCGTAAATGCGCACGATGTTGCGGTGTTTTAGGGCGGCGACGATTTCATATTCCTGCAGGAAGCGATCGAAACCGACGATGCGCTCCGAAACGTCGGGGACCTGGCTGAACACCTTGAGCACCACCAGGGAACCGGCGCGTTCGCTCTCCGCCAGGTAGATCTTGCACATACCGCCGCTGCCGACTTGGCGGATAAAGCGGTGGCCGCGGATGATCACGGAGCCGAACTTGTAGCGCTGTGCGAATTCCGGTTGCGAGCGCAATACGGACAGAGCTCGTTTGTGCTCGCGCGACGCGTTCGTGAGCGCCGCGATGAGCCGATCGCGGTCGATTTTGCGCCCATACAGCCGGCGCACTTCCAGCGCCTCCGCGGGCAGAGGCGTCGGCGCATCTTGCAGCAGGAGCAATAGCAGCGGCGCAAATTCCGGTTTAGCGGCCAGCGTCGCCGCCAGCTGCTCGGCGGCATCGGTGGGCGGTGCGGCGACGATGACCGCCGCGTCGAATCCGGCGGCGGTGAAACCTGGCTCGAGCGGCTGGTCCTCGCCCAAAATGTGCTCGACCATGGCCGCATCGGGCCACTCGATCTCGACGTGCTTCCTCACCAGCAGTCGATACTCGGAGCGTTCCGCGATCAAAAGCAGCCGCAAGCTCAAGATCCGTGAATCCGCGCCAAATCGCGCGCAGCGCTATGAATTTCGAATGGTCTTGAGTCCACGACCGGCGCCATCTCGACGCAGCTGCCTGGCTTCGTCGGATCGCTCTCCCTGCAGGCGCTTCAAGTACTCGGGGGTCACGTCCCCGGTGACGTATTGGCCCGAAAAGCAAGAGGTGTCGAAATCGGTGATTTTCGCGTTGTCATGGCGAACCGCGTGCACCAGATCCGCCAGATCCTGGTAGATCAGCCAATCGGCGCCGATGATGTCGCGGACCTCGGAATCGGTGTGCCCTGCCGCCACCAGCTCCGACACGTCGGGCATGTCGATGCCGTACACATTGGGATAGCGCACCGGCGGCGCCGCGGACGCGAAATACACTTTCTTTGCGCCGGCTTCTCGGGCCATGTCGATGATCTGCGCGGAGGTGGTGCCGCGCACGATCGAGTCGTCCACCAACAGCACCGTCTTGCCGCGAAATTCGAGATCGATGGCATTCAGTTTGCTGCGCACCGACTTCGAGCGTTGTTCCTGCCCCGGCATGATGAACGTTCGGCCGATGTATCGATTCTTGATGAAGCCCTCGCGGTACTTGATGCCGAGGAGCTGCGCGACTTGCACGGCGCTGGTGCGGCTGGTGTCCGGAATGGGGATCACCACGTCGATATCGTGGTCGGGACGTTCGCGCTTGATCTTGTCCGCGAGGCGCTCGCCCATGCGCAGCCGCGCCTTGTACACCGAGATATTGTCGATGATCGAGTCGGGCCGGGCGAAATACACGTATTCGAAAATGCACGGAGTGTGCCGGGCCATCGCCACGCACTGCTGCGCATAAAATCGCCCCTGTTCGTCGATGAACACGGCCTCGCCGGGCGCCACGTCGCGCACCAGGTCGAACCCCAGCATATCGAGCGCGACGCTCTCGGACGCCAGCATCCACTCGGTGCCCTTTTTGGTGTCGCGCTTGCCGATAACCACGGGCCGGATGCCGTTCGGGTCGCGGAAACCCAGGATCCCGTGGCCGATGACCATGGCGACCACCGCGTAGCCGCCTCGGCATCGCCGGTACACGGCGTTGGCCGCGGCGAAAATATCGGCAGGAGTGACCCGCGGCGTGCCGACCCGCTGCAGTTCGGACGCGAGCACGTTGAGCAGCACTTCCGAATCGGAACCGGTGTTCAGATGCCGGCGATCCTCCCGCACCAATACTTCGGTGAGTTCGCGCGCATTGGTCAGGTTGCCGTTGTGCCCGAGACAAATGCCGTAGGGTGAATTCACGTAGAACGGCTGCGCGTCGTGCGCGCTGTCGGCGCCGGCCGTGGGATAGCGGACGTGGCCGATGCCGACGTTGCCCAAGAGTTTCACCATGTGCTTCTGCTGAAACACATCGCGCACCAGCCCTGAATCCTTGCGCATGAACAGCTCGCCTGCCTCGCTGGTCATGATGCCGGCCGCATCTTGGCCGCGATGCTGCAACACCGTCAGCGCGTCATAGATCCGCTGATTGACCGCACTCACCCCAACCATCCCGACGATTCCGCACATGATGGATCTCCGGCCTATTTGGACTTCACGTGAATTCCAGTGATGCGCTCGAGCTTGACCCAAGGTTCGCCGCGCTCGCCGACCATGGCTCTCAGCCAATCGCCCACGGCTTCACCGTAGGGAACCAGCTTCGATCGACCCCACCAATCTTCCTGATTCAGATGCAAAAGTTCGCCGCCGATGACCATCAACCCCATCAGCACCATACCGCGCGCGATGCCGAACAGCAGGCCGATGGCCCGATCCAAGGGGCCAAGCCCCACGCTGCGCGCGAAGTAGGTGAGCAACATGCCTACCCCCCACCCGACCAACAGCACCGCCGCCAAGATGACCAAGCGTCCGATCCAGGGAGCCACCTTTGGATCGGCCAGCAGTCCGCCGAGGTGCGGTTCGATTATGGGGCCGAATTTCCATGCTGCCCAAATGGCCAGGATCCAGAACGCCAGAGACACCGCTTCGCGAACGAAACCGCGCAGCAATCCCAACAATGTTGAGCCCAACACGATCAGCGCAATAAAGACATCGGCTCCGGTCAAACTTCCACCTCTAGCGTGGCATTCAAAGGAGGCCGCTCGCGGCGTGACAGGAAAGCATTCTACCCAACCCGCGCCGCCCTTGCCGTGAATCCAGCACCATTGCCGAAATATCAAGACGCCGGAGCGACGATGGTGACCGCATGGCCCGCCGCCTTGAGCTTGTCCACTTCGCGTTGGGCGGCCTCACGATCCGGCATCGGCCCAATGCGGACGCGGAATCGGGAGGAGGAGCCCGAACCGCTCGGGACGAGATAAGCCGACAAACCCCGCGCCTTCAATTGGTGCACTAATTTCTCCGCGTTGGCCTTGCTCGAAAAACTGCCCAATTGCACCGACCAGGAATTCCGGGCCGGCAATGGCTGCGCCTGGTTCGATGTCCCGGATTTGGCGCCCGAAGACCGGGTTTCAAGGCCAGTTCCCGCGGCGGCTTGCGCCCCCAGCGTCGTCACCGAGGGCGGCGCGCTTGGCGCCTCAGCAGGCTTTGCCTGAGAGTTCGGCGGCGACACATCCGCAGCCTGCGGCGTGGGCGTCGCCCTGCTCGTCGCCAGATCAACCGAAACGCTGCGCGTAGGCGCGGGCAGGCTCACCGAGAGCGGCGGCAATGGGAGCCGGTGCGGGCCGGACAACAATTCCGGCACGATGAGCACGATCAGCACCACCAAAATCGTGGCGCCGACCAGGCGTTCCTTGACACGACGATCCATGACTGCGCTCATTTTATTCATGATCATTGGGCGGCGCAGTATAGTCGGGAAGCGGCGGCGGGGGGAGCATACCGCGTGCCTCGAGCCAGTCCATCGCCGGGCCAACCGTGTGGAACGAACCGAACACCACGATCCGGTCGTTTGGGCCCGCGGCAGCCGAAGCCGCGGCACAGGCGGCGGCGATGTCGTCCGTTTCGCTGTGCCGAACCTTGATCTGCGGCGCGATCCGTGCGGCCAGCACCGCGCTGGTCGTCCCGCGCGTACCCTCGGTCGCGCTCAGCCACCACTCATCGATGCAATCGCGCAGCTGGCGCGCGACTCCGGCCGCGTCCTTGTCGGCAAGTATTGCGCACACCGCGAGCGTTCTACCCGCAATCGGCCGCGCGCGTAGATTGCTCGCCAGCACGCCGGCGGCATCGGGATTGTGGGCCACATCCAATATCCACGTGGGCCGGCCCGCGGCCGCGATCACTTGAAAGCGTCCCACGAGGTGAACCGACGACAGCCCACGCGCCACCGCCGCGGCCGGCAGCGGTAAACGCGGCGCGAGTTCCTCGAGGGCCGCGACGGCCGCCGCGGCATTGCGGAATTGCGTGTCGCCCAGCAGCGCCGGCGACGGCAGATCCGTTAGATCCCAGCGCGGCCCTCGATAGCGCCATCGGTCGGCGTAGCGGGTGAACGAGTACTCGAGACCCAAGCGCTTGAGCGGTGCGCCGATCTCTTGCGCCATCGCGGCCAGCACCGATGGCATCCCCTCGCTGCCGAGCACAGCCGGCGTACGTGCACGAAAAATGCCGGCCTTTTCGCGCGCTATGCAGTCGAGCGTGGGCCCGAGGAACTCCTGATGATCGACACCGATACTCACCACCACGGCTACCGTCGGGTCGACGACGTTGACCGCATCAAGGCGCCCGCCCATGCCGATTTCGAGCACCCAAGCATCGAGTTTTGCCGCTTCGAATATCAGCAAGGCGGCGAGCGCGTTGTATTCGAAAAACGTAAGCGACACGCGCTCGTGCGCCGAATCCGTGCAGGCTGCCTCGATTCTCTCGAACGCCCACACCAGCGCCTCGCTGCTGACTTCGACGTCATTCACGCGAATTCGCTCGCGATAGTCGCGCAAATGCGGCGACGTGAAGGTGCCGACCCGGTAACCCGCCGCCGCCAGCATCGCGGCGCAGTAGGCGACGACCGAACCCTTGCCGTTGGTCCCGCCGACGGTGATAACCGGCACGGTCGGCTGCCGCCAGTGCAGCCGTTCGAGTACCCGGATCAGGCGCGCGAGCCCCAGATCGATCGAGTGGGGGTGCACCGTCTCTTGGTGGGCCAGCCACTGCTCGAGACTCCGCATGGGCATCAACCCCGGGCTCCTAAGCCGCTGCAGGCTCCTTACCGGTCAACAATCGCAGCATGGCGCCGATTCGATCGCGCTGCTCGCGCCGATCGACGATCATGTCGAGCGCGCCGTGCTCGAGCAAGAACTCGCTGCGCTGAAAGCCCTCGGGCAAGGTTTCCCGCACCGTTTGTTGGATGACCCGCGGCCCGGCGAAACCGATCAACGCCTTCGGTTCGCCGATGTTGATGTCCCCCAGCATCGCGAGGCTCGCCGACACCCCGCCGGTGGTCGGATCGGTCATCACCGAAATGAACGGCAGCCGGGCTTCGGACAAGCGTTTGAGCGCGGCGCTGGTCTTGGCCATTTGCAGCAGCGAATACAGCGCCTCCTGCATGCGGGCGCCGCCGCTCGCCGAGAAGCACACCAGCGGCGTGCGGTGTTCGAGGCAGTGCTCGACCGCCCGCACGAATTTCTCGCCGACCACCGAACCCATGGAGCCGCCCAAAAACCGGAATTCGAAGGCACAGGCCACCACGGGGAGCCCGGCCAATTGACCCGACATCACGATCAGCGCATCGCGCTCGCCCGTCTGTTTCTGGGCCTGCGCGATGCGGTCGCGGTAGCGCTTCGAGTCCTTGAATTTGAGGGGGTCCTCCGCCATGACCTTGGCGGCTATTTCCTTGCTCGACCCGGTGTCCAGAAATTTCAGCAGGCGCTCGCGTCCGTTGATGCGCATGTGGTGGCTGCACTTCGGGCAGACATGCAGATTGCGTTCGATTTCGGCACGATACAGCACCGCATCGCAGGCCGCGCACTTGGCCCACAGCCCTTCGGGCACCGAGCGGGTGCGGCGCTCGGTCTTGATGCGCGACGGGACGATTCGCTCGAACCAGGACATACCCTAGTTTAGCAAACCCAGCCTTGGGGCGCAGGTATGCCATAAGCGGCCGGGTATTCGACGCGCCACAGATACAGGCCGGCGGCCGGCGCCGTTGCGCCCGCCAGCCGGCGCTCGCCGCTCAAGAGGATGCGTGACATGGCACCAAACGGATCCGGCTCCCCCTGGACCTCGAGCAAAGTTCCGACGATGTTGCGCACCATGCGGTGCAAGTAGGCATTCGCGACGATCTCCAGCCGCACCCAATCCCCGGTGCGCTGCACCGCCACGCGCTCGATGCGCCGCACGCTGGTTTTCGACTGGCATTCGACCGATCGAAAGGCGGAAAAATCGTGCTCGCCGAGCAGCGCCTGGGCGGCGCCGTGCATGGCCTCAGCATCGAGGTCGCGGTGGATCCAGGCGCTGCGCGTGCGTTCGAGCGCCGAGCGGGAGCTGCGATTCAGAATGTAATAGCGATAGGCGCGGCGCAGCGCGCTATGGCGCGCATGAAATCCCATCGGGACTTCCCCGGCCCACTGTAGCGCGATGGCCGGCGGCAACCGGGTATTCGCGCCCAACACCCAGGCGCGCGCGGTGCGCACCGCCGTGGTGTCGAAGTGGATGACTTGACCGACGGCGTGAACGCCGGCATCGGTGCGGCCGGCGCAAATCGCGAGTACCGGCTCGCCGGCGACGTATCCGACGGCGTCCTGCACCGCGTCCTGAACGGACACCGCGTGCGCTTGCGACTGCCACCCGGCGTAATCGGTGCCGTCGTATTCCACCAGAGCCGCTATGCGCCTGGCATCCGCTCCCTCGCCGGCGCGAAGCGGATCGTGCGGAATGCTCAGAAGCGCTCCTACCCCGGCAGCGATTCGATCAGGCGCGTCGCTTCCTGTTTTTGGCTGGTCGAACCTTCCTGCACGACTTCTTCGAGGATGCTTCGCGCACCTTCCGGATCGCCCATGTCCATGTAGGCGCGTGCCAGATCGAGCTTGGTTCCGACCTCGCTCATGGTGACCGGCTCCAATTCGGACATTCGCCGCATCGACCGATCGCAGTTTGTTGGTTTGCGCCTGCAGCCTGTTCGTCGGATGTTCCGAACCGTTCATCGACTCGCCCACGTCGAGATCCACGCGCCGGCTGCGTTGGCTGGCCTCGAAGACCTCGGTCGAGAATATTTCCTCGGCCGCACGCGGCTGATCAACGGTGTCGCCGGTGCCGAGCGCGGTTGCCAGTCGATCCAGATCCAAATCGACGCCGTCGGCCTTGATGCCGCGCAGCTTCGACGTCGATTCGATGTCGACGCGGTCCGCTTCGCGAATGTCGGAGTATTCGGGCGACCCCTGCAAGCGCGATGTCGCGTTCAAATCGCCGTCTCGGGGCATCAGCACGGTGGGAGCGGACTCGGGCCCCAGCACCGCGGTCTTTATTTCGTCGTGTTGCGCGTCGAGATCGGCGATGAACGAGGCTTCCAGCTCACGCTCGAGCTCGGTCAAATCCTTGTCGCGCGAATCCTTCGCCGCTTCCTCCATCATGCGCCGCGAGCGTTCGTCGAGGCCGGCCACCATGGTGGGCGCATCGGTAGGATGATCGGTTTCCTCGAGCGGTCCGATACCGTTGGCCGTTGGCGCCCCGGTCTGTTCCAGGTGGTCGAGATCGAGCCCCAAGTCATCGATCGATACCTCGGCGGTTTGATCCGCCTTTGAAGGTGCGGGCTTCGAGGCATGCCGATCGAGAATACCGGCGGTATTGATCTCGGCCGTCTTCAGCGCCGGCGACTCCGCAGTGGGCGAATCGGCGAAATTCATCAGCTCCGTTTCGACCGTCGGCTCGTCTCGCGGCGGCATTTCCCGCGTCGGCGACTCGTCCGCGCCTCGTTCGGGCATGTCCAAGGTGAAGTCCAGGTTCGATTTGGCGCCCATCCCGGGCGACTCGCCCGTGGCCGCCGTGTCGTCATGTTCCTTGGCGAGGGTGCGATCCAGGCCGCTGCGCTCGCCATCGGGTTCGCCGAAAAGATCGATGTCGACGCGATTCTCGCCGCCCTCGAGGTTCAAGTCGACCAAAGCGCCCGCGCCGCGTCCGCTGCCGGCGGTCGACGCGAACATCGGTTCGTCCGGGCAAATCTGCTTGCCCATGATGACGATCTTGTCCCACTCGCCGGCCGGCGCATGATCCCGCGTGCTTTCCAGCGTCTTGGCGGTCTGCAGGAACAGATCCTTGTTCCCCCACACGAAGTAGATTTCCAAGAGCTTGAGGCGCAGATCGCGCCGATCGGGCTCACGCTCGAGCGCAATACGCACCAAATCGGCGGCTTGATCGTACAAGCCGTACGCCATGTGAAAGTCCGCCTCGGCCAGCGGATCGCCCTGGTCGAGATTGACGGCGCTCTCGCTCGACATGGTGTCTTCGGGAGACTTCAATTCCGCGGTATCGCCGAATCGACCCGTCTCGGCGCTGAAATCCGGCGCGGCATGCGGGCCGGACTCCTCGACCACGAATGAATCGTTGCCCTTGCGCATGGCGGTGAGCTTGGCCGCCGCGTCTCTCGACTCGGCAACGTGGGTCTCGTCCATCAGGGAGCCCAGGCCGCCTATTGAACTCTGGCCCCGCCGCTTCCATGCGGCAAACCCGAGCGCGCCGAGTATCGCGAGCAAGATCGCGGCCGGCAGCCACCAGTTTCCGGCCACCCAGTCGATCCAGGACCCCGATGCCGCGGGCGGCGCCGCATGCTTGGGCTTTTCGGCGGCGCGCACGGCGGGAGCCGCCGCCGGAACCGGCGCGGCCGGTTTCGCCTCGGGCGGTGCCGCGGGCGGTGCGGCGGGCGGTGCTGCGGGCTGCGCCGGGGGCGGTGCCGCAGCCGTCTGCGGCATGGCAGGAGGCTGCTGCTCGACCGGCGGTTTGGTCGCCGGCATTCCAAGCTTGCGCTGCAACTCGCTCAATTCAGCATTGCGGATATCGATCAGCCGCTTCGATTCCGCCAGCTGACTTTCCAAATCCTTGACCCGATCGCGCAGCGCCTGCGCTTCGGCGTTCGCCGCGGTCGCCTCGCCGCGACCCGGAGCGCCGCCCACCCCTGCGCTCGGCGTCACCAGACGTAAATGGCCGCCGGTTGGCGCCGGGGCGCCGCCAGTGCTTCGCCAGGCATCCATTTGACGGTGAACTTCGCTCATCGCCTCTTTTTGATTGAGGGCGGCAATCGCATCGGCATCGGGAACGCGAAGCACGGAACCGCTGCGCAAAATGTTGATGTTGCCGCCGAACGCCTCGCGGTTCGAACGGTACAGAGCGATCATCGTTTGGTCGATGTCCGCCCGGGTATCAGCATGCAAGCTGCGGGCGATTTTGGCGAGCGTATCGCCCTTAACCACATGAATGGCGCCCGAACTCGCGGCTCCTGTGGCCTGCGGCATCGGAGCCGCGGCGGAAACCGCGGGCGAGGCCGCCTGTGGCGCAGCCAATGCGGCGGGCGCAGGCATTGCCGCGGGGCCGGGCTTGCGCGCGCGCGCAGGGGCGGCCGTTGCCGCCGGCGAACCGGCGACGGCGGGCGCCGTGACCGGAGGAGAAGCATTCGGGTTCTCACCGGGCGTGTACACCGGCGGATCGAGCAGCACGGTGTACTCGCGCATCAAGCGCCCGCGCGCCCAGTTCACTTCCACCAGGAAAGTCACAAACGGCTCCGGTATTGCGTCGGTGGAACGCACCAGCAGGACGTCCCGCCCGTCCTTGCTCTTGCCCACCTTGAACGCCAGCGACGACAGGAAAGGCGGACGGTCTATGCCATAGCGCGTGAACACATCGCGGCCGGCCAGTGTCGCATGCAGCGCGTTCAATTCGTCGGGTGTCGCGGCAATCAGGTCGATCTCGGCGTTCATCGGCTCGTTCAAGGCCGAGTTCAAATGGATTTCACCGAGCCCCAACGCCGGCGACAAGGACGGCCACAAAGAGGATACGGACAGCAGGCACGCCATCAGCATCATGCGAGGCATCGTCACGGACATTTGTACTCCCAGAAATCTGGTGGGCAAGCGGATTAAGTTCATTGTGCGCGGAGCTTGGAGCCGTTTTTTCACTGACCTTCACTTGCCTTTAACATAAGCGCTTAACTATATCTTACCCGGGAGTATTTACCAAAATCTGGGCGACCGAAACTGCGTTATGTGCCGCACATTTCCGAACATTATCGGCAACGATCCAAAAATTTAGAGCTCGATCACGCGTCAAATCGGCCCGCAGGCGCCCTACATATACCTTATCGGGGGCCGTGGCCAATGTGGCGGGCGTCGGAAATTCAGCGCCCGTACCGCTGTCGATGAGGCACAGGCCTCTGCCGCGCTGCAGCACCCGAGCGGCATCGGGCACACTCAAGGGTCGTTCGAAGGTGGCGTGGACGGCGAGGCTGTGGCCGAAGAAAACCGGCACCCGCACCGCCGTCGCATTGATCGCGAGTTGCGCCAGACCGAGAATTCGGCGCGTTTCCTGCCATAAGCGCCGCTCCTCGCGCGAGCTGCCGTCGGCTTCCAACGCGTCGACCTGCGGGATGACGTTGAAGGCTATTTGCCGCCCGAAGGCGCGCCCGCGCGCCTTTTTGCCGCTGAGCATGGCCACGGTTTCGCTCGCCAGATCATCCATGGCGGCGCGCCCGCTACCGGACACGGCGTGATAGGTCGCAAGCTCCGCGCGTTCGAGCCCTGCGAGCGCGTGCAGGGGCGCCAGTGCCGTCGCGAGCGCGACGCTGGCGCTCCCCGGCAAAGCCACTAGGCCGCGCCCCGCCATTCCCTCAAGGACCCCGGCGTTGACGTCCGCCACTACCAGCGGCACCTGCTCCTGCGTGCGAAACGCCGATGAGCTGTCGATGACCCAGGCGTGCGCAGCCGCCGCTTCGGCGAAGCGTTCGCTCAGCGCCGCACGTCCGCAAAAGAACGCGAGGTCCACACGCGCAAAGTCGAACCGAGCGACGTCGGACGCGCCCGCATCGGACGCGAGCGGCCGGCCCAGGTGGCGCTCCTCGTCGAGCGCATGCAGTTCGGCGCGAGGAAATTTTCGCGCCTTGAGTTCCTCGATCAGCGCCTCGCCTATCAGGCTCGATGCGCCGACCACGGCGATCCGCGGCGCGACCGCGCAAGCTGTCATGCACCGCTCCGTGTGATCACCGGCGTGGTGCCAACCACATCAGCACACTGCGCGCGAAAGCGCAGATAGTGATCCATCAGCACCAGCGCCATCATCGCCTCGGCGATCGGCGTCGCACGAAACCCGACGCACGGATCATGGCGGCCGGTGACCGCAATTGGCACGGGGCGCCCTTGAACGTCGATGGTCGCACCCGGCACTGTGATGCTCGAGGTGGGCTTGAGCGCGATGCTCACCACGATATCCTGGCCCGAGGAAATTCCGCCGAGCACACCGCCGGCATTATTGCTCTTGAACCCCGCCGGCGTGAGTTCATCGCGATGCTCCGAGCCGAGCTGCGCCACGGCCTTGAAGCCGGCGCCGATCTCCACGCCCTTCACCGCGTTGATGCCCATCATAGCGCCGGCCAAGTCCGCATCGAGCCGCTCGAACACCGGCTCGCCCAGCCCGGGCGGCACCCCCACGGCGATCACCGTGACACGCGCGCCGATCGAGTCGCCGGCTTCGCGCGTGCGCCAGATGAGATCTTCGATCTCCTTCACCCGGCCGGGATCGGGACAAAAGAAAGGATTTTCATAAGCGCTCGGCGGATCCTTGGGCTCCAGCACCAGCGACCCGATTTGCTCCACGTAGCCGTGAATGGTCACGCCCAAGCGCTCGCGCAGGAATTTTCGGGCAATGGCGCCCGCCGCGACGCGCATCACGGTCTCGCGCGCCGAGGAGCGTCCCCCGCCGCGGTAGTCGCGAAACCCGTATTTTTGTTGATAAGTATAGTCGGCGTGACCGGGACGAAACCGATCCTTGATCCGGTCGTAGTCGCGCGAACGCTGATCCTCATTCTCGACCAGGAGGCCGATCGGCGTGCCGGTGGTTTTGCCCTCGAAAACCCCCGACAAGATGCGCACCGTGTCCGATTCGCGCCGTTGGCTGGTGTACTGCGAGGCGCCTGGGCGGCGCCGCTCCACGTCCGCCTGCAGATCCGCCTCGCTCAAGGCAAGCCCCGGCGGACAGCCGTCGACCACGCAGCCGAGCGCCGGGCCGTGACTTTCGCCGAAGCTCGTGACCGTGAAGAGCCGGCCGAACGTATTTCCCGCCACGCGTAATTCTCCCTAGAGTTGCGCTGCTCGCGATAAGGCGGCTGCCCGCAACACGAAAACGCCGCCGCCGCCCACGGCGATCTCGGGCCATATGAACGGCAATCGCGGAAACGCCCGCAACAGCGCCTCCTCAGTATTGCCGACTTCCACCACTAAAATACCGTCGTCGGCCAGATGCTGTCTCGCCCCGGAGAGAATCGCCCTCACGGAGTCGAGACCGTCGACTCCCGAAGCCAGGCCCAACGCAGGTTCGTGGCGGTATTCGCGCGGCAGGCCGCGCATTTCGGCGCGCCCGACGTAGGGCGGGTTGCTCACGATGATATCGTATCGACGGCCCGCCACGGCGGCGAAATGATCCGACTTCATGACCCGGACCCGCTTCGATAATCCCAAGCGCCGGACGTTTCGGCGGCAGACCGCGAGCGCATCGGCGGAGATGTCGACCGCGTCCACGGTGGCGCGCGGAAAAGCCACGGCGCTTGCCAGCGCGATGGCGCCCGAGCCGCAGCCGATATCCAATATCCGCCGTATGCCGCGCGGTTTTGCCCACGGCGCAAAGCGCTTGAGGATCAGCTCCGCGATGAGCGATCGGGGCACCAGGACCCGTTCGTCCACATACAGTTCGAGGCCCGCGAAAAAGGCACGCCGCGTCAGATAGGCGAGCGGCGTGCGCCGCGAGATCCGCTCGCGCAGCAGCGTATCGATGCGCACCGCGCGGGGCGCAGTCAGCGGCCTGCGGTAGGCACCGGAGCCGGTGGCATGCGCAAGGCCCGCCGCGAAAAACACCAATTCCGCGGCCTCATCGCGCGCATTGTCGGTACCGTGGCCGAAGTGCACGCCGGCGCGGCGCAGCGCGCGGGCGCAGCGATCGATGGCAGCGCCGACGGTTTCGGGCGCCGTGTGGGATAATCGACGCATGGCCCCTCGATCGAAAGTCCTGATTCTCGTGTTGGTCTGTTTCGCCGGCATCTTGGGTGCGAGCGCCGCACTCATTTGGCGCCACACCGCGGCGGCGCCCACGCTGGCGATCGGAACCTATATCTCGCCGCGACGCACACTGGCCGATTTTAGCCTGATCGACCACCGAGGCCAGGCATTTGGGCTCAAGAATCTGCGGGGCCATTGGTCCATGCTGTTCTTCGGCTATGCGAACTGCCCGGAATACTGTCCGACGACCCTCACCACCCTGGCGGCCATGCAAAAAAGCCTGCGGGCGAGCGGCGCGGCGGTGCTGCCGCAGGTGATATTCATATCGGTGGACGCGCAGCGCGACACCCCGCGGCAACTCGCCCAGTACGTGCCGTATTTCGATCCTGAATTCATCGGCGTCACCGCCGCCGACCAGCCAACCATCGAGGCGGTGGCGCGCGAGTTCGGCGTCGCCGTGATCATCGAGCCGAAGCAGGCGGACGGCAGCTACGTGGTCGATCATTCCAGCGCGATCTTCGTGTTGGATCCGAGCGGGAGGCTGGCCGCGATCCTGAACGACCCATTCACGGTGCAGTCCCTGCAAGCCGATTTTCAGCGCATCGTGGCCGGCCCGGCATGAGCCGATCGCCGCCCGCCGAACCGGCTTGCGCTGCGGCGGCGAGCGGGCGCGGCACCGTTCGCGGCCGGTTGTTCGTCATGCTGCAATTCACCTTGCCGCAACACCGGATATCGAGGTTGGTGTTCGCCGCAACCCGGGTGCGGGCGCCCTGGTTCAAGAATCCGCTCATTCGCCTGTTTCTCAAGCTATTCGACGTCGACATGGCCGAAGCGGCCGAAATCGATCCGTATCGCTACGGCAGTTTCAACGAATTCTTCACTCGGGCGCTGCGTCTCGGGACGCGACCGATTGCCCCTGCCGCTTCCGCGATTGTCAGCCCGGTCGACGGCATGGTGAGCGAATGCGGCAATATCGAACGGGACGAACTGCTGCAAGCGAAAAGGAGGCGCTACACGCTGGCCGAACTGCTGGCCGATGAGCCGTGGGCGCGGCGCTTCGAAGGCGGCTCGTTCGCCACGATCTACCTTGCCCCCTTCAACTATCACCGCATTCACATGCCGGTGCGCGGTCGGCTGCTCGACACGGTGTACGTGCCCGGCCGCTTGTTCAGCGTGAACGCAACCGCCGCACAGCACGTTGCGCGCCTATTTGCGCGCAACGAACGGGTGCTGACGCTGTTCGAGAGCGAGTTTGGACAATTCGCGCTGGTGCTGGTGGGGGCGCTCAATGTCGGCAGCATGGCCACCGTCTGGGCCGGCGATATCACGCCGGCCGCGCGGCGCGTCGTGACCCGCATTCCCGCTCCCAGCGTGGTGCTCGACAAAGGCGCCGAACTCGGGCGCTTCAACATGGGCTCGACGGTCATCCTATTATTCGAAGCCAACCGGGCGCGATGGCATCCGCTGCTGCGCGCCGGGTCCGTGGTGCAGTTCGGGCAAGCCATCGGCAGCGCCACGTGAGCGGCGAACACGGCTCGGATTGGCGACCTACGGCGACTCAGGCCGCCTTGCGCCGGCGCGCCGCCCTGGCGGCGCGCACCCGGGAATTCTTCGCTGAGCGCGGTGTGCTCGAGGTCGAAACGCCCTTATTGAGCGCGGCCGGCGTCAGCGATCCGCAGATCGAATCCCTGGTCACCCAAGTTAACGGCATGCGCGGCCGGCTCTTCCTGAGCACCTCGCCGGAATTTGCCATGAAGCGCCTGTTGGCTGCCGGCAGCGGCGATATTTATCAGCTGTGCAAGGCGTTTCGCGATGCCGAGCGCGGTCGGTGGCACAATCCCGAATTCACATTGCTCGAATGGTACCGGGCCGGATTCGACGACGCCGCAATGATGGCGGAGGTCGAGCATCTGGTCGCCCGCTTGCTGGCGCCGGAGCGCGAGATGCCGCCGGCGCAACACCTCACCCACAGCGAAGCGCTGCGCCGCTACGCCGGAGTCAATGCGCACACCGCCAGCGAACGCGATCTGGTGCACGCGGCCACGGAGCGCGGCATCGTGTGCCAGGCGGGCCTCGACCGCGACGCCCTGCTCGATCTATTGATGGGATTCGTGGTGGGGCCCTGCCTCGGGCGCGAACGTCCGTGTTTCGTGCGCGACTACCCGGCCTCGCAAGCGTCGCTCGCTCGTCTGAAACCGGGGATGCCCTCGGTGGCGGCGCGATTCGAACTCTATTTGAACGGCATCGAGCTCGCGAATGGCTTCCATGAGTTGGCCGATGTCCGCGAGCAGCGCGAGCGATTCGCCCTGGATCTTGCAATCCGCCGGGAGCGAGGCCAAGCGCAGCCACCGGTGGATGAGCGTTTGCTGGCGGCGCTCGCGGCCGGATTGCCGGACTGCTCGGGGGTCGCACTCGGCTTCGACCGGCTGGTCGCGATCGCGCTCGATGCGACCTGCCTGTCGCAAGCCATGGCGTTTTCGATCGATAACGCCTAGCTCGATAACGCCTGCCCTCCGCCCGCGCCGCCCGCGGGTAGCCGCGTCCCTAGCCTTTACCCCGCGACAAATACTCGCCGGTGCGGGTATCGATGCGCAGGACTTCCCCCTCATTGATGAACAGCGGCACCCGCACCATGGCGCCCGTTTCCAGTTTGGCGGGTTTGGAACCCCCGGTGGCGGTGTCGCCGCGCACGCCCGGATCGGTTTCTATCACCTTGAGCTCCATGTGCGCCGGCGGCGTCACTTGCAGCGGCACGCCGTTCCACAGCGTAATAATGCAAATCGTTCCATCCTTCAGCCATTGCGCGCTGTCGCCGACCGCCTGCCTCGAGGCGGTAAGCTGCTCGAAGGTGTCCGGAACCATGAAATGAAAGAAATCGCCGTCGCTGTACAGATACTGCATCTCGGTGTCGACGACGTCGGCGGCCTCGACGGTGTCGCCCGACTTCCAAGTGCGTTCAATGGTTCGACCGGTCTTCAGGTTTCGTACCCGGACACGGTTGAATGCCTGGCCCTTGCCGGGCTTGACCATCTCATTCTCGACGATCGCATAGGGATCGCCGTCGATCAGGATTTTCAGTCCCGATTTGAACTCGTTCGTGCTGTAGTTCGCCATCGCAGGCCTCGGTTTGAAGGGCGCGTATGATAGCCGCAACGCCCTGCCGAAGCCAATTCCTGCGAGGAACCTCGCCGCCGCAAGACGCGGGTCCCAGAATCGCCAGCAACCTGATGTTACACTTTGGGCCCGTTTTGCGAGGAAATTGACTAGTGGCTGAGCAGGGCGCCGTTCCAATGATCGTCATGACGCGGTCGCAAGACCACGTCGAGGCAATCAACAGCACGTTGCGCAAGGCGGGCCATCCGGTGCATTGCACCTGGCTGCCGGACGCCCGCGATCTCGCGGATGCTTTGACTCAGCTCAATCCGGAGATGCTGATTGCGTTCATCGAGGAGCTCGGCGTCGAACTCGCGGCGGTCATGAAGGTGAGGCAGCAGACCGCTCCGGAGATGCCGGTGTTGATCGTGCGCCAGCATGTCGACGAGGCGACGATCGCCGAGGCCATGCGCTTGGGTGCGCAAGATGTGGTCACTCTGGCCAACCGCAGCCGCCTGCAGTCGGTCGCCGCGCGGGAGCTGCGGGCTTATCGGCTGGAACGAGCCCTATCCTCGACGCTGTCGTCGGCGCGCGCATATCGGGAGCAGCTGCAGAATTTTCTCGAGGGTTCGGCCGACGCAATCACTCATGTGCAGGAAGGCATCATCGTGGACGCCAACCGTGCCTGGCTGGAATTGTTCGGCTACTCCGGCGACGACGCGCTGAAGGGCATGCCCCTCATGGATTTGTTCGAGCCGGAAACGCATCCGGCGCTCAAAGGCGCGCTGGTTGCCTGCCTGCAGGGTAAGTGGACCGACCACGGACTCAACGTGCGAGCGCTGCTTTCGGATGGCTCCACTCTGCCGCTGGTTCTGACGCTGACCAGGGCGGACTACGAGGGTGAACCGGCCACGCGCATCAGCATACCGGCGCGCGACAACAGGATCACGATCTCGAGGTACAGCTCGCCGATGCCGTCAAGAGCGACGCGACGACGCGCTTTCTGCAGCAGCGCTACCTGATCGCGGCGATTCGCGAGCGTTGCGCCCATGCCATGAAGGGCGGCGTGCGCCAATTCGCATACATCAAGCCCGACCGCTTCCTCGAGATCCAGAATACGATCGGAGTCCTCGCGAGCGAGGATTTCATGGCGCAGCTCGCGGAACTGATGCGCCTGCAGCTGACGGCGACCGACCTGTGCGGCAGATTCGGCGGCAATGGGCATCCTGGTAATGCTCGAGCGCGGCACGGCCCGGGACGTGGAGACCTGGGCGGAGAACATCGTCAAGCGCGTCAACGACCATAATTTCGTGTTCGAGGTCAAGAATCTGACCGCAACCGTGACCGTCGGCTTGGGACTGTTGCCTCGCCGGCAACGCCGACGTCGATGCCGCCATCGGCGACGCGATCAACGCCGCACGCCGCGGACGCGAACTCGGCGGCAATCAAATGTACGCGGTCGATAAGGCCGACACCGACACGCGCGTACAGGCCTACGACAAGATCTGGGTCAAGCATATCAAGAGCGCCCTGATGGAGAATCGGTTCCGCCTGGTGCAGCAGCCGATCGCGAGCCTGCTCGGCGAGGACAAGGGCATGTTCGACGTGCTGGTGCGAATGCTGGACGAACAGGGCAACGAGGTGCTTCCTGCGGAGTTCATCGCCGCGGCCGAGCGCAACGACTTGATGAAAAACATCGACCGCTGGGTGATCGGCGCCTCGATGTCGTTTGCCGCCAACCGCAAGGCCACGTGCATTTTCGTGCGCGTATCGAAGGATACGATTCTGGACAAGAGCCTGATCGGCTGGCTCGCGACCCAATTGAAATCGCTCAAGATCGAATCGAAGCGCCTGTGCATCCAGGTGACCGAGGAAGTCGCGATGCAGTACGTCCGGCAAACCAACGAGCTGGCCGACAACTTGCGCAAACTCGGCTTTCGCTTCGCGCTGGAGCATTTCGGCACCGGCCGCGATCCGCTGAAATTGCTCGCCGGCGTCGGCATGAACTTCATCAAGATCGACGGCTCCCTGATGCAGGGGCTCCCGACCAACCAGCTGCAGCAGCAGCGCGTGAAGGGACTGGTCGAGGCCGCCAAGCGCAAGGGTGTCGAGACCATTGCCGAACGGGTGGAAGACGCCAACACCATGGCCGTGCTCTGGCAGCTCGGCATCGAATTCATCCAGGGCTATTTCGTGAATACGCCCGAGGATGTCACCATGTCGGGAGAACGGTAGCCGGCCGGATCGGGTGCCTAAACGGCCGCCGACACCTCGAGCCGATCGACCTGTTTGTAGGCCCTTGAGAATCTCTGCCGGCGCTGACCCTTCTTGTCCTGGAATTGCCTCAGCTCCTCGAATTTGAGCTTCATCGGCGCGCTGTTGCCGCTGTACACGGTCAGGATCTCGCCGGGCGCGACTACCGCCATTGCCGATAAGTACTCGGCGCGCTCGGCCGACTTCTTGCTGGGGATCCCGTAGAGGTTTTGCCCCTTGCCGGCGCTCATTTCCTCTATTTGCGCCACCGGCAGCGCCAGCGCCTCGCCGTGGTTATTGACGAACACGGCGATCGACTCCGGGCTCGTTATCGGCTGCGCCGGCAAGCACGCGGGCATTTTCCGGCACCTTGAGCACCGATTTGCCCTTCTTGTTGCGAGCGTACAAATCGCGCAATCGCACCGCAAAGCCGTAACCCGCATCGCTCGCCAGCAGCCACAGTCGTCCGGTTCGCCGATGAGGACCGCGGCGAATGTGGCGCCGTCGGGCGGATCGACGCTGCCGGACAGCGGTTCGCCGTAGCCGCGCGCCGCCGGCAGCTGATGCGCATCCAAGCTGTAGGCTCTGCCCGTGGAATCGATGAACACCGCCTGCTGCAGATTGCGGCCCTTGGCCGCCGCCTGGAATTCATCGCCGCTCTTGTAGGCGAGCGCGCGCGCGTCGATATCGTGTCCCTTGGCGGCGCGCACCCAACCCAGCCGCGACAGCACCACGGTGGTCGGCTCACTGGTCAACAGTTCCGCCTCGGAAATGGCTTGCGCGGCCTCGCGCTCCACCAGCCGGGTACGGCGCTCGTCGCCGTATTCCTCGGCATCGCTCAGGAGTTCGTCTCGAACCAGTTTGTGAGCCTCGCCTTGCTCTTCAGTATCCGCTCGATGTCATCGCGCTCGCCGTCAATTCGCGCTGCTCGGCGCGGATCTTCATCTCCTCGAGCCGCGCCAGGTGGCGCAGCTTGGTCTCGAGTATCGCTTCCGCCTGGATCTCCGACAGCTTGAAGCGCTTGATCAGCGACCGGCTTCGGCTGCTCCTCGGTGCGTACGATGCGGATCACCTCGTCGAGATTCAGATAGGCGATGGCGAGGCCGTCGAGGATGTGCAGCCGGGCATTGACCTGCGCGAGCCGATGGTTCAGCCGGCGGGTCACGGTCGCCTTGCGGAACTGCAGCCACTCCAGCAGCAATTCCTTGAGGCCCATCACCCGCGGCCGGCCGTCCACGCCGATGACGTTGAGGTTCACGCGATAATTGCGCTCAAGGTCGGTGGTTGCGAACAGGTGCGCCATCAGCGCTTGCGCGTCGACCCGGTTGGATTTCGGCACGATCACCAGGCGCGTCGGCTTCTCGTGATCGGACTCGTCGCGCAGATCCTCGACCATCGGCAGCTTCTTCTGCCGCATTTGGTTGGCGATCTGCTCCAGTACCTTGCTGCCCGATACTTGGAACGGCAGCGCCTCGATCACAATTTCGCCGTCCTCGATGACAAAGGTCGCGCGCGCTTTGAAGCTGCCGGAGCCCGTTTCGTACATCTGCAGCAGATCCGTCGCGAGGCGAGACGATTTCCGCGCCGGTCGGCAGATCCGGGCCTTTGATGTGCGCCATGATCTTGCGGGTGGACAGATCCGGATCGTCGAGCAACGCCACGCAGGCCCTGACCACTTCGCGCAAATTATGCGGCGGAATATCCGTGGCCATGCCGACCGCGATCCCGGAGCCGCCGTTCAGCAGCAGGTTCGGCACGCGCGCGGGCAACAGGGTCGGGCTCCTCGAGCGAGCCGTCGAAATTCGGCGCCCAATCCACCGTGCTCGACCCCAATTCCTGCAGCAGCAGCGCCGCGTAGCGCGTGAGCCGCGATTCGGTGTAGCGCATCGCGGCGAAGGATTTCGGGATCGTCGGTCGAGCCCCAGTTGCCCTGGCCGTCGACGATCGGATAGCGGTAGGCGAAATCCTGGGCCATGTGCACCATGGCCTCGTAGCACGCCGAATCGCCGTGCGGATGGAATTTGCCGATGACGTCGCCGACGGTGCGGGCGGATTTTTTGTGCTTCGCGCCGGCGGCCAGCCCCAGCTCGCTCATCGCGTAGACGATGCGCCGCTGCACGGGCTTGAGCCCGTCGCCGATGTGCGGCAGCGCCCGGTCCAGAATCACGTACATGGAATAGTCGAGGTAGGCGCGCTCCGCAAATGACTTCAGCGGCTCCTTCTCGACGCCTTCGAAATTGAGTTCCTGGTTTTTCACGATATGTGCGCCAGATTACCCTTGCTCTCGAGCCACTCGCGGCGGTCTGCGGCGCGCTTCTTGGCAAGCAGCATGTCGAGCATCTGATCGGGATTGTCCTTGGCGTCGATCGTCATCTGCACCAGCCGGCGCGTTTGCGGCGCCATGGTGGTCTCGCGCAGTTGCGACGGGCTCATTTCGCCGAGGCCCTTGAAGCGCGTCACCACGATCTTTACGCGGGAGCGCTCCGCGGCGATGCGCGCCAGCGCCTTGTCCCGCTCCGCCTCATCGAGGGCGTAGATGACTTGCTTGCCGGCATCGATCCGAAACAGCGGCGGCATGCACACGTACACGTGCCCCGCCTGCACCAGCGGCCGGTAGTGACGCAAAAACAAGGCGCACAGCAAGGTCGCGATGTGCTGCCCGTCGCTGTCCGCGTCCGCCAGAATGCAGATCTTGTGGTAGCGCAGATTCGACAAATCGGCTGGTCCCCGGCTCGACGCCGATCGCGACGCTGATGTCGTGAACTTCCTGCGACAGCAGCACCTCGCGCGCATCGGCCTCCCACGTGTTCAGAATTTTGCCGCGCAGCGGCATGATGGCCTGGGTGGCTGCGGTCGCGCGCCTGCTTGGCCGATCCGCCGGCCGAGTCGCCTTCGACCAGGAACAGCTCGCCGCGCTGCGGGTCCTGGCTGACGCAGTCGGCCAGCTTGCCCGGCAGCGCCGGCCCGGCCACCACGCGCTTGCGGGCGATCTTTTGGCTGTCCCTGAAGCGCTGCTGCGCGTTGGCGATCGCCAGCATGGCGATCTTCTCGCCCTGATCCGGATGTTGATTGAGCCAGAGCGCAAACGCATCCTTGATGACGCCCTGGACGACCCCGGCGGCCTCGCGCGACGACAGACGCTCCTTGGTCTGACCGGCAAACTGCGGCTCGCGCATTTTCATCGACAGCACGAAACTCACGCCGTCCCATACGTCCTCGGGCGCCAATTTCAGGCCGCGCGGCACGAGGTTGCGAAACTCGCAGAACTCCCGCACCGCATCCGCGGCACCCGCGCGCAAGCCGTTGACATGCGTGCCGCCCTCGACGGTCGGGATCAGATTAACGTAGCTCTCGGCGATGCGCTGCTGCGATTCCAACACCCAGGCAAAAGCCCAGTCGATGGAGCCGCCTTCGATGTCTCGCTTTCCGTAGAAGGTCTCGGCCGGCAACCACTCGCCTTTGCCGAGCTCTTCGGCCAGGTATTCGTGCAGGCCGCCGGTGTAGAACCACTGATCGCGCTCCCCGGTAAACTCGTTGCTGAGCGTGACGCGCAGGTTGGGGCACAGAACGGCCTTGGCGCGCAGCACCTGCTTGAGGCTCGGAATGGAGAACTTTTCCGTGTCGAAGTATTTCGGATCCGGCCAAAACCTCAATGTCGTGCCGGTTTTTGACTTCGCCACCTCGCCGACCACCTCGAGCTTGGACGTGGGTCTGCCCCCCGCGAAGCTCAGGTTGTATTCCTTGCCGCCGCGGCGCACCCAGCACTCCAGATGCTTCGACAAGGCGTTGACCACCGAAACGCCGACACCGTGCAGTCCGCCGGAATGCTGGTAGGTCTTGTCGTTGAATTTTCCGCCCGCATGCAGGCGCGTCAATATGAGCTCCACGCCGCTGATCTTCTCCTTCGGGTGAATATCCACCGGCATGCCGCGGCCGTCATCCTCGACCTGCAAGGACCCGTCCTTGAACACCGTGACGTCGATGTTTTCACAGTGGCCGGAAATCGCCTCATCGACGCTGTTGTCGATCACTTCGTGCGCCAGATGATTCGGGCGCGTGGTGTCCGTGTACATGCCCGGGCGGCGGCGCACCGGGTCCAAGCCACTCAGCACCTCGATATCGGAGGCGGTGTAAGACGATGCCATCTATAACCTCATTGCGACAAGAGTCCGCTCGTCAATCAGCCGGCGTGCGGCGCCGAGCGGCGGCGGCGGAGTCTAGCATGCGCAACCTGCGCCCATCAGCTGGCGGCTTCGAGCCGATTCCGCTATCGTTGCGGCGTCGTGGGAATCGCAAACGCTCAAAATATGGTGCGCCCCGTGCCGGTGCTGCCGCGGCCCTACGGTATCCGCGTGCGCCTGCGCCGCGGCGACCCGTTCGCCAGGCTGCTCGGCGCCGACTGGCAGAGGACCCATTGGTTTTTCACGGCCGCCGAGCGCGACCGCACGTTGGCAGAGATGTCGCGCAAGCACGAGTACTCGCGCATTGGCGATCAACCGGCGCTGGTCTTCGAAAAGGTGGAAAAACTAGCCGAAAGCCGCGGCTTCTGACGGCGCGTGGCGCTCTTTAGAAGGTGCGGCCCAGGAACAGGTAATATCCCGCTGTGCCCGAATCATCGTAGCCCGACCCCAAATAGACGGGCCCCAGGAACGTATCGAGCGCCACGAAGACCGACACGTCTTTGTGAGCGGACCCGTAACTGATCTCGCCTCGGCGCTCCCAGGTATTGCCCGCCTCGAGCGACATGCCGATATAAGCGGGAACCTCGAAGAATCCCTCCCCGCCGCGGCTGACCTTGCGGAAATAAATGGCGCGCGCGATCGCAAAGTTCGGTCCCAGCAACGATTCGGGCGCGAGCCCCGACAAATTCAAGAACCCGCCGAGTGAATAGAAGTCCTGCACGTCCGTCGGCTGCAGATTGCCGTCCAATGTCGCACCGGCCGATGCCCACAACAGCAGCGTGTTGCGGCCGCTCGAACGCGCCATCAGCCAGTCCGCCGTCACGCGGTCGAATGCGATGTCAGCGCCCAAATTGGTGCGATTGGCGTCCCATTGCAGCGAAAAAGTTTGCCCTTCGCGCGGGAAACGCACGTCATCGAGCCGGTCGTAGGTGAACTTGAAAAAGTACTCGCCGTTGTTGTACTGCGGAGCGACCAGGTCCGGATTGCCCCAGCGGTCGTACTCCAATCCATTGATCCGGTGCAACCCGGCGCGAATCTCGCCCCAATTTCCGAGGTTGCGGCCAAAATCGACGGCACCCTCCACTTCGCGATCGCGAAAATCGGCGATTTGGGTATTGTTCATGTAGATCGGCAAATCGCGGCCCTCGATCCGCGCGCTCGGTGCGACGAACCAGAGGCGCAGCGCATCGAGCGGCTGATAAAACTCGCTGGTGACTTTCGGATCGCTGCCGACCTGCACATCGGTCAACAGCTCCGCACCCAGGCTGTTGATTTCGCTCATTAAAAATCGAGCCGTGGCGTTGTATTGGTTGTTGCCCTGAAAATCGTCTTGAAGGTTCAGTCCGAATCGCAGGTAAGTCGGGCCCCAGGATTTGCGGCGCGCGCGTATCTCGAGGCCGGACTCCCGCGCGGGCCCCTCGCCTCGCTCGACCACCGAGTAGTCGAGCGTCTCGAAATAGCCGAGTCCGTAGAGTTCTTTGATGCGCGCATCGAGAGCGTGCAAATCGAGCCGCTTGCCGATGAGCGGCTGCATTTCGGCCAAAATGGTCTCCTCATAGCGCTTCGATTGCTCGTCGACCAGCACGAAACTGATGGTCGGCAAGGCCGGCTCGCGCGCCGCACGGCGCGTCATATAGGTTTGGTACTCGCGCTGGTCGACGCGCAAGGCCGCGAGCTGCGGTATGGCGCCGCGCGCCGCCGCCTCGCCCTGCGCTATGGTGCCGGCCGCAATCGTGAAATCCGTGGACGCGGTGAGACCGAGCGCCGGTTCGATCAAGATGTCCTTCGGTCCCAGCGTCGCTAACTGCAGGTTCGTATCCTTGCGCACCAGAATTGCCAGCATTTGATTGGAAATGGCCAGGGCGGAATCGAGCTGTTTGCGCGTCTGCAGCGGAAAACTCACGTCCGACACGATGATGATGTCGGCGTGCATCGCACGCGCCACGTCGATGGGCAGATTTTCCGCGATGCCGCCATCGACCAGCAGTTTTCCCTGGTAGTCGACCGGCGCGAACAGGCCCGGTGCCGAGATGCTCGCCCGCATCGCGAGCGCCAGATCTCCCTTGTCCAACACCACGGCATCGCCGGTTTCCAGGTCCGTGGCCACCGCGCGAAAGGGCGTCGGCAGCCGATCAAAACTTGCGCTGTCGGCATACGGCAAGGTCAGCTGCCGCAGGGTTTCCTGCAATTGTTGGCCTTGGATGAGCCCCTTGGGCAGAAGTAAATGCCCGTGCTTCAAGCCCAAGGGCAGTCGCACCAGAAAATTGCGGTCGTCCTGTTTGCGCCTGAAGCCGAGATCGCGGCGTGGCGGCGCGTCGCGGAAAGCCTCCTGCCAATCGACCGAACGCATGGTGGCATCAATTTCGCTTGCGGTCATGCCGCTCGCATACAGCCCCCCCACCACGGCGCCCATGCTGGTACCTGCGATGCAGTCGATCGGCACCTTGAGTTCCTCGAGGACCTTGAGCACACCGATGTGGGCCATGCCGCGCGCGCCCCCGCCCGACAATACCAGGCAAACGCGCGGACGCGCCGCATCGGAAACTGCGGCCGCCGCTGGTGTCTCGGCCGCACCAGCGCTGCCGTCCGCGCTCCACACACCGCTTGCGATCAGCGTGAAGGCCAATCCCAGTCGTGGCAGGCGAATCCCCATTGGGGAGGTAGTTTAGAGCACGACGTTGACGCTGGTCGCGATAAAGGTGTTGGTCGCGCGATCGTAAACGCCTCTAGCCTCCAGTTGCTTCACCGGATTGGCCGCACTGATCGAGGGGGTCAGCGCCGCGACGAATTGCGAAAAGCTGCTGTAAGCGGATATGCCCGATACCGGCGTCGTCGCGGTGACGCCCGGACTGCCGAAGGCATACAAAGGGGAGAAGGTGCTGGTGACCGGCAACGTCGTCGGCACCACCATCACCGCCGGGACCGACTTCAAATCGATGCTTTGCGGACCGATTCGGATGACCCCGGACAAATAGTCCGCCTGGCTGAGGTCTGATCGTGAACCCGGACGAGGAAATGGACGCGAATGGCGCGACGGTCCCGGGAGGGCTCGTCCACACGACCTGCAAGCTGCCGGGGTCGCACACCTGGCTGCCGACACCGCACGTCTCCACCCCGGGGGACGTCGAGGCCGCGCCGCCCGCCTGTCCGCCGGCGGTTTGCACGGACAGCTGATTGTTGACCGCGTCGGCATCGAGATCCGGGGGCGCCGATCCGAAACGCGGTACAAACCCGTTGACCCACACCGGATCGCCCGCCGCCGTGCCGGTGGGCAACGTAAGGCCGGCCGTATTGACTGAAAATGCGCTGGGCGACGGCTTCTCGGCGGCGGTCGCGCCGTTGCCGGTGAAGTCATAGTCGCTCACCGGCCAATCGCTGATGGCGCTCAAATTCATCACCAGGCTGTCGGGGGCGGAAGAGACCAGCGAACCCCAGAACTCGGTGGTTTGCAGGCGCACCGAGCCCGTGTTGGTGCTGGACGTGCCGGTCGCGTCCAATTGCACGGTTCCGTTGGCCAAGACGCTGTAGATGCCGCGCGCCGAGATGTGCTGGCCGACCGCGATCGAGCCGGAATTGAGCCCGGTCAACGTCGAGTTGTCGTCGGCCGTCACGATGGTGCCAGGGCCGAGCAGTAATTGGGTCGGCGCCACCTCGTAGATGTAGGTATTCGCGGTATTCAGGAACAACGTCGAGCCGAGCAGGGTGACGGTATCGCCCACTCGCTTGATCACATCGCCGCTCAAGCCCTCCGTATACTGATCCTCCAGGCTGCTCGCGCCGACGACGTAAACCAAATTGAAATTCCCCGCGGTCGAAGGCGGCGATGGAATGGTGTTGACGGTCGGCTGGAACGTGGTGAATGCGGCGACTATGGTCGAGCCGGCGGACAACAAGGCCAGGGCATCGAGACCCGGCGTACCGACGTAGTTGTTGCCGTTGACGGTGTAGATGGTGCTGGGCTGATTGAACAGCGTGACCGTCCCGATGTTGTTCGCCTCGTCGTAGAACGGCCGCAAGTCTACGGTGTAGGTACTCACGCCCAGGTTGGAGTTGATCAACGGTCCGCGCACTCGGATGAGCTTGGTGTCGGCCGGCAGGATGCCCGCGGTAAAAAACGGCCTCACTAAAACCGTTGCCGGATTGGTCGTAAGGTCCACGCGACCTGAGGCAGCCAGATTGAAATCAATGGCGAGGCGCTGCGCGCTGGTCGAGGCGAAGGTCGGTGTGATGACCAGGGGATTGGCGGGATCGAACTTCACCGTCACCGCGTAGGTGGTCGGCGTCGCGAGGGTCGTGTAGTCCAGAAGCTTCGCCGCTTGCGGCGCACCGTTGACCATGACCGTGACGGCGGCGTTGGTGTAGTCCAGGTTGATGGTCGCCGACACGTAAGTGCCGTTCGGAATTCCGCTGGAACTCCACAATTCGGCATAGTTCGAAAGCTGCGCGACGTTGACGATTTCCGGAATCGCCGCCGCGGTGACCACATTGCCGTTGGTGTCGGTCAAGGTCACCGAGTCAATCGTGACGATATAACTCGTGTAATCGCCCGGCTCGTCGGTCATGGTGACCCACGCGATACCATAGCCGCTGGTGTAGTTGTTGTTGTGGCAGCCGGCCGCGAAGATGGCGACGGCGCACAACAGCGCGCCTACGGCTTGACGAGCCTGTTTACCTAACGATGCGGACACTGCAGATTCCAATAGGGTGTGGGGTTGAAGGTTCGAGGGTGCGTAGAATAATGGCTTTCGAGACAAAGCGCGCAGTAAAGTTCCTTTTGCAAGTCTTAAGGGCCGGCCCGAGACCTCGGCAGCCGGCCGAGGGGCGCGTGTGCGCAATGCCGATCCCGGCTCGTGCATGCTAGCATTGCCGCTGAATCTGAAGGAGTCAATGAATGTACGAAGCGAAACCGGCCGCCGTGCGAATCCCCGCCGGGGGCGAAAAGATCACTATCGCGAACGGCAAGCTTAAGGTACCGGACCGGCCCGTCATCCCATTCATCGAGGGCGACGGGACGGGCCGCGATATTTGGCGTGCGAGCGTGCGAGTGTTCGACGCGGCGGTGCACAAGGCCTACGGCGGCAAGCGCAAGATTCATTGGCTGGAAGTGTTCGCGGGGGAGAAGGCCAACAAGACCTATAACACCTGGCTGCCGGACGAAACGGTAAGCGCCTGCCGCGACTTCCTGGTTTCGATCAAGGGGCCGCTCACCACTCCGGTAGGCGGCGGCATCCGTTCGCTCAACGTCGCCCTGCGTCAATTGTTGGACCTGTACGTCTGCCTGCGCCCGGTACGCTGGTTCAAGGGCGTACCCTCGCCGGTCAAGGCGCCGGAAAAGGTCGACATGGTGATTTTCCGTGAAAACACCGAAGACATCTACGCCGGCATCGAGTTCGAGGCGGGAACGCCCGATGCGAGGAAATTCCTGGACTTGTTCAAGCAGAACTTTCCGAAGCAATTCGCCAAGATCCGTTTCCCGCAAAGCTCCGGGGTCGGCCTCAAGCCCGCATCGAAAGAAGGCACCGACCGGCTGTTCCGCTCCGCGGTCGAGTACGCGATCGCCAACAAACGCAAGAGCGTGACGATCGTGCACAAGGGCAACATCATGAAATTCACCGAGGGGGCGTTTCGCAACTGGTGCTATCAGTTGGCCGAGCGCGAATTCGCCGATCAAGTGTTCACGTGGGAGCAATGGGAGCGCATAAAATCCACGCGCGGCGAGCAGGAGGCGAATGCGCAGATGGACGCGGCTAAACGCTCCGGCAAAATCATCGTCAAGGACGCGATTGCCGACATCACTTTGCAGCAGGTATTGACCCGTCCCGACGAGTTCGACGTGATCGCCACCATGAATCTCAACGGGGATTATCTATCGGATGCGCTCGCGGCCCAGGTCGGCGGCATCGGCATCGCGCCGGGCGGCAACATCAACTACCTCACCGGTCACGCGGTGTTCGAGGCCACGCACGGCACGGCGCCCAAATATGCGGACCTCGACAAGGTCAATCCGGGTTCGGTGATTTTGTCGGGCGAGATGATGCTGCGTTACTTGGGTTGGGTCGATGCGGCCGACGCCATCATCGGCGCAATGGACAAGACCATCGGGCAAAAGACCGTGACTTACGATTTTGCGCGCCAGATGCAGGGTGCCACCGAGGTGAAGTGCAGCGAGTTCGGCGACATCCTGATCCGCAACCTGTAGCGCGTTTCCCCGCCGCGCGGGACCCATCACGCCGCACCGAGCTAGGCAAATGCCTTGTCGAGAGCCCGAGCGAGATCGGAAATCAGGTCTTGCGCGTCCTCGATGCCGATTGAGAGGCGTACGGTGCCGCGGCTGATGAGCGAGGCTGCTCGCTGCTCGGGCGTGTATTCCTGACCGCCCAGCAACTGCGCCGGCAGCACCAGCGATTCGGTGGAACCGACGCTCGCGGCGATGGAAAAAAACTCAAGCGCCTCCGCGAACCGATTGCCCTCGTCGTAGCCGCCCTGCAATTCGAAGCTCACGACGGCCCCGAAATCGCTCATTTGTCTTGCCGCGAGATCATGCTGGGGATGGCTATCGAGACCCGGATAGAAGACACGCTTGACCCTGACGTGATCCCGCAAGAAGCGACTTACCGCCAGCGCGTTGGCGCATTGCCGCTCGTAGCGCAAAAAATACGTGCGCATTCCCCTCTGAATCAAGAATGCGGCATGCGGGTCGAGCGTCGGACCCATCGACACGATGTCCTTGCGCATCGAGGCAATCAATTCCTTGCGCGCAATGATGGCCCCGCCCATCACATCGCCGTGACCCGAAGCGTATTTGGTCAGACTGTGCAGAAAGACGTCGATGTCGAAGCCGCCGTGGTTATGGAAGCCGGCGAAGGTGTTGTCCATGATCGTCAGGCAGCCCGTGAGGCGCGCATGCGCGGTCAGGTGTTCGACGTCCGCTATCTTGGTCACGGGATTGGTCGGGCTCTCGAACAGCGCCAGGCGCGTGCGCGTTTGATGGAGCGCACTTTCGATGCCCGCGCGGTCCTCGATCGACAGCAGAGTGTGAGTGACTCCGAATTTGGCCAGCAGGTGCTGCACCAGATAGCGCGTCGGCCCGTAGGACTCGATGAACGCCAACACGTGATCGCCCTGCTTGCACAGCGCCAATACCGCGGCTGCGATGGTCGCCACGCCCGATCCCACCAGCAGGCAATCATCCCTGCCCTGCAGCCTTGCGAGCAGCAGCTCGAGCTGCTTCAGCGTCGGATTCGACGAGCGCGAGTAGAAGAATCCGTCGCGCTCGCCGCGCGAATAGCGCATGGTTTCGATCGCATCGTCGAACGAAAACTTCACCGATTGAAAGATCGGCGCCACCAGCGGGCGATTGTCCGCCGGCACATCGACTGCGGGCGGGTGGTTCACGAAGGTGTCGTTTTTCATGCGTGCTCAGCTTTTGCGTTCGCGTCCCCTCGATCGGCGCGCCACCGCGAGCGCCGCCAGGCCGATCAGCATGAACTCATCGAGGGCGCCACCGCCCCCGCCACTTATCGAGGGTGTGACGTTCAAGGTCGCCGTGCCCGCGGCCGACGTGCCGACGGCATTAGCGCACGTCAAGCGAATAGGTGATGGCTCCGGTCGCGGTCGGGGTGAGCGTAGCGCTTCCGCTCGGCCCCAACGTTCCGGACCAACCGGAAGCGGCCGCGTTGGTACTCCCCGACGCGACGCAGCTCGTTGCGCGGGTGGACGACCAGGCGATCGAGGCCGTTGAATACGCGGGAACGGAAGTCGCGCTCAGCGTCAGCACGGGCGTCGCGGGTGCGGTCAACGCGGGCGTGGCGGTCAGGGTGACCGAGGTCGGCGCCGATGCGCCGCCGAGATTGCTGCAGATCAACGTGAAAGTTTCGGTTCCAACCGCCGTGGGAGTGATGGTCTGGGTGCCGCTCGTTGCCTGCGACCCGTTCCAGCTGCCCGAGGCGGTGCAGCTCGTGGCGCCGACCGAAGACCACGCGAGCGTGGTCGGGTGCCCAACCGCAACCGAATTCGCCGCCAGCGACAGAGTGGGCGCCGCGGGCGGTGTTCCCGAAGTGGCCGTGAGAGTCGCCGATCCCGCCGCCGATGTGCCGAACGCATTGGTGCAAGTCAACGTGTACGTGGTCGCGCCCGCGGCCGCGGGGGTGAAGTTCGTGCTGCCGCTCGTTGTCTGTGCCCCGCTCCAGCTGCCCGAGGCGGTGCAGCTCGTGGCGTCGATCGAGGACCAGGAGAGCACCGCCGAGCCGCCGAGAGCGATGGACGGCGCCGACAACGTCAGGATCGGCACCACCAGCGCGGTGTCCGCCTGGATGAATCCATAGCCGGAATTGAAGTTCGGGCTCGCGCTGCTCATCGGCAGCGCGGTATTGTGCAACGAGTCGTATACCAGGGCCGGTGTGACGGCGGCGTTCGCCTGCAGCATCAATGCGGCGATTCCCGCGGCATGCGGCGTCGCCGCCGAGGTGCCGAAGAAATTCGGGTAGCTCGGAACGTTCTGGCACGCGCTGATCGCGGTATTCAGCAGCCCATTGGTGCTTCCCGGGTAATTGGCCGAAGCCAGCGTGAAACCGAGAAACGTATCGTTTACGCCGTCCGGGCCGACGAAATCCGGCTTCTGGCGAATGACCGGCGCCGCGAGCCGGACACCCGAAGTATTGAAGAGTATCGGTGCGCCGCCGGCCGAGGAAAAAAACTCGAGCGCAGCGGGCGAGGTGCCGCACTGCGGAGTCTGGAAGTAAAATGCCGCCCCCACCGCCGCCGCCCCGGCGGCGCCCGGATGCCCCTGGATCGTCGGACCCCCGGACCAGAAGGAGGCGTCGATCGTACTGCCCAAACCGCCATCCTCCACCGCGACGAGGATGCGCCCCGGCACCGGCGTGCCGTTGGCATTGGCGGCGAGCCCCACGATGATGTTCAAAGATTGTGGCGCGGTGTTGCCCGCGGCATTGGCCGGATTGGTGATGATCAAGATCTGGTACGGATCGACGCCGACCGCATTGGGGCCGGTGCAACTGACCGATTTGTTGTCGTAGTCGGTGATGGTGACGCCCGATGCCCCGGTCACGCACAGGTCGATGCTGCTCGTCGCCCCCGGGCTGCCCGGCGCGCCGGTCACATAGGGCTGATCCCATTGCACCACCACCACCACAAAAGCGCCCGGCGGAATCGGCGGAACGGTCACCGGCAAAGCGGTCGTGTTGGTCGCGCCGGTGGTATCGAAATTCAACAGGTGTTCGCCGGCGGTCGGAGCGCTGGTGGACAGCGTCGCAAAGCTCGGTGCGGTGTTCTGGTAGGACAGGTTCCCCTCATTGCCGGCCGCAGAAAAATACGCGACCCCCTGCGCCTCGACCGCGTCGATCGCCTGCGCGAGGATCCCGTCCTGAAAGAATGGCTCGTCGAAGTAGGTCAAATCATCGGCGATGACCTTCGCGCCGGCGCCCGCGGGCGGGGCGGCGGCGAGCTTGCCGATACCGTTGGCAAAATCCGCCTCGCTGTTCTCTCCCGTGTAGAAGGCGAGACTTGCGCCCGGGGCGACGTCGTGAACGATCTGCAGCATCGCCCGGCCTTCATCGCCGAACGGTGTCTGCAAGAGGTGCGCCGTAGTTCGGGCAGTTGGCCTCCTCGAGCACGTTGACGCTCGCCGGCAGATCGAGGGTCGAGACGTCGGTGGCATAGTCGGCGGTGAACCCGTTGGACGCGTAGCCCTGGTTACCCGAAACCGGCACGCCACTGCCCGGTTGGGCATAAACGGCATAGCAGTTGAAGCTGTCGGAGAGCACGCCCACCGTGATGCCGGTGCCGTCGAGCGTCGGATAGTTGGCGCGCACCACCGAGCTGCGTTGGGCGAAGTCGCCCTGCGACGTCACCGCGCCGGCGTGCGCGCGCGCCATCGCGGCGCGCACCGACAGCACCTCGGCGCGGCCGGCCGCGGCCTCGAGCTGATCGACCGGGAGCCAGCCGCCGACGTCGTTGGCATACACCGCGGCATGCACAAGCCCCAGGCTCGAGCAGCGCCGATTTCAATTGTTGCGGATCGCCGCGCGTGCTCGCATCGACGAGCACCAGCGGCGCGCCCGTCGCCGCGGCTTTGCTGAACCGGGCCGCGGGACTCAAGGAATGCAAGTCCGCGAGCAGGTGATCGGGGCGTGCCAGCGCGGCGTGGCGCGACAGATCGGCGAGCACCGAATCGAGTTTGCGCCCCAAGGCGCTTTGGCGCTGCGCGGCGCTGCGGCTCCCGACCACGTACAGACGCGCGTTACCGGCGGTCAGCTTCGACCGCAGGCTATTGAATTGCGGTGGCCCGACAGCCGAGGATGCGGTCACGGCACCCAATACGGTCAACGCACCAACTGCCAAGAAACGTGAAGCCATCCCTAATCTCCCACGATTGTCCGGTAAATGCGCGTTTATGACCGGCGCGCCGCCCAAAAGTTTAGTTGCACGCCAAATGCCGCCTGGAGTGACCTGGATTTGAAAGTGATGTTGCCGGCCTAAGCGGAGGTACTTTCGAGTTTACCGGCGCGCGACATGCAAAAGCTCACCCCGACGATCATTCAGCGTAGGCGGATCGCGAGACTCTCCGGTAGCCTGCCCCGTGCGCTCCCGCCAAGCCGCGCCGGCGAGAATACCACCATCGGCAGCGTGCCGCAGCCCGTAGGCGCGGGAAAGCCCTGCGGGATCGAAACACGGCGCCGATTCGCGGCGTTATCTGCGCGGACAGTTGCTGCCGCTGCTCGACATGTCGAATTGAATCGGTTTGTCGGTCTGCGGAATGATCACCATGGCGAAATATTGCGCCGCTTCCGGCGCCTGCGGACACGGTGCGGGGCCGGTCACCGAGATGCGGACGTGGATTTCGTTGCCCGTATCGGTGATCGAATTGATTTTGATTGCATAGGGACCGTTGGTCTTGTAGCCGGCGTTGATCACCAGCAGCGTGTAGCGCTCGAAATCAATGGTCGGCAGGTTCTCGACTCCTTCCGGCAGGTTGCCGAGCCAGTCGCTCCACTCTTGTGCCGATCGAATCACGGTGTTGGAATGGCCGTCGGATAACCTGATATTGCGCGGCGGCGGCAGCACCTTGAATTCTATTTTCGCCCCTTCGGCCGCCGCGGTTGCCGCGAGCGCCACCATAAGCAGCGCAAGCGCCATCCGCTTCAAGGTAATTTGCTGTCGCTTGCGTCGCATCGGTCGCTGCATTGGCCCTGTGAAACCGGACACCGATAAGTCTGCGCCAGGCGGTGGCGGATGGTCAAAACCTCGGGCGGGCATGCAAGCGGCCGATGCCACGAGAATTGAAATGCAACGCTTAGCGGCCCAGCATGCGCTCACCATGACCGACGATGCATCGATGCCCTCGCTGGTACTGCTGCCCGGCTTGGATGGTACGGGGAAATTATTTTCCGAATTCGTGCGGGTCATCGGATCCGAGATCGACGCGCGAATCGTAGCTTATCCCAAGGACGAACCGCTGGGCTACGAGCAGCTCGAGGCGCGGGTGCGCGCCGCGCTGCCGGGACATAAACCCTTCGTTTTGCTGGGCGAATCGTTTTCCGGGCCGATTGCCATACGCATCGCCGCGAACCCCCCGGGGGGTCTTGTCGGCGTGATCCTATGCGGCACGTTTGCCAAGAACCCCTACCCGCTGCTTGGTTGGGCGCAACCGCTGGCCGCGCACTTTCCGGTGAAATCCCTGCCGCGTTGGGTGCGCGCCCCCCTCATGTGGGGATCGATGGCGCCGACTCGGGCGCCGGATCGTTTGACTCGCGCCATGGCCGAGGTCTCGGAGGTGGTCATTCGGCATCGAATCGCCGCCGTATTGGCCGTCGATGAGAGCGGGGCATTGGCGCGGATTCAGCTGCCGATGCTGGTGCTGCAGGCGGAGCATGACCTGGTGATACCGCCCGCGGCGGCGCGGTGGATCATGGGCACCGCGCGCAATGCACGGCTGGTCGAGATCGACGGACCGCACCTGCTCTTGCAAACCTGTCCGGAGGAATGCGCCGCGGCGGTGATGCGCTTCGTCGGAACCCTCGCTAAATGCCGACCTCAGGGCTGAGCCGCGCCATCACGGATTCAATCGAATGCCGAGCCGGTCGGCAAGAAAGGCATAAATATCGGCGTTCTGTTCGATGGCCTGCGACACGGTCGGGCCGCCGCCGTGTCCCGAGGATTTCTCGATGTAGAGCAGCACCGGCTCCGGCCCCGACTGCGCCGCCTGCATGGCCGCGGCGAATTTGAAGGAATGCATCGGCATCACCCGCGTGTCGTGATCGCCGGTGATGATCAGGGTGGCGGGATAGCGCGTGCCCGGGCGCACGTGATGCAGCGGCGAGTAGGCGTAGATCGCCGGGAAATCCGCCGGGTTCTGCGGCGAACCGAATTCGCCGGTCCAGCCGCCGCCCTGGCCGAAGCGATCGAAGCGCAGCATGTCCATCACGCCGACGCCGGCGATCGCCGCACCGTAGAGATCCGGACGCTGTGTCAGGCACGCCCCGACGAGCAGGCCGCCGTTGGAGTCGCCGCGGATCGCCAGCTTGGCCGTCGCGGTGTAGCGCTCGGCGATCAGCCACTCGGCGGCGGCGATGAAATCATCGAACGCCACCTGCCTGTGGCTGCGAATCGCCTGGCGATGCCAGGCCTCCCCATATTCGCCCCCGCCGCGGATGTTGGCGATCGCATAGATGCCGCCCATTTCCAGCCAGGCAATGCGCGCGGAGCTGAATTCCGGGAGAAGCGGAATGCCGAATCCTCCGTAACCGTAGAGCAGAACAGGATTTCGGCCGTCGAGCTCGAGGCCCTTGCGGTAGGCCAGCAGCATGGGAATGCGCGTGCCGTCCTTCCCCGGATAGAACACCTGCCGCTGCTCAAAGGCGTGCGGATCGAAGCTCGCCTTGGGGGAACGGAACACTTCGCTTCGACCGGTCTTGAGATCGTAGCGAAACACCGTCGGCGGCGTGATGAGATCGGTAAACGAATAGAACGTCGCGCGGTCCCCGGGTCGGCCGAGGAATCCCGCCGCAGTGCCGGTCCCGGGCAGCTCGATCTCGCCGCGCGGCGTGCCGTCGAGCGCGTAGGTCACGACCCGGCTGTGCGCGTCGTGCATCGCGCGCACGATCAGCTGGCGACCGACGAGCGTCACGCTGGTTTCCGTCAGGTCGATCGCGTCGGCGCTTTCCGGGACGATGGTCGGCGCTGCGGCCGAGTTCGGCCGTACCGGGTCCATCGCAATGACCTTGCCGTTCGGAGCGCCCAAGGTGGTCAGAAAATACAGGCGCCCGGCGTCCGAACCCACATAGACGTAGGCGGCGCCGAATCCCTCGACGACCGGCGTCACCGGCCGTTGCGCCGCCGCGAGGTCGACCAGATAGACATTCTCGACGCCCTTATCGCCGACCTCCCCCTCCCCGGCGGTCACGACCAGCCATCGGCCGTCCTCGGACAGGTGCGGTTCGTATTGCCAATCCGGATGATCGGCAATCTGCAGGAGCCTTCGGTCCGCCGCGGCCGCCGTTCCGATGGCGTGGAAGAACACCGCGTCGCCCAAGTCTGCGGCGCTCAATTCGGCGCCCGCCGCGGGAGCAGGAAAGGCGCTGTAGTAAAGCCCCCGGTCGTCGTGCGAGAAGACCGGCGCGTAATACTTCGTATTGCGGATTATGTCCGGAAAGTCCCGTCCGGAGGACAGGTCGCGCAGGTGCCAGTCGGTCCAATCGGAGCCCGACACCGAGACGCCGTAGGCGAGCAGCTGGCCGCGGTGGCTCGCCACGTAGCCTACCACTGCGAGGCGGCCATCCTTCGACAGAGCATTCGGATCGAGCGCGACGCGCGGCCACGCGCCGGCCACATCCGCCACATAGAGCACGCTCTGGTTCTGCAGACCCGAGTTGTGGGCGTAGAAGACGCGTCCATGCGCCAGAAACGGAACCCCGAAACGCCCGTAATCATAGAGTTTCGCCAGGCGCGAGCGCAGAGCTTTCCGCCCCGGGAGCGCGGCAAGATAGCGATCGGTGAGTTTCGCCTCGGCGTCCACCCAGGCGCGAGTCGCAGCGGAATCGAGGTCCTCGAGACCGCGATACGGATCCGGCACGAGCGTACCGTGATAGTCATCGACCGTGGTTCCACGCGCCGCCCGCGGGTAGTCGAGACCCGACGAGTTCTGCGCGACCGCACCGCCCACGAGCGCGGCGGCGACCAAGATGCCAACAGTGGCAATGTAGTCGCGATGACGCAAATTCGAATACTCCCCATCTGGCGAAGGACGAACCTTACTCCTGCGCGCCGGGTCCGTCACTCGGCGGCCGCCCTCCCGCTCAGCGACGGATTCCGATTACCATATGCGCTGCGCGCAGGGAGGAAAGCGATGCCCAAGCGAATCGATGTCAATAAGGTTCCCGTCGTCACCGGCTCCGGATATCCGGCGCCGTTCGATGCGCCGTGCGCCGCACGGGCCCGGCAGCGATTGGGAGACGCCGCGGGCTTGAGCGATTTCGGTGTGAACTTGTTGAGATTACCGCCGGGAGCGTGGTCTAGTCAGCGGCATTGGCATTGCGCCGAGGATGAGTTCATCTACATGCTCGACGGCGAAGCGGTGCTGGTCACCGACAGCGGCGAGGAGATCTTGCGGGCGGGGGATTGCGCGGGATTCAAAGCCGGAATCAAGGACGGGCACCATCTGCAGAACCGTTCCTCGAGGGACGCGGTGCTTCTGGAGATCGGCTCGCGCAAGATTGCCGAGGACGAGGGAGATTATCCGGATATCGACATGCGCTTTCTAAAGGGGGACGCCGGATTCGCGCACAAGGACGGAAAGCCCTATCCCAAGCGCCGGCTGGCCCGCTAAGCGGCTTTTTCCAGCTTGGCCGCGCGCGACATCCAAATGCTCACCCCGACGATCATCAGCGTGACGACGCTGATGGTGAGCGTCGCCAGCACGTTGATCTCGGGGCTGACGCCGAGCCTCACCTTCGAGAATACGACCATCGGCAGCGTGCTGCTGCCCGGGCCGGAAGTGAAGCTCGAGATCACCAAGTCATCCCACGACAGGGTGAACGCCAGCAGCCAGCCCGACAAGATCGCGGGGAAGATGATCGGCAGCGTGATGACGAAGAACACTTTGAGCGGACGCGCGCCCAAATCCATGGCGGCCTCCTCCAGAGCGCTGTCGAAAGTCGCCATGCGCGACTGCACCACCACCGTGACGTAGGCCATCGAAAATGTCATGTGCGCGATGGTCATGGTGGTGATCCCGCGGCCCGCGGGCCAGCCGATCCACTGTTCGAGCGCGACGAACAGCAGCAGCAGCGACAGTCCGGTGATCACTTCGGGCATGACCAGGGGCGCGGTGGTCATTGCGTTGAGCGTGAATCGTCCCCTGAACTGCGTGAAGCGCGCCAGGCCGAATCCGGCGAGCGTGCCGAGGATCACCGCCCCGGAAGCGTTGATCACGGCGACTTTGAGAGAAATCCACGCGGCGTCGAGAATCTCTTCGTTGTTGAGCAGCGAGTAGTACCACTTCAAGGTGGGGGAGTTCGCCGCGTCCCACACCGTCACCAGCTTCGAGGCATTGAACGAAAAAACCACCATCGACAGGATGGGCAGGTACAAGAACGCGAAGCCGAATGCGAGGCAGGTGAGGATGAAATAGGTGCGCCGATAATTCACCGCGCCCCCGCCGACTCGCGCGCCTGCACGCTCTGATACCACATCATGAACGGTACCAGCAGGATCAACAGCAGTATCGCCACCGCGCTCGCCACCGGCCAAGCGCGATTCGAGAAGAACTCGTCCCACAGCACCCGGCCGATCATCAGCGCGTTCGGGCCGCCGAGCAATGCCGGAATCACGAACTCGCCGACCGCCGGAATGAACACCAGCATCGACCCCGCCAGGATTCCGTTTCGCGACAGCGGCAGCGTGATCTTGTAGAACGCCTGCCAGGGTCTGCACCCCAGATCCTCCGCCGCCTCGAGCAGCTGCCAGTCCATTTTTTCGAGATTCGCGTACAGCGGCAGAATCAGGAACGGCAAATACGAATACACGATGCCGACGTACATGGCGAACGGCGTGTACAGCATGGTGAGCGGCTCGTGAATCATGCCGAGCCACATCAGCACGTTGTTGATGACGCCGTTGGCCTTCAGCAGACCGATCCACGCATACACCCGCAGCAGCAGCGACGTCCAGAACGGCAGCATCACGAGCAGCAACAGCACGTTGCGGGTGGACGCCGCGGAGCGCGCGATGCCGTAAGCCATGGGATAACCGATGATCAAGCAAAGGAGCGTCGAGATGAATGCCACCTTGGTCGAATTCAAGAACGCGTGAATGTACAGCGGGTCGGTGAACAGAAACGCGTAATTATTGAAGTTGACCTTGATCGCCAGGGAGTTCTTGCCGATCCATTCGATCAACGGCTTGTAGGGCGGGATCGCGAGATCGATGTCGGAAAAGGAGATCTTCAGGACGATGACGAAGGGCACGACGAAGAACAGCAGCAGCCACAGGTACGGCAGCGCAACCACGAGACCGCGGCCCGTGACGCCCCCCTTGCGCAAATGGCCCAAGCGCATCATGCGGCTATCGGGTCACGACCACCGGGCTCGATGAATCCCACGACAGGTACACCTGCTGATCCCAGCTGATCGCTTCGGCGTGGCGCGAGGTATTCGGCTGGGTTACGCGCACTACTTTCCCGGTGGGAAGCTTGACCAGATAGATCGACAGGTCCCCGAGATAGGCGATGTCCTGTACCGCGCCGCGCGCCACGTTGTCGGTGCCCGGCGGCGGCGCCGTGGACATGAAGATCTTCTCCGGGCGTATGGCGGCCCAGAGGATGGCTTCCGGAGCCGCGCTGATCCCGTGGCTGATGAAGATCGTTGCGCCCAGCTCCTCCGAGCCGATGCGCACGTGTTCCGGCTCGTCCTCGATCAGCTTGCCTTCGAAGATGTTTACCGTGCCAACGAAATCGGCGACGAATTTCGAGGATGGAAATTCGTAAATCTCCAGCGGCGTTCCGGCCTGGACGATTTCGCCGTGATCCATGACGCCAATGCGGCTGGCCAAGGTCATCGCCTCTTCTTGATCGTGCGTGACGACCAGGAAGGTCACGCCGAGCTTGTCCTGGAGGCTTATCAACTCGAATTGCGTGTGTTCGCGCAGCTTCTTATCGAGCGCCCCCAAGGGTTCATCGAGCAGCAGGAGCTTCGGCCGCTTGACCAGCGAGCGGGCGAGCGCCACCCGCTGCTTTTGCCCGCCGGACAGCTGGTGCGGTTTGCGCTTGCCGAAGCCGCTGAGCTTCACCAGATCGAGCATGGTGGCGACGCGCTCGGCGATTTCGGCCTTCGGTACGCGGTCCTGCTTCAAGCCGAAGGCGACGTTTTGTTCGACGGTCATGTGCGGGAACAACGCATAGGACTGAAACATCATGTTCACCGGCCGCTCGTACGGCGGCACGCCCGTCATGTCCTCGCCGTCGATCAGTATCCGGCCCGAACTCGGGGTCTCGAATCCGCCGAGCATGCGCAGCAGCGTGGTTTTGCCGCAGCCTGAAGCCCCCAATAGACAAAAGATCTCGCCTTGATAGATCTTCAGGCTCACATCGTCGACCGCTGTGAAATCCCCGAACGACTTGGTGACGCGTTCGATTTGCACGTAGGCGCGGGCATTCGGATCGCTCCACGGGGCGGATTTGCCGGCTTCAGCGGAGTTCGACACGACCTATTGGCCCGTTTTGAACTTTTGCCACATGCGGGTTATGGCACGGGTTTGCTCGGGCGTGTCGGCCAGCTGAACGGCCAGCTTTTGGCGCAATTCCAGCGGCGGATAAATCGCGGGATCCTCGCGCACGGCTGGAAGCACCAGCGCCTGCGCCACCGCATTGGCGTTGGCATAGCGTTTGAAATCCGAGATATCCGCCATCACCCGCGGCGTCATGATGTAGTTCAAGTACGCATAAGCGCTGTCCACGTCGGGTGCGTCCTTCGGAATGGCGAGCATATCGAACCAAAGTATGGAGCCTTCCTTCGGCACCACGTATTTGATCTCGATGCCCTTGTTCGCTTCCCGTGCGCGGTCGCGTGCCTGCAGCACATCGCCGTTATAGCCGACCGCGATGCACAGATCGCCGTTGGCCAGCGCCTCGATGTACTCGGAGGAGTTGATGTTGCGAATATAGGGTCTGATCCTCAGCAGCGTGGTCTCCGCCAGCGCCAAGTCTTCCGGCTTTTGCGAGTTCGGATCCCGTCCCAGGTAACTCAGCACCCCGCGCATCATTTCCGCAGGCGAATCGAGCACGCTGATGCCGCACTTGGCGACCTTCGAGGCGACCGCCGGATCGAACACCAGCCGCCAGCTGTCGAGCGGCGCATCGGGCATCAGCTCCTTCACCATTTTCTCGTTGTAGCCGATGCCATTGGTGCCCCAGGTATAGATCACGCCGTGTTCATTGCCGGGGTCGTGCCTGGCGACCCGTTCCATCAACTGCGGGTCCATGTTCTTCAGATTCGGCAGCTTCGACTTATCGAGCTTTAAGTAGACGCCGGCCTTGATCTGGCGCTCGAAGTAGGAGGCCGTCGGCACCACCACATCATAGCCGCTGCTGCCCGCGAGCAGCTTGGTCTCCAACGTCTCGTTGGTGTCGAAATAAGCCACGTGCACCTTGATGCCCGCCTGCTTTTCGAAATCCGACAGGGTATTCGGCGCCAAATAGTCGGACCAGATGAAGAGATTCAGAACCTTGCCGGTACCGGCGGCGGCTCCCGAGGCCGCCCGATCCGCGGCTGCCGATCCGCCGTCGGAGGACGCGCCGGACGGGGCACCTGATCCCGGCTTGCCGCCGCACGCGCTCAACAGCAGCGAACAGCCGAGCGCCAGCATCACCGTCCGACGAACGTTGAACATTGAACGCTTCCCCCTCGTGGCAAAGATTGTCACTTATATCGCAGCCGGCGCCCGGGGGACAGAGCCCTAGCGTCAAACGTTCAGCAACAGATGCTCGCGTTCCCAAGAGCTGATGACTTGCGCGAAGGTCTCGTACTCGGCTTCCTTGACCGCGGTGAAGGCGAGCACGAAACGGTCGCCGAACAAATCCACCAGCGGCTTCGATTCGCGCAGCAGGCGCAGTGCCTCGGCCAAGGTACGCGGCAAACCGATTGCGAGATCATAGGCGCTGCCGGCGATCGGCTCCGAGGGCTTGAGGCCTTCCACCATGCCGAGATAGCCGCAGGCCAGGGAGGCGGCTATGGCCAGGTAAGGATTCGCATCCGCACCGCCGACCCGATTCTCGATCCGGCGGGCCTCGGCCCCGGACATCGGAACACGCAGCCCGGCGGTCCGATTGTCGTAGCCCCAATGCACGTTGATCGGCGCCGAGGAATAGCGGCTGATGCGCCGATAGCTGTTCACGTTCGGCGCGAATAAGGACATGGCGGCCGGCAAATATTTTTGCAAGCCGGCGATGTGACCGAAGAACAGCGCGGAAGGCGCGCCGTCATCATTGCTGAAAACGTTTTTTCCAGTCTTTGAATCCACCAGGCTCTGATGCAAGTGCATGGCGCTGCCCGGCTCCTTGGCCATCGGCTTCGCCATGAACGTCGCATACATCTTGTGGCGCATCGCAGCCTCGCGGGCCGTGCGTTTGAACAGGAATGCCTGATCGGCGAGGCTCATCGGATTGCCGTGCAGCAGGTTGATCTCCATTTGCGCCGCGCCGGCCTCGTGGATCAGGGTGTCGATCTCGATATCCTGAGCCTCGCAAAATGAATACATGTCGTCGAACAGCGGATCGAACTCGTTGACCGCGGCGATGCTGTAGGCTTGCCTGCCGATTTCCGGGCGCCCCGAGCGGCCCACCGGTGGCTTCAGCGGATAGTCCGAATCGATATTCGGTTCGACCAGAAAGAACTCGAGCTCCGGCGCCACCACCGGCTGCCAGCCTTGAGCCTCATAGAGATCCATCACCCGGCGCAGCACGTAGCGCGGCGCCATGGTGACCGGCGCGCCGTCGCCGTAGAAGCAGTCGTGAATGACTTGCGCGGTGGGCTCGGCCGCCCACGGCACCACACGCACGGTCTTCGGATCGGCCTTCAGCACGATGTCGATGTCCGACGGATTCATCGCACTTTGATCATCCGGGTAGTCGCCGGTGACCGTCTGCAAAAAAATCGCCTCCGGCAGCCGCATACCCTCTTCTTCGGCGAATTTCTCCGCCGGCATGAGCTTGCCGCGCGCGACGCCAGCCATGTCCGGAATGATGGCTTCGACTTCCGAGATTCCGTGTTCTTTCAAGAATTGCTGGATGGTACGCGACATGATTCACCTTGAGCCTGCTGCGCGCCGCCGGCTGGCCTCACCGAAGGCGGCAAACAGCGCGCGGGAAAAAGGATTGCTTTCAAACTGCCATTCCGGATGCCACTGCAATCCGAGCGCAAAGCTCGGCGCAACCGCCACGCGGAACGCCTCGATCAGACCATCCGGCGCCCGCGCTTCGACCAGCAAATCGCGGCCCAGAGTGGCCACTCCCTGCCAGTGCAGCGAGTTGACTTGCAGGCGGTCCCGGCCGGCGATGCTTCGCAGGGTTCCTCCGGGCTCCAGCAGAACTTCGTGCGCGGGTCCGTACTGCACGTCGAGCGGCGAGGATTCATCCTCGCGGTGGTCGGCGTATCCTTCGACCTCGTGCACTCGCTGGAGCAAGGTGCCGCCGTAGGCGACATTCATTTCCTGAAATCCGCGGCAGATCGCCAGCACCGGCACCCCGGCTGCGACTGCCTGCGGAATCAGCGGAATCGTCGTAGCATCCCGATTTGGGTCATGTAGCGTTCCCGGCGCACTCGCCGGTCCTCCATAGTGTTGGGGTTCGACATTCGACGCGCTCCCGGTGAGCAGCAATCCGTCGCACTCGTCGAGCAAGGCTGCCAGGTCGAGATCGGGCCCAAGTGCGGGCACGAGCACCGGCAACGCGCTCGCACCGAGGGCGACCGCGTGGATGTACTTCTCGCCAACCATGTGGAAGTAGTGCTTCCCACACAGCCGGCGATCGGCTGGAATTCCGATGAGCGGCAAGCGAGACATGTTTAATATATTAGACGCCTAGATGAGCGGCTAGGCTTCCTCAACGGTTATATTACACCACACCGGCATCGACTCGTCCCGGCCGGTCACACGAAATTGGCTAAGATTTAGGCATTTCCAATACTTAGCGGTGATTGCTGCGGTGCGCCAATGTTGCGTTACGCTCAAATAACCCGGTAGGCTCACAGGCGCTTAATCCTGTCAATAGCAACAAAATTTTAAACACCCAAGACCGCGCGAGTTGTCAAGTGCACCTCAATTATCCGCCCGCCGCCTCGTATTACGCCGCCTCCAGCCCCTTGGGAGCGCGCCCGCAGCGGGAGGATCTCAAGGGCGAGTTCCGAGCGGACATCGCGGTGATCGGGGGCGGCATCGCCGGCTGCTCCGCCGCGCTGCACCTCGCCAAACGCGGCTACCGGGTGGCTTTGCTGGAAGCTCGCTTCGTCGGCTACGGCGCATCCGGACGCAGCGGTGGGCAAACAATTTTTGGGCTGGCGGCGAGCCAAAAGACACTGGTCGCACAAGTGGGCGCCACGGACGCGCGGCGCCTGTTCGAACTCTCGGTCGAGGCTCTCGATCTGACGCAATCCTTGATTCGCGAGCACGGCATCGACTGCGACTACCACCCCAATCATGTGCATGTCGCGACCAAACCGCGGCATCTCGAGGAATTGGATCAATGGATCGGTGAGCTGCGCGAGGAGTACGGCTATGGGTCGGCGCGCCTGCTCAATCGCGCCGAGCTGCAATCGCACGTGCGCAGCGAGCGCTATCTCGGCGGGATACTCGACCCGCGCAGCGGTCACCTGCACCCGCTCAAATACACACAGGGCCTGGCGCGCGCCGCCGAAGCCGCGGGTGTGCGCATTTTCGAAAATACGCAGGCGCTGGGGTACGAGGATGGGCGGGAAGTCGTGGTGCGCACAGCGCAGGGCAGCGTGCGCTGCCGGCATCTCGTGTTATGCGGCAACGCCTATCTGGGCCCGGTCGCACCGGCACTCGCGCGGCGAATTTTGGGCGTGGGCACCTACATGATCGCGACGCAGCCGCTCGATCCGGCGCGGGCCCGCGAGCTGCTGCCGAGCAATGCGGCCATCGCCGACATCAACTGGATCTTGGACTATTTCCGCTTGTCCGCGGATCATCGCCTGTTATTCGGCGGGCGGGTGAGCTACAGCTCGCTGCAGCCGCCGCGCGTGGCCGAATCCATGCGCAAACGCATGGTGCGCGTTTTCCCGCAGACCGCCGACCTCAAAGTCGAGTACACGTGGGGCGGATTTCTAGATATCTCACTCAGCCGTGCTCCCGATTTCGGCCGGCTCGCGCCCAATGTATTTTACTTGCAGGGCTTTTCCGGCCATGGCATGGCGCTGACAGCGCTCGCCGGCAAATTGGTGGCCGAGGCGGTGACGGGAACGGCGGAACGCTTCGATGTGTTTGCGCGCCTGCCGCATCGCGATTTCCCGGGCGGCCGACTGTTCAGACGACCCTCCTTGGTCTTGGCCATGCTCTACTACCGGCTGCGGGATATGCTCTAGGCGGCGCCTGCCTTGAATCGCACCACGAAGCAGCGGTGGATGTGCGCATTGCGCTCGAAATCCTTGGGGATGGTTTCGGCGCTGATGTCATCCACCAGCAAGTCCGCAAGCGCCGCCGAGTCGAGCTTGAAGCGCGTGAAATTGGTCGAGAAGACCAGGCGACCGGCGGGTCGCAATAACTTCAAGGAGCGGCGGATCATGCCCACATGATCGCGCTGCACGTCGAGCACGCCCTGCATGCGCTTCGAGTTGGAGAACGTGGGCGGATCGACGAAAATCAAATCGAAGCGCGGCCCCCACAGCGCCTGGCTTTCCAGCCATTGCAGGCAATCCGCCCGATGCAATTCGTGCTCGGCTCCGCCGAAGCCGTTCAACACCAGATTGTCGTGGGCCCAATCGAGATAGGTGTTGGATAAATCCACGCTCACGCTGCTGCGCGCACCGCCGGCGGCGGCGTACACCGTTGCGCTGCCGGTGTAGCAAAATAAATTGAGGAAATCGGCGTCCTTGGCCCAGTCACGCAGCATCTGGCGCACGATCCGGTGATCGAGAAACAAACCCGTGTCCAGGTAATCGCGGAAGTTGACCCAGAATTTGAGCCCCCCTTCCTGCACCGCGTGACGCTCGCCCGTGAGCGCGCGCTTTTCGTACTGCTCGGCCCCCTTCTGCGATTTGCGCACCCGCGAATGCACGTGCGCGAGCGGCACCGACAGAACCTCCGGCAATACCGCCAGGACCTCGCGCCGGCGCTCGCGCGCGCTTTGCTGATTGACCGTCTTTGGCGCAGCGTATTCCTGAACGTGGACGTGGCGCGCCTCGCGGCCGTACAGGTCGATGGCGAATGCGTACTCCGGCATGTCGGCGTCGTAGACTCGAAAGCAATCGATGTGCTCGCGCTCCGCCCAAGGCTCCAAGCGCTGCAGATTCTTGCGCAGCCGATTGGCGAACATTTGTGCACCGGAGCGATTCGACCACTCCGCACGCACCTCCTGCGCCGGACGCTGGGCGCTCGCCTCATTCAATTCGAAGCGCAGCAACCGGCACTCGATGGCGCCGTTGAACACGCGATGCGTGCGCTTGGCGTAGACGCCCAAATTGCGGGCAAGCTGCGGATTAGCCGTGAGAATCGCCGCCTGCCAACCCTGGAACCGCTCGCGCAGCGCGCGACCGAGCTCGCTGTACAATTCGGGCAATCCGATTCCGCACCGATGCGCTCGCCGTAGGGCGGATTTGCCACGACCAGTCCGACCTCGCCCCGCGGAGCATCGACTTCGCTGAGCGCCCGCCGTTCCACGTGCACCCACTCGGCGACGCCGGCGCGCTCGGCGTTGGCTATCGCCATGCGCACGGCCTCTGCATCGATGTCCGAACCCATGATGCAGCGCCGCGGCGCACGCGTTCGGCCCGGCGCGCACGCGCCTCCCCGCACAGCGCTCCCACAGCGCAGCATCGTGACCGCGCCAGCCGCTGAAGCCGAAATATTCCCGCTCGAGCGCCGGAGCGGATCGGCCGCGATCAAGGCCGCCTCGGTGAGAAACGTGCCGGAACCGCACATCGGATCGACGAGCACGCCGCCTCGCTCGCAAATGCCCGGCCAGCCGGCGCGCAGCAGCACGGCCGCCGCCACGTTCTCCTTGAGCGGCGCGCGGCCGCCTTCGATGCGGTAGCCGCGCCGGTGCAGGCTCTCGCCCGAAAAATCCACCGACAGCAGCGCGGTGGGCCCCTCGACGTGCAGATGCAGCAGCACGTCGGGCCGCTCGGGCCGGATGTTCGGCCGCTCCCCGGTGGCATCGCGCAGGCTGTCGCACACCGCGTCCTTCAGCAGCTGCGAGCCGTAAATCGTGTGGCGGATCGATTCATTGCCGCCGCTGCAGTCGCATGCCAGCGTCGCGCCCGGCGCCAGATGCTCGCGCCAATCGATGCGCTTTACCGCCTCGAACAGGCTGCTCGGACTGGCGGCGTCGATCGATCCCAAGCTCAATAAGACACGCGACGCGGTCCGCGACCACAGGCAGGCCCGATAGCCCACCTCGAGCGCACCCTGGAATTTCACGTCGTGGCTGCGCTCGCGGATATCGCTTGCGCCATAGGTCGCCAATTCCTCCGCCAGCACCGAGGCTGCGCCCACCGGTGCCGTCGCGATCCAGTAGCGCACGTCAAATCGACGCATCGACGGCGCCGCGCCCAGCAACCGCCGCGCAAATCCAGCCAATCGAGTTGCGGACGGTTCGCGAGATGGCGCACCAATATCCGATACACGTGCGCATCGAACCGGTCGTTCGCCGCTTCGGCCGCGAGCGATGTCGAGCTCGTCCTCCGAGCGCGCAGTGCCGAGATAGATCCATTGATCGACCACGTGCAGGTCGACTGTACCGTGCGGACCGCGCTCGCGCAGTGCCACGCGCCCGGGGAATGGCCAGGCCTTCAAGCGAGCGAGGACAGCGCCATCCTTAACCGCAACGCATGCAGCATGAGCGGCTCCTCACCGACGCACGCGCCCTTGCACTTTCCGAACTGGTAGGCGATGCACGAGCCCGTGCCCTGCTCGAGCCCCAATATCTTCATGCAAAGCCGCTGCGCCCGCGCGATGTCCGTCAACGCCTTGCGCGCATCCTTATGCGAATGAAACACGCCGCAGCAGCGCCCGAGCTCCCGTGGACCAAGCTCCGCGATGGCGACGAAATCGACCAACGCCGTGTTCTCGGCGATCCTGAACGTGATGGCGCTGGATCGCGGCTTCAGGCGCCGGTTGTACAGCGGCCGTTGAGCCCTGATCCAGTCGGCTTCGCACAACAAAGCGCCGAGCTCGCCGGCCGTCTCGAGCCAATCGACGCGCCGCACCTGCCGCGCGAGCTTCTGTTCCTTGGCGTCGGAATGTTCGGCGGCAAAGTGCGAGAGGACGCGCCGGCGCAAGGAGGTGCTTTTGCCGACGTAAAGAAGCGCATCGTCGGCTCCGAAAAACCGATACACGCCGGGTCCCTCGGGCAATTCGTCCGCCAGATCCGCAGGCAGATGCGCCGGCAATCGATGCGCGCCGATCACCGTTTGCGCCGCCGCGGCAAGTGCCGCCTCAGGCAATTCACGGCTCAGTTTGAACCACAAGTCGCGCAGCACGCGTGCATCGCCGAGCGCCCGGTGACGCATGCTGCAGCTCAAATCGTGCCGCTCGATCAAGGCATCCAAACTGTGGCGCGGGTGCTGCGGAAAAAGCCGCCGTGACAGCTTTACCGTACACAGAACCTTGGCGCGAAAGTGCATCTCGGCGCGGCGGAACTCGGCGCGCAAGAACGAATAATCGAAGCGCGCATTGTGCGCGACGAACACCGGCGGCCGCTGCGCCGGCGATTGCAGCTTCTCGAGCACCAGCTTGGCGATTTCGGCGAAGCGCGGCGCCGCGGCGACCATCTCGTTGCTGATGCCGGTGAACCGCTCGATGTACGCGGGAATTCGGCACTCGGGGTTCACGAGCGAACTCCATTCCTCCACCGTCTCGCCCTGCTCGACGCGGACGATGCCGATTTCCGTGATGCGATGATAGGCTGCGTTGCCGCCGGTCGTCTCTAAGTCGACAAAGAGCAAATCCTGCGGAAGCGCAAAACCCTCAACCGCGTCCATCGAGCGACAAGATAGCGTGGTACAGGTCGGGGCGACGATCGCGGAACACGCCCCAAGCCTGCCGGTACCGGCGCACCGCCTCCAAATCGAACGTGGCGGTCAGCACGCTCTCGCTGCTGCGATCGGCTTGCGCGACCATTTCACCGGTATGCGAGGCGATGAACGAGGAGCCGTAGAATGTCATCGTGTATTTCTCACCCTGCTCCGCGCCCACGCGGCCCGCCGCCTCACGGATCAATTTCTCGGCACGCGCCATGTTGGCGCCCCGATCCCAACTACACGCCATCTGCGTGGCCGCAACCGTGACCGTGCTCATGGGGTCGTATGCTACCTGAAAGCGGGCTAGAACGTCGGCGGCGAGCTTGCGCTCACCAGCTCGCAATCCTCACGCCCGGGATTGCGAAACCGATGCGGAATGGAACTCTTGAAGTAATAGGCGTCGCCCGCTCCAAGCAGCCGGGTGTCGCCCCCCACCGAGAGCTCGATCGCTCCTTTGACGATCACTCCGCCCTCCTCGCCGGCATGCGCCAGCATCTCCTCGCCGGTGTCGGCATTCGGCGCATAGCGTTCGTGCAGTATCGACATGCTGCGCTTGGCGAGCCGGCCGCCGACGAGGCGCAGTTCCACGGACCCGGTGCCGATGTCCGCAAGCTCCGAGCGCGGGAAAAACACCTCGGGCTTGCCGGCCAAATCCAGAGTAAAGAAATCGGCGAGCGCCATGGGGATGCCGTCGAGAACCTTCTTGAGCGAGCTTACCGACGGGCTTACGCGGTTCTGCTCGATCAGGGAGATCAGCCCGTTGGTGACCCCGGCGCGTTTCGCCAATTCGCGCTGCGACAGACCGTACATCTGCCGCACGGCTTTCAAATGGGTGCCCACGTCCATGCTCATAATGTCCATTATATTAAACAATTATTGCAAAGATGCCGCCGAAATTGAGGAATCTGTTGAATTTCCTTATCATCTAGCCGCCGCCATTGGCAAAGGATCACCTATGAACGCCCGAATCTCTCCTGCGCCCGCGCAAAGCGACCTCGAAGCTTTTTGGATGCCGTTCACAGCCAATCGCCAGTTCAAGGCCAATCCGCGGCTATTGACGCGCGCCGAAGGCATGCACTATTGGACCGCGGACGGCCGGCAGGTGCTCGATGCGGTCGCCGGCCTGTGGTGCGTCAACGCCGGTCATGGCCGGCGCGAAATCACCGAGGCGGTGACTCGCCAGCTCAGCGTCATGGAGTATGCCCCGACGTTTCAAATGGGCCACCCGATCGCGTTCGAGCTCGCGAATCGATTGGTGGCCATTGCGCCGCCGGGCATGGATCGCGTGTTCTTCACGAACTCAGGCTCCGAATCGGTCGACACCGCGCTGAAAATCGCGATCGCCTACCATCGCGCCCGCGGCGCCGGTCAGCGTACCCGCTTTATCGGCCGCGAGAAGGGCTACCACGGCGTCGGCTTCGGCGGCATGTCGGTGGGCGGCATGGTCAACAACCGCAAGTTTTTCGGCTCCTCCATGCTGCCGGGCGTGGACCATCTGCCGCATACGCTCGATCTCGGCCACAACGCGTTCTCGCGCGGCTTGCCGCAATGGGGCATGCACCTCGCGAATGAACTGGAGCGATCTTGTCGCTTTGCACGACGCCTCGACCATCGCGGCGGTGATCGTCGAACCGATTTCCGGCTCCGCGGGCGTGCTGCTGCCCGCCGGCCGGGTATCTGAAGCGCCTGCGCGAGATATGCGACAAATATGACATTTTATTGATATTCGACGAGGTGATCACCGGTTTCGGCCGCGTCGGCAAACCCTTTGCCGCGCAAGCCTTCGATGTGACTCCCGACCTCATGACGACGGCCAAAGGGCTTTCCAACGGCGCCATTCCGATGGGCGCGGTATTCACGCAGCGGAAAGTCTACGAGGCTTTCATGCAGGGTCCGGAGAACGTGATCGAGCTGTTTCACGGCTATACCTACTCCGCGCACCCGGTTGCCTGCGCCGCCGCTCTCGCAACCCTCGACATCTATGTCAACGAAGAATTGCTGACGCGCGCGGCAACGCTCAGTCCGCGCATGGGAGGACGCGGTGCATTCGATGCGCGGACTGCCGAATGTGATCGACCTGCGCAACTACGGGCTGATAGGCGCGGTCGAACTCGAGCCGCGCGCCGGCAAGCCGGGTGCGCGAGCCTTCGAAGTGTTCCTCAAGTGCTTCGAGCGCGGCGTCATGATTCGCCAAACCGGGGACGTGATCGCTCTGTCGCCGCCGCTGGTCGTCGAGCGCGCCCACATCGCGCAGATCGTCGAAACGCTGAGCCAGGTGATACGCGAAACCGCTTGACGCGGGCGGCCGTCTTATCGAGCGGGGGCTTGCTCGCGCTCGGGCTCTTCGGTTCGAAGATCGCGTACCATTTCTTGCACGGCTCGGCGACTTCCCAGGTGCCCTCGAATCCGGCAGGCACCACGAAGGCGTCGCCGGCACGCAAATCGTGCTTCTCGCCGCTAACCGACTCCAGGCGCACGCGGCCCTCGATCAACACGCAAAATTCGTGTTCGGTATAGCGCACGCGCCATTTGCCGCTGGTGCTGCTCCACAGCCCGCAGAAGAAATGCTGTGTTCCGTCGGCATATTGATTCGATACTCGGGTACGCGGAATGCCCGCGAGTATCTTCTCGGGCGAGGGATTTGCTGATTCGCCGCTTTGCAGGCGGTCCAGTATCACGATTCTTGGATGGTCGGCCATGCGCTATCGTAGGCGCGTGCCGGCGGAGTAAACAAGTGCGCCACGGCGGCGGCCGAGGCAAATGGGCGTTTATTTCAGACCCGCAGTGAGAATGGCGTGAAATTCGTGCCGATGTCGTAGTAGTCCTCATTCTCCGCCCGCTTCAGGAATGCAACGACACGATAAGTGAGCGGCGTCGCGAGGAATTCCCAGCCGCATTTCAAAGCATATTGCGTGAACATGATCCCCACCAGATGGCTCTGCGGTATCCGGCCGTAAAAGGCGAGGAAATAGAAAATCATCGAATCCACCAGCTCGCCGCACAACGTCGAGCCGACGATGCGAGTCCAAAGCCACCGGCCCAGAGTCCATATTTTCATCTTCGCGAGCACATAGCTGTTGACGAAGGTGCCGCTCAGAAAAGCCACGACCGACGCCGCGACGATGCGCGGCGTGTTGCCGAATATGGCTTCAACCGCCGGCTGGGTCGCACGCGAGCTGGCGGAGGGCGGCAGATGCACGATGACCGCGGCCACGAACGAGGCAAACGCCAGCGACGCGAAGCCCGCCCATACCACGCGCCGGTCGCGAGCGTAGCCGTAAACCTCGGTCAAGATATCGCCGAAGATGTAGGAAATTGGGAAAAACAGGACGCCGGCCAAGAAGGTGACGGTGCCCAGGATCGGCACCTGAATCGACGTTTCCTTGGCGGGACCGATCAAATCGGAGCACAGCAGGACGCAGACATAGGCCGCCATCACGAAATCGTAGTAGCGGTATTGACGGTGTTCCGAATTTCGGGTCATGGTTGCCAGCCAGTGTAGTTGCAAGTGAGACCTGGCGCCGATGATATGTCATGCCGGCGCCGCGTCGATCCGAAGTCCTTTCGGCGTCAATCCGCCGAGGAGCGGGCGCGTTTTGGCGAAGACCATCACATCAATCAGGGCGCCGCTACGGTAGAAGTGCAAGCTCAGCCTACAAGTATCGGTCCTATGGAGCAGGGCAGGCCTTTCAGCGCAACGGAACATCCGCCCGTCGATTTCGATGGCGTCTGCCGACACGTGCGCGCGGCCGTCGAACCGGCGCGCGCCCACGCCGTTTCGCTTCACGATGAACATGGGGATGTGCTGTGGTTGACCGAAAACTCGATGGGCCCGGATGAGCACAATGCGGTGCGCGAGGCCATCGAGGCATTCTCGGCCAGCAGCAGCCCACCAGTTCTCGCATACGACCTAGGCGACTCCCGCTCCGCGGTGCTGCTGCGTGCGGTCAACGGCCGCCGCGCACTGGTCGGCGCCATCATGATGATCATGGATACCCGCGCCGTCCCACAAGACGATCGCGGCGCCATCAAGCTCATGACGCCGACATTACAGCGCGCACTCACGGAATTCGCAGACATGCGCCCGGCCTCGGAACCGACGCGCGAGGCGGTGCGCGAACCCGCGGCCGCCGCGCCGGCGGCACCCGCATCCTCATCGGCACCTATCGAACTTTCGCTGGTCGATTCGGGGCGCTTGCCGATCGTAACCCCCCCCGAGCCGATATCCAAACCCGCGATGCCGACCGCGAAACCTCCGATGCCGCCGGCACCTCCGCCCAGAGCCGCACGCAATTCGCTCGGTGCGCCGGGCGCGGCCACGCCCGCAGCCGCGGGCGCAGGCGCAAGCGCAAGCGCAAGCGCGAAAAAGGATCAGCGCGCACCGTCCGTCACTCCGGAGATCGATCGTCTGCATGCGGCATTGCGCCGCAGCCCGATCGCGCTGCACGTGCAACGCATGGTGCCCCTGAGCAAGGGCAGCCAACTGAAACGCTATGAAGTGCTGCTGCGCTCCAAGTCAGAAGACGCACCGAATGCCGCACCGCAGGCGATGCTCAAAGCCGCCGTCGAACACGGATTGGGATCGATGATCGATCGGCGCGTCGTCACCGAACTGATCGGTTGGCTGGTGCATCATCCGGACGTTTGGCGGACCCACGCCGTGATGTTCTCCGTGAATCTCACCATGACCGCACTGCACGACGAGCATTTCATAAAATTCGTGGAGCTGTGTTTGGCGAAGTCGTCGCTGCCGAAGGCAATGATCGGTTTCGAGGTCGACGTGCCGACGGCGGTGAAGTTTGCGGGCCGGGTTGCCGAAGTTACCGCCGCCCTGCACCGGCTCGGTTGCCCGTTGGTGCTCGATGATTTCGCGATGCGCACCGAATGCTTCGATCTGCTGCGCTTGCCGGGTATTCGTTACATCAAGCTTGCGCCGGAAATTACCGAGAAAATGCGCACCGACAAGCTATCGCAGGCGGCGATCACGGCGGTCGTTCAAATGGCGCGTGTCCTCGGCATGTACACCGTGGCGAAACGCACCGATAGCCGGGCGGAACAGGAGTGGCTCACGGCGCTCGGAGTGGACTTCGTTCAATCGAATGCCATGTCGCCGCCGGCGGCCATCGATTCGCTGTCCAAAGGGCAAAAGACCAAGCGCTAGTCGCTGCGCGAAGCCGTCCTCCGGACCCCCGTCCAGCCTCCGCCGAGCGCCTTGATCAGGTACACGGTGGTGAGGAATTGCTGGCCGTGAATCTGCACCGCTTGGCGCTGATTGGCGAGCAGCGTTTGTTCGGCCGTGATCACATCCAAGTAGGTGTCGACTCCGCCCTTGTAGCGCTCGCTCGCAATGTCGAAGGCGCGCTGTGCGCTGTGCACGCTGGCATCGGCTTGGGTCGCCGCCCGATCCAATGAGGTCAGCCCGGTGATGCCGTTTTCGACTTCTTCCATTGCATTGAGCACGGTCTGCCGATACGCCGCCACGGCCGCCGTGTAATCGGCGGTCGCGATGCGCACGTTGGCGCGCGTCTTCCCCGCATCGAACAGCGTCTCGGTGGCCGATACGCCGAACGACCAGAGCCGGCTCGGCGCGTCGAACAGCGTCGTCAGGGTATTGCTTTCCCAGCCGACGCCGGGCACGAAGGGCCGCAAATCGACGGTCGGATAATACGCCGCGCGTGCAACCCCGATGCGGGCGTTGGCCGCCGCCATGGCGCGCTCGGCCGCCGCCACATCCGGCCGTCGCTGCAATAGATCCGAGGGCAGACCCACCGGGAGCGTCGGTATCTCGGGCGACAGCAGCAGGGGCGCAAGACGGAAACTCGGCGCGGGAGCGCCGACGAGCGTTGCGATCGCATGTTCATTTTGCGCCCGTTGAACCAGCAGCAATTCGAGCTGCGCGCCGCTCGAATCGAGCAGCGCTTGCTGTTGCGCCAAGTCCAGGCCGGTCGCGAAACCCAGCCCGTGCCGCGAGTCCACGAATCCCAACGCCGCGCGCTGCAGCTGCAAATCGCGGTTCAGCACGTCGATCTCGGCGTCGAGTTCCCGCAAAGTGAAATAATCGCTGGCCAGTTGCGCGATGAGCAGCAAGCGTGTGTTCTCGTAATCAGCCGCGGCCTGTTCGGCGGAAGCGCGCGCACCCTCGACCTCTCGCCGCACGCGGCCGAACAAATCGAACTCGTAATTGACCGTGGGGCCGATTACGAAGTCGTTTTGCACGATCGAGGTGTTCGGCAGGGAATACTCAAACAGCGGCCGGTTGGCCGAGGTCTTGGCCCGGGCCGCCGCCGCGGACAGTCCCACCGTGGGGTAAAAATCCGACTCGGCCACGGTCACCTGATCGCGCGCCTGAGCAAGGCGTGCGGCGGCGACATGCAAGTTCTGATTGCTCTGCAGCGCCTGCTCGATGAGCCGATCGAGGTCGGCGTCATGGAACACCGTCCACCAATCGCCCTTGAGCGCCGCATCGCCGGGCACCGCCTGGTGCCAGGGCGCCTGCGGTTGCCATGCCGGCGGCACCTCCGCCGGCGGCCGATGGTAGTCCGGCCCCACCGCGCAGCCGGCCAGGGACGCCGCAGCGAGGCAGCAGTATTTCAGGCGGCACCGCAGGCTTGCGCTCACAGGCGCTGCTTCCCGCCTTGCGGCGGCGAACCGGCGTCGGCCAGCGTCACGACGTCGCCGTCCGCGATCGAATCGGCCGGATTCAAGATGATGCGGTCGCTCGCGGACACGCCGCTCAGGATCGCAATCGAATTGCCGTAATCGGTGCCGAGCTTGACTGCCGCCAAGCGCACCCGGCCGCCCCCGTCGACCAACGCCACATGCGGGCCGTCGGGCCTGAATAACAGCACGTTGCTCGGCACTTCCAGGGCCGAGGCATCGGTCTTGATCGGCAGCGACACCTGCACGTACGAACCCGCGATCAACTCGCCTTTGGGATTCGGTACGCGAATCTCCACTTGCATGGTGCGCGTGGTGGTATCGATGGCGCGAGCCGTGTTCGCAATGGTTCCGCGATACTCCTCGCCGGGGCGTTCGGCCAATGTCACCGTACCGGCATCGCCCACCTTGACTTGGCGGGCATAGGCCTGGGGCACGTATACGTAAAGGCGCAACGGATCGACCTGTGCCACGGAAAACAGGGCCTTGCCGGCGCCTCCGTTGCCGGCGTCGACCAGGTCGCCCACGTCCACATCGCGCCGGATCACCACCCCGTCGAAGGGCGCAACCACCCTGTTGAACCCCTGCAGACTGCGCAGCCGCGCCACGTTCGCTTCCGCCGCCGCCAGACTGGACTGCGCTTGACTGTATGCGCTCAAGCGTTCGTCCAAATCCTGCTGCGTGACGGCGTCCTTCTCGCGCAAACTCTGCCAGCGGTCCGCGGTGCTCTTCGCCAACGCGGTGCTCGCCGCGGCCTGCGCGCGCGCGGCCTCCGCCTGGTAGAGCTCCTGGTCGATTTCAGGGGCATCGATTTCCGCCAAAAGTTCGCCCTTGGTGACCGGCGCGCCGATGTCCTTCATCCAGCGCACGATATAGCCGCTGCTGCGCGCATATACTGTGGCTTCGATGAAGCCTTGCAGCGTACCGGGCAGCGTGACCGACGTTGCGTCGCCGCCGCGCTTCGGTTGAACGGTCTTGACATACTGCTTGGCATGCAGTGCAGTGGCGTCAGCCAACGCGTGCGCATGAACCGCGCGCAACACGAGCACCACGGCGCCGCCGCCGATGAGCGCGGCGACGATTGCGCCGGCGGTCAATTTGGCGCGATTCAACACCCTGGAAGATTCTTCGGACATGTCAAGGATTCCCCTCGGCGATCTACGGCGGCGAGGAGCGCAAATGCTTGCGCCGCTCGAGGCGCCGGTGCACGCCCGCAAACACTACCGGCACGAGAAATAGCGTCGAAACCGTCGCGAACAACAGCCCCCCTATCACCGCCCGGCCCAACGGCGCGTTCTGCTCCGCGCCCTCGCCCCACCCGAGCGCCATCGGGATCATCCCGATTATCATCGCGAGTGCGGTCATCAGCACCGGTCGGATGCGCGTTGCTCCGGCATCGAGGGCCGCCTCGATCGGATCCAGCCCGTCGTTAATTCGCTGACGCGCGAAGGAGACGATCAAGATGCTGTTTGCGGTGGCGACCCCCATGGTCATGATCGCGCCGGTCAGGGCCGGAACGCTCAAGTGCGTCGCCGTCAGCAGCAGCATCCAGCAAATTCCCGCCAACGCGGCCGGCAGAGCGCTGATGATGATGAACGCATCCACCCAAGACTGAAAATTGACCACGATCAACAAGTACACCATCACGACCGCCAACGCCAGGCCGACTCCCAGCTGGACGAAGGATGAGCCCATCGTTTGCACCTGACCCAACATCGCGATCTGAGCGCCGCGCGGCAATTGCGGGCGCATTTGCTCGACCAGTTTTCGGACCTCGCCGGCGACGCTGCCCGTGTCGCGGCCCTGCACGCTGACGTAAATGTCGGTCGCCGGCACCAAGTTGTAACGCGAGGCCACCGCGATCTGCGCCGTGGGGCGCACGCTGACCAGATTACCGAGCAGCTGCGGGGTTTGCGCGTTCGACGCTCCCGTGGCCGGGGAGATCGGCGTACGCAGCAGGGCGTCCAGGCTGTCGATCGTGTATTGCGGCGACTGCACGACCACGGTATAGACAACCCCGTTGCTGGGGTTGAGCCAAAAAGCGGGCGAGGTTTGCGTCGTACCCGCGGTCGACACCAGCAAGTCCTGCGCCAGATCGTTGGCGCTCAAACCCAGTTGCTGCAATTGCGTTCTGTCCATGACCAGCGACATCGTCGGCAGATCCAAGCGTTGGTGAATATGGGCATCGACCGCGCCGCGCACTTCTCGGATTTGCTTCATGAGCTTGGCGGCGAGGGAAAAATTGCCGCGCAAATCGCTTCCGGTGATCTGCACGTCGATGGCGGCGGGCAATCCGAAGTTCAGGATCTGCGTCATCATGTCGGCGGGCTGAAAGAAGAACTCCACGCCGGGAAACAGCCGCGGCAGATCGCGGCGCATCTGCTCGACATATTGCCCGGTGGGCCGATGCCCCTTGTTGAGCGACACCTGGATTTCCCCATCCAGCGAGCCGATGGTTCCGGCATTGCTGTAAGACAGGTTGATGCCGCTGATCGGCAACCCCAGATTGTCGAGCACCGTGCCGAGATCGCGCGCCGGCACGATGGCGCGAATCGCGGTTTCCACCTGGTCGGCGACTTGCACCGTCTGCTCGATGCGCGTACCGGTCGGAAGGCGCATATGCAAGCGTATTTGGCCGCCATCGACCGTCGGAAAGAAGTCGCGGCCGAGAACGAATGCCAAACCGATGGACAGCAGGCAAAAACCCATGAAGCATTTGGCAAAGAATCGGCGCCTGGCCAGCACCGCCGCCAAAATGATGCGGTACGCCGCGCGAGTCTTCTCGAAGCGCGAATCGAAGGCGCGGTACACCCTCTGCAAAAGCCGCGCCGGTCCGCCGGATCGCGCCGGCGCAAGGTCCATCATCAGCAGGACCAGCGTCGGCACCAGCGTGCGCGACAGTACGTACGACGCCAGCATGGCGAATACCACGGCTTCGGCGAGCGGCGCGAACAAGTAGCGGGCCACGCCCGACAGAAAGAACATCGGCACGAACACGATGCAAATGCACAGGGTGGAGACCAGCGCTGGAACCGCGATTTCGCCGGCGCCCTCCAATATCGCCTTGTGCAAATCGGACCCCAGGTGCATGTGGCGCTCGATGTTCTCGATGGTCACCGTCGCGTCGTCGACCAAGATGCCGACGGCGAGCGCGAGCCCTCCCAGGGTCATGATGTTGAGCGTCTCGCCGATGGCCCAGAGGGTAATGATCGAGCACAGGATCGACAGCGGAATCGACACGGCGATGATGCAGGTGCTGCGCCAGTTGCCGAGGAACAGCAGAATCAGCGCGGCCGTCAGCGCCGCGGCTATCAGCGCCTCGCGCGCCACGCCGCTGATGGCGGCGCGCACGAAACTCGATTGATCGAATAACGGCGTGATCTTCAGATCCGGCGGCAAGCTCCGCTTCAAGATCGGTAATTCCGCCAGCAGGTTGCTGACGATGTCCAGGGTCGAAGTGCCGCCATTCTTGATGATGGACACCAACACCCCGCGTTCGCCGTTTTGCCGGACGATGTTGGTCTGAGGCGAGAACCCGTCGCGCACATGGGCGACTTCGGCAAGATAGGTCGTCGCCCCGTTGCGTGTCATCACCGGTATGCGATTCAGGCCCTCCAGAGTATCCGGCGACGCATTGGTCCCGAGCACGTATTCGGTGCCGCCGATCTTGGCGGTTCCGGACGGCAGGATCAGATTCTGGGTATTAACCGCACTGATGACATCGTTCGGAGTCAATCCCTTCGCCAGCAGCGCGGCCGTGTCGAGATCCACCGATACGACGCGCTGCTTGCCGCCGAACGGCCACGGTATGGCGACGCCCGGAATGGTGACCAGGCGCGGGCGCAGGAAATTCACTGCCGTGTCGAACACCGCCTGCTCCGACATCGTTGCGCTCGAAAGGCCGAGTTGGATCACCGGAATGGCCGATGCCGAGTATTTGATTACCAGCGGCGGCAGGGTGCCCGGCGGCATTTGGCGCAATTGCGTCTGTACGATCGCCACGACTTGCGCGATGGCGGTCGGAATGTTCGCATTCGGCTGAAAGAAAACCTTGATGACCGAGATACCCGACAGCGACTGGGATTCGATGTGCTCGATATCGTTGACCGTGGTGGTCAGGCTGCGCTCGTTGACCGCCGTGATGCGCAGGCCCATCTCCTGGGCGGATAAGCCGGAATAGTTCCAAACGATGCTGATCACCGGAATGTCGATTTCCGGGAAGATGTCGGTCGACATCTTGAGCAGCACCAGGGGGGTTGCGAGCAGAATCAGCAGCGCCATGACCAAGAAGGTGTAGGGCCGCCGCAACGCAACTTCTACGATCCACATTGCCTACACAGCCTCTCGTCTACCTCGCGGCCACGCCGATTCGACGCCGCCACGCACTTTACAACGACATCCGCTAGCCAACGCTTTGCTGAGCGATGTCATTGAACAAACGAGGTTTGATGCGATCGTGCCGAAGGTGTCGAACGCTCGCGATATTACTCTTTCCGGCGCTCGAATGCGCCGCCGCATAAAGGCTCGGCTGCACTGTGATACGCGAGCGAGCGCCGCCCGGAGCGCTTAAGATTGCGTCATGTGTGACGCGCAGCACTTGCAAATCAATGCCCTCGAGGCAAAGAATAGGCGTCTGCAACGAGACACCGGGACCGAGCTAAGTGTTTTTGTTAGTCCCATGAGGTTCGGTTCCGGTTCCCGTTAGCCTCCATGATGTTCACCGCACTGATTCCCGCCTTCGGGCCCGCCGGTATCCTTTGTTTCGTCACAGCCGTGCGCCGCGTGCGGCGCCCGCACCTGGTGAGTGGAGCCCCGAGCGGCCTCGTCGCTCGACCGCTCAATCAGGCCGCTAAAGACGCGGTCGGCAGCTGGCGCTGAACGGGCAGCCGCATGCACCGCGATCTGCGTTTCGCGTTGTATGGGGTGCTGTCGTTCATCGTACTGAGTGCGGGTGCCGTCGCGTGGCTCAAGCTTCACGAAAGCGAACTCGTGTTCGCCACCGAGCGCAGCCGGCTGTGCGTGACCAAAGACCTGCCCGCCGACGCCGAGCGGGTCTCGATTAAGGTGGCTGCCGGAGCCGAACTCGCGGGTCTCGTATTCCAGCCTGCTGTCGCCAACGACACGGGTTATTGGATTCTGCAATTGCACGGCAATGCCGATTCGGCTTTTTCACCCTGGCAGCTGCGGCATTGCCGGGCACTTCGCCGCGCGGGCTTTGGCGTGATGGACATCGACTATCGCGGCTTCGGCATGACCCCGGGGATTGCCTCCGAAGCCGGCATGTACGAGGACGCCGAAGCGGCCTACAAGGCGCTCGTGCGGCGGGGCGTACCGCCGAGCCGAGTCATCTTACTGGGCCACTCGCTCGGCTCCGGACCCGCGGTTCTGTTGGCTACCCGTCACCGGGCTGCGGCCCTCGTACTGTTCGGCGCGTTCACCTCCATACCCGATGCCGCCGCCGACAGGTATCCGTTCCTTCCGGTCCGCTACGCCGCCTCGGTGCAATTCGACTCCCTGGCGCGAATGAGCGATGTACACATGCCCGTCATCATCACCCATAGCCGCACCGATACGCTGGTCCCCTATTCGCACGCCCTGCGATTGTTCGCGGAGGCAAACGAGCCCAAGCTGCTGATGACATTCGACTCACCGGCGAACGATGGGTTCGGCGGCCATGTCGACACCCTGTTCGAGCACCTGGACGAGCTCAAATCGGCGCTCGCCGGCATGCTGCCTCCTCAAGCGCCGGCGCGTGAACTATGACGACGATGCAAAAATTACGGTTGGCCGTGCTCGCAGTGTTGCTGATTTCCGCAGGCGCGGGATGGTGGTATACGAAACAGCCCTCGCCCACCACCCTGCCGGCGGCGTAGGCAAGAGGCACGGCCGACAGCTTGCCCTTAGGCGTGCGCCTGCTCCACGAGATTGAGCTCGGTGCGCAGGTGCTCGCGGATCAAATATTTCTGCACCTTGCCGCTGATCGTAAGCGGAAAACTCTCCATGAAGCGCACATAGCGGGGCACCTTGTAATGCGCAATCGCGCCGCGGCAGAACTCCCGGATCTCTTCCTCAGTGGCCGTCATGCCGTCGCGCAGCCGAATGCAGGCGCAAACGGCCTCTCCATACTTCGGGTCGGGCACGCCGACCACGGCGACGTCGAATACCGCCGGATGTCGATACAGGAATTCCTCGATTTCCCGCGGTGAAATGTTCTCCCCGCCGCGGATGACCATGTCCTTCACGCGACCGACGATGTTGCAATAGCCCTCCTCGTCGATGACCGCCAAATCGCCGGTGTGCATCCAGCCGCCTTCGTCGATCGCTTCCCGAGTCCGCTCGGGATCCGCCCAATAGCCGCGCATTACACTGTAGCCTCGGGTCAGCAATTCGCCGGGGATGCCGCGCAGTGTGACGCGCCCGTGCGTGTCGATGATCTTCACCTGCACGTGCGAATGCACCCGTCCGACGGTGCTGACGCGCCGGTCGAGGCAATCATCGGGCTGGGTCTGGAAACTCACCGGACTGGTCTCCGTCATGCCGTAGCAGATCGTCACCTGCGGCATGTGCATCTCGGCGACCACCCTGCGCATCACGGCGATGGGACACGGCGATCCGGCCATGATGCCGGTACGCAGCGATGACAGATCGAATTCGGCGAACCGCGGCTGCTCCAGTTCCGCAATGAACATGGTCGGCACCCCGAGAAGCGCCGTGCAGCGCTCGGTCGAGACCGTATCGAGCACCACCAACGGCTCGAATCCCTCGCCGGGGAACACGCTCGCCGCACCATGTGTCATGGCCGCGAGCACGCCCAAGACCATGCCGAAGCAGTGGTACAGCGGCACCGGTATGCACACGCGGTCGGCGGCGGTGAGCCGCATACCTTCACCGACGAAGAAACCGTTGTTGACGATGTTGAAGTGCGTGAGCGCCGCGCCCTTCGGCGTGCCCGTGGTGCCGCTCGTGAACTGGATATTGTAGATCCGGTCCGCATCCTGGTCGTTCTCGATCGACTGCAGTTCGGCATCGTCGAGATCGTGCCCTGCGATCATGAGATCGTCGAACGATAGCGCGCCGCACAGCGGCTCATTGCCGAGTTGTACGAGTAGACGAAGCTCCGGGAAGGCCGCACAATACAATTGTCCTGGCGCGGCTGAGCGAAGTTCGCGGATCAACGAGCCCAGCATCTCAGAGTAGTCGCCGGCCTTGAATTGCCGCGCGAAGACCAGCGCGCGGCAACCGACGAGGCGCAGTGCGAATTCGAGTTCCGTGGTTCGGTAGGCGGGATTGATGTTGACCAATATCAGGCCAGCGCGCGCCGCGCCGAACATCGTGAGCAGCCACTCGGCGCAATTCGGCGCCCAGATACCGATACGCTCGCCCGGTCTGAGCCCGCACGCCAGCATCCCGCGCGCGGCGCGCTCGACCTGGCGATCGAGTTGCGCGAAAGTCCATCGTACCGATTGGTACGGCACCACGAGTGCGGCGCCGTCCGGGTGTTCCTGCGCCGCAGCTTTGAGAACGCCGTCGAGGGTGCGATAGAGCAGCGGCCGCTCGCAGGTGCCCGATACGTAGCTCATTGCCGGCGGCTTTTTGCTCGGTTGCATGCTGCTGGACGTATATACCCGCCGCGACTTTGCGTCCAATACCGCGGTCGCCGGCGGGTACGGTAGAATGCGCCGGCGGCACAGACTTGAGTTCCCGTGGCCAAAAATGCCGGCTTAGCACAGTGGTAGTGCAACGGTTTTGTAAACCGTAGGTCGGGGGTTCGAATCCCTCAGCCGGCAAACCCCGCATAAGCATCCGAATGAAGTAAAATGGCGGTCCATCGCTCGTCGGCCGGAGTTCGAACCCCCGACAGAAAAAATGACGGGTTCGACAACTTCGCGCAGCGACGTTGAACGCCGGGCGTCTTCGACGGCGGCCCGAGCGGAGTGGGCGAGGCGCGCAGCGCCGAGTAATCCCTCAGCCGGCAGACCTCGCATAAGGGTCCAAGCACCGCAAAGTTACGTTCCACCGCACGCCGGCTGTGCATAGGCTTCCAAGTTTGATCAGCGACCGGCGTTCAACCTTGACTAGGCTGGTGCGATTCAACTACCGGATTATCATTGATTTTGTCAGGTGAACACCTGGCCACGGTTCGACGCCGGTCCGTTCAAAAGCTGGTCAAAGTTGTACGCCGGTTCACACGCACTTCTCCCGGCAGGGCATGGTCGGCTGGCGCTGTTCACGTATACTGCCCGTGTTGAATAGACTTTCCGTGTCGACGTTCGCAGCCTTGGCATCGAGCTCTTTTTCGAAAACGTCAATGCCCACAACGTCTCGTAGCTTCAGGGCGAAATCGCGAAGTCGCGAAGTCGCGCCCCGCTTCGTCCAGGAACAGCTTGATGTTCAGTCCGATGGGCGTGCCCCAGTAGTACACGTCGATCATGGTCGTGGCCCCTCTCAGGTGCTCGGCGCCGGCTCGAGCGCGCTACCATCCTCGTGACCCTGGGCGCGCGCCTCGTGCCCGTGGTCGGCACCGATGAACACGTACATCGCCGGCACGACGAACAGCGTGAACAGAGTGCCGATGGCGAGCCCGGTGAAGAGCACCACACCCATGCTACGTCGGCCCGCGGCTCCCGCGCCCGAGGCGATCACAAGCGGGATTACACCGAAGCACATCGCGGCGGTCGTCATCAGGATCGGGCGCAGCCGCACCGCCGCCGCCTCCTCGATGGCGCGCAGCTTGGCGTGGCCGCTGCGCTGCAGCTCGTTGGCGAACTGCACGATGAGGATGCCGTGCTTGCTGACGAGGCCGAGGAGCGTGACGAGTCCCACCTGCGTGTAGATGTTGAGGGTGAGACCGAGCACCCCGAGGTTGATGAAGATCAGCGCGCCGAACAGCGCCATCGGCACCGACACCAGGATGACGGCCGGATCGCGGAAGCTCTCGAACTGCGCGGCGAGCGCGAGATAGACGATCACTAGCGCAAACAGCAGCGTGTACACGAAGCTGCCCGAGCCCAGCATGTACTGCCGGGACTCGCCCGAGTAGTCGGCGTTGTAGCCCGCGGGCGCGACCTGTTTGAGCGTGTCGCGCAGGAACTCGAGCGCGTCCGCCTCGGCCACCCCCGCGACTCCGCCGATGGTCGCGGCATTGAGCTGCTGGAAGTGGCTGATGGTTTCGGGCACGGTCGAGGTCTTGAGGGTCGCGATGGTGCGCACCGGGATCAACGTGCCGTCGCCGGAGTGTAAGTAGTAGTCGAGCACCTGGTCGGGATTCAGGCGATCGACCTGCAGCACCTGCGGGATGACCTTGTAGGAGCGGCCGGCGATCGAGAAATAATTCACGTAGCCGCCACCCAGGGCCGCGGCCAGCGCGCCGCCCACGCTCTGCTGCGTGAGACCGAGATCGCTGACCATGTCGCGGTCGACGTTCACGGTCTGCTGCGGTTTGTCGAGCTTCAGATCCGCGTCGATGAACCAGAACATGCCGCTCGAGCGTGCCTTGTCCAGCACCGCAGTCGCGACCTCGTTCAGGTTCTCGATCGGCTCGGTGGTGGTGATGACGAACTGGATCGGGAATCCCTGCGAGCCGGGGAGCGCCGGGAACTGGAACGCCGCGACGCGGGCGCCCGGGATCTTGTTCCACTCGTTCTGAAGCAGCATCTGCAGCTCGGCGGCGCCGCGGTGCCGCTCCTCCCAGGGCGTGAACAGCACGCCGCCGAAGCCCTGGTTCACCGTGGGCGAGCCGGTCAGCTGAAACATCTGCTGATATTCGGGAAGTTTCTTGGCGATCGTGAACTCGGCATCCGAATAGGCTTGCATCTGGGTGAGCGTCGCATCCGGCGGACCGGTGGTCGCCTCGAGTACAATGCCCTGGTCCTCCTGCGGCGCCAGCTCGGCCTTCGAGGTCATGAAGAGATAGACGACGCCGGGCAGGATGAGCGCGCCGAACACGATCACCACCGTCCAGGTAGTGAGCCAGCTCGAGAGCTTGCGCGAATAGCGATCGCGCAGCCGGTTGAAGGTGCGGTCAAGGAAGTGCGTGAAGCGGCCCTCCTCCTGCTCGCTGCGGAATACCTTCGCGCACATCATCGGCGAGAGGGTGAGCGCGATCACGGCCGAGACGGTCACGGCCCCGGCCAGCGTGAATGCGAACTGAGTGAACAGGGCGCCGGTGAGCCCGCCTTGAAGACCAATGGGCACATAGGCCGCCACCAGCACGATGGTCATGGCAATGATCGGTCCGCCGAGCTCGCGCGCAGCCTGCAACGCCGCCTTGAACGGCGACACTCCTTCCTTCAGGTGCCGGTCGACGTTCTCGACCACGATGATGGCGTCGTCGACCACGAGTCCAATCGCGAGCACCAGCGCGAGCAACGTCAGCAGGTTGATGGAGTAGCCGAGCGCCTGCATGAGGAAGAAGGAGCCGACCAGGGACAGCGGCATGGCCACGACCGGTATCACCACCGCGCGCGGGCTGCCGAGGAACAGGAAGATAACTACCGTGACGATGACGAGCGCCTGGACCAGAGTCTTGATGACTTCCTTGATGGAGCTCGTGATGAACTTCGTCGCGTCATAGGCGAGCTTCTGCGTCACCCCGGTCGGCAGCTGCGCCGCGATATCGGGAAGCGCAGCGCGCACCCGCGCGGCGACGTCGAGTATGTTGGCGCGCGGCGCCACCTTGATGCCGATGAATACCGAGCGCTGGCCGCTGAAAGCCACGTTGAAGTCGTAGTTCTCGGCGCCCAGCACCACGTTGGCGACGTCCTCGAGCCGCACCAGCGCGCCGTTCTGCCGCTTGATCACCAGGTGGCGGAACTCATCGAGCGACTCCACGTCGGTGTTCGTCTTCAGGTCGACGCTCACCATCTGCCCTTTGGTTTGGCCGACGCCGGCGAGGTAGTTGTTGGAGCCGAGCGCCGCGTAGACATCGTCGGCGGAGACTCCGCGGGCGGCCATCCGCTGCGGGTCAAGCCAGGCGCGCAGCGCGAAGGTGCGGCCGCCGAGAATCTCGGCGGTCTGCACGCCATCGATGGAGTCGAGCTTGGGCTTCACCACCCGCAGCAGATAGTCGGTGGTGCTGTTCGGCGGGATGGTATCGCTGAAGTAGCCCAGGTACATGGCATCTATCTGCTGCCCTATCTGCACCGTGATCACCGGCTGCAGCGCCGCCGGCGGCAGCTGGTTGCGAACCGAATTGACCTGGGTATTGATCTCGGTCATCGCGCGGTTGGCGTCGTAGTTCAAGCGCAGCGTTGCGGTGATGATCGAGACGCCCGCGACGCTGTTGGAGGACAGGTAGTCGATGCCCTGCGCCTGGGCGATCGCTGCCTCGAGCGGCTGGGTGATGAAGCCGGCAATGGTCTGGGCATCGGCGCCGTAGTAGGTCGTGCTGACCGTGACCACCGCGTTCTCGGTCTGTGGATACTGGCTGACCGGCAGCTCGAATACGGCGCGTGCGCCCAACACCAGGATCAGCAGGCTGACGACGACCGAGAGGACCGGGCGCTCGATGAACAGGTCGGTGAATTTCATGGCGGCGCCCTTCAATGCTCCTGGGGTTTGGGGTGGGCAGCGTCTGAGGGCTGCGCCAGGGTGCTGATTTCGAGCGGCGTGCCGTTCTTGAGCTTGAGCTGCCCACTGGTGACCACCTCATCGCCCTCCTTGATGCCGGTGAGCACCGCGATCTGATCGCCACGAGTCGGGCCCGTGGTAACGAAGGTCTGTTGCGCCGTGCGCTTGCCCTTCTCGTCCTTCTGCACGAGGAACACCGTCGATCCGTAGGGGTTGAAGGTGATCGAGGTCTGCGACAGCGTCAGGTAGTGCTGCTGCGCGCCGGAAAGCACCGCAACGCGCACGAACATGCCGGGCAGCACCTTGTGCGCGGGGTTCGCGACGGTGGCTTCCGCCTCGAAGTTGCGGCTCGATGAATCGACCAGCGGATCGACGGCATTGATCTTGCCGGCGAAGGTCTCGCCGGGGAACGCATCGAGGCTCACGCGCACCTCGAGTCCCGGGTGCACCTGCGCCAGCTGCTCCTGCGGCAGGCGGAAATCGACGTAGACGGGGTCGAGCTCCTGCAGGGTGACGACCTTGTCTCCGGTGTTGAGGTACTGACCCGGGTTGATGGTTGTGATTCCGAGTCGCCCCTCAAACGGCGCCCGCAGTGTCTTCTTCTCCACCAGCGCCGCTTGGGCGGCGGCCTGCGCCCGCTTGTTCTTGAGGTCGGCCGCGTCCGCATCGAGCTGCGCCTGGCTGATCGCCTGGGCCTCGAACTGCATCTTGTCGCGCGCGTACACGGTGGCGGCGAGATCGGCGGCCGCCTCGAGCGAGTGGAGCGTGGCGATGTCGGCATCGGCATTGAGGTGCACCAGCACCTGGCCGCGCTTGGCATCCTCTCCCGAGCGGAAGTCGACGCTGCGCACCAGTCCCGTCACCTCGGTCGTGATGTCGACGCCCTTGACGGCGCGCACGCTCCCGACCGCGCTGATCTCCGGCTGCCAGTCCGAGTATCCGACCACCGTCGTGGTTACGGTCTGCGGCGGCTGCGAGTTGTGGGCCATTGCCTGAGCGATGAAGTGCCCGGCGAGCAGGTGCCAGCCCACCAGCAGCGCAAGCAGTCCGCCCACGACGGCCACGACAATGATCAGACGCCGTCTCGCGAGGTGTCCCTGGTTCGTTGTGAGCTCATTCACTGCCGGTTCTCCTGGTCATTGCCCTACCGGTTCCACCATCCGCCGCCGAGCGCCTAGAACAGAGGGATACGACAGAGGGACAGGAAGGATAAACCACCTTTCTGCGAAGTGCTTGCGGCACTGGATAGTATTCGGCGGTGTGAAATCTTCGGCCTTGAAGGACACATCGACCTTGCGCGCCGCTTCGCCCACCCCACTGCCACCGCCGGCGGCGCGCGCGGCAATGGCATACAGGCTGAGGTGGCGCCGAGCCCCAAGTGCCGCAGGATCCTCTCGATGACTTCAGGATCCTCGATGCAGGCGATGATTCGCACCGCGCCCTCGCAACGCCCGCACCGCTCGACGTCGATCGAGAAGACCCGCTTCAGTCGCTGCGCCCAGCCCATCGTCGATGGCCCGGTTCCTGCCCTGCCCGTCCCCAGGCATATCCTGTCATGTACCGGGAAGATCTACGCAGGTAAGCGCCGACGATCGGCGAAAGTTCGAACCCCCGACGGAAAATAAGGCGGGTTCGACAACGTCGCGCAGCGACGTTGAACGCCGGAGGGCATTGCCCGACGGCGGCCCCGAGCGAAGCGAGCGGGCGAGGCGCGCAGCGCCGAGTAATCCCTCAGCCGGCAGACCCCTCCAAAGGGTGGATCAGTGTGGGTGCGCCTGTTAACCACAGTTTACAATAAGTACTCTATAGTTTACACTCCAAATGTGCGCGATATCGTAAAGTCAGGGACCTTCGACGCTTGGTTTTCAAGTCTGAAGGACCCCCAGGCGATGGCGCGAATTGCGGCGCGGATCGATCGACTGGCGCTCGGCAATCCTGGAGACGTGAGACCGGTCGGATCGGGTGTGAGCGAGATGAGGATCAACTACGGTCCTGGCTATCGCGTTTATTATATTCAACGTGGATCGACGATCGTTGTGATTCTCTGTGGTGGCGATAAGCGGACTCAAACCGCCGACATCAAACGCGCCATCAAGATTGCCGCGGACTGGAAGGAGTGAACGATGGCGACGAAGAAGCGAATCAAAGAGAAATTCTCTCGCTACGATACCGCTGATTACCTCAAGAGCGAGGCGGACATGGTGGCGTACCTCGAGGCATGCATGGAAGAGGCTGGTGACGACCCGGCCTTCATTGCGGTCGCCCTTGGCAATATTGCCAGAGCGTACGGCATGGTCCGACTGGCCAAGGACACGGGGATGACTCGTGAAGGCCTATACAAGGCCCTGTCGGCTGATGGCAATCCCAGTCTTGGCACGATATTGAAAGTCGTTAAGGCGCTTGGAATGAAGCTCATTCCGGAGGTTGCCTGACGCCCGAAAGGGACCCGACCATCCGTCGACGCGCCACTTTGCCAATCTTTCCGCGAGATCGGGAGCCTACCGGTTTCCTCATTCTTTGATTTCATAGCGCGTGGCCGCGCATTGGCCGAGGTCCACCGGCGTCCAACGCCGTCCAATAACATCGCGCTCACTCCCGGGGTAACTTTTCGGGGTAACTCGCTCGGACTGTCTTTCTAAGCGTTTACGAATCAATGCGTTAAGTGGCTTATTCGAATCCCTCAGCGGGCAAAACCCGACAGGCATGCGAATGAAGTAAATGGGCGGCCATTGCTCGTCGGCCGGAGTTCGAACCCCCGACAGAAAAAATGACGGTTCGACAACGTCGCGCAGCGACGGCGGCCCCGAGCGAAGCGAGCGGGCGAGGCGCGCAGCGCGGAGTAATCCCTCAGCCGGCAGACCAAAATAAAATCAATCAGTTATATTCTATTGAACATCTGTATAACAAGGTTTACCCCACCGCGCTGTTCGATCGACTTACCCATCGCTGCGATATCGTCTAAGCGATTCAACTTGCCAACCAACGTCAAATTAGGGCACTCCTTTCAGAACAATGACCGGCAGGTCACGGCGGGTAGCAGTTGGGTGCTCGGCCGGCGCGGCAATCGGGGCGATCAGACCGGGTTCGACCCCTACTCGTCAGATGCAAGTGACGGCTATCGGGGAGCGAAATAACAAACGGCACGTTACGCAAACCCTCGTGTGCTACCCTGGATTTCCTTGCGCTAACAACCCGTACGACCTCGGTCCACCGGGTTACATCTGCCGCAATTCGTATCCTATAATTCATTTTGCTTGCCCGATTTACACGCTGCAAAATCTTACGGTTACAGGGGATGCGATGAATACAGGTCACCCAGCCAGATTCTTGGTCTCTCTCGCTTTCTTCGTATCGCTTTGGCAGGTTGGATCGGCGCAGCAGGTGACCGGCACGCTCGGGGAACCCGGCGCCACCACCAGCATCAGCGGTCGGCAACTTCCCCCGCCGGACCCGTCGTTCGGCGGTGTGATCAAGGACGACGCCCTGCGGTCAAAGCCGTGGTGGGCGCCACGCGTCGTGCCCCCGAAGGGAGCACCGAACGTGCTTCTGATCATCACGGACGATGCCGGCTTCGGCGTGCCGAGCACGTTCGGCGGCGTGATCCCGACGCCGACGATGGACCGGATCGCGGGCGAGGGACTGCGCTATACGCGCATGTTCTCGACGGCGCTGTGCTCGCCGACGCGCGCCGCGCTGATCACCGGCCGCAACCACCACTCGGTAGGCTTCGGCGTGATCTCCGAGCAGTCGACCGGCTTCCCGGGCTACAACTCGATCATCCCGAAGGACAAGGCGACCATCGGGCGCATCCTGCTCGACAACGGCTATGCGACCGCGTGGTTCGGCAAGGACCACAACACGCCGGCCTTCGCGGCGAGCCAGGTCGGGCCGTTCGACCAGTGGCCGACCGGCATGGGCTTCGAGTACTTCTACGGGTTCGTCGGCGGCGACACCAATCAGTGGGAGCCCAACCTGTTCCGCAACACGACGCAGATCTTCCCGTTCAAGGGGCACGAAGGTCAATGGAACCTGGTCACCGGGATGGCCGATGACGCCATCGACTACATCACCCGGATCCACCAGACCGACCCGTCGAAGCCGATGTTTATCAAGTACGCGCCGGGCGCGACGCACGCGCCGCACCACCCAACCAAGGAGTGGGTGGACAAGATCAGCGCCATGCACCTCTTCGACGACGGCTACGAGAAGCTGCGCGAGCGGATCTTCGCAAATCAGAAGAAGCTCGGCATCGTCCCGCAGGACGCGACGCTTACGCCGTGGCCTAAGGACGTGCTGAAACCCTGGGCCGAGCTCAGCCCCGAGGCGAAGAAGCTGTTCATCCGCCAAGTCGAGGTCTTCGCTGCGTACGCCGCCTACAGCGACTACGAGATCGGGCGCGTGATCCAGCACTTCCAGGATCTCGGCCGGCTCGACAATACGCTGGTCATCTATATCAACGGTGACAACGGGACCAGCGCCGAAGGCGGGCCGCTCGGGACGCCGAACGAGGTCGCATTCTTCAACGGCATCAACGAGATGCCCGTCGACGTGCAGATGAAGTGGTACGACGTGTGGGGCACCGAGCAGACCTACAATCACATGTCGGCCGGCTGGTCGTGGGCGTTCGACACACCGTTCGACTGGTTCAAGCAGAACGCGTCACGGTTGGGCGGCATCAACCAGAACATGGTCGTGTCGTGGCCGGCGCGGATCAAGGACAAGGGCGGTGTTCGCGACCAGTTCACGCACGTGAACGACGTGGTGCCGACGATCCTTGAGGCTGCGGGCATCAAAGCACCCGAGTACGTCGACGGCATCAAGCAGGCGCCGATGGAAGGGACGAGCTTCCGCTACACCTTCGACCAAAAGAACGCCAAGGCGCCGTCGCGGCACAAGTTGCAGTACTTCGAGATGATGGGCCAGTGGGCGTTGTACGACGACGGCTGGCTGCTCTCGACCAAGGTCAATCGCGCGCCCTGGCAGGCCTTCGGCCCGGCCAACCCGGATCCGCTCAACAACCAGGTCTTCCAGCTCTACGACCTGCACAAGAACTGGAACCAGACGGACGACATTGCGGCGAAGTACCCGCAGAAAGTCGAGGAGCTGAAAACGAAGTTCATCGCCGAGGCGAAGAAATACCAGGTCTTCCCCATGGATGCCTCGGTGGCGGCCCGAATTGTCGCGCCGCGGCCAAACATCACCGCGGGCCGCACCGAGTTCATCTACACGCGGCCGATGACGGGCCTGCCGCAGGGCGACTCGCCCCAATTGCTGGATGCCTCCTACACCATCACTGCAGACATCGACGTGCCGCAGGGCGGCGCCGAGGGCATGATCCTGACTTCGGGTGGACGTTTTGGCGGATACGGCCTCTACTTGCTCAAAGGCAAGCCGGTTTTTCTATGGAATCTGGTCGATCTCGAGCGCATCAAGTGGGCGGGACCCGACACGCTCACCCCCGGCAGGCACACGGTCGAGTTCGACTTCAAGTACGACGGGCTCGGAGCGGGCACGCTTGCGTTCAACAACTTCAGCGGCCTGGGCCGTCCGGGCACGGGTACGCTCAAGGTCGACGGCAAGGCGGTTGACACCCTGCAGATGCCGAAGACACTGCCCATGATCCTGCAGTGGGACGAGTCGTTCGATATTGGCTCCGACACGCTGACCGGTGTGAACGATGCCGACTACAAGCCCCCGTTCCCGCTGACCGCCAAGCTCAACAAGCTGACGATCAAGATTGACCGCCCGCAGTTATCCCCCGCGGACATCAAGAGGCTGCAGGAAGCGATGCTGGACAAGGCAAAGGCCGACTAATCATGCCCACGGGGCGGTGATGGACCAAGGCAGCGCATACACCTAAGCTGCCGCAGTCCGCCCGGCGGCGCAAGGCGGCGGCACGCTCAGCTCCTTACCAGTGGCAGCGCCGGCGGCGGCCGAATGACCGTTTGGGGACGTCATTTCAATCAACTGACCTTCCGCTTTGGCCGGGATGCGCCTGATACTCGTTGCCGATTGCGGTCTTTCAGCGCGCAGCATCCAGCGTCGTCGATAAAGGACTTCTCACGTCGGCCCCGAACGAGACGGTCAGGGCGCCAAAATGGCTGTTCCGAAGCACCCGTTCCCGATCGGGGACTTGGGACAGGCTGTTGCTTTCATTGACAACATGATTTGAATGTTGATATCGTAAGCAACATGAAGGCCGAGCTACTGATGCGCGAACGGCCGATATTGAGTCGTCGCGCATTCGTAGCGATTGTGATCTGGAAGCTACCGCAGCCACTACCGTACAGCCGGCATGCCTTCAAGTACCGCTTGGCCTACATCGCGAATCAGCGCTGCGTGTTGCGCTTCAACAGTGAAGCGGGCAAAGGCGATCACATGCATCTCAATGAGTTCGAGGCACCTTACACCTTCAGCAGCCTTGACGCTCTACAAGCCGACTTTTGGGCTGAAGTGAACAAGCGTAGGAGGCGAAAGTGAGCACCGTCACAATCGGCGTAGCTTCTGTTGGTGACACCCAGCGACGTGCATCGGCCGCATTTCGAGGCAAGAAACAGGGAGCGCGCATTTCGTTCGCATCTGAGGATCTTCTCTGGAGGACCCTTACGCCCAAACGGTGGGCGCTGCTCAAGTTGATGGCCGGTCAGGGGCCGATGGCTATTCGCGAGATTGCACGCCGGGCGAAACGCGATGTCCGCGCCGTCCACAGCGATGTTCATGTTCTGCTACGGGTGGGCGTTTTGGAAAGGCCCAAGGAAGGTGGCGTTGTGTTTCCGTATGACGCCATTCATGTAGATTTCCTGTTAAAGGCTGCGTGAGCGGTTCGAGCCCCTGGCCGGACGCGCGATGCCTGTGGTTCCGCCCCGAGATACACAGACGTCCAACTGGGTCCAATAATTTCTGGCCCGCTCGCGGGGTAACTTTTGGGGGTAACTCGGCTCAATTGTCTTGATAAACGCTTACAAAACAGTTTGTTATGGTGCCTATTCGAATCCCTCAGCCGGCAGACCCCGCATAAAGGTCCGAGAACCGCAAAATTACGTTCCACCGCACATCGGCCTCACTTCGAACCCCCGACAGAAAACAAGCCGGGTTCGACAACGTCGCGCAGCGATGTTGAACGCCGGAGCGTAGCGACGGCGGCCCCGAGCGAAGCGAGTGGGCGAGGCGCGCAGCGCCGAGTACTAACTCGGCCTTTGGCCGAGTTGAACGCCGTCATCTTCGACGGCGGCCCCGAAGGGGCGAGGCGCGCAGCGCCGAGTAATCCCTCAGCCGGCACCAAATTTACAAACAACATCAGCCATTTAGTCAACCCGACTTCCGACGCAAACAGATGCTTGTGGGGACTTTGGGTGACTTTGTGTCATCGCAGACCTTCTCCGCAGTCGCAATGAGGCTTGAGAGCTCAGGCCCCGAGTAGTGCGTTGTGATTCGCGCACTCTTGTGGCCCAGCAGGTCCTGGCGGTCCTCGAACGACACTCCTGCTGCCCGCAGCCTTCGGCCGAAGGTGTGCTTCAGATCGTGCACGCGCACTCTCCGAAACCCCTCCGGCGCCGGTGTGCCGGTCTGTTCCTCCCATTTGTCGGCTGCCCGCACTCGCGCGCTCTTCCACGCCGAGTTGTTCATCCGAAACACGAGCACCGGGGTCGGCACTTCCTGATGCTCACCTGGTTTGGCCTTGCCTCGCTTCGGTACGAAGGTGAACACATACTCCGGGTGCTGGCCTCTCTGCGCCTCCACCACTGATCGGGCAATCCGGTTCAAGACGATCAGTCGGTCCTGTGCGTTCTTGACCCTGTCTCCCGGAATGATGAACACAGAGGTATCGAGCTCCGGCACCTTCACCTCATCGTCCCACTTGAGGCCGCACACCTCTCGATCCCGGCATCCCGTGTTCACCTTGAACAACAGCATTTAAGCGCTGGTCAACGGCGATAGGCGGCTGATTGATGTGCATCGCTCGGCCGTGGCCATCGCACGGCGACGGATCGAAGCGACCATCGCAACGCGCGTGACGGAGCGCGGCACCATGCGGCTGGAATTCACGCGCTCCGCCGCCATCGCTCAGTTCGAGCACGCGACGAGCCGTGCGGGCGATCCGGACCTTCACAGCCACGTCGTCGTCTTGAACCTTACACGCCGCGCGGACGGTCAATGGCGATCGATCGAAAACGCCGAGATGTTCAAAGAGCAGCGGCTCATGTACGAACCCTACTTGTCCGAGCTGGCGAAGGGGGCGAAGGATTTGGGCTACGGCATCACGATCGGCAAGCATGGCAATCCCGAGCTGGCACATCTCACGCGAGCGCAAATAGAGCATTTCAGCAGGCGATCACGCGAAGTGGAGGTAGAGCTTGAATCCGAAGGGATGACGCGCGAGACCTCAACGCCGGCGGCAAAGCGCAGGGCGGCGCTTTCGACACGCGAAGCGAAGAAAGACTACGACCACGCAGCTCTACGTGCAGAGTGGATGGAACGTGGTCGATATGTTGGGCTGGTGCAGCACTTGCCGACGGAGGGGCCGCCTCTCCCCGCGGTCCCGGAGAGCGAATTCGCCCGTGATGCCGTCCGCTTTGCGATCGAGCACCTGAGCGAACGGGAGTCCGCGTTCAGCCGACGCGATGCGCTCGTGCAGGCTCTGCGCGCCGCACGCGGAGCGGTAACGAGTCAGGCGATCACCGCGGAGTTGGATCGGCGGATCGGTACGGGCGACCTTGTGCAGGACACCGCGGTTCAATGGCTCGCCACGCGTACAGCGATTGAGGCGGAGGAGCGACTCCTGACGATCGAGCTGGAAGGACGCGATGCTATTCCGGCGATCGCCATGGCGGTGCCGCGCGCCACGGAAGCGTCCGTTTCTTCAAGTCTTAATGCCGGCCAGCGCTCGCTCGTCGAGCTCATCCTGACAACGCGAAATCGGATCATCGGCGTGAACGGACTCGCCGGCACGGGAAAGACGACGGCGCTAACAGTCGCCCGGGATCTCGCCGAGCGCGAGGGTTTCGAGTTTGTGGGACTCGCTCCGTCGCACAGCGCCGTGCGTGCGTTGAAGAAATCCGGCATCGAATCACAGACCGTGCAGCGCTGGCTTCTGGATCGGAATGCAGAATCGACGCTGACACCGCGCTCGGTGGTGGTGCTCGATGAGGCGGGGCTTGCCGGCACCGTAACCCTTCGCGCCGTGCTCGAGCGCGTTGAGCGGGCCGGCGCTCGAGCGGTGCTCGTCGGCGATGTCTATCAATACGAGTCGGTGGAAGCGGGCCGGGGTTTCGCCCAATTGCAACAGCAAGGCATGCAGACCGCGGAGTTGTCCGAGATGGTCAGACAGCGTGAACCGACATTGGCTAAGGCGGCGCGGCTATCAGTGCGCGAGCCCGCACGGGCTCTGCAGCTGCTGCCAGTTATCCAGGAACAGGACGCCGCCGCGCGCCACGGGCGCATGGCGCGCGACTTCGGCGCACTGTCGCCGTCAGACCAGGCGCGGACGCTCCTGCTAACGGGCTCTCATGAAGCGCGGCGCGACATCAACGAGCGCGTTCGAGCCGAGCTTGGGCTTGCGGGCTCCGGTGAGTACATTCGGGTCTTTCGTGGCGTAGACATGACCGCGGCGCAAAAGAAGCGACTCGAAACGTATCAACCGGGTCTCGCCATCCGCTTCGAGAAAGATTATAGAAGTCTCGGGGCCCGCCGCGGTGACACGGCGCAAGTGGAGCGCGTCTTCTCAGACGCGATGATTGTGACACTGCCGGACGGCACACACCGCACCATGTCGCCGCGGAGGCTGAGCGGGAAAGGCTGGTCTGTTGGCGTAGTGGAAGGTCTCGAAGTAGCCGCCGGCGAGCGGGTCCGATTTACCGGCACGAATTCCGACGCAGGCTACCGGAACAGGGAGCACGGAGTCGTCGGAGAGATCAGCGCCGACGCGCTGACGATACGCCGATCGGATGGCAGCAATTTGAGGTTTGTGCGCGATCGAGTGTTATCGCTCGACTACAGCTACGCAGTGACCGGCCACAGCGCACAAGGCCTGGACGCCTCGCGCGTCATCTTGGAGAAGGACACCCATTCGCGCACGACCGACCGTCGGTCCTTCTACACGGACGTTACGCGTGCGCGGGATGCGGCTGTAGTGGTATCGGATTCGACGAGCCGGCTAGCGCAACGTGTGCGTTCAGACTTTCGGAAGGTTGCGGCTTTGGACGTAGTGGTATCGGTGGGGCTGGCCGTCGCGAGCGGTCACGAACTCAGCAAGGAGTGAGCGGTCGTATCGGTGCGGTCGCTTTCTGTGGGCCATTTAGAATCATATGAGAAACAATGATTTGAGCGTTTTTATGGCTAGATAAATTATTTATGCGCCAAATAAAAACCTTTTTGAAACAGTTAGTTAAAGCATATCTTGCCAAATAGAATTTTATTGTGCCAAATACAGTGACCCATGCCCAAGCGAGTCACTGAAACCGAACTTCAGCGGGTTGCGGACGTCCTGCTTCGGCACCCGGCCGGTCTGTCCCTCCTGCAGTTGCAGAGGGAGCTTCGCGGTTCCATCACTCGCCGCACTCTCAGTCGGCGGATCTCGGACTTGCTTGCGGCAGACCGCATTCATCGTCGCGGCGAGGCGAGGTCGACTCGATATGTGCACGGACCGGCGCCGACGGCGCTGGAACTCAATCCCCTCCAGGGCAAAGGACGAGCAAGCGGTGCTCTGCCCGCCACCATCGCTCCGTCGGGTAAGGCCGCGGAGTCAGCTGGACAGTTCGAAACGCCCGAAGGCGTCGTCACAATCGACCTTTCTTCGATCGCGCGCGACATTCTCGCGTACGTTTCCAGGCCGGCAGCGGCCCGAACACCGCGAGGCTATGAACGAATTCTGCTCGATGACTACGTACCCAACAAGAGCGCATACATTCGAGACAAGATCAAAGTCCATCTTCACAAGATCGGCAAACCGATCGAGGCTCACAGGGCGACCGGAACGTTCGCTCGCGACATCCTCAGTCGCTTCCTGATCGATCTTTCCTGGGCCTCAAGTCGCCTCGAAGGCAATACCTACAGTCGACTCGATACCGAGCGCCTCATTCAGTTCGGCCAGGAAGCCGAAGGCAAGGACGCGAAAGAAACGCAGATGATCCTGAATCACAAGAAAGCCATTGAGCTGCTTGTGGAGGACAGCGCAGACGACATTGGAATCAATCGCTTCACTCTGCTTAACTTGCATGCATTACTCTCAGAAAATCTGATGGCCGATCCGGAAGGCTCAGGCCGCCTGCGCCGCAGGCCTGTAGACATCACCGGCACAGTCTACACACCCCCCGCGGTACCGCAGGTGATCGAGGAGTACTTCTCGCTCATCCTTTCGAAAGCCGGCTCGATTGGCGATCCTTTTGAGAAGGCGTTCTTCCTGATGGTGCATCTGCCGTACTTGCAGCCCTTCGAGGATGTGAACAAGCGCGTCTCACGCCTGGCCGCCAATATTCCGCTCATTCGGGCCGATCTCTGCCCGTTGTCATTCGTCGACGTGCCCGAACGCGCGTACATCGCTGGAACACTCGGCGTGTACGAGATGACCCGCGTAGATCTCCTGCGGGACGTATTTGTGTGGGCATATGAGCGGTCCTGCCAGCGATACGTCGTCGTTCGGGACTCGGTTGCAGAGCCGGACCGGTTCCGCATGCGATATCGAGAAGCGCTTGCGGATGTGATGAGGCAGATCGTGCTCGAGAAGAAGCGGCCTACGGACGAGGAAATCCGCGTTCTCGCGGAGCGCAACGCCGAATCCCGCGACCTATCGAGCTTCGTTAAGCTGGTGATGCAGGAATTCCAGCGGCTGAATGAGTTCAACATCGCTCGATACCGACTTCGTCTTTCAGAGTATTGGGCATGGTACAGGGCGCTTCACAGCGCGAATCCCGAGTCCTGAGAGCCGCACGCGTCGCCGCCGGCCTTCGGCTCGGCGGTTTTCTGCGGCATGCTGCATTTTTTTCGACCTGAGTAGAAAATCGACCGCCTAGGATTCGATTACAGCGGCGATCGCACCCTACCCCTTAACTTGATACCCCCGGAAATTGAGTACAGCGATTTCCCGTCGGACGGCATCACCGCTTACTTCGCCCACGATACGATTTTGTTGCCGAGTGAGTACTGACCACTTTTTCCCCGCCGGCGTCGCCGACAGGGCTTTTCTCCCGTTGCACGAAAACGAGCAAATACAGGAAAAATGGGGCTTGCCTTTTCTCTAGATCCTAGCCCATCGTTCTCGCCGATCAAGGCGCTCCGTTGCTCACGCGCTTCGCGCGTTCCTCTACTCGCCGGGTGGCCTCAAGGCCAGCCTGTGACGGCTGCGCTGCGATGGGACCCCTCTGGACTCGGGCAATCCCGCCCGAAAATACCGGAGAACGACGATGTCGACCATGACCAAAACACTGAACGCAGCCGCCCTGGCGCAATTCACTGGCAGCGAGAACTGGTATCGCCACGGGATCAACCGCAAGGTTCTTTTCACCGATGGCGCCAAATACGTCGCCGACCAGGCCGGAGCGTACTGGCTCCTCGATGAGATCGCGATCATTCAGCCGCACGACAAGCGCGTCGCTGCCGAAAGCTTCCGGGTATGGAAGCTCACGGTGAACGCCGATCAAACCGGCGTGCTGACCTGCGACGACGGCAACGGCCACGTGATCTTCAGCAAGCCGATTGAGTACACGGACTTCCCGATCGACGGCATCACGCTCTACTTCACCAACAACACGATCCTGTTGCCACACGAGTACTGACGGGTGGGCCCCGCCGACGATGCCGGCGGGGCTTTTCTCGCGTTGCACGACGGTTAAGTTTTGCGACGGGCATTTTTTGCCTCAGAACCCCGTTTAACAGTGCTGAATTAGGCACGGTCCTCGAATGAGCGTCATCGACCCTCTCCGGCCGATCACCCGCGGCAGCTCTGGGGCAGTCAAATTCAGGCGCAGGCAGTCGCAGGCAGTACACATAGCTCTGCCATGCGACTCGTCGATCCCTGTGAAACAGGGTCGCACTCTCGTCCGTCCGCCACAGATACTGCAAATTCCAAAGTATTCTGGTAGCGTTACGAAGTCCGATTCGGGGTAATGGTCGATTCATATCAGAATGCGACAACTGTTTAAGAGCCTGGGCCTTTTACTGTTGCTGATGGTGGCGCAGCAAGGTGCTGTGGTTCACGAACTCAGTCATGTCTCCGGTGCGGGCAACGGCGAGCTGCGAGTGCAGTCGAACGGGGCCGCAGATACGATCTGCGTACTTTGTCCCGCCTTTGCGCAAGTTGTCACCCCGGCTTTTAGTCATTCGTTTCATACTCCCTCTCCTCGTTCGCTTCGCTCTGGAACTCAGTTCAGAGCCCCGATATTTGGCGATCGATGCCGCCGTTCCTCGACCGCGTAGCCGCGGACCTCCCTCTCTAAGCTGAATCTTTGCCTCGCGAAGTGAACTGCCCGAGCAATCGGCAGCGGTTCGCATTCATTCAGCTTTTGGGGAGTAATTCTGATGTCTAGTTTTCCAAGTGCGCCCGCAGCGTCTTGTGCTGCTGCCGCGCTCGTTTTGATCGCGACAGGCGCTTCGGCATTTGCCGATGCCTCCGATTCGATGCCGGCAACCGCTGATGCATCTGTTTCATCGAATGCCGGACCTCCGGCCCAGCTCAAGGAGATTCAGGTCACTGCGCAGCGCTTGAACGAAGCTCGTACCAGCATCGAGACCCAGACCGGTGCATCGACTTATACGATCGATAACGAGGCGATTAAGGCGATACCCGGCGGTGACAATAACTCGCTCAGCCAGATCCTGCTCCGGGCCCCGGACGTGGTGCAGGACTCCTTCGGACAGATCCACGTGCGTGCCGACCACAACGACCTGCAATACCGGTTGAACGGCATCATCCTGCCCGAGGGCATCAGCGTTTTCAGCCAGACGTTGAGTCCATGGCTGATTTCTTCGTTGAAACTGATTACGGGCGCGCTGCCGGCGGAGTACGGTCTGCGAACCGCCGGTATCATCGATTTGAGCACCAACAGCGGCCTGCTCGCACCCGGCGGGGAGGTATCGGTTTACGGCGGCAGCCATTCGACGTTTCAGCCGGCCGCCGAATACGGCGGCAGCGACGGCAAATACACCTACTATGTAAACGGCGCTTACAAGCAGAACAATCTTGGCATCGAATCGCCCGATGGGAGTTCCAATCCGCTCCATGATCACACGACCCAGATTCAGGGCTTTGGTTATTTCGAGAACATCATCGATACCAACAACCGCCTGTCGCTGATCATGGGCATCTCGGACGATGAGTTCCAGATACCGAACCAGGTAGGTCTGCAGCCCTCGCTGGGACTGGATGTCAACGGTCAAACCTCGTTTCTGAGCAATGATTTGAACGAGTCTCAGCACGAGCTCGCGGAGTACGCAATCGTCAGCTGGCAACATTCCGAAGGCGCGCTCAACTGGCAGACCTCGCTGTCTGCCCGCTACACGAGCTTGCATTTCGAGCCTGATTGGGTTGGGGATATCCTCTATAACGGCATCGCTCAGGATGCGTTCAAGAGTGATACGGCCGTCGGGTGGCAAACGGACGCCGCTTACAAACTCGGCGCAACGCACACCGTGCGCACCGGCCTCTATTATCAGCACGACAGCGCCAAGAGCGATACGAGTTCGCAGGTTCTGCCGATCGATGCAACTGGTGCGCAGACCAGCAATGTGCCCTTGTCCGTCATCGACAACGGCACACAGGTGCAGCAGATTGAGAGTGTCTATCTGCAGGATGAATGGCAACCTTGGACGCCCTTCACGTTAAATTATGGATTGCGCTACGATCATTACAGCGCATATTCCAGCGGCGGGCAGTTGAGCCCGCGCGTCAACTTCGTCTGGGAGTTCCCGACAGACACGACGTTGCATGGCGGCTACTCGCGCTATTACACCCCGCCTCCGTTCGAGCTGGTCGGTTCCGAAACTTTCACAAAATTTGCAGGCACCACCGCGGTGCCGCCGGGCTCCGTGACGCAAGACACACCCCCGATCGCCGAGCGCGCCAATTACTACGACCTGGGTGTGCAGCAGAAGCTACTCGATAGAACTCTTATCCTCGGTGCCGACGGTTTTTACGAGCAGGCGCAACATTTGATCGACGAAGGGCAGTTCGGCGCGCCGATCATTCTCACGCCGTTCAATTACCGCTACGGCCTGATTGGAGGCGTGGAATTCACCGTCAACTATACGATCAGCAATTTTGCCGCCTATTTGAATTCCGCGTGGCAGGCCGCCCATGGCAAGAGTATCGAGTCGGCGCAGTTCAACTTTTCCCAGGACGATCTCAACTACATTGCCAGTAACTATATCCACCTCGATCACGAGGGGCGAGTGTCCGCTTCGGGTGGGGTCTCCTACTTGTGGTTGGGAACTCGTTTCAGCGTCGATTCGATATTCGGTACGGGATTGCGCCAGAGTCTCACGCTTCCTGACGGCAGCACCATCCCGAATGGTGATCACGTTCCGAGCTATACCCAGGTCAATCTTGGCTTGACTCATGGCTTTGAAATCGCCGGCTCCGGTCCGCTGACTGCGCGCCTCGCTGTCATCAATGTGGCCGACAAGGTCTATCAAATTCGGAGCGGATCAGGCATCGGTGTCTTTGCGCCTCAGTACGGACAGCGACGCGGGTTCTTCGGCGGATTGTCGTGGCGGTTTTAATATTTCTACCAGGACACGAAGGGTTGACCGGGTGAGGAAACATGAGCGCATCGAATGATCTTTTCCGTAGTCATGAGCATGTATTTCTCGGTGCCGGTCACGAGAAGAACGAACGCAAGACGTGGGCAGTGATTGTTCTCTGCGGCGTGATGATGGTGGTTGAAATCGTCGGTGGGAGCCTGTTCGGTTCCCTAGCTGTCGTCGCTGATGGCTTGCATATGTCGACCCATGTAAGCGCCATGTTGATCGCGGCCCTCGCGTACTCTTATGCACGAAAGCATGCCAAGGACCGACGCTTTGTGTTTGGTACCGGCAAGTTAGGGGACTTGGCGGGATTCACCAGCGCCGTCATTCTTGCGATGATTGCCTTGCTGATCGGGTATGAGGCGATCGCGCGCATTCTGTCACCGATACCGATTCATTTTCGTGAGGCGATCCCGATCGCGGTGGTGGGGCTCCTGGTCAATATTGCCAGTGCGTGGCTCCTGAGCGGTGGGGACCATCAGCATGGGCACCGTCACGGACACGGGGAGCACATCGGCGACGGTCACGAGGATTCGACGCCCATCGATACGCTCGACGGCGTGTTGATGTTATCCATCGTTGAGGACGGCGTCCAGCCGGTCTTTCGCCTTCAATCCGAGCATCGCGAGGAGGTGTTGCCGGCCGAGCTCGTGACGGTGACGACAATTCGGCCGAACGGCACGCGACAAACATTTCAATTCTCACAGAAGTCCGGATACCTCGAGTCCACGGACCCGATCCCCGAACCTCATGCGTTTAGGGCGTTGGTGACATTGCCAAGCGGCGAACACAGCGTCGAATTCGAGGAGCATGACCACGAGCACGGCCTGGATGCCCGAGATCACAATATTCGCGCGGCATACATTCACGTCATGGCAGACGCCGCGGTATCCGTTCTCGCCATCACCGGTTTGAGCCTTGCTCGCGGCTTTGGTTGGCTGTGGATGGATCCGCTCGCCGGTATTTTAGGCGCCCTCGTAATCGCCAACTGGTCTTACGGTCTGGTGCGCGACACCGGGGCGATTCTACTCGACATGAATCCGAGCGAATCGATGGCGAACAAGGTCCGCGCGGCTGTCGATACGGCGGGCGATCAATTGATTGACCTGCATATTTGGCGTCTGGGACCTGGTCACTTCGGCGCGATCGTGTCGGTGGTGAGCGGGGTACCGCAGCGCGGACCGGCCTTCTATCACGCGGCCTTGCAACGATTCAAAGGGCTGTCGCATATCACGGTTGAAGTTCACAAACCACCGTAACCCATGGTCGTCCACGCGCCTCAGCTTGGCGACCAACGTCAGGTATTGGGCGGTCATTTCAGCATGGTGACCGGCAGAAGTTGGCCGATCAGCGACCGATTTGCTCCTCCGAACCTGCCACTCAGCACGACGAACCCGGGACGGTCGGCGTCCGGCAAATATCGACCCGTTGCCGTCCTTGGCGACTGTCGGGTATCAGGCAGGCAAAAACAGTACGGAAATTATGAATATCAGTTGTTTGTTGGTGATTGGCGTACATAAAATTCCGAATCTTGAGACGACCTCGAGGTCGTGCCCATGCCGGGCGCACAAAAAAGAGCGGGCCGAAGCCCGCTCTCTTTTGACTGTACCCGGCAAACCCGGCGTTACATGTCCATGCCGCCCATGCCACCCATGCCGCCGCCGGGCGCGTGCGCATGCTCTTCTTCTTTCGGCGCCTCAGCAACCATGACTTCCGTCGTCAGCAGTAACCCCGCTACCGAGGCGGCGTTCTGCAGAGCCAGACGCGTCACCTTGGTGGGATCCAAGATGCCCATTTCGACCATGTCGCCGTACTCTCCCGTCGCAGCGTTGTAGCCGAAGGTGCCCTTGCCCTCACGGACCCGGTTCAGCACCACCGCGGCGTCTTCACCGGCGTTGCTCACGATCTGACGCAGCGGCTCTTCGATCGAGCGGGCGAGGATCTTGATACCCGTCGTCTGGTCCTCATTGGCGCCGACCAGCTTCTCGATAGCCTTGAGCGCGCGCAGAAAGGCCACGCCGCCGCCTGGAACCACGCCCTCTTCGACCGCCGCACGGGTTGCATGCAGCGCATCTTCGACACGCGCCTTCTTTTCCTTCATTTCGATCTCGGTGGCGGCGCCGACCTTGATCAAGGCCACACCGCCGGAGAGCTTGGCGACGCGCTCCTGCAGTTTTTCCTTGTCGTAATCGGAGGTCGCTTCCTCGATCTGCTGGCGAATGCTCTCGACCCGGCCTTTGATGTCCGCTGCCTTGCCGGCGCCGTCGATGATCGTGGTGTTCTCTTTCTCCACCAGAACCTTCTTCGCTTCGCCGAGATCGCTCAGCGTCGCCTTCTCGAGCGACAAGCCGACTTCATCGGATATGACCGTGCCGCCCGTCAGGACCGCGATGTCCTGCAGCATCGCCTTGCGACGATCGCCGAAGCCCGGCGCCTTGACGGCGGCGACCTTGACGATACCGCGGATGGTGTTGACGACCAGCGTGGCAAGCGCCTCGCCCTCGACGTCCTCGGCGACGATCAGCAACTGGCGGCCGCCCTTGGCGATGGTTTCGAGCAGCGGCAACAGTTCGCGAATGTTGGCGATCTTCTTGTCCACCAACAGGATCAGCGGCTTGTCGAGCTCGGCGCTCTGACTCTGCTGATTGTTGATGAAATAAGGCGACAGATAGCCGCGATCGAACTGCATGCCTTCGACCACTTCGAGTTCGTTCTCGAGGCCCTGACCCTCTTCGACGGTGATCACGCCTTCTTTGCCGACCTTCGCCATGGCATCGGCAATCGTCTTGCCGATGCTCTCGTCGGCGTTCGCAGAAATCGTGCCGACCTGCGCAATCGCTTTCGCGTCCTTGCACGGCTTGGAGAGCTTCTTGAGCTCTTCCGTGGCCACAATAACCGCTTGGTCGATGCCGCGCTTCAAGTCCATCGGGTTCGCACCCGCGGCTACCGATTTCAGACCCTCGCGGATGATGGCTTGTGCCAGCACGGTGGCGGTGGTGGTGCCGTCGCCGGCTTCATCGGAAGTGTTGGACGCCACTTCCTTCACCATTTGCGCGCCCATGTTCTCGAACTTGTCCTTGAGCTCGATTTCCTTGGCGACCGAGACACCGTCCTTGGTGACGGTGGGGGCGCCGAAGCTCTTGTCGAGCACCGCGTTGCGGCCCTTGGGGCCCAACGTGACCTTGACGGCATTCGCCAGAACATTCACACCTTTGAACATGCGTTGCCGAGCGTCGTCGCTGAAACGTACGTCTTTTGCTACCATTTGCTGATACCTCTAGTTGAATTCGATAACGATACGGGCGATCGAATCGCTCACTTGCCTTCGATCACAGCCATGACGTCTTCCTCACGCATGACTACCAGCTCATCGCCATCCATCTTGACTTCGGTACCGCTGTACTTACCGAATAGAATCTTGTCGCCGACCTTGAGGTCGACGGGGCGAATTTCGCCGTTTTCCAAAATCTTGCCCTTGCCGACAGCCACCACTTTCCCGAAAATGGGCTTCTCAGTCGCCGTGTCCGGGATCACGATGCCGCCGGCGGACTTACGCTCTTCTTCTTCTCGTTTCACGATCACGCGGTCATGAAGGGGACGAATCTTCATAAAAAAACTCCTTATACGGGTTACGGACCGGCGAGGCGGAGCTTATTATCACGCTCCGCTATTGTCTGTTATTAAATGGTGGCGGATTTCGCCGATTCAAGGGGCGAGAGCGCATTTATGCAGCCGGTGCGATGGACACGAACGCGGAACGATGTTGGAGAGCATCTATCCAGACTGCGTTGAGGTTCTCCTTGCCGTTTGCTTGACTTCACGTCGCACGAGTAATTAGCGTGCCGCGCGGCAACGAGCCTTCTCCTATTGAGGGCTTGAACAGCCTTCTTTGCCGCACGCAAATCTTTATTCCCAATCTTCCAGCATCGGTGCTCTCCGAAATCGCAATCACACCGCGCCACATAAGAGGTTTCCACACGGCCTCGGTCGATGGCGGTCGATCCGCGATTCCCTATTCGTCAGTCATTCGGCCCCAAATTCCCCTTGCTCTCGGGCTATCCACGGATAACCCATAACCGGCTCTTGGGTTTAAAAGCGTCACCTTATTCAGCCGCTTACATGATCTGATTAATTTGTCACCACGCGCGTACCGTTCTAATCTGCAGAACAACAAACGTGATATGAGTGCCAGACGCGAACTCGTTCGCGCAATCGCGTCATGCATGTTGATTGCAAGGTCTGATGCAGCATTCGTCACGTCACCAATTGTTTTGACCTGATTCCGCACGCGTCCCCGATAGGGTCCATACTCCGGGGCCTCAGCCGCATTCGAGCTGAGTTGGCCAGCAAATTCTTGCGGGCTATACGTCAAGGTGATTATTTATGGAACAGTCAAAGAACACTTCTGCGAATCCACAAGGCAGCAGGCCCTATGCAGCTCCTGCGAAGAATATCCTCGATACCGCGATTGCCGCGGGCAATTTCACAACACTGGTGGCGGCCATTAAAGCAGCCGGTCTCACCGATACACTGACGGGCAAAGGCCCATTCACGGTCTTTGCAGCAACCGACGAAGCCTTCAAGAAGCTTCCGCCGGGTGCGCTCGACGCGCTGCTCAAAGACACCGCAAAGCTCAAAGCCGTTTTGAGCTATCACGTGGTTACCGGCCATGTACTGGCGAAGGACATGAAGTCCGGGGAAGTGATGACCGTTCAAGGTAGTCCCCTGACAGCGGCTGTGTCGTCGTCGGGCGTGCAGGTAAATGCCGCACACGTCAAACAGGCGGATATCGCTGCGACGAATGGTGTCATCCACGTCATCGATGCGGTGATCCTGCCCAAGCACTGGCAATTACTGGCGGCCGCAGCCTGAACAATCGACTATCGCTGAGCATCTCGGTGCATTGGAAGGCCCTGTTTGCAGGGCCTTTCTTTTGACGCGCCCCATTGCTTACAGAACCAAAAATTACGTCTTCAGTAGCTGACCTTAAACGTCGGCGAGTCTTCGGGTTTCATTTTGCGCCGATCGTAGATGCGCTTGTGGCGATGTTTGACCAAGGGAGGATTCACTCGGCGCTGCGCCGCGTGTGGCGGCTTTGCGGCAGGCATATCGGTAGCGGCACTGCCCGGTTTTGGCCGGGAGTGATTCTGATTGACCCCTCCCGGGCGAGGTAAGCGGCCGTTCGCCGTCGCACAAAGGGTAAGTTTTGCGATGATGATTATGATTCCCAAAGTCAGCCGGTTGCGCGCTGCAGATATCTGGCGTACAGCAAACCTTTACCTGCATATTTTAAAACGTCATGCCCAGCGAAATCGAAATTTACCGCACTTACATGGCGGAAATCCGCACCCGCGTTGCAATCGTTACGGGAGTGATGGGGGGTGCGTTTCCTGCAGCCCCGGAATTTCTCTGTGCCGAGATTAGTTTTCTGCAACTGCGGAAGGTCTTGGAACTGATCGCCTTCGCATCGCTCGCGGCGAACAAAGTTGCGTACGCCGCCGCGCATACGAAATTTGCGGCGCATTGGAAAGCAAAGACCATCCTCGATGAGCTGGGAAAGCTCAATGCGGCTTTCTTTCCCGTCGCGATGGACGAGCCACAGGAAACCGCGCCGGGCCGAAAATATTTCCCGAGGCCCACGGACGGGTTTCTCACGAAGGTCGATTTTGTCTTTCTCTATGACGCGGCAAGCGAGTTTCTGCACACGCGCAACCCTTATACTGCCAAAGACCCGACGACTCCCATTGGCTACCCGGTCGCAACATGGGTTGCTCGCATACAGCGCCTTCTGGCGTGGCACCATCAACCCTGATCCTTGAGCTGCGCGTCAATCTTGACCCTCGAGACGGTCTCATTTGTCATTATTTTGTTCGCACTCCGCGCTCAATAGACAGTGGGTAACCCCAGTTTCATTTCTTCACCTAATCTTTATCCTCGACAGCGCCCCCGTAATACCTAGGGCATACAGGAACGGCTTGCGCTCGCTGCGCGAAATATTGACGATCTTTTGCAACTTCCCGACCACGGCGACTGCCGTATCGCGAGCAGTCGCTTGCCCCGCCGTCAGCACGAACGCACCCACCCGCGCGTTGCGAAGCGCCTGGATTTCCAGTGCTCGGTGCCGCACGCGTTGATCGCGCATTAGCACTATCCATCCCTGTGTGCCCACCGTTTGAAGCCATACCTCATCGGGAGCACCAAAGGGCACATCGACGCCAGGCCGGCGCACGGATACCCCCGCCTGCTCTAATGCCTCGCCGAGAGTACGCGAATAGATCGATTCGTCGAGATAGAAGACCGCCGATTCAAGCCGCTATGCGCTCGAGCTCGCAGCGGAGCGCTTCCTCGATGTTTTGCGGCGAGGTGTCATAGTCCTCTGCGAGTTGTATCAGCGTGTCGCCGGCCTTGAAACGATCCGCCAGGACCGCCGTCGGAACTGAACGGCCCGCTAATACCGGACGCCCGAAGGCAATATGCGGATCGACGACCACCGGCGATGGCTGATCTCGAATGCCGTCCTTGCGGGTGAACAAATACAGACGCACCGGGATACCCTGAGTGTCTCGCTCGATACGTTTTAAATGATCGCGGATCACGTCCGCCATTTCCGTCTGCCCTTCGCGCGTGACGTTGACGAGCGATCCAAGCTTATATAAAAACAAATCTACCCCGTCTGTCTGGAAATCGGATTCCGCGAGTGGCCGCTGCGTGTTTAGCTTTTTGCTCACATAGGCCAGCGCCTGACGAACCTTAGGCAGCGGCACGTGATGCTGACGCCGAATCGCCGCAAGAACATGCGCCTCCACGAGATTGAGGAACGACAACGCACGTCGATCGTTCGCATCCAGCCGAATGATCGGCTGAAAGCGTCGCGTCTTGCCATCCGCCCGAAACCCCTGGCCCAAACACCACGCTCGCAGGGTGCTTAACGGAATATTGAGATAGTGTGCCGCTTCAATAAACGGGTAAGCAGGCATGGAAAGGATCGCTTTCGCGCTACGTTTTGCCATGTTGTCGCCCCTCCACGGCAGCCGTACGGCGCCGGTGCCGCAATTCTAGCAGTAATGTCGACAGACTTTCTGTCGGGCGGCGCCAGAACCGCAAATTGATCACGCATCACCTGCACACGATTTCCGAATCACTTCCTCCACCACCCCCAACGCAAACGCATGCCCCTGCGACCATCCACTCAATCGCGGCCATCGCGTCATCCATGATCGTGCCGATCGTCGGCTGGGGAGCGCTGGCTTTGAGGTATGACCACCGCGCCTCCTTCGGCACCCAGAAGATGCTCGAGGCCCGATATTCGTCCGGGTCCTCGGAATCCGCCCCCGCAGCCTTCTGTGCCTCGAGCTCCGCGTGCTTCGCCGCGAAGGCATCCGAGATGTACTTCAGGAAGATGAGCCCGGGAACGACATGCTTGTACTCGGCCGCGTCCATGTTGTTCCTGAGCGCGTCCGCTGCCGCCCATAACTTCGCCTCGAACCCCAGGTTCGCGGTGCCATTCCCGTTTCCGGTTCTTGCTGGTGCTCGACGTGTGGTCATCTCGTAGTTATCGTCCTCGGTGGGAAATTTACGGCGGCGCTCCGTTGTTACCGATCAAGCGCGCGAGGAATTGCGCAAATGGCTTGATGTCTCCTCCTACACTCGCAGATTCGAGAGCCGCCATGTACTCGTCGCGTCTCTCGAGTGGGATGACGGTCCAGGGATAGGCACCGGACGCGAACATCAGGTTCATGAGAAAGCGGCCTATCCGTCCATTCCCATCATAGTACGGGTGGATGTAGACAAATACGAAATGCCCGAGCACCACCCGAACGGCGGGCTCTTGTTCCCGTTCGAGCAGTTCAAAGAATGTCGGCATGAGTTCGCGAACGGCTTCGTGATTCGGAGGTACGTGCATTGAGCGCCGGATGTAGACTGGTCCACTGCGATATCCGGCCAGGTCGGCGGGTTTCACAATGCCGGCGGTAACGCTCGGTCCAAACAGTTCTCGATACCAGGCGCTGTGATCTTTGTCCGCTACGGCGCCGGGGTTCTGGCCGGTCAGCACCTTTTCTATGCTTTGCTTGACGAGCTGAAACGCTTGCCAATAGCCGCGTGCAGCCATGGCGTTACGCTGATCTCGGTCTGCTTTGTCGCTATCGGGGTTCCAATTCCCCGCGCGAACGCGCTCGATCAGCTCGGTATTGACACGGTAGCCTTCTATCGACAGGGAGTGGTAGGCGTCACTGACGTAGATCGCATCTACCTGCTTGAGGTAGGAGGGCACATCGGCCTTGGTGCCAGGTGGGGCGGGAAAGTCCTGCACGATGGGCTCGCGCATCGTTTCCCACATCATTCGTAGACGGTTGACGTAGGGGGAGGTTTCTCGCGCTGGAAAAGAGATGGCCGGTTTGTCTTTGAACGGATCGGTTTCGTTAACGATGTAACCCGCCGCCCGCATGCTTGCGATGATATTGTCGGCAATCTGATCGCGGCCGATGTTGCGGAGGGCACCCGCCAGACGGCCGGCCACGCTGCTGTGGGAGCCGGCGAGCAAGCGACTCAACACCTCCGACGCATCCGTGATGACGGCGAGAGCTGCGCGCATTTCGATGGGACGCGCTGCAAATTGGCCCGGGGCGCAGGCGATGAGGGCGGCTGGGAGACGCATGAGACGCATGCCGCCTTTCGTTTCGATGTCCTCTGGCCGAGGAAGCTCAAGACGCACATCGAAAATGGATACGCCGTGGAGCAAGGCGGTCGGTTTGTTTCCCCCTTTCGGTGATCGCACCAGCAGTTGTTTCGGTACCGTCCAGTCTCCAGTATGGACGACTGATTGACTGTTCGGCGCTTAGACACCAGTCGGCGCCAAATCGCTGGTTCAAGTAGCCGGCGCGCGAATGCCCAGAAGGAGGCATACCAGGTAGTGCTTTCACCGACGGGCTCATCCGGTGGGAAGGGGATGTACCAGCCTTTGATGACCTCCCGAATGAAGCCGTTTTTGAGCAGGCGCTCCCGGTGGGTGCGGCTCAGTTGTTCGGATCGGATGGCAATAACATGCTGATCCTGCAAGTTTTTTAGTGCAGCGAGTGAATCAGCCAGTTTTTCGGACGGGGTCGCCATGGTTGCGGTTTCTAGGTAATCATGCCCTACGGTTTCTAGGGTTTCATGTTTTATTATCTCTAGGGTATTGTGTCAATCAATATCTAGGTTTTTGCGTCATACTTCGAAAAAGGAACGACTCCCCAACCGAACGTTGTGTTCATGTAAAAACTGGTTCCCGGTCATCGGCACGTAAGTGATGGTGGGCCGATCGGTGTAAATGGCCTGTGCGCCCGCGGCCACGAAATTCCAGTTTTCGAACAGAACGTCATCGGAAACCCGAGAAGGTTAAGCTTGCCTGGTAGTTTCCCAAAAATGGAAATTGAATTTCCATTTTGTGGAACGTTGGTGTAGCTTCAAGGTTAATGATATTGATTGGTACCGACGTCGTGGAGCGCTATTTTGCGGCCCGTGCTGGTCATAAAGGCATCAGAGCGACGCGTGCTCAATATGATGCTTGGCGGGTGTTGGCGGAAACAGCCACATGGAAAACGCCGGAGGACGTGAAGAAGGCACATCCAAAGGCGAGCATTCTCAAAGGCGGCCGGGTGGTCTTCAACATCAAGGCAAACGATTATCGTCTTATCAGTTTGGTGCAATACGTGGGCGGTGTCGTGATGATCCGTTTCTTCGGTTCACACGACGAATACGACAAAGTGGACGCGGAGAATATTTGATGAAGACTACGTTGATTGTGATCCAGAACGACGCAGACTTTACCGAAGCAAAGGCGCTGGTCGAGGCGCTGATGGGATCGGATGACCCCAGGGATCGCGATCGGATGGTGGCTCAAGCGCGTTTGGTAGAGGCATATGAGCGCGTTCAGTGGCCACGTCGTCTGGCGACGTTGCCAGCTATTCTGATTTATCTGATGGATCAACACGGGCTTTCACGTGCGGACATGGTACCGGTGCTTGGATCTTCCAGCCGCGTCAGCGAGGTCCTGAACGGCAAGCGTGAGCTTAGCCTCACGATGGTTCGTAGGCTCCGAGAGCGTTTTAACATTTCTGCGGATTTGCTCATTTCACCTGGACAAGCCAAGCGCGCCGGTAGGCGGATTGCAGCGTAATTGGATGCCAACAATGATTCCGAACTTAGGCGCCTCGCTGTGCGCTTGCCATGTCATTACGAGCTTTGCGCCGGCGCATGATGTGGAGAGAACGGAAGTGGAGTCAGGTGAGCGACAAGCGCATCTACAGCTCGAACTGGAAATGGGCACCGTGCCGGATGTGAACCAGCATCCAATGTTGATCAGAATTTCAGGGCGCCGTCCCTATTCGATCAATATGTTACGGCGCCGGTCGGCGTCCAATCGCGGCGCCTGTTTACAATGGAACATAGCACGAGCGCTGCGCAGGCATCCTTCAAAATCAATAGCTTGGACCATTTCGCCTTTTGAAGAATAGGTGTTTGGTGTCTATACGCAATCTACGTATAATAAATCTCAATGAAAGCCGTTTTCATCGAGCTGCCGGCCTTCGAGCGGCATCGCAAGAAGTATCTCGATGACGACGCCTTCAGCCGGTTGCAGGAGGCCCTGATGGCCGATCCCGAAGCTGGCGACTTGATTGAAGGAACGGGTGGCCTGCGCAAGGTGCGCTTCGGCGATCCCCGTCGAGCGAAGGGTAAGCGCGGGGGCCTTCGCGTGATCTATTACTACTGGAGCGGCGGGCCCGAGTTCTGGTTGTTCACGCTGTACGGCAAGGATGAGATGGCTGATTTGTCACCCAAGCAGCGAGCTGAACTGAAGGAGCGCGTGAAGGGCGAGCTCAAGTCGAGGAGAAAGATGTGAGGAAAAAGCGGGACCTGTTTGGTGAGTTGGTGGAAGGTTTTGACGCCCTGGCTGATCAGCGTGCCGGCAAGCGGACACTGCGTACGCATCTGCTGAAGGCAAAGCCTGCGCCAAAGATCACCGCTCGCGAGCTTGCCAAGGTACGCCAGGAAATGAAGCTTTCGCGCGGTCTTTTTGCGCGATACTTGCGCACGAATGTGCGGACGCTCGAGAACTGGGAGCAGGGGCGCGCCAAGCCAAATGCTCAAGCCGCGCTGCTGATTCGTATGGTGCAGCGGTTCCCTGACACCGTACGCCGACTCGCGGAGATCTGAAGTCCCCGACCAACGGTTCTCGGGTCGGAGGTTGTGGGAATTTTGCGGGAATCAGTCGTGCTTTTCGCTGCTCAGTCGTGACAATTGCAACGGGCATCACGCGGCGAGGGTTAGTGAATCATCAATCGAAACAATCATTTGCAGAAATGGCTCTTTGGCGCCGATCCAACACGTCTTATGCTGTTTTCAATTTGTAAACCGTAGGTCGGGGGTTCGACAACTTCGCCGCCAGGCGAAGTTGAACGCCGGAGCGTAGCGACGGCGGCCCCGAGCGAAGCGAGTGGGCGAGGCGCGCAGCGCCGAGTAATCCCTCAGCCGGCAGATCTCGCATAAGGGTTCGAGAACCGCAAAATTACGTGTTATCGCACATTGGACTCAATTCGAACCCCCGACGGAAAGATAAGCCCGGTTCGACAACGTCGCGCAGCGACGTTGAACGCCGGAGCGTCGCGACGGCGGCCCCGAGCGAAGCGAGCGGGCGAGGCGCGCAGCGCCGAGTACTAACTCGGCCTTTGGCCGAGTTGAACGCCGTCATCTTCGACGGCGGCCCCGAAGGGGCGAGGCGCGCAGCGCCGAGTAATCCCTCAGCCGGCAGACCGTAAACATCAATAAAATCCAGTACTTACAAGTTATTAAGCGCTTGTATAGTAAGATTTTTGCCACGACGCTGCTCGATCGGCTTACTCATCGCTGCGACATCGCATACGCGACTCAGCTTGGAAACCAACATCAGTAACGGGCGCTCCTTTCGGCACGGTGATCGGCAGCAGCGATTCGCCATCCGGCCGGCGGCAATCGGGACAATCTGACCGGAGTCGGACCCGATGTCGCCCGTGGTCACCGTCGGCTTTTCGGCAACCAAAACCCGCGATTCGCTCCGTAGAGATCGTTAGGTCACGCGGTGATCACGGCGATCAGCTTTAATGGGACGCTCCAAGCGAGGCCCCGACTCCCGACTCTCATATTCGACCACATCAAAAATCGTGAACGGAACCATCGGTCCAGACTACGGTGTACCACCCCATCAAATTGCTGCATGGGCCATTGCATTGGTTCTGGAGTCAACAGCCATCGATTCCAGCGTTCCAATACCGGCAACCCATCGCAGGATGATGCTGTGGGCATCACCACACAGCCGGGGAGCGCGCAGGGCCGCGATGTCGCGGAAGACCTCATTGGCCGGCGGCGGCGAGAATCGCCCGCCTGATCAGCGTTTCGAATAGCGGCAGCTTGTAAGCATTGCCGGAAAGCGGCGTGGCCTCCTCGATGACTGCGCGAGCTGCGGCGCTCGCTGCATCCTCGTTGACTTTCCTGCCGGCGAGCGCTTTTTCAGCGCTGAGCGCGCGGTACGGCGCAGGTGCCGCGGCACCCAATACGACGATCGCGCGCCGGCAATGTCCACCCGGCGAGCGCTCGAGCGTCACTGCGACGTCGGCCAGCGGCCAGTCGAAAGCGGCCTTTTCGCCGAGCCGCAGATAAGCCGTGCGCACATCGGCACCCGGCCGCGGCAGGTACACGCCCGTGAGGACTTCGCGCGGCTTGATCTGATTCTCGCCCCGGATGTCCCCCGACTGCGGCACGAGGAATTCCTCGAGGTGCAAACGCCGCCGGTTCCCGTCCGCGTTGACCAGCCCGACCTCTGCTCCTAGCGCCACGAGCACCGTCGCCGCGCTGGATGGGTGGACAATCGCGCAGGGCCGATTGTTGAAGATTGCGTGATATCGATTGTCGCCGTAGAGCGCGAAGCAGCGGTCCCCTCCCTTCCTCAAGCAGTGGTACTGCGACGAACGAAAATACCAGCAACGGGGCCGCTGCAGCAGGTTCCCGCCGATGGTCGTCACGTTTCGGATCTGCGGGCTCGCCGAGCTCCCCGCGACCTCGGCGAGCGCGGCGTAGCGCTCTCGAATCAGCGGATGGCCCGCGATCCTGGCGAGCGTGATCATAGAACCGATGCGAATGGCGCCGCCCGGCTCTTCGGCGATGGCATCGAGTTCCGCGATGCTCGAGAGACTGACGAGTGTCGCGGGCGCCATCAATCCTTCCTTCAACAAGTCGAGCACGTCGATTCCACCCGCCTTGATGAGCGAGCCCCCGGCGACGATCGTGCCGTCCGCCGACGACATGGCCGCAGCGGTCGTCGTGGATGCCGCTGCCGCGGCTTCGGCCACCGACCGAGCATCGAGCCACGAAAAGCGGTTCATGCGTTCTGCACCTTTGGCACTCGCCCGAGCGCCGCGAGGATCGCGGCCGGCGTCATCGGCAGCGACCGGACGCGCACGCCGATCGCGTTGTAGACCGCATTGCCGATCGCGGGAGCCGTCGCAATATTAGAAGGCTCGGCGATTCCATAGGCATCGGTCGCGCTCATCGCCCGATAGTCCTCGAGGGTCACGACGTCGATCTGTGGAGCCTCGCAGCTTCCGCCGATCTTGTAGTGCTCGAGGTCGGCGTTCAGCATGCGCCCGGTGCGTCGATCCAGGATTCGCTCCTCAAACAGGGCGAAAGACATGCCCATGAGCACGCCGCCCTGCACCTGGCTCTCGATTTGGCGCGGATTGATCGGTCGACCGCAGTCTTGCACCGCGACCACGCGCTCGACACGCACGATTCCGGTCTCGGTATCCACGGCAACCGCCGCAAATTGCACACCGCCAAGATCCTGCAGCGCGAGGGCTGCATCCCCCATACGCCGGCGGAACCCGCCGTAATCGTCCGCTCGCGAGGCGACGGCGCTCGCGAAGTCCGTACGCAACCGTGCCGCCGCCTCCGCGAAGCTGATGCTGCGGGCAGGATCGTCGCGAACGGTGATTTTCCCGTCCTTGGCGACGAGTTCCGCGGCCGCCGCCTTGAGCAGCGGCGCGGCCTCGCGGTAGAGCGATTGCAGCACCCGCCACGCGGCGGTGCGAGCGGGCGGCGTAATCGAGGCGGTCGCACGACTGCCGTAGGACGGCGGGCCCGCGGGAAAATCGGTATCTCCGATGCGTATCCGGATCGCGGCCGCCGGCAGACCGAGGACTTCGGCCACGACCTGTGCGATCACGGTGCCGGTACCGGTGCCGATATCTTGAACGCTCGACCGCACCTCGACCGTGCCGTCGCGCATCAGCCTAACTTCGCAAGACGAGTTGATCTGGACGTTGGACATCCAGAGTGATTGCGCCACGCCGATGCCGCGCTTGAGCGGACCGCGATCCGCTCCCGGCGCATGCCGCCCGCTCCAACCGATGCGCTGCGCTCCGATCCGCCGCTGCTCGCGGCGCACCGGGCTCGGATCGATTCGATCGCGCAGCGCCAGGGGATCGATCGCCAGACGCTCGGCGAGTTCATCGACCGCTTGTTCCACGGCCCAGGCGCCCGGCACTGCGCCCGGCGCTCTCATCGCGCATCCGGGGCCCGCATTGGTGAATACGTCATACTGCGCGCTCTCGAAGTTCGGACAGGTGTAGAGGGACTCCGCGAAGGCCCAGATGCCCGCACCGAGCGCCACGCCCGCCGTGCCGTAGCTGTGCACCGAGAGCGCCGTCAGCGAGCCGTCGCGCCGCGCACCGAGCCGCACGCGCTGCCACGTCCCGGGCCGATTTCCGGCATCGGTCTGCTCTTCACGCCGGTCGAGAACGATGCGGACGGGGGATTGCGCCTGCTGCGACAGCCTCACCGCAAGGCGCCCATAGTTTCCGAGCATGGATTTTGACCCGAAACCACCGCCCATGCCCTCGACGAGCACGCGCACGCGGCTCAGCGGCAAGTTGAATGCCTCGGCGAGCTCGTGTCGAACGCCGGCGGTGTATTGCGTGGACATGTAGACCGTGAGCCCATCGGCGCGCCAGTCGGCGACGATCGAATGCGGCTCCAAGCAACAATGCGTCTGGACCTGGGTCGCGTATTCCTGCTCGATCACGGTCTCGGCCTGCGAGAAGCCTTCTGAGATGGCGCCGCGGCGGGCGATCGCGGGACCGCGTACATTGCCCTCGAGCCGCAATCCCGCTGGCGCTGGGTAACCCGAGGCACTGCCCGCTGGCGCGGATGCACTGTCATAGACCGGCGGTGCGACCGGTGAGCGCGCCTCGCTCAAGTCCACGACGAACGGCAAGGGTTCATATTGGACTTGGATCCGCTGCAGCGCTTCCTCCGCGGCGAGCATCGAGGTGGCCGCAACGGCCGCGACCGGCGCGCCCGCGTAGCGCACGATGGCCGTGCCATCCTGTGGCTGCAGCGCGAGAATGACGGCGCGAACCTGCGGATCGCGGGTGACGGCCGACACGTCGACCGCCCGCACCCGCGCATGCGGGTGCGCAGAGCGCAATATTCGTCCATAGAGCATTCCGGGCAGCGCAACATCGACCGTGAAGCGCGTTGCGCCCCGCACTTTCGCTTCGGCATCGTGTCGCGCCGTGGGCTTCCCGATCACGGCAAGTTCGCTATTCGGAGGCAGGGGCGGAGGCTCGTCGGCAGGAATCTCGCGCACGACTTGCTCGCGGCCCCCGAGACCGAAGGGCATCGTCACGCTGCGCATCGATTCGTCGCTCATGTCTTGCTCGGCGACTTGGTCAGCGCGAGTGTCGCGGCGATGACGTGCGGATACGTGCCGCACCGGCAAACGTGGCCACTGATCGCGCGCCGCACCTCTGCCTCGGTGGCCGACGGCCGATCGCGCAGCAGCGCCGCGCAACTCATGACCATCCCGGGCGTGCAGAATCCGCACTGGACGGCATCATGGTCGATGAAGGACGATTGGACGGGATGCAAGCCATCGTGTGGCGCGAGGCCTTCGATCGTCGTCACGCGACGCTCGCCAACGTCGATCGCCAACATCATGCAGGAACACACCGGCGCGCCGTCGAGCCACACCGTACATGCCGAGCACGCGCCCCGGTTGCAGGCGATCTTCGTGCCCTTGAGCCCGAGCGGCCCGCGCAACACCTCGGCGAGCGTAGCGCGAGGCTCCACCTCGAGCTTTCGCACGCTGCCGTTGACCTCGAGCGTGATGCCGATGAGACCCTCCGCGGATCGCTCGGCATCTGCGACAAAGCCGTCGGCGCTGGCGGCGCCGACACCTTGCGCGGCTACAACGAGCGGCAGCGAACCCAAGGTCGTGCCCGCCGTGGTCAGTATGGATTGTTGCAGGAACCCTCGCCTCGACAACTTGCGGTCCACGATACGTCCTTCAATCGCCGGCTAGCTCACCGCGTACCCGACGGTCTGAGCAAACGTCACGAATTGCTGATCCGGCAGCTTCATGGCCTCGGCGAGTTTCGCGTAGTCGACTGCGCCTCGGAACACCGATGCGAGACCTTCCGACGCGCAGAACAGATAGACGTTCTGTCCGATGAAGCCGGTGTCCACGGAACTGTAGAGCCGTCGATCCTCGGCCTTGAGATCCTGCATGCGCTCGCCGTGCGCGACGTAGACGAGATTGAGCGGCGCAGCGGCGACGAAATCCTGCGTTCCGGTCTGCGCGCGGATGTCGTCGGGCAGATAGAACTGCAGCTCATGCGCCTTGGGCTCATAGAGCCAAACGCCGTCGGCCATCGCGAGATAAATGTCGATGACCATGATATGGCGCCAGTAAGGGGCGGTACGGTCGCCGCTAGGTCGGTTGACGCCAAACGCCGCCCACAATAGATCCGAGAGTGTTTGCATCGAAAGCGCGCGACTCGAATATGCGCGGGTCGAATGGCGTAGATTCAGTGCCGATAGCAACGGCCGGCCACCTTCGCGCCGCGGCGCCGGGAGCGCCATCGGCTTCATCTGCGCAGCGGAAGTCGGAATCGCCGCCGCAGCGGCGGCCCCCGCGAGAATCCCCGCAATAGTTTCGCGCCGTGTCGTCATTGGGACTCCTTCGCCGGATGGGTCTTTGCAGTGCAAGCTCAACGTCGCATGCAGCGACGCGATTCGCCATGCGCGATTTCCACGATCGCATGCGGGCATTTACCCATCAGCGTTGCCCTGCCGGTCACGAGCGAGACGCGATCGCGGCGCAGCGTAGCTTTGCCTCGGCCGGCGAATCATGGAGATTAGGCCTCCTCGTAAATTCGATGTTGCAAGTTCCGTTTTCAAAAATTAGAGAATGATTCCATTTGAGTATTCTGCGGTAAATTTGCCCAGTGATCCCGAAAGAGTTCTGGTGCATCTGCCTTCTGCGACCTAAAATCCCCAGATGCGCCGGACCCCTGCTTGTCGACGCGCGATAGCGATAATGCCATTTGCCTCGAATGGAAATGCACGTCTCGTCGCTGCGCCAGGAACAACCGCTGGATCGAGAGAATCGGTTCCAGCGCTTCTCATACGATAGGCGATGTTCCAGCGAGCGCGCAGCCCGAAGATTTGTACCCATCGCTCAGCCTCGACGACTTGCTCGGGAAACGTGGAGGCCGCGAGATCGGCGTCCACCACTTCCGGATGATCGTAAAACAGCGTCTCCTCCACGTCGACCAGTGCCTGTTGGGCATTACGGTCTGCCCGGTAGGCGTACTGCTCGGGTGGAAGATCGGCATCGAAGATCGGATCGAGCACCAGCATCGCTGCTGTCATGCACACCCGATCACGCACCGTCGGGATACCCAGCGGTCTGAGTTTGCCATTGGCTTTTGGGATGAACACTCGTCTGATGGGGTCTGGTCGGTAAGTCTCCTCCTTGAGCGCAAGCGCCAGTTCGCCGAGCCAGCGCTGCACCTCGTACGCCTCGACATCCGCGAAGTTCTGGCCGTCCACACCCGGCGCCCCTTTATTCGAGCGGCACAGGGCATAGGCGTGAGCCAGGATGTCCTCACGGTAGATCTTGTCGTACAGGGCGTAGAAGCGATACCCGGCTTCCGTCTTCGCTTTCGCGTGTAACGCCATCTGCAGTTTCTGAACACTTTTCGGAGTTGCTAGGTTGCCCAATCTCCGGTCCCTCTTTGCTTATTGCGTCTGTCCTGAACCAAGGCCCCTTCCCTCCACCGGCATTACCCGGCTTCATCGGTACTACAGGCCTCTCCGTCGCCCCTCAGCGCCCGGACCTCCCCTCGCGGGCGTCCGGTTGGCCATCCTCGACCACGCCGTGGGGCTTCCCGTGTTGCGTTCGCTTTCCCGTGTGTACATGCCGTCGTCACTACCCCGGCGCAGCGACTGGGATCCCATCTGCTCTAGCACTCAGTCGTATCAGTCTTCCCCAAATCGGGAGTCGGGTCGACCTGCGCATCGTCCTTTTCGAGGCTTGCTCAACGTTCACTCGCGTTACGGCCTGCACACGCGCACCGTCACCGTATTTCGTGACAGCTTTCCGGGTCCCATAGGGCCGAACCAGGTCTGGCGGCTCCATGGGGGCGACCGCGGTCGATTCGCGATCGGCGGGTTCTTCTTCTCGGTCGCCGTCTTCGACTCCTGGCGTCGGCGAAATGAGTAAACCAGTGCAACCGGGAGGTCGATATGATTGAATCCATTGTCCAAGCGCCCCTTCTCGCGTCCGCGGTTGCTCACACGCTCGCTGATCCCACTCAGCGGGAGCCCCAGCGCGCGCAGGAAATGGCCGCGAGAGAAGATCGCGCAGTGTGCCGTAGGATTCATCGGTAATTCTAGCGATCGTCCTGAGCTTTTGCTGCACCTCGAATGCGTCAGTACTACCACCTAGGACATGAAGATTTCCCCCAATAGCAGGGATGGGACTAAGATAGGAAATTGATCCTAGATCTAGATTCGAAGAAGAAGACGATATGGACGCGGATAAAACACCGTTACCGTACTACGCAAATGCGGCTGCCGGCTTCGCATTTCAGCGACCCTCGTCATACGCCGATTGCCGAAGCTGCGTATTTCCGCGCCGAAAGACTGGCTGGCGGCGGAGACAGAAATCAACGAGCGGCTAGTTAGCGAAGGTCGAAAGCTCTAGCTAGATACGGTCTTTGACGCTTTTGCTGCAATCCGGTAAAAGCGCTCCGTGTGATAGCACGCAGAGTCAGAATGGAACGATACTGCTGTGATCTCGAGAGGAGGGAAATTTATGGCGAAGAAAGTAGCAGAGCATCACCGCAAAGCAGCGGAACATCACGAGCACGCGGCGCGGCACCACAAGGAAGCGGCAAAGCACCACGAAGCAGGAAAACATGAGACCGCAGCACATCATGCGCAGCTAGCCCGAGGTCACCAAGAACGCGCAAACAAATATGCTGCGGAAGCGGTAGAGGAGTATATCGTCCTTTTCCCACTGCTTTGACGATAGCCTAATTTCCGATGTACGAGTATCGCCCCGCCCGGCGCGGGCGTTCGCGACGTCGGGCGCGCTCACGTTAGTGACCAACTGCGTCGCATCGCACGGATTGAGCCCGCCAGTCTTGGCAGCGAGCGGACGCCTGCTCGTCATAGCCTGAGGTTTAGGTCGAAAGTCGGCGCGGAAGACCTAACAGTGAGTGACATCTATGACAATCAAGTACCGAAAAATCCTCGTACCGTTGGATGGCTCCGAACTCGGCGAAGCGGCGCTCGCTCACGTCATGTACCTAGCTCTGCTTTCCGGTGCAGACGTCACGCTTTTATACGTGGTGCCAACGATAGAGGATGTCATCGGTTCACCGCGGATGCCGATCCCTATCGACACCCAATGGGACGTCCTTAGCACCCAGGCCCACCAATATCTGGCTGGAGTCGTCCGACGATCGGGATGGGGGGCGTCAAAGATCCACGTGGCTGTGGAGACCGGAAACGTAGCAGAAATCATTCTAACGGTGACGGCGCGTGAGCAGATGGATCTAATAGCGATGTCGACGCACGGTCGGTCCGGGGTTAGGCGCTGGTTACTTGGCAGCGTAGCGGAGAAAGTGGTGCACGCCGCATCCGTGCCGGTGTTACTCATCAGACCCTCTTCGATGGCCGGCGAACCAGCATTCCATACTCGATAGCAACAGGTTCGGCCAATTATTTTTCATAGGCGTCAAGGCTCACCATTGGCTCCCGGCCGCTTCTATCTCATTTCTAGTTTCAAACACCTTATGCACGTAGATATTGGCATCGCAATGATTCTGGCTTTCAGCCTTTTATTCGAGCTTGCCGTACTCAGCGTGCTGCAAGACCTTTTGGTACGAGTATCTTATGAAGCAACTAGCGGTCGCGACCGGCCTACCGGCCCTATGTGTGACACGCGCACCGACGACCGGTCAAGAGCAGTTCATTACTTGCTAGTGTAGGCCTTGAACGAGAGAAATACGCCGACGATCAAAATTATAAGCGCAGCTATGGGCATGACGTTGGTGGTTTGAGCGGCTCTAATCGCAATTTCAGCAAGCCGCGTCGGGAAAAGTATCCTCGAAAGGCCACTGAGAACTGCGAGCCAACCTAGAACAGTCACCACCACTGGCCAGTCGCTCGTCCACCGATTGTGAAAATGCACAATGGCAAGTCCCGCGACGAACAATGGATAACCCGATACGAAGATGATCGCCGGATTCCGGAACGCCTGCTCAACCAAAGCCGGCCAAACGTCGAGGTTTAGAAATATGGACGCAGCGCCCGCAATGAGACTAGGACCGAGCAAAGCTGCAATCGTCTTCGAACTTCCCATAATTCGATTCCGCCCATTAACCGTCTGATGCATACATTACCGACATCATGACCCGTATGAGGCCAAGAGTGCACATCCGTTCATTCCATGGGCCTATAGTTCCCAGAACTTTTTCATGAGCACATAATGAAAAATGGTTGAAATCACTCCACGCTGGGAATGGCGTTCGTTTGGTCGACGCTTCGGGGAGGCGGAGACGCGGCTAGCGGCGCTAACGCCGGGTGGGGTGCAGGAAAGCGACGAGATCTATCTGCTTTCCGATGCAGGCGGCAATGTGAAGGTCCGCGACGCGCTGATAGACATCAAGTTGCTGAGGCAGGTCAATGCAGACGGCCTCGAGCAATGGACGCCGGTCATGAAGGCGGGATTTCCGTTGCCGGTGACCGAAGCGGCAAAGGTGTTCGGGGCGCTCCGGCTCCCGGCGCCTTCCCTGTCCGGCGCGAGCTACACACTCGACGAGATCGTCAAAGAGTTCGCCGCACTGGGTTGTGCGATTCGCGAGGTGAAGGTCCACAAGCGGCGGACCCGTTACACAGTCGGCGGCTGCATGGCTGAACTTTGCGACGTGGTTGCTAACGGCAAATTCACCCGCACGATCGCCGTCGAGTCGGAGGATGCAGCCAGGGTCATCCATGCTGTCAAAGAGCTTGGCCTGGGCGGCTACATGAACACCAGCTATCAACGCGGCCTGACTGCCCTGATCGATGATGAACCGGCGCGCTACGCAGTGATCGATGTCGGTACCAATTCGGTCAAGCTCCTCATCGGTGAACGCGATCTTACCGGGAGGTGGCGCACTGTCGTCGATCGCGCGGAGCTGACCCGCCTCGGTGAGGGACTCGAGCAGCATCGCATGATCGTTGACGCCGCACTCGAGCGCACGGCCGCCGCGATCGCCGGCATGGCCGATGAAGCGAAGCGGCATAGCGTACTGGCAATCGCCGCAGTGGGCACCGCTGGCCTGCGAATTGCGTCCAACCGCAATGAGGTCGTCGCCGCAATCGAGGCGCGCACCGGCTTGAACATCGAAGTGATCCCGGGCGAAGAGGAAGGTCGACTTGCCTACGTGGCAGCCAGGTCCGGGCTCGGGATCACCGCAGGCTCGCTCGTGGTGTTCGACACTGGCGGCGGCAGTACGCAGTTCACGTTCGGGCACGACTCAAGCGTGGACGAGCGCTTCAGCGTCGACGTCGGCGCCGTGCGTTACACCGAGCGCTTCAAGCTCGACGGCGCCGTGTCACTCGAGGTGCTGCACGGGGCCATGGCGGCGATTTCGGCGGACCTGTCGCGCATCGAGGGACGTCCGGTTCCCGCCGCGCTTGTGGCGATGGGTGGCGCGGTGACCAACATCAGCGCGGTCAAGCACGGGCTCGCCCACTATGATCCGACGGTCGTCCAAGGCACCGTACTCGACCGCGCCGAGGTCGACCGCCAGATCGAGCTCTACCGGTCGCGGGATGCCGACGCCCGCCGCACCATCATCGGTCTCCAGCCGAAGCGCGCGGAGGTCATCCTCGCCGGTGCGTGCATCGTCCGGACGGTCATGCAGAAGCTGGGCAAGGAGACCCTCACCGTGAGCGATCGCGGCCTGCGCCATGGTGTGCTCGCTGAGCGGTTCGATGCTTGAGCTGACCAGGGAGGGAGTTCCCGGACGGCAGCCCGATCGAATCAAGCGATTTCCACGATCTCAGAAGGTGGCCTCCCCGTTCAATTGATGTCGCAAGTGCCGAATTGGGGATTTTGCCGACTCTATCATCTTGATTTTATTTCGCATGCGCCTTCGGGCAGATCCACCCGTGTTGGCCGTCGAAAATTCACGAGAAATCAACGGTCAAATTTCGAATACGGCACAAATGACATCGAGTGCACGCCGAGACCTAAGAGCAAGGCGAAACCTTCGGTAGGAGCTAAAGAAGCGTTTCACGGCCCACACTGCTAAGAAAAGAGCGGCAAAGACTTCGAGGCCTCTCACACAACAGCGCGTGATCGTGCAACGCCAGCCCTCCATGGCCAGCAGTCGCCGGCGACTCCTTGAACTATCACGCCGACCCCCAACCGCCTACCCGTCAACCCATGAGGCTCTACACGTCATGCGCTACGACCCGTAGATTGCGAGTCGGTCGGTCTGAACGGCTTGTCACCTCGACCGAATCGCAGGAGCCGCGACGTTTCATAGCGGATTACCTCGAATGTTCGCGCCTCTCGTTACGCCGGAACCCCGGGGCTGTTGCTGAAATGCGTCCAGCCCTCCGAGGCAAAACTGACCGGGTGGCCGAGGTTGTCGAGTACCACCACACGAGGCTCCTCGCCGCCCGACAGGCTCGTCATGCGGCCGAGTGGCGTGATCGGCACACCGTACAACCGTGATAATTCGCCAATCCGGGCCGATGCTGCTGAGGGTGCCGTGAACAGGATTTCGTAATCGTCACCACCCGTCAGCGCCGTCACGAGGCAACGCGGATCGCCGGCTATCGCGGCGCGGGCGGCGGGCGACAGCGGAACTGACCTGGCTTCGATGACCGCGGAGAGGCGCGAGACCTCGCAGATATGCCGCAGATCGGCGACTAGCCCATCCGAAACATCAAGCCCCGCGGTAGCGATGCCGATCAGCTGTGGGCCCAAGGTGACGCGCGGCTCTGGCAATCGGTAGCGATCGACGAGAAACGTAGTCGAAGCCGCGTCGAGCGCGGACGGCGTGGTGCGCAGTACCGAGAGTCCTAGCGCGGCGTCGCCGATCGTGCCGCTGACAAAGACCGTGTCGTCCCGTTGCGCGCCACCGCGCCGGATGACGCGACCAATCGGCGCCTCGCCAAAAGCCGTGACTGCGATCGTGACCGGGCCTGATGTCGAACTCATGTCGCCGCCGATCAGATGCATGTCGTATTCGGCCTGGTCGTGGGCAAGACCGGCGACAAAGGCCGCAATCCACGGCTCATCGACCGCATTCGGCAATACGAGATCTAGTAGATAGGCGCGCGGGACTGCGCCCTTAGCCGCGAGATCGGAGAGATTGACGCGCAGTCCTTTGCGCGCGACGAGATTGGCCGGATCGTCGGGCAGGAAATCGATACCGCCAACTATCGTATCGGTTTTTACCACCAGCTCGTTGTCGGATGCCGGACTGATAACAGCAACATCGTCGAGCAACCCGTAGGCGCCGGGAAACGCACGTGCGAGCGGCGCGAAATACCGCGCGATCAGCTCAAACTCGCCTGGTAGGCCCTGCTTCGACATCATCGCCTCAGCGTCTCTTTACCGCCATCCGAAACCTCCGCTGCGATCGATCGCGTTACAAGTTGGCCTGGACGCGCGCTGGGTGTCAAAAGGGTGCAGACTTAACCCCCCCCACCAAATACTACGCTCCCGTAGCCAGCCGAAATTGCGGTTTGCCGCGTTCGTGCGGCGCGGCCAAGAAAGCCGCCAAACGCTGATATGTTGCGGGTCACCCCTTCACGCATATGAGCGGTTCGAGCCGTGCAACTTTGCACGCAAGTCCCGCTCTGTCAGCGAGATCCACGACTGCGTTGACATCTTTGTAAGCGCCGGGCGCCTCTTCTGCGATGCCGCGCATGGAAGGACTCAGTATCCAGATGCCGCGCGCTTTTAGCTCGTCGACCAGCTGGCGACCGTCCCACTGGCCCATCGCCTGTCGACGCGACATGCTGCGGCCGGCGCCGTGGCAAGCGGAGCTGAATGACAAGCCTTCGCCGTCCGCTGTTCCTGCAAGCACATAAGAGGCGGTGCCCATGGAGCCGCCGATCAGTACCGGTTGTCCATACGCGCGCAGCCAATCGGGCAAGCTCGGATGAACTGGACCGAAAGCGCGGGTTGCGCCCTTGCGATGAACAAATAGTTGGTGGGTTACGCCGTCGACAATGTGAGTTTCCTCTTTGCAGATGTTGTGCGAGACGTCATAAAGTATATTGAGGGGGCTTTGCGGAAAGTATTCAGCGAAGGCGCGTCGGATCAGATGCGTAAGGATCTGGCGATTGGCGAGCGCGCAATTCATGGCGGCACGCATCGCGCCGAGGTAGCGCTCACCGAGCTCCGAACGGATTGGCGCACAAGCAAGCTCCCGGTCCGGCACGGAAATACCATATGATGGCGCGGCCTGCACCATTTCGCTCAAATAGTCCGTGCCGATCTGGTGGCCGAGCCCGCGCGAGCCGCAGTGAATGCTGATGACGATCTCACCCGCACGAAGTCCGAATCCCTGCGCAATCTCAGGCCGATAAACTTCGGCAATGTGCTGCACCTCCAGATAGTGGTTGCCGGACCCCAGCGTGCCCATCTCATCGCGCTGCCGCTTGCGCGCGCGTTGCGAGACTGAACTCGGCTTGGCGTGCAGAATCTGCCCGCCCTCCTCTATATGTTCGAGGTCCTCTGGTTTGCCGTAACCTTTGCTAACCGCCCAGCGTGCGCCGCCCGCCAACATCTCATCCATCTCGGATTCATTCAGATGAATGCGTCCCGTGCTGCCGACGCCGGCTGGGATCGCACGCCCCAGTTCGTGCGCGAGCTCTGGCTTGACGGCCTCGACGCCCTCACGCGGCAGACCCGTCAATAACGTACGCACGCCGCAGGAAATATCGAAGCCCACCCCGCCTGCGGACACGATGCCCCCCGCATCCGGATCGAATGCCGCGACGCCACCGATCGGAAAACCGTACCCCCAGTGCGCGTCTGGCATGGCGTACGCCGCCCTGACAATGCCAGGCAGGCTCGCCACGTTACTGAGTTGCACGAACACCTTGTCGTCCATGTCGCGCAACAACGCCTCGTCAGCGTACAAAATTCCGGGCACGCGCATCGCGCCGATGGGCTCAATTCGCCAGCGACAGGTCGATTCGCGCCGTAGTTTGCCAATGTCCATATGCTCGACTCACATACCACTCAAACATCCACAATACATTGGGCATACCAAAGGCCGTCGGTCCGCTGCCCAACGCTAAGTTCGGTATACGTGGCGCCCTTGACTTCCACGGCTGGCTGATGGCGCTCGAGCGCGACAGCCTCGCCACTCAGCGTAGCTTTCAATCGACCGCGATCGATGACGACATCGAAATGCCCGAACAGCATCCGCTCCACGCTCATCTCGTAGATGACGGCATTCAGCCATTTATAAAACAGAGATTCGAGATCCGCAGCTTCGCACTCCAATCGCCTCACCTCGTGCAATTGCACATTGGCGGGATCGGTGACGACGGCCGTCAGCGCCAACGCCGCCTGCTCGAAGGCTTGCGCGGCCGTACGACCGACGCCGCGCACGCCGATATCCGCGCCATGATCGAAATGCTCCCACTGCGCCACCGCCGCTGCCTTGCTCGCTCTTTCTCATAGAACAGCTGTAAGGATAATCCTGGTCGCACCTTCCCGCGGGATTGTCCTCACGACGCGGGTAATCGATTGGCTCATTCTGCTCGCCGTCTGCCAGCAGTGAATACGTATTTGCCGCCCCCTAAGTCTCCATCGCGTGGAAATCGGGAATTTCCGTCCGGGTGAATATTCGAACAATCCCACCCGGCGTTTTTGTTGCAAAATCCAATCGACTCCATCCATCGTGACATATAATATGCCGCACACTGCGCGGGCCTCCGATTTACATAGATTCTATGTACCTGGATGAGCTCATCGAGGGTGGCCAGACCCGAAGACCCTTGCGAACCCCCAAGGAAAAGGGCCTTGCACAATACGTAACCGGTCGATTCGGTCAGCGTAAGGAAATTCACCATGTCGACGCCACATACGATGAGTGTTTACGACCGCGAGTTGAGTCGTTTGGACGATCTGGTTCTGGGTATGGGACTGTACGGAATCAGTCAGCTTGAACGGGCAATGTTAGCGCTCGAAAGGCGCGACTCGGCGGTTGCTGCGAGTGTAATCGCAGGGGATATTCGCGAAGACACGCTCGAAGCCGAGGTCGATGATTCGGTCGTGCGACTGATCGCACTTCGACAACCCACTGCGAGTGATTTGCGCCATGTGACCTGCGCATTTAAGGCTGCGGTGCATTTGGAGCGGATTGGTGATTACGCTGTCCATGTCGCGAAACGATCGTTGGCGCTGCCGAGCGATTTTTCTGCGGCGACTCTACTTTCAATCCGACGCATGGCTGAGCTGACCTTGAAGATGCTGCGAGGTACCGTTCGCGCCTATCGTGAAAAAGACCTCAATCTCGCAGTTGAAACCTGGCGCAGCGACGAGGCGCTCGATGCGCTAAGGACAGATTTACTGTGCGAGATTGTCAAATCCATGAAGGATGATCCGAAAACAATTGATGCGGGAACGCACCTCATGTCCATTGCTAAGAATCTAGAGCGGGTTGGTGACCAGGCGACCAATATCTGTGAATTGATCTACTATCGAATCTCTGGCAACCACTTATCCCGTGAGCGGCCAAATTCGGGCACACGAGATCAAGAGCGCATCAACTAAACCCGCTTGTCCATACCCGATGTCGTCGCGAAAAGCTTTCGTTTCGGCTGATTTACGCTCGCAAAGACTTCACATCCTCAGCACGACCTTCAATTCGCCTGCGCGTCTCCAGACATCTAATCGTTTAAGTCAATGACACTGACGACCTAAGTATTGGCGCTTCAACCGATCCCGTTTCGCGGCAGCACGGTGAATCAACAAGGACGGCCAGTCCGGCAAAAAACCACGCCGCTAGACTGCTCAGTCACGCGTCGATGCCTGGGTCCTGGCTTGCACAGCGGGCATAAGGTGCTGGGCGAACCACTCCGCCGCGAGTCGCGCCACTTCCTCGAGCGTTCCTGCTTCCTCGAACAGGTGAGTGGCTCCCGGAACGATGACTAGTTTCTTTTCCGGGCAGCGGAGTTTTGCGAGGGCGCCTTGGTTCATGGCGATCACCGGCACATCGTCTCCCCCGACAATCAGCAGTGTGGAAGCTCGAACGGAACCGAGTGCGTCTTCCGCGAGATCGGGCCTGCCACCGCGGGATACGACTACGGCGATCGTATCCGGAAGCTGGGCGGCTGCGACGAGCGCCGCGGCAGCTCCGGTGCTGGCACCAAAATAGCCCACTTTGAGAGCCGTCGTGTCTGGCCTGCGCAGTATCCATTCCGTCGCGCCCACCAACCGCTTCGCGAGAAAGGGTATGTCGAAACGAAGCGCCGCGTTGTACTGATCGATCGATTCTTCCTCGCTGGTCAAAAGATCGAATAGCAGAGTCCCGACGCCCTTTGACTGGAGCACTTGTGCGACGTAGCGGTTCCGCGGACTATGGCGGCCGCTGCCGCTTCCGTGCGCAAAAAGAACGATCCCGACAGCGTTGTCCGGGAGTGCTAGAGTGCCTCCCAAGGTTACCTTGTCGGCTTCGATAGTTACTTCGCTCTCGATGCCGTCGTGCTTGGCTTTCCGCCCGGGAATCATGGTGAAGCTCCTTTCTCTGCAGCCCTTGTCTGTGTCGCCTTCTGAACAGCCGGCTCTGCGCCCTATTTGAGGAGGCCCGCCACGTCCTCATCCGTTACTTGCGAGAAGTCGGCATAGAATTGGCCGATGGCAAAGAATGACTCCGGCATGTGCAAGCAGACCAGCTCATCGACCTCGGGTCTGAGGCGATTACACGTCGAAACAGGAGCCACCGGAACCGCCACCACAATGCGCGCGGGCTTCATCTGGCGCAACGCATTTATAGCTGCCTGCATGCTGGAACCGGTGGCAATGCCGTCGTCCACAAGAAGAGCGGTGCGTCCTTCCACGTTGAGCGGCGGCCGGCTCCCGCGAAAGAGGCGCTCGCGCCGCTCCAGTTCCTTTTTCACAGCCTGAGTCGTCTGCTCAATTTGCTGCTCGGAAACGCCGACCGCGTCGATGATTTGCCGGTCCAGTACGCGCACGTCGCCGCTGGCGACCGCGCCAAATGCAAGTTCTTCTTGCCCTGGCACGCCGAGCTTCCGCGACAGGAACACGTCGAGCGGAGCCTCCAGCGCCTTCGCCACCTCAAAGGCAACCGGAACGCCCCCGCGCGGAATCCCCAGCACGATTACGTCCTTGCGCTTGGCATACGCCTCCAAACGTTTCGCCAGCTTGCGGCCGGCGTCTACTCGATCGTCAAACACCATGGATTCGCCGAAGAGACCCACCTTCGTCCTCCCTTTGAACTCAACCGTGCATGACGCCGTTTCGCTCATCTCCAACAGCGGCGACAGCACAACTTCAAAGTCTACGCGCTCGCTGCGCGCATTTCACGGCCCGCTCGCACGGCCCGCGCGATTTCTGCGAGCGTCTTCGCCAGGTCCGTTGCCGGAGCACGCAAAGCGATATCGGCATGCGCGATAATGCCGATGCATCGCCCCTCCTTGTTCACCACGGGAAGTCTCCGAATTTGGTGTTTCTGCATCAACCGTACGTAGTTCTCCAGCGTGCTGCCTTCGAGCCTTCGATTGATAGAGTCGGACACCACCTACGAAATCGCTGGGATGAACTTTCCTAGCCTGGCTTGCGGTTCTCAGTGGCCTTTCGAGGATACTTTTTCCAACGCGGCTTGCTGAAACTGCGATTAAAGCTGTTCAAACGGCCAACGTCGTGCCTATAGCCGCCCTCATAATTTTTGTAGTCGGCGCATTCCTCTCGTCCAAGGTCTACACCAGCAAGTAAGTCATGCGAGGTGATCTGGGAGTCTCCCAAGCTCGTTTTGGCGAAAACCATGTCCGAGTTAGCTCGACACCTTGGCGATGTTCGGGGACGCAGTCGGCGTTGGCAATAAACTCGCGAGTGGCCACCGGAAGGGCGGCTTTAGGCAGGCAGTTCGCCGGGCTGGAGGTTCGGTTTTGGCCGAAAGCGCCATGTCGGAGCGGGACCGCCCGCTCTTTTGATCGGCCCGCTTGGGCAGTTCAAATTGCTCGCCAGCCGGCCGTTGACCGTCCCAAAATTGCAGTACTCGTCGGCAGTCAATACCGAGCAATTAACTTCGCTCCTCAAGACCCTCGCATCTCGGACATAAATGTCCGATACTCTGCTTCCAAGATATGAAGGGTAGCGAGTTTCTCCGCAAAGTTCAGGCTCTCGCCAAACAGCGTGGACTCACCTACCGCGTGGATGAAAAAGCGAGGCAAGGGCAGCCACGTGACGCTTTACTTTGGCGAGCACATGACCATTGTCCGCAATCCGAAAGACGAATTGAAAACCGGAACGCTGCATGCCATGTGCAAGCAATTGGGTATCAAGAAGGACGAGTTATGAGACAGTTTACGTACGCAGCGAGGTTGACGCCGGACAAAGACGGCGGATTCGTGGTGCGATTTCGCGATTTGCCCGAGGCGATCACCCAAGGCGAAACCATCGAGGAAGCTCTAGCCGAAGGCGCGGATTGCCTGGAAGAAGCAATCGCGGCCCGCATCGACGATGGGCGCGAGATTCCAGTGCCGTCGGCGGCCAAACGCGGCGAGCGTGTGGTGAGCGTGCCGCCGTCGATGGCGCTCAAGGCGGCGGTGTATCTGGCTGTACGAGAGGCTGGCATCAGTAATTCCGAGCTTGCGCGCCGGATGCGACTGGACGAGAAGGAAGCGCGCCGCATTCTCGATCCTCATCACCCGACCAAGCTTCCGCGCATCGAGGCCGCGCTTGCAGCGCTCGGTCGCCACGTAAAGTTGGAACTCGCTTGAGCGCAGGACACTAACCGCCGTGAGGCGGCCAACTTTTCTTCCCAAAGCACGGCGCCAATGGTGGCTGTGTCGGATTCCTGGGCTGAAAGGTACGCACCCTTAATGCGCGGGTGTCTTCCGTCAATTGGCTGCAGCTCCATCCCGGGTCCGCGGGCGTCCAACGGGGTAACTTTTTGGGGTAACTCGTTCTAACTGTCTTTCTAAGCGCTTACGAATCATTGCGTTATGCGGCGTATTCGAATCCCTCAGCGGGCAAAACCCGCATAATGGTCCGAGAACCGCAAAGTTACGCTCCACCGCAAGTCGGCTTCAATTCGAACCCCCGACAGAAAACAAGGCGGGTTCGACAACGTCGCGCAGCGACTTTGAACGCCGGAGCGTAGCGACGGCGGCCCCGAGCGAAGCGAGCGGGCGAGGCGCGCAGCGCCGAGTACTAACTCGGCCTTGTGGCCGAGTTGAACGCCGTCGCCCCGACGGCGGCCCCGAAGGGGCGAGGCGCGCAGCGCCGAGTACTAACTCGGCCTTGTGGCCGAGTTGAACGCCGTCGCCCCGACGGCGGCCCCGAAGGGGCGAGGCGCGCAGCGCGCCGAGTAATCCCTCAGTCGGCACCAGACCCCTTCTGAGGTCTTCCGAGAACGTCCAGAGACGCTCGCCAAACGAACAAAAAATACCGAGATTTACCGGGTTCTTTTGCGATCTTTTGTGTCCAACAACGTCCGAATCGACACCTTGACTGCAAACCGGCACGCATATTGATCGCTTTTTGAAGGCTGCCGGCGTTGTGATTCAATGCGTTGCAGTGCCGACCGGCGTCCAACGCATGCGCGTGTTCACACCGTGCTGCAACAATTCGGCAATCCGACCCTCTGCCCCGGCATCAAGGAAAAAGCGGAAAAAGCGCAGATAATTCACCAAACTCACAACGACGGCCACCCAGAACTCGAGCCTCGATAATCCCCGAAGATCAGCCGGCGACGGACCTATGGCCAACCGCTCGCCGAGCAGCCTCGCCGCGGCCACACTTGGCGTGATTCCCAGCACGGAGATTGCCCACGCAGCGGCGATTGCGAGCGGACCGCGCCCCCCAGCGGTTGGTCAGCGCCAGGAAATTAAGGCAGTACGCCTGATGGGTATCCATGGCGGTAGTGCGGTAGATTCAAAACTTTCTCTTCGTACATCATCATTTACGTGCACGAATTGCTGTTCGGTGCTCGTATGATATTTACTTCCTGCTTTTATTTCGATATATTTCGAATTATGAAACCAAAAGACGCTGTTTTGAGCCTCGCGGCCTTGGCCCAGGAGTCCCGTCTCGCTATCTTCCGATTACTCGTCAAGCGAGGTCCCGAGGGCTACACACCGAGCGAGCTTGCGGAAAGGCTCGGCGTCCACGCACCGACGCTGTCGTTTCATCTGAAGGAACTCCAAAACGCCGATCTCATCGACGTCCGTCGCGAGGGGCGCTTTCTGTACTACCGCCCGAATTTTCCCAGTATGAATCGACTGATCGGATTTCTCAGCGAGAAGTGCTGCAGCCTCGCGGATCAAGACTGCGGGCCGGCCTGTGCGCCGGCGGCGGCCGAAGCGGCTTCACTTAAGAGGAAACGCGCATGAAACGCTTTCACGTAAATGTATCCGTGGGAGATATCACCGAGGGCATTCGCTTTTACTCTGCACTGTTCGCTGCGGAGCCGACGGTTCGAAAGACCGACTACGCCAAATGGATGCTCGAGGATCCACGCATGAATTTTGCAATCTCGCAGCGCGGTCTTCCCGTCGGCGTCAATCACTTGGGATTTCAGGTCGACTCCGCCGAAGAATTGACGGCCATGCGCACTCAGCTTACAAGGGCGGACCAGGCCCTGGTTGAACAGACCGGCGCAGCCTGTTGCTACGCAAACTCGGATAAGTATTGGGTCACGGATCCTACCGGCATCGCGTGGGAGACCTTTCATACGCTCGACGCCATACCGATCTACGGCGAGGATACCGACATTGCCCCAAAAGCCGGTGCCTGCTGCGTGCCGCTGGCAGCCACGGTAAACGAGTCGTGCTGCAAGCCTGAAGTCGCCGCTGCAGGCGAGGCGTGTTGTGCAACCTAAACGCGCCGTGCAATTCGCACGGGTGTCCGTGAGCGCAATGACCGAGGCTCACTGGCCGGAGGTAAGGGCCATCTACCAGGCCGGTATTGCCACGGGACATGCCACGTTTGAATCCTCGCCCCCAAACACCTGGCACACATGGCAGCAACGTCACATCAATGAACTGAGCTTGGTTGCCTTGGACGGAAGAACTGTTGTCGGGTGGGCATCGCTCGCACCGGCATCGGACCGCTGTGTGTATGCCGGCGTCGCTGAGGTCAGCGTGTATGTGGCGCCCGAAACACAGGGGCACGGTGTTGGCCGACGATTACTCGGAGCGTTAATCGAAGGATCGGAGGCTAAGAATATTTGGACCCTGCAGGCCGGGATATTTCCGGAAAATCTTGCCAGTTTGGCGCTCCACCAAGCCTTGGGGTTTGAAAAATTGGGACTTCGACGCCGGCTCGGAAAAATGCGACATGGACCGCTCGCCGGTCAGTGGCGGGATGTTTTGTCACTCGAACGACGCAGCTCACGGGTTGGCGTCGACTAACAAGCTCATTCTGTGCAGGCGAGATTCACGCTATGGCTGACAAGATCTACAACGTGCTCTTTCTGTGCACCGGTAATTCGGCGCGCAGCATCCTTGCCGAATCCATCATGAACAAACTGGGCAAGGGCAGGTTCCGCGGTTTGAGTGCCGGCAGTCACCCTAAGAGTCAACCGCATCCGATCGCACTCGCTCTGTTGCGACAATTGGATTTTCCAACCGACGGTCTGCGTAGCAAAAGTTGGGATGAATTCGCGGCACCCAATGCGCCGCACCTCGACTTCGTATTCACAGTCTGCGACAACGCCGCGGGCGAGGTGTGCCCGCACTGGCCGGGGCAGCCGATGACGGCGCACTGGGGAATTCCTGATCCGGCGGTCGTCGAAGGAACAGAGTCTGAGAAAAGCCTAGCGTTTCGCGAAGCATTCCGGTCGATGGAGACGCGGATCAGATTGTTCTTAAGTTTGCCGCTCGCCTCTATCGATCGGATGCGGCTCAAAGAGCGTTTGGATGCCATCGGCAAGACGCCGTCCGAGCCGTCATCAGGATGACTGTCTTTGAGAGATACCTGACGATCTGGGTGTTTATATGAGTGCCGTAACCAAAAAACTCTCGTTTCTGGACAGGTACCTGACCGTCTGGATCTTCGCCGCCATGATGCTCGGAGTGGGCCTTGGCTTTTGGGTGCCCGGTATCGAGGCCTTCATCAACAGATTCCAGGTCGGAACGACCAATGTTCCCATTGCAGTGGGGCTGATTCTGATGATGTACCCGCCGTTCGCCAAGGTGCGTTACGAAGAATTGCCCGACGTTTTTCGGGACAAGAAGGTGTTGGGACTCTCCCTTGTTCAGAACTGGATCGTTGGGCCGGTACTGATGTTCGCGCTGGCGGTGATTTTTTTGCACGACAAACCGGAATACATGGTGGGCCTGATCATGATCGGTCTCGCCCGCTGTATTGCCATGGTGATTGTCTGGAACGAGCTCGCCAAGGGCTCCACTGAGTATGCCGCCGGTCTTGTTGCGTTCAACGCCCTATTTCAGGTTTTGTTTTTCAGTGTCTATGCCTGGCTGTTCATTACGGTCCTACCGCCGTTCTTCGGGCTGTCCGGCTCGGTTATCGATATCTCGATCAAACAGATTGCCGAGAGTGTCCTCATTTATCTTGGCATCCCCTGCATTGCCGGGGTGCTGACTCGCGTGATCATGCTGCGTTTTGTCTCAAAAGATTGGTATCACAGTCATTTTGTGCCGAAGATCGGACCGATCACGCTGATCGCGCTGCTCTTCACGATCATTGTAATGTTCAGTCTGAAGGGCAAGCTGATCGTCAGCATCCCGCTGGATGTGGTGCGCATTGCCATTCCGTTACTGAGCTACTTTGTCGTGATGTTTGTTTTTTCGTTCTTCATGAGCATGCGCATGGGGGCCAGTTACGAGAAGAGCGCTACCCTCTCTTTCACCGCAGCGAGCAACAACTTTGAACTGGCCATAGCCGTTGCCGTGGCAGTTTATGGCATCAATTCGGGTGCTGCGTTTGCGGCTGTCATCGGGCCGCTGGTCGAAGTGCCGGTTATGATCGGCCTCGTCAATGTCTCGCTTTGGTTTCGGAGGAAGTATTTCGTTTCAACGTCAGCACAATTACCGGGCCGTGCCGCGTGATCTGCTGCGCGAGAAAGGCACCCCTATGCAGAGTTCGGGCTTGCCGCCGCTCACTGGATCGATGACCAGCTGATCGACTAGATGCTGGCTCATCCCATCCAAACTTGTCGCTCAATTGCGGTGACGCCGTGGGGCGTCAAAATAGGCCAACCGTCCGGCGGTATTGGAGATGTGCCGATGAGAGTGGTGGTGATCCGTACATGGGGACCCTCAGTGATGTGATTGTCTGGGTTCATGTTTGAGCTGCCGGAGTCCGATAAGTTTTGCTGACCAGTTTGGACAGCTCGACAAATCCGATCGGCGGGAGAGTCAGCCAGGGAACGGTGAAGATGCGTTTGGCCAGACCCTTGGACATCCGTTCCAGCTGTTTGCGTTCACCGGCCAGTCGCGCCGCCAGCAAGGGGTCGCGTGTGCCGGCCGCCAGAACGCTTTTGTTGAGCACCCAAGCGTAGGGCTCGATGCTGGCGCGCCGGAGGTCGTCCTGCAGGGCGGCGGCCTGCGTAACTGGGGTCACTTCCGGCAAGGTCACCAGAATGATCTTCGTGTACGCCGCGTCCTGCAGCCTCATCAAAGGCGTAACGATGTGCGCGGCGCCGTGCCCTTCGAGCCCCCGCATCATTTGCCGGTGGTAGGCGCCTGTTGCATCCATCAGCAGCAGTGAGTGTCCGGTGGGTGCGGTGTCGAGCACCACGAAGGCGCTGCGCCCTTCGCTGACGATGCGCGAGAAGGCGTGGAACACCGCAACTTCCTCGGTACACGGAGAGCGCAGGTCTTCCAGCAACAACGCTTGTTCCTGGGCATCAAGACCGGGTGATTTGGCCGCCATGATCTTGTCAACGTAGCGCTGCGTTTCGACCTTCGGGTCGATGCGGTCCACACGCAACCCCTGCACCTCACCATCGAGCGTTCCGGCAAGATGCGCTGCCGGATCCGTGGTGCTCAGGTGCACGGTTTTGCCGCGCTGGATCAGTCCAAGAGCCAAGGCGGCGGCCACCGTCGTCTTGCCGACGCCGCCTTTGCCCATCACCATGATCAGCCCATGACTGGCGGCGGCCAGTTCGTCGGCTAACGCGCCCAAGCCCTGAAATTGTTCGACGCGGACGACGGCCGCGGCTTCGATAGGTGCGATCGGGTCCACGCCGACGGCAAGCAGCGCACGCAAGGCGGGTAAGCCGACCGTGTCGAACGCCCGCAATGGCACGCGGTCCTGCGGCAAGGCAAGCAATGACTCGGGCATTTCTGTGAGCGCTTGCTGCCCCAAGGCTTCGATGGCACAGGCCACTGCGTCCGTACGCTCACTGGCGTGAAACACGCCGTTGATCGCCAGGCGCTGGTTGTTCAAGCCCAGCGCAAGCAACTCTTCCGATGTGCGTAACGCCTCGGTCATCGCGCCTTTGTCCGGCCGAGTCACCAGGATCACAGTGGTCTGGGTCGGATCGCTCAAGGCGTCAAGTGCGGCCTTGAAGCGCCTCTCCTGCATCTTCAGTCCCGAATGCGGCCCGAGGCATGAGGCTCCGCGATCGTTGCCATCCAGAAATCCACTCCAGGCCTTGGGCAGGCTGAGCAGGCGCAAGGTGTGCCCCGTCGGTGCCGTGTCGAAGATGATGTGATCGTAGTGCTCAGCATCATCGGACAACAGGGAGGCGAATTCGTCGAAGGAAGCGATTTCCGTGGTGCAGGCCCCCGACAATTGTTCGCGCACGGTCGTGAGTTCGGTTTCACTGGCACCGGCCTCCATCTGCGCCAGGACACGCCGCCGATAGGACTCGGCTGCGATATCAGGGTCGATGTTCAGCACCGACAGACCGGGGGCGCCGGGCACGGGCGTGGGTATGTTGCGAAGTTCGATCCCCAGCATCTCATCCAGGTTCGACGCCGCGTCGGTGCTGACCAGCAGAACCTTCCTGCCTGCATCCGCCAGGGTCAGGGCCGCGGCGGTCGATAGCGACGTTTTTCCAACGCCGCCTTTGCCAGTGAAGAACAGATGTCGTGTCGGCTGGCTCAGAAATCCTGTGGGGCCGGGTTTCAGCCATCCTTGAATTTCGTCATGCGATGGCAGGCCGCCGCTGTGCACGATCTTGCCGTCGATAATTACCGCAGGCGTCGCGTGGATGCCATGCCGCCGGATCTCATCGGGGTTCTGAACTTTGATGATCTCTAGCGTGACATCTAAGTCTCGGGCGACCCGTTCGATCATGCTGATCGTGACGCGGCACTTGCTGCAACCCGATCCCAAGACTTTGACTTCCATCTCGATGGCCTCACGCGCTATTGATCGGCAACGCACTTGCGTACCGTGCCTGTCGGCAGTGGAATCACGTATTAGCCGCCAAGACGCCGACTCATTCTACTCGTGATGAGGTTTCCGCTACCAAGTTGATGTGTCTGCGTCATACCGACGCGGACACCAGCGGCAGAATGAAGGGCCGCCGCGTGGCGTACGTGATCGGAGTGCCAACGGCGAGATAACTCAGTTCATTGACTCGCGCATCAGCTTCCGAGCGCTGGTCACGGCGCCTCGCGATAGGCAATCGCATAAGCAATGAGCCCGGTAACGAGACTCAGTCCGCATCCCAGAAGCATCGTTCCGGCACCCTCGGCTTCGAAAAGTTCTCCTGCGATGGCCGGGCCAAGAATCGAGCCGGCACCAAGTGCCGCGGCCGGAAGGCCAGAGGTCTGCCCTTTTTTGTCTAGTATCGAAACGATCCCGGTACCGAACGTCAGGACATAGGTGGCCAGACCGATGAAGATGATCGTACCGATCGCATACCCAAATCGGGTCGGCCAAACGGCGATCAATGTGAGGCCGACAAGCATCGCCGCGATCGCCGCCGTCATCGCGGCTCGCCGTGCTCCGAAATCACCTATTCCGCCAGCTGCCAAGGCGACGACACTGGATGTGGTGGTGCCGATCGCAAGGATGGTCCCAGCGTAATGTGTCGTGAGGCCGGATTCGGTTGCGACTCTTCCGAGGAATGACCATCCACCGGTTATGCCCAGATAGAAGGCGCAGAGCCCAAACAGCGCAATCCAAACACTGACCCCTATGTCTGCCGAGAGGCCGGCGGATCGACCCTGTCCGATCGCATTCAATGCAGGTTTCAGTCGGTCGGGGAGGAAGATTGCAGCGAACCCCAATACAAAATTCGCCGCAACAATCAATTCGAAGGCGGGGCGCACCGCGTCTGTCACCGTGATAAATGATGGAATCGCATACAAGAGCAATACGCCCGGTAGACTCCCTAGGCCCCATTGAAAGCCAAACGAACGATTAGGATTTGTGGTTCCGGAAAGCAGCGTTATCATCAATGAATACACGCCGCCGAGGCCGATACCGGCAAGAAAAAACATGGCGAGCGCCAGAGGGTAGGTGCGCATGAATGCGGTGCTCGCTAGCGCAGTCAGCCCGAGTATCAGGAAAAGAATGGCCGGCAAGCGGAAGGATATTCCGCGCATCCAAATCACAGAAGTCAAAGCGACCAGAGTCGCACCGACGCTGTATGCCGACCCGAGTGCACCTAATTGGCTATCGGAAAACCCATGCCCGCCGGACAAAACGCCAAGCAGCAGCGGCATCGCGGTTCGGACGGTAAAGTGTGTGCTCGTGAGAGCGCCGGCAACGAGATTGGTCTTCAAATCGGCGTTCGTGTTCATGCTATCTCAGGAGGTAATATTATTCGCGCGCTATCACCGCCGGAACGACTGGTCGCGAATTTGTCCCTGCGGCCGCCATTTGTCGGGCGTGTTTGCTGTCGAACGCCTTGTTCAATTTAGCACTGTCGGCCGCTATGCCCACAGTCTGAATAGGTCAGCCGATAGCTGGAATGGGACGTAATGGAAGTGCCGGATTCCGAGCCGGTATATCGATAGATCAACATCAACGTCTACCCAAAAGTCGACCGGTCGAGGGCCACGAACCGCATAACTCCATAGTTTCCGTGTGTAAATCCTGCTTCAGCGCCGACTATCACCAGAAGTCCTCGGGAAAAGAATCGAAACTCTGTCGCTGCATCCGGCTCCACAGCCGTTCATTGCGGTCCAATAATATCTCGTCCCCTCGTGGGGTATCTTTTGGGGGTAACTCGTATCAATTATCTTTACAAACGCTTACCAAACAGCTTGTTATGGCACCTATTCGAATCCCTCAGCCGGCAAACCCCCGCACGAAAACCCGAGAACCCCAAAATTACGGCCCACCGCACGTCGGCCTCCATTCGAACCCCCGACATAAAACAAGACGGGTTCGACAACGTCGCGCAGCGCCGAGTACTAACTCGCCCCATTGGGCGAGTTGAACGCCGTCGTCTTCGACGGCGGCCCCGAAGGGGCGAGGCGCGCAGCGCCGAGTAATCCTGAAGCCGACACCAGGATAAGGTCCAAGAATCATAGTGAGTCGCTGGATGTCGGAATCTAAGCTGACCGTGAACTACCCGACACGAGGCGCTCCAATCTCTCGAAATATACGAATCGTCGATTGTGTCGCTAGGCAGTCCGATTCGCTCGCTCTTTCCACCACGCGCGTCCCAGAAGAACAATGATGATTGCATGGACGATAGCTCCTGGCCAAAGCAGTATCCCGACCGCTTCACCGCGAACGCCTATGACAATGAGGTACAGCATCGCCAACACGCTGTAGGTCAGCATGCCGTAGAGCGCCCGCCGGGTATCGGTGCCCGGCCAGCACGCCGCCCCCAATCCGATCAGAGCAATGCCGGCGAGGCGGCTCATGGTGACGCCGGCGCCGGTGATTTCTTGGTTAAACAGCAGCCGGACGATGATGGGCGGATACGCGAGCAAAATCCCGCCCGTACCCGCTTCGCCCACTGCGGCGGACTTGAGGATCTTGTTCATTGGACCTTCCTAAATTCGATCTCCCCGGAAACCCGATTGCCTCAGGTAAGCATCCTTCCCCGCTACTGCGAGAGTTAATCAGGCCTTCCCCTGTCGCAATCTCTTCATGGCACTTTCTTGATCGGCGGATTCTTGTAGGTGCCGTTCAGCGCCGCTTCTTGCGGCCAATAATTGCGAATGGTGATGTTGAACGCGCCGGGAGGCGTCGGCAGCCAGTTCGATTCCTTGTCCTTGCCCGGGGAGTCAGCCTGCAGATAGATGTCGAGCGAGCCGTCTTCGTTGAACTTGAGCGGCATCCACGGCGCGATGACGTAGCGGTTCAGCGCATTGACTTCGTAAAAGTTTCCCTTGTATTGGGAGATGGACCAGGAGGCGTTGGTGGGCTGGAGCGTCCCCTTGTCGTAATGCATGACGTACTTGTTGGCACTGTCGAGCGGTTTGCCGTCGTCATCGTTAAAGGCCGTGGGGTAGATGGTGTCCTCCGGCTGATTCGCTCCAAGTCCCACCCAGGCGATACCGGCGCGGGTATCGTAATCCTTGCCATAGCGTCCGATGTCGTTCGGCTGCAGCCAACCGTTCACCGTCTTCATTTTGAGCATGCCTTGCTGCAGCTTGCCCGGAGCATCCTTCATCGCTCGTTCGAGACCGCGCGCGATGGCTGGACTCACCGTGCTGATGTCGAAGGGCTTTCCCGGTTCGACGCCGAGGTCCTTCAGCTTGCGCAGCGCCTCCGCATCTTCCGCGGCGGGCGGGTTGTCCTTCATGAGCATCGCCAGCCGGTTGAAAAATGTCTGCAGCATCCATCGCCTCGACCTGGTCGGGAGGAATCTTCGATAGGTCCACCGCTTTGTCCACGGGCACGTCCGACGGCGGCGTATACGGCTTGCCCCACGCGCTCAACGGCGTGAGTTTGTAGTTGGCCTGGATGGCGTTCACGTACGCGAAATCGCTGGGGCCGTTGACCTGGGTCTGCCCAAGTATCCAGGCATATCGAGTGGGAGACTTGAACACCTGCTTGATATCAGCGGGCGGGGTGCCCTGCCAGTTCGGCCCGACGAAGAGGAAGTTGCCGGGCTTGGTTCCGGTAGTACGCTTGCCTACCGAGGCGAATACGTTCGTCCACATGTCCATGACGGACATGACGTAATAGCGGTCCATGGTATCGGGGACCGAGAGGACCACCGGCTCCTGTCCCAGGTCCATCCATCCGGTGCACCACAGCGAGTTGAGGCTGATGCGCACCACCACCTTGAGGTCGGGACTCACGTAGTGGGGCATTTTGGCGAACTGATCGATCGGCGCCGCGGTCCCTTCGGCGTTGGGAGCGGAAGCGGCGGTCAGTACTTGCCGGGTTACGTCCATGAGTACGATGGGATAACCGTACACCCATGACTCCAAGCCGCGTACGTAAGCGACCTCCTCGGTGATCCCCTGTTCTGCTTTCTGGCAGCCTGCGACCAAGCATGCACGCCAAGCAGGCTTGCGGCAATCACCAACACTGCCGCGGTGTTACGCCTTTTAGACCTGATAGCTCCTCCCACGATAATGTTGACATCGATCATGGCGCATTTGAGAGCAAATTAATTAACTGAGCCCGGCGCGCGCGATTGGCATCTGAGGTGGCCGCCGAATTGATCGCGGCATAGCTCTGGCGCCGAAGACGTTTCTCAAAGCTCGTCGCGTGCTTTGGCGCGGCCAGTTTCCATCTCCTCGCGGTCCTTCGCGGTCATTTTCTCTGGTCCCAAGTTGAAGGTGAGCTTGTCGATCTTGCCGGTGAACTTGAACGGCACATCGTAGCGGTACTCGAGCATCGCGACGCCGGTGCGCGTGTCCTCGCCGATGTCGAAAGTCTCGTCTTCCGGGAACGTGATCGGCGTGGTGTGATCCATGGAATTCCGGGCCACCTCATTGCCGTCCACGTAGAGCACACCCGTCCCTCCCTTGCCCAAGCCCGGACCGTCGGATTTGAAATCGAAGACGATGGTGTGCTTGCCGGCGGGGAGCTCTGGCCCCTCCCAGGTCGTGCGCTTGATGTCGAGCAGGTTGTAGAGAAATACCACCTTGCCCCGACCAAATCCCCACTCCCCCTGGCTCAGGAACAGTCCATAGCCGCCGAAGCGCCCGCCATCGGTGACGATCATGCCTTGCGCACCGCCCTCGGGAATCTCGACCTCCGCGGTGATGGTGTACGATTTGTTCAGGATGTTCGGAGCGCCGCTGTTGGGTACACCGGTCAGTACGCCGGAGTAAATAAAGATCTTTCGTCCCCCCGTGAGGTTCGGCTTCGGCGCGTTCCAGCGAGCGAGAGAAGTGTTGTCGAGCGGCAGCACATCATACTTGTTCGCCTCGGCGTAGAAGAGCTCCTGCATCTGCTTGAGCTTCTCCGGCATTTTAGCGGCGAGATCGATGGACTCGCTCGGATCACCGGTTTGCAAATCACCGACGTTGTAGAGCTCCCATTTGTACCCGGTAATCACGTCGGGGGGCGGCTTTGTGCTCAGTTCCCAGGGGAGCGTCGCCGGAGTCGTCGCCGCGATCCAACCGTCATGGTAGATGGCGCGATTGCCGAGCATCTCAAAGTACTGCGTGGCGTGTCGGGACGGAGCGTTGGCGTTGGCCTTGTCCCAGGTATACACCATGCTCTCACCGTCCATGGAGCGTTGCTTGATGCCGTTGAGCGTATCGGGCGCCGGGATGCCGGTCGCTTCGAGAATGGTCGGCACGATGTCGATAAGGTGGTGGAACTGGCGGCGGATGCCGCCCGCGTCGTTGATGTGCCCGGGCCATGACATGGCCACACCCTGCGCGGTTCCGCCGTAGTGTGAGGCCACCTGCTTCATCCACTGGAATGGCGTGTCCATCGCCCACGACCACGGGGCCGCAAAGTGCGGAAAGGTCCGTTCCGATCCCCAAAACGGATACCACAGGAATTGGTCCTTCACTGGCACGGCGACGCCATTGAAGGTGGTGAACTCATTCGGCGTGCCGTTGAGCATGCCCTCGGCGCTCGCGCCGTTGTCGCCGCTGATGTAAATGATCAAGGTGTTGTCGAGTTCGCCCAGGTCTTCGACGGCCTGGATGACCCGACCGATCTCGTGGTCGGTGTAGGCAAGGTACGCACCGTAGACGTCGGCTTGCTTGATGAAGAGCTTCTTCTCATCGAAGCTCAAGGAATCCCACTTCGGCAGATCCTTCGGCCACGCCGTGAGCTTGGCATTGGCGGGCATGATCCCGAGCCGCTTTTGGTTCTCGAAGATCGTCTCGCGCAGTTTGTTCCAGCCGCCGTCGAACAAATGCATGTCGCTGATCTTCTTGATCCATTCCTGCGTCGGATGATGCGGGGCGTGGGTGCCGCCGGGGACGTAATAGACAAGGAAGCGCTTGTCGGGGTCGATCTCCTTCAATTGCTTCATGTACTGGATCGCCTCGTCGGCCATGGCCGTGGTCAGGTTCCAGCCCGGATTGCCTTGGAAAGGGTAGATGGCCGTCGTATTGCGAAACAGATTCGGCTGCCACTGGCTGGTATCGCCGCCAACGAAGCCATAGAAGTACTCGAAGCCCATGCCGTTCGGCCATTGCCCGAAGGGCCCGACCGGAGTCGCCTGATAGAAGGGGGTGTTGTGATCCTTGCCGAACCACGAGGTCGCGTACCCGTTCTGCTTTAGGATCTCGCCGATGGTGCCGTTTTCCTTCCTGATGATCGAGTCGTAGCCCGGAAATCCGGTCGCGATCTCGCCCACTACGCCGAAGCCGGCCACGTGATGGTTCCGACCCGTGATCAACGCTGCGCGCGAGGGCGAGCAGAGCGAGGTTGAGTGGAAATTCGTGTACCGCAGCCCGCTTTGCGCGATGCGATCCATCGCCGGCGTCGGGACCACGCCGCCGAACGTGCCGGGCGCACCAAAGCCGACATCGTCCGTCATAACGAGAAGAATGTTGGGCGCTCCCTTCGGCGGCACCACGCGCGGTGGCCACCAAGCCTTCGATTCCGTGGCCTTCTCTTTGATCACCCCGCCAAATGTCGGATCGGGCGGCGGTAGTTGTTTTCCGCTGATCGTGGTGGTGGCGTGGGGCGAACCGAGATCACCGGTGACTTGCTGCGCTGAGCCATTCTGCGTCCATGATGTGACGATCACAAACGAGAGCAATAATCGAATTGAATTATGGCCCATCAACTTCTCCCTAACTTCTCAATGAAGATATGACACCGAGGCGCGTTACCTTTGGGGCAGCCCGCCGATGGAGCGTAATTAGCACGGCGCAACGGTGGCGCCCATTGGACCTTCGTGCATCCCTCTGAATAGAGCGCGAACGCCCGCAAGCGTCGGTTGTTGTTCAGACCGCATTTGCGTATGCCTGCCCGACCTGCGTCCGTCGCTGACGTTCGGCGCCATCTCACGAGGCGCCTCCACTGATCCAACCCTGCTGCTGGAATCGCGTCTTGAGTGCGGCGCCGATTTTCTGGGCGATCTCCTTGTCGCGCCCTTCAATGGTGTTGCTGCCGCTCTTCTCTCCATAAACCTTCATCCCAGTGCTCAGGATGAATCCCGCCGGGTTGTGCGTGGCAATCAGCGACGCTAGTCCCACCGCCGACCCCGGCGTTTTATTCCCAGTGGAACCCACGTCCCCGGATCCGAGTTTGCGCATGCCGCTGGCCGTCATCTGAAAGCCTTCGACCGCCACTTTCATCTCCGATTCACCGGCGGTAAATCCGATGGTGACCCGCTCGGCGGCGCTGCCCTGCTGAACCGAGAGCAAAGAGCCTTCAATCACAAGGTCGTTAATCTGCGGCCTCGTTGCCCCTGAGGCGACCGCGGCGGGCATGCCCATGCCAATGATCTCCTGCACGAGCTGCGTCGCGATCTGAGCGCCCAATTTTCGTCCCTCGGCGATTTGATCGGGTGTTTGCGGCGCGTTTGTGGCGGCGTCGCCAGCGAGTGCCGACTCCGGTGGAACATCGGCGGGCGTGGCAGCGAAGGGGTAGACCCAGATTTGACCAGGGCGTGGGATACTCCCCGTCACGACCTGCTGGCGCTCGCTGACTGTGGTGGAGGCGCACCCGACCAACATGGCCAGAGCAATCAGGCATGGGACGACTTTATTCGGGTCACATGGCTTCTTCATGGATTTCATCAGTAATCTCCAACGATGAATAATTAAGCATTTGCCGAATTTCGGCGCACGGAAAACGATCGGATTGGTTCAACAAACTGGCAGTGGATCTTGCGCACGTGGCGCTCACATGTGTTTTCGAACACTCTTTTACATCAGCTGCAAAATCCAATTGATGAGCGCCCTGAGGTCGGTATCCGGAATATTATTCGATGGCATTGCACTATCTCCCCATACCCCGCTGCTGCCGTTTAGCACGCTTGACTCGAGATCACTAATGGCTTGTGGATCGCCCGCGTACCTCTTTGCGATATCGCGCAACGCGGGACCCGGCAATGTTGATTTGTCCATCGCAGTGACATTGCTGGCAGTTATATTTGACCATGAGCTGCGCCGCGGCCGCGTCCCTGATCGGCTCATCTGCGTGCGCAATGGCGACAGCGCTCAGCGTCACGAGAAGCACTTGCAAAATCGCCTTCAATTGCCGCAAGCCCCCGGGTCAGCTTTCTCGAAATACGCAGCCATCACGGGATCATGCCGCACTGAAACATCTTGGTAACGACCGGTGTCGAGATCCTGCTAAAGAATGCGGCCTGCATTTGTGGGTCGCTGCGCAAGACTTCAATGGCACGCTGCTCCTCCGCCGATTTGGGTTTGCCCTGTCCTTGCGCCTTTTCCTGCCACAGCTGTTCGCAGGTAGCGTTCTGATATTTCTGAATGACCTTATTGGACAGCATATCCATGATCGGATACTACGCCCTCACGACGCCCGAGGCGACCGGCGCGCTGACGGCAATGAGGTAATTCCTCTTGCTCATACTCGACTCCTTGTCAGATACCGCGAATTAATTCGTGGGCTTCGGCGCACCTTGTAAAGGGGGAGTGCTGCCACTTTCGCGGCGTTAGAAGCAGCCTTGGCTGCTACCGACAATTCCGGGTGATCTTCGATGCGTGCACAAAGCTGCACCAACTCCGCAAGGGAGCCGGCACCCATCTTGCACATCACGCGCGCGCGGTGGATGTGCACCGTTTTTTCGCCAGCGCCAATTGCGACGGCAATTTGTTTGTTGGGCCGGCCTCGAACGACGTGTGTCATGACCTCTCGCTCGCGCCGGGTCAGCGTTGCAACACGCTGTTGAATCACGCGGCGGACAGCACGTTCCTGACGCTGCTCCGCGTCGCGTCGACACGCCCGATCGATCGATGCCATGAGCGCTTCCTCGTCGAGCGGCATAGTCAGAAAGTCCACCGCTCCGGCCTTCATGGTCTGCACGCCAGTGTTGATGTCACCCCTTTCGGTCAAGAACACGATGGGGCGAGCAAACGGCGAACCGATGAGCGCGCGTTGCAGCTCAATCCCGCTTAAGCCCGGCAAGTACACATCGAGCAGCAAACATCCGGGGATCTCGGCATCGCGTTGTTCGAGGAACCGCTCCGCCGATTCGAGCGAGCGTACCTGGTAACCCGCGCGGGCCAACAGGTGAACTGCTCCCATGCGAACCTCGCGGGCACCAATCACAACGAACACAGTAGCCGGTGCGTAGTTCAACACTCGTTCCTTGATCATGCTCGCACGCGCGGGCGTAATTGAACCATCTAAATTGTAATGTTTATGGCAAACGCGAATTTTGCATTTCCGGCCCTGGCCTTGACTATTCCGGCGGGACCGCACTAGCATCTGGCGTACGGTACTGAAAGCATCCGCGCTGCAACAGGAAAAAAAATACCATGATCTGGCGCGGATGAAACTGTCGCCGCGAGTGGGCAACAAAAGCAGAATCTCCGGGGTAGGCACCGCTCGGCGGCGACCGGCCGCCGCACATCGTTCCCAGGCTGCACTATTCACCACCGCGCCTGGCGATATCCGCGTTGGCCCGAGCGCTGCGCTACCCAATGTGCTTTCCGACCTTGGCGTAGCACCGCGACGGGTATTTGCGCGGGCGGGCGTCAAACTCGCCGTCTATCGCAATCCAGAGAGCCGGATCTCGTTCGAGGCGCTTGGCAGGCTGATCGCGGCGTCCGAAGCGCTCACGGGTTGCCACCACGTCGGTCTGCTTATCGGGGAGCGCTTCTCGCTGAAGGATCTTGGCGCCGTCGGCTATCTGATGCGAAACTCACGGAGCGTCGGCGACGCGTTGCGGGCGCTTCTGCTTCATCTGCACTTGCAAGATAGAGGTGCCGCTCCGGTGCTGCTCAAACTCGAGCCCTCCAGTGTGATCCTGGGTTACTCGCTCTATAAGCATGGGATACCGGCCACCGCACAGATATACGACGGAGCGATTGCCATCGCATTCCGCATCCTCCAGGAGATCGGCGGCCCAACATGGCGACCGCTTGAAGTTCAGTTCGCTCACCAGCGCCCAAAAGACGTTCGGCCCTACCGACGACTGTTTGGCCCGAATGTGCGGTTTGACGCACAGATTTCGGGCGTCGTGTTCGCATCCTCCTGGCTCGATCACCTCGTTGCCGACGCCGACCCCGCCCTGCGCAAACTGATTAGCCAAACTATCAGTCTCGGAACCAAGCCCATCCCATTCTCGGAGCAGGTGTATGGCGTCCTGCATCAAATGATTCTGAGCGGCACCTCATCTGCGGAATCAATAGCGCATCTGTTCGGAGTGCACGAACGAACCCTGCGCAAGCGGTTGCGCGCCGAAAAGACAAGCCTGCATCGATTGGTCAGTCAAACCCGGTTTGAACTCGCACAGCAGCTACTCACGTACACACGCCTGCCGACTTCCGAGATTGCCGCGGCGCTTCACTATACTGATTTGAGTGCGTTCTCCAGAGCGTTCAAAATATGGGCCAAAATAAGTCCTCGGCAATACAGACTTGCGCATTGATGTAAGCGGAATTCGCCGAGGGGTCCAGGCATTACAAGCGGAATCTGTGACAGCACTATCCGGCCGGACGTCTCTACCTGGGGTAGCGTACTTTCCGTGCCAAAAGTAGCGCTTTCTCTGCGGCAATGCCGCAACACGCGCGAAATCATTTAATTAAGCGGACTGGGCCGATGAACTTGGGCACATCGATGAGACCAGGGTCGTTCTTCTCAAAGCGCTCGGTCTCGAAGCGCGCTGCTTCGACTACATTTATGATTTCGGAGATCATTGGCATCACATTGCGATCGTCGAAGATCGGCATCTGAAAACCTCCCCGATATCCCCGATCTACGGCGTCGCCGGCGAAAACGCCTGCCCACCGGAGGATGTCGGCGGTGCATACAGATACGCGGAGTTCCTCAAGGTCCTCGCTGATCCTGGCCATGAGGAACACAAACACTACGTCACTTGGTCTGGTGGGAACTTCGATCCGAAGCGCTTTGATCTCGACGCCGTCAACCGCGCGCTCGCGAAGGTCAAAATCTGATCGTCAATACGGTCCGGACGCTTACAATCAATCCCGACCGTTGTAATCTTCGTCGTGGACGCTCCCATTCATTTAAGTGGTAACTCACATCTCCACTCTGGCACATCGATGCCGTTTAGGGTGGGGGCGTCCATCCCATTGCTTCCGAGTGCCAGAAACGATCTTCTTCGAGTGATTTGCGAGTGACCTGCGCAGGATGCCTGGGGTCACTTCGTTAAATTATCAGTGCGGGTGACGAAGTCAGCCACATTATCGTGTAGCGCCTTGAGGGACGCTTCGTGCGCGTACACCATATGTCCTGACTCGTAGAATCGGAATTCAATATTTTTCTGTAGCGTAGCCGGAATCGGTAGATGCTGCATTTCGTAGACGCCCTCGAAGAAAGGTGTCGCCAAATCAAAATATCCGGCGTTAACCTGCACCTTTAGACCTGGGTTGTACTTGATCGCCGCCGCTAAATCAGGCATCACGTTCGTCGATTGCATGAGCGTTTGCGGAGCTCCTGGCGGCTTGTGCATAAAATCCCATTGCTTCCACAAGTCAATTACCGGTTTGAAAGTACGGGCCTCGCCATACTTAAGATTCTTGCGCACATAGTCGTTAAAGGCCGACACATATGCGGAGCCAATCGCCGCCGATTGCGGATCGTAGTCAGCCTCTTTGCTCAGTGGATCCATTGTCGGGCCCGAGAAGCGCGTGTCTAGTCGACCGGTGGTCGTGTCGCTGTCATCCTGAAGATTCTTCGCGAACTCGCCACCGTTCACTCGTAAGTCCGCCTTCTCAATATATGTCACAGGTAGCCCCGTGTACTGACGAAGCTTGCCGGCTATGGCTTGCCGCCTGGTCGAATCAAGTGACGCACCGGCCTGTAGTGCGAGCGCATAGTCATTCAGCGCGAACAGTTCCACGTCAGCCAGCAGCGTCGAGAGGTCCTTTGGGGGCATCGGCAGCTTGCGGTGATACCAGGCCGTGGCCGCGTAGGTGGGTAGCGCCAGTTCGTAGGCTAAGTCGGTGCCGGGGTTGAACTGCGGTTCATCCGCGCTGTTATCGAAGGAGAGTATCTGGGAGAGCAATATCACCCCATTGAAATCCACGGCACGGTCGGTTTCTAACAAATTGGCGAGCACCGCGGATCGCGTCGTGCCATAGCTCTCACCAAATAGGTATTTGGGCGAATTCCAGCGGCCGTACCTCGAAAGAAATTGCCCGATGAAGTCCGCAAACGCCTGAGCGTCCGCATCCACTCCATAAAATGCCTTGTCATGATCCTTGCCGGCCACGCGGCTAAAGCCAGTTCCGGGCGCATCAATGAATACCAAATCGCTGACATCGAGCAAACTGTACTCGTTATTGACCAACCGATAGGGCGCGGCCGGCGTATGACTATCGTCCGCCGTCACGACACGCTTGGGCCCGAACGCACCCATATGCAACCATACCGTAGACGAACCTGGGCCGCCGTTGAAAAGAAAGGTTACCGGTCTTTCGGCGCTGGGGGCCCCGCTCTTAAAGTAAGCAACATAGAACATCGAGGCTTCCGCCGGACCAATCTTGTCCTCCTTGTTGGCGTTCTGCGGAACGTCGTCCCAGTCCTTCAAATGAACTACCAAGGTTCCGGCGTATGCGTCATAGTCCAGGCGCTTACCCGAGAACGTCATCGTTCCCTTGCTCGACTGCTGCTCGGGCTTAAAGGTCTCAATCTTGGCCACTTCTTCTTTTTCCTTATCCCTAACGGGCGACGCCGCTGTGCCTGTCGACTCAGCCGACGAAGCGACGGCCGCCAGCATTAACGCGCATAGCCCCGGCATTGTCATTACTGACTTTCGCACCCGTAACTCCGTGTTGAAGGGACGACCCCGATTTCAGCGTCTTACCTCGCATTTACCCATCAAATAATTGTCCACCGATCCACGCCTCGCTGTCTATAAAAGACCGCCTGACAAGTGCCGCGCCACGCCTGACAAAGCTTACCCGGGCGAGCTACGTCGGAGACTGGCTGCCGTGGGCGGAACAGCCCGGTAACTGAATATCCGAAGCCCTCGGTCGTGAATGGCGGCCAGAGTCTTGCGCGAGTGGCCGCTCTAAGGCAACCAGTTCAGTACCCTGAAAGTCTCAGACTGGCCGGTCAGCGACCGATATGCTGCTCCACACCGGTCGTTCCACTCGAAATTGTCGAACGTTCGACTGGCCGACTGATCCGCCCACGTAGAAACCAAATGGATTACCCGCGCTTGCCTGCCCGCAGGTCAAACACGAGGCAATCGTAAATGCCAAATATCGTAGTGCGGGTCCGCTTGTCATCGGGTCTCCGTGATTGCTGTTTAACGTTAAATTCCGTCCGCGTTTGACTACCCATGCTTACTCGAAGCCGCGAACGACCGCTTCATGGCAGGCATTTCGGCACCGTGACCGCCTGGAAATGGCCGATCAGCGAGCGATTCTCGGCCTGGAAGCTGCCGATCAGCGCGACGAACCCCGGACCGTCGGCATCCGGCAAATCTCGGACCCTCAAGAGACGGTCGGTTTTCCCGATACCAGCCACCGAAATGGACAAAAGCGGACACCCGGGCCACTTGCGAACTCTAATCTCTTTTCGCGGGGTGCTGTCAGTCAGAGTCGAGTCAATGATTTACAAGTAGGATAGCGACCATCTTGTTATGCATGAGCGCCAGCCCACCCAGGTCACTCCCGCCGCCTTAAAAGCAATCAAGGGAGCGCACACGATCGCTTGGGCCTTTTTTGCTGGCTGCATCCTCGCGATTCCATACGTTTCTTGGCGTGGTGAACACCGAGCTGCCGCTTGGCTTGCTGCCATCGTCTCTGTCGAGGCAGCGGTCCTGGTCCTAAACAAGTGGCGTTGTCCGCTCACTTCAGTGGCAGCTCGGTATACGGACGATCGGCGGGAAAACTTCGATATCTATCTTCCGGAGTGGCTGGCCAAGCACAACAAGCTCATCTTTGGCGCGCTATATTTCGCCGACGTTGTCTTCGCACTCGCACGGTGGGCGCACACCTAAAGCAGATGGGGGTAGACGCGCGGTTCGATCGTGGCCGCTGCCAGAACGCCGCCGATCATCGCTCCGGGCACGGCGGGCGTGACGACGTCCTGTCCGGTAAGATACAGTCCAGGAATCGGAGTCTTGGCGCGCAGCGCCGGGTTATCAACCCTATTGGCCGCATGCGGCGTCAAGCTCGTTCCTGCCGAGCGCCAGTACTAACGTCGACCAAATGCCGGCCGGAAAAGTCATTGACCTCTCGCAAGCAGCCGTCCGTCCGGAATCGCCATCTAATGTCAAATCGGCCACTTGATGATCGCGGACACGCGGATACTGATCCGACTGAATGAGCCCATGGCAGACCAGATTCGTCGTGTGGTGGAGACAGTTACTGGCGCACTCTACTCGGCGGGATAATCGCTGCGGCTCCCTTCAAGTCGCGCGACCGCGGTTCGTGCACTGCCGCATAGCGAGGGCCAAGTTAGCCGCGTGCGCCGGCAGACTGTTCGCTCATACGGCACCCAGGCAGGAGGACAACATGTTTCAGCGGACACGCATTTTAGCGTTCATGTCATTGCTCGCGGCGACGGCGCTCGGTGTTGCGGCGTGCGGAGGCGGCGGCAACTCGAGCGGAATGATGACTCCGACGAGTCAGATGAGGTTGTCGGTCGCCGACGCTCCGCCGGCTGACGACGCCACGCACGTTGTAGTCGTGTTCACAGGCGTCGAGCTGACCGGCAACAGCGGAAATCCCGTGACCATCACTTTTCCCGCGCCGAAGAGCATCGATCTCATGACACAGAGCGGCACGGCATCCGCGGTGCTGTTCGATCAGCCGATTGCGCCGGGCTCCTACGGCCAGATTCGCTTGATGGTGATCGCGGACGGCAGCGCCAATAATTCCTACATCGATTTTGCCGACGGCTCGAGGATGGGCCTTCGAGTGCCGAGCGGTTCCGAAACCGGCTTCAAGCTGGTCTCCGGGTTCACCGTTCCGAGCAGCGGCGTTGTCGACTACACGATCGACTTCGACCTGCGAAAGGCGATCACCTGCCCGCCGGGGCAGGCTCCCGCGTGCATTCTGAAGCCGGTGGAGCGCCTCGTCGACAATACCTCGGTCGGCAACATCCAAGGGCAGATCACGAGCCCGCTGCCGCCCGGGTGCACCGCGTCCGGCAATGCCGGCGTCTATCTCTACAGCGGCGCCGTGACGAACCCCGAAGACATGAACAGCACGGCCCCGTCCACCGATACGAACCAGCCGCTGGCCTCAAAGGTGCCGGTCGCGACCTCGGCGCCGCCTTACTACTACCAGTTCACGTTCCTGCCGCCCGGCACGTACACCGTGGCGTTCACGTGTCAGGCCAACCAGGACGTCTCTGATCAGGCGGACCCGGGGGTGACGCTCATACCGGTCGCAACGACGGCCGTGACTGCCGGCCAGACCGCGACGGTCGACATCGCCATCGGCGGCATACAGGGTCAGATCACGAGCACGCTGCCGACCGGCTGCGACACGCAGCCAGGCGTCTATCTGTACAGCGACAGCGCGACAGCACCGGAAGACTGGAACAGCACGGCCCTGTCCAGCGATACCAACCAGCCGCTGGCCTCGACGCTGACGACCGTTGGGACGTCGCTGCCGCCTTACTACTACCAGTTCACGGCCGTGCCGCCCGGCACCTACTGGCTGGCCTGGACCTGTCAGGCCGGGCTGGACAATCGGGCCCAGGACAACGCCGCCGTGATGACCTTCAGTCCGGCGAAGTTCATCCCGCCCGCGACCGGCATCGTGGTCACCGCCGACCACACGACGACGGTCAACTTCTAGCTCGCGACCGAGTCGAGCTAATCGGGTTCCAGGCCGGGCGGCGGTTCGCCGCCGCCCGGCGAGAACCCGTCGGCGCTGGCACTCGCGGGCGCCTGTCTCACAGCGATCGGCGGAACACTCCGGTCTTAGGCAATTGGTAATTCACTAATGCTCACTATTGAGCATTGGTCGGGCCGGCGGAGTTCCTCAGCGAGGCCACAACGACTTTGCCGTCTTTGACAGGTAAAGAACCACCCGGATCCCGATCCGTGTGCAGGTGATGTTCATGGCCTCGGTATTCGTACACCACATCGAATCCCGCCGGCTCCTCCTGCAAGTCATACACGGTGCTGCAGCGCTGTTCCGTGGTGGTGTAGGTGTTGCTCTGCTGTGCTTTCTCTTGAATCTTGTTGCCGGCGTACCTGCATCGCACGCTCACGGCACCGCAGCGCGCTCAAGCAGTATCGGCCCGAGGGCTTCGCTCCGCATTCGCGTCAGTCAATCACGGACATCCGCAGGTTGCAGCGACACCGCGGCCCGGTATGATCCATGGCCAAGGCGTCACGGCGGCCCGGTACGCAAACAGGACATCGGCGCCGTCTCATTTGTCGCTCATTGATCGGAGTCACGGCTTAAGTTCGAATCGCAACGCGGCGCATTATTCCGCATCCGCGAACACTCGGTCTCAATCATCCGCATCGCCGCCATATCGTTCGCCGTGGCTTCATGAGCAATACCACCCGACGGCGTCTGCCGGGCAGCGCAGCGTATTCGGCCCGGGCATGTTGCGCACTCCCGGCGCAGAATCGCGTGCAACGACGGCGCATTGGTCATCGCGATCGTATCGGGCTGCGCAACCCTACCGGCCTGCGCAATCCTACCGCACGATCCCATCTAACTCAGCTCCGTCGAGCCGACGGAATTTCGGCCCGGCCCCGCGATACGCACCCGCCTTCCATAACACCTCGCAGCAGCCGCACGTCAATCACGGGGCCCAACCGCAAAACCAGCGGCGCAGTTAGACCCTGGTCGATGGCGACACTCGGCGTCTGCGCAAGCGCATCGGTGATGTGCCCTTGGCTGCTGGTCGGAAGGTCCTCGATATCCCCTGCCCCGACGCTGTATGCGGCCGCGCCCGCCGCCGATATGTCGGGACCGCTCAGCCGCCGCGCCTCGACCACCACCGCCGGCGCGGACCACCGCCCAGCCGGTCGACGCTCAAATCGGCCTCGTCGTTGGCGCACGCTCCCGCCTCGAGGAGCGGCAATAGGAGGTTTGCAATTGCCGGCATGCATGCGATGAACAGCATTTAATACGAATGAGATTGATTCTCATTTATTATATCGGGGCGCTTCCCGAGGGTCAAATCACCGGAGGAAGCTTCGGTCATCCCCTGATGGCCGTTCGCGGGCCCCATGGCATAATAGTAAAAGGCAGGCGCGCCACCTGCATGGCATGGGGGGCCATTCGCATGAGCCGGGTCCCCTACGTGTCGCGCAGCCATTGGACCTACGGACAGCAGCAGGCGCCTGACACGCCCTCGGAGTCCGCACCCGACCAAAGCAGCGGCCGGCGTGTCGCCAATCTGGGCGATGTCGAACTCATCGGCAATTATCAAGGATTGCTGCCCACGCATAATCTGGGGGTGCATCTGGCAGTGAAGCTGCCTACGGGCCAATATGGCACCGCGGTCAACTTCTATCACGGTCCGAACGCGGGCACTCCTCTCGATGCGAGCCTGCAAGCGGGCACCGGCACCACCGACGTGATCGTGGGCGTGTACTACTATCAAGCGGTCAGCCAAGACTTCGATGCTTTTGCGAATGTCCAATTCGAAGCCGCCATCGCCCAAAAGCAGAATCAGCCCGGCAACGATTACCGCCCCGGAAATGCCGACACGCTGAGCTTCGATCTGCGCTACGAGGCCAGCCCGAAATGGATCCCGCAGCTGCAGGTAAATCCATCGCACAAGAGCGCCGACCAGGGAGCGCTGGCCGATACCACCGACACCGCCGGCACGGTTGCTTATCTGAGCCCGGCACTTACCGCGTTCGTGATGCACAATCTATACCTGTACACCGTCGTGCAGGTGCCGGTGTACAGCAACCTGGACGGATATCAACTATTTCCGCGTTGGTCGGCCACCATGGGTCAGAGCTATGCGTTCTGAAATCAAGCGCCGCGCGAGGGCAATTTGCTCACTGTCCGTCATGACGGCATTTGTTTCGGTTGCACTCACGAACGTTCCGGCCATCGGCGGGGCGCCCGCCGTAGCGCCGACCATCCGCGTCGAGGATGCGTGGATACGCTGGCTCCCCGCCGGCTTGCCGGCGGGCGGTTACGCGACGCTCACCAATACCGGTGACAAACCCTTGATGTTGATCGCGGCTTCGAGTCCGTACTATGGAGCGGTGTCGATGCACCGCAGCGTCGAGCGCCAAGGCATAATGGAGATGATGCCGGTGGCGCAAATCCCCATCGTTGCGCACTCGAGCCTTAATTTCGCAGCGACCGGCTACCACTTCATGCTGATGCAGCCGAGCAAGTCGGTGAAGCTTGGAGATCGCGTCCCCATCACGCTGCGATTCACCGACGGCGCGTCGCTGACCGTGCAGTTCGAGGTGCGTAAGTGATCGACGCATCCAACCGATCGACTCGGCGAGCATTGCTGCTCGACGGCGCCGCTCTGGGTCTCGCGGGCCTCGAGTCGCTGTTTCCGGGCTGGGCCCGAGCAAAGAACTCATTGCGCGTGGGTCAGCCGGCGCCTCCGGCCGTCCTGGTCACGCTCGATGGCGAACGCATCGCCACCGCCGAACTTGACCGGCCGCGTCATCATTCTCACGTTTTGGGCCACCTGGTGCGGCCCTTGTCGCGAGGAACTCCCGTTGCTCTCGGCATACGCGGCGCAGCATGCCGATGCGGGTTTCGCGCTGCTGGGATTCAGCTTGGACGTACCGGAGGATGCGCGCAAGGTGCGGGCAGCGGCACGCTCCCTTCATTTCCCGGTGGGCTTGCTGGCCAACTCCAGCTTGCCCGGCTACGGGCGGATCTGGCGCATCCCGGTTAATTTCACGATCGATCGCCGCGGCCGCTTGATCGATGACGGCTGGAAAGACACGCAGTCGGCATGGACATCGGAGCGCTTGGAGAGCATCGTCACCCCGCTGCTCGCGCGCTAGTAGGGTTGCGGACACACCGGTACAGTAGCGGCATGGGCACGGGGTACACAACGATTAAGGAATATTGACGATGAACAAATTGCTGTCTCGATTGGGGCGCGTCTCAACCGCCCTGGCGGCGCTCGGCGCATGCGTCGGCGCGATGGCCGCGGCACCGGATCCCGCCCTGACTCTGGCGATCGCGGATTCCGCTCGCACCGCCAATTTCGTGGCGCGCGACAAGGCTCGGCACCCGGCGGAAGAACTGGCGTTCTTCGGCATTGCCCCCACCATGACGGTGGTTGAACTGTGGCCCGGCGGCGGCTACTGGACCGAAATTCTCGGGCCGTATCTCGCCAAGGGCGGAACGTACTATGTGGCGCTGCCCGCCCCCGGCGATGCGGAGGAAGACAAGTCGGTCGGACGCTGGCGTTCGCGGATGGCCGCGCAAAAGGATCGTCTTGGGACGATTCACGAGACCACGCTCGGCGCCGGCCACTTCGACATCGCCCCGCCGGGATCTGCCGACCTCGTGCTGACGTTCCGCAATTTGCATAACTGGATGGATGGCGGGTATGCCGATCAGGCGTTGGCGGCATGCTTCAAAGCGCTCAAGCCCGGTGGCATTCTCGGAATCGAAGAACATCGAGGCCCCGCCGACAAGCCGCAGGACCCCAAGGCCGCGAACGGCTACGTGCGCGAGGACTATGCGATCGCGCTCGCCAAAAAGGCGGGGTTCGTCGTGCTCGGCTCATCCGAAATCAACGCCAACCCGAAGGACACGAAGGACTGGGTGGACGGTGTGTGGACGCTGCCGCCCACGTTGTCGCAGGGCGAGAAGGATCGCGCCCGTTACCTTGCCGTCGGGGAAGCGGACAACTTCGTGCTCAAATTCCGGAAGCCGACCCAATAATCCCCACCGTACCCATCATCGACGTCTCGGCCCTGTTCGGCGCGCCGGCGGCGGCGCGGGATCGCGCTGACCGAGCGATCATGGAAGCCGCGGCGAGCTGCGGTTTCTTTGCGGCGCGCGGATTCCCGGCCGGCGTACCGATCGACCGCCAATCGCGGGCGGACTTGCTGCGCGTGTTTCAATTGCCCGAACACGACATCCGGCCTCTGTGGCGGCAAAAATTCGATGCATCGCATGCGAACGTGTATCGCGGATGGTTTCCGCTGCAAACGGGGTTTCTCACCTGCAAGGAGGGTATCGATCTTGGTCCGGACGTCGCCTATGGTCCCGCCGTCACGTGCGGCGGCGATCCGCTTCGGGAGGCGACACCGCTGCCCTCCGCGGATGTCTTGCCGGGCTGGAGCGAGTCGGTGGCCCGCTACTATCGCGCCATGGTGCATGCGAGTCAGGCACTGATGCGCGCCATCGCGCGCGGCATGAATCTTGAGGAGCATTTCTTCGATCATGCGTTCGACCGGGGGCTGTCGACACTGCGCCTGATTCGCTATCCCGTGCGCACGGATGCCGGCCAGGCCGCCGAGGCGAACCCCGACCTGTGGGTGCTGCACCATGGCATTCGTCACTACGTGACCGGCGCGCCGCACGTGGATTCGGGATTTCTGACCCTGTTGGCGCAAGACGGCATCGAGGGCTTGCAGGCGAAGCACCATGACGGCCACTGGATCGACGTGCCGCCCGCGGAAGGTACCTTGGCTGTGAATTTCGGCAAAGTCCTCGAACGGTGGAGCGCCGGACGCATCGCCGCCACCGAACATCGCGTCATCGGTACCGGCCGGGAGCGAATGTCCATTGCATTTTTCTACGAGGCGCGCGCGGATGCCGAGATACGCCCGCTGCCGATGGATGCCGCCGATGCGTTCGAGCCGTTCGTGTATGGAGATCACTTGTGGGCGACGACGACGAAATTCGTGGAATTCAAAGGAATGGAGCCGTTGCGCAAGCCGATGAGAAGTTGAAATCCCGATAGCGATCCTGAGCCGGCAAGGCTTACGGCAGATGAAGACCCACTTTCGCGGTCCAAAATCGCTCCCGGATCCAGGCCGCTCGCATGACGCACCACCACACGAGCGTTATATGCAAATCGCCCCATGGCTCCGCGCACGGTATGAAGCAGCAATAGCCGGGCAGATCGTGGGGACCCTGAAGGCCCCACGCACCGAGCCGCGGTACAAAATCGGCCTGCTCGAGCTCCATCGCATTCAGCCGGCGGCAGATCTCGGCGGAATTGGGCGGTGCGCTGGCGAGCGGCAGCGTGATGGTTGAAAGGTACCCGGCGCCGGCAATCGGGTGGGGCACCGCCACCGTGACTTGCAGCAATGCGGTCTCGGCTTGCGGATCGATTGCCCGCGACGGGCAGTCGCCGCTCAAGGGGAATTCCGCCCAAATGCCGGTCAGGTCGTTCGACGCGGCCAGGCCGCGTCCTTGCAGCAGAGTCGTCGCGGCTTTCAGCGACTCCTCATCCAAGGGCTTGTGCCACTGACGTGGCATGGCATGGTGAGCGCGCTGCTGCTCGAGCACCGTGGGGGATATGGCGGCCAGCGCGGTGGAGCGGCCGATCGGCAGCTGGGCGCCGAACGCATTCAGAATACATTGTGCCGCGAGATGCGCGGCGGGTTCGTTCGAATAGATCGAATACTGCGCCGTCTGCCGCAATTTCCCGTCCTTGAAATGGTACGCGCCATGCGCCGCCGTTGCATTGAGCCTCTGCACACCGAGTGCATTGAAGGGAGGCAAACCCGCTGTCGTGTATTTTGTATCGATTTCAGCAATCGCCACCACATGCAGCTGGTCACGCATCACATTCGCCGGCAACAACCGCAAATTGGTGGTTCCGGTCTCATGCACCCGGCGATACCCTCCTTCGATTTTCTCGAGGGGATGTGCCTCCAGGGCCTTATGAATTCTTGCCTCCACTTCGCTGATCACGTCACTCCTTTCCGACATGTGCACCCATTGCGTGGATTTCCCGCGCCTCGGCAGGAAAAATACGCTCACTATACCAACAGCGGCTCGACCCGCAGCGTCTCACGCCGCGGTTGCCAAGTGCGCCCATGGTGCATCGGTTAAAATTCCAAGAGAAGAAGGATTGACGATGAGACTACATCACAAGATCATTCTGGTGACCGGCGGCAATTCCGGTATCGGCCGAGCGATCGCACTGCGCGCCGCGGAGGATGGGCGCATGGAAGCTGTTTCCCGACACGCAGCCGCCCAAAGAATGAGACCGGCGCCGCGAATAACAGCCCGGGGTGCCGGGGCATTGCGAATGATCCCACCCACCTAGGTAGTTCACCGCATTTCGCAACAGCCGGTCTGAGTCCAGTCTCTAAGAAAATTAGTCAGCGGCGTAGGAGGCCCTATGAACCTTCGGATCACTCCGGAACCGGAACAGTGGTACTTGGATCGGCGAACCGGCGATATGTTTCAAGTCATCAGCGTGAATGACGATGATGGTTCGATCGACATACAGTACACGGACGGTACCGTGGAGGAGAAGTCGCCGGACGAATGGGCAAGCATAGAATTGGAAAGCTGCGATCAACCGGAAGACTGGGTGGGGCCATTTGACGACCTGGAATCCGATGACATCGGCATGCCCGAGACCCGCGTAGAGGCACACGGGGCTGACCTGCCGATGGAGCGCGCGCTGCTCGAGATCGAGGAGCAGCGGGGGCTCGACCTGACTGGCGCCGAGGGATGAACTAAGCGGCGCCCCGGTGCATTAGCCGTTTGCTTTCGTGCCGCGCACCAGCAGCACCGGCACAGGGGTTGTGCGCACCACGTACTCCGCATCGCTCCCCATCACCAGACGACGGATGCCTCGGCGTCCATGCGTGCCGAGTACGATCAGGTCCGCCGGCCACTTTTCCGCGCACTTGACGATCGATGCGCCAATCGGTCCCATAAGCGTCTCGATCGTTTGCGTCTCGGCCTCGACATTTTTCTTGCGGGCCATGCTTGCCGCGTCTTTCAGGATGGCCTGGCCACGCGCACGCAGTTCCTTCAGCAGATAGCTCGAAGTCACCATCGAGTGACGGCCCTCGGCGATCAAATAGTCATGCACAACGTGCAATAGGCGTAACTTGGCCTTTTGATCTTTCGCGAGACGGATGGCGTGTTGAAGACCGAGCAGGCTTGTCTCGCTGCCATCAACGGGCACCAGGATTTTCTTGTACATTGACCGAGCCTCCCCTATTCGTCGATCCCCATCATCGACTCCGCGGCCTGGCATCCGCCGCTCAGACCCCCTTCGATCGAAGCCATGCCGCTGCGATTTCATCGAAAAGCCACATTCCCGTGAGCGCTATCAATCCATTTAGCGCCACGAACGCAATTACCAACGCCGTGACATCAATCGCCACATCTGCGCTCGACCGGCTCGCCCATCCGGCGTGCACTCGACGCCGGAATTGACGCGACAGGAGATATCGCCATCCGAGGCCCCATATCACCACGAAATCCACCAATGCCCTGGCTGGCATGCCTAGTCCGGCCTGCATAGTTGCAACCTAATTCACCGAATCTGCACAAGAAAATTCCTCGGCTCTGAGCCGGGATGGTGATGATTGGACCTGGCTTTAGTTGCCGCCTCTGGCAATCTACGGCAGAACCGCGTTGACCGCACTAAGGGATTTCCGCGGTACCGGGGCGCAGTCGGCCGAACGTAAATTTGCCACTCTATCGGAAATCACGGATGGTATCGCCGGCCGATTTGTCGCGAAATTAGCTTCCTGGCTTTAGGAGTGCTCATGGGACCAAGCACGACCGATGCACCCGTCTGGTTTACTACAGGCTGCTCGAGCGGCTTCGGCCGGGAATTTGCGCGATTCGCGGCCGAAGGCCTGTCGGAATCCCTCGCCCGGGAAGTCGAACCGTTGGGAATCCGCGTGCTGCTGGTGGAGCCGGGACCGTTCCGAACGGATTGGGCCGGGCGATCCTTGCGGCAATCGCCCAACTTCATCGGCGACTACGAGCAAACCTCTAGCCGTCGCCGTCGCGAAATCGCCGGATATAGCGGCAGGCAGCCGGGAGATCCGGCGCGTGCTGCGGAGGCCATCATCAAGGTACCGCAGTCGCCGACACGGCCGGCGCATCTGGTGCTCGGCCGCCAAGGCCTCGACCGCGTGGAGAAGCAATTGCGATCGATCCTGAACGAGCTCGATCTTTGGCGGCAAACGAGTCTCAGCGCGGACTTTCCGGCTGCTTGAGTGCTGCGGAGGGAAGAAACATGCACAATGATGCTATGACGCCCGGACCACTGCGGAACCAGGGCACGGATCGGGCCGCAGAATCAGTGGATGATCCTGCGCTGCTGATCGATCCGCACGACGCACATGCGCTCGCCACGGGGCAGGCCTGCGATGCTTTCGCGCTCTTGGGTCCGCATGCGGCGGGCCGGGATACCGTGGTGCGCGCCTTTGTGCCGCCGGCCGAGGCGGTTGAGGCGATAGACTCGAGCGGCGCCGTGTTGGCACGGTTGTCGGCGGTGCAGGCCCCGGGGTTGTTTTGCGGTCGGATACCCGCCGGTACCCCCTATCGCCTGCGCATCCACTGGCCCGGCGGAATGGTGCAAGAGACCGAAGACCCGTACTGCTTCGGGGTGCTGCTGGGGGATCTCGACCTCTACCTGTTCGCTGAGGGCACTCATCGGGAGCTCGGCCGCTGCCTCGGCGCTCAGGTGATAAACGTCGATGGCATCCCGGGTGTGCGTTTCGCCGTGTGGGCCCCCAACGCGCAACGCGTATCGGTGGTCGGGGATTTCAACGGCTGGGACGGGCGCCGCCAGCCGATGCGCAAGCGCGTCGAAGCGGGCATTTGGGAGCTGTTCATTCCGCGACTGCCGATTGGCACATTCTATAAATACGAGATCATCGGGCCGCACGGCCTGCTGCCGCTCAAGGCCGATCCGGTCGCGCTCGAAGTCGAATTGCCCCCGCGCACGGCCTCCGTTGTCGCCGATCCCGCCCCGTTCCGCTGGACGGATTCGCAGTGGATCGAAGCCCGGACCGGACGAACCCACCCGACGCGCGCCCCGATCTCGATCTACGAGGTGCACGTGGGTTCCTGGCGGCGCGTGCCCGGCGAGGGTTGGCGCGCATTGAATTGGGGGGAGCTCGGCGATCAGCTGATACCGTACGCCACAGGACTCGGTTTCACGCACGTCGAACTGCTGCCGATGATGGGGCATCCGTTCGGCGGCTCGTGGGGCTATCAGGTACTGAGTCAATTCGCGCCGCACGCGCCCTACGGCACCCCGGCGGAATTCGCGCGTTTCGTCGACCGCTGCCACAGTGCGGGCCTGGGCGTGATACTGGACTGGGTGCCCGGCCACTTTCCGATCGATGCGCACGGGCTCGCGTGGTTCGACGGCACGCCGCTGTACGAACATGCCGACCCTCGCGAGGGATTTCAACCCGAGTGGAATACCGCGCTCTACAACCTGGGGCGCCACGAAGTGCACGGCTTCCTGATTTCGAGCGCCGTGCACTGGATCGAGCGCTATCACGTCGACGGCCTGCGCGTCGACGCGGTCGCCTCGCTGCTCTATCGCGACTATGCACGCGGTGAGGGGCAGTGGATCCCGAATCGCTACGGCGGGCGCGAGAACATCGAAGCGATCGAATTCCTGCGGCATCTGAACGACGCGATAGCCGAACGCCACCCCGGCGTACTCACGATCGCCGAGGAGTCCACCGCCTGGCCCGGCGTCACTCAGGGAACGCACTACGGCGGGCTCGGCTTTACGTTCAAATGGAACATGGGGTGGATGCACGACACGCTGCGCTATATGTCGCACGACCCGGTGTACCGCTCCTACGATCACCACGACATGACGTTCGGGCTCCTGTATGCCTTCTCCGAGCGCTTCGTACTGCCGCTCTCGCACGACGAGGTCGTGCACGGCAAGGGCTCCTTGATCGGCCGGATGCCGGGCGATACATGGCAGCGCTTTGCCAATCTGCGCGCCTACTTCGGCTTCATGTGGACGCAGCCCGGCAAGAAGCTGTTGTTCATGGGGGGTGAGTTCGGGCAGGATTGGGAATGGAATCACGACGGTCAAATCGACTGGCCGGCGCTCGAGCACCCCATGCATCGCGGAGTGCAGCGCTTGACCGTCGACCTCAATCGGCTGTACGTCCATGAGCCGGCGCTGCACCTACTCGACACCGACCATACCGGCTTCGGATGGCTCGTCGCGGATGACTACCACAACAGCGTTTACGCCTATTGCCGCAGCGGCGGCCCGGGCACGGCAACGCTGGTCGTGGCCTGCAATTTCACACCCGTGCCACGCTTTCGTTATCGCTTCGGCGTACCGCACGCGGGCTTCTGGCGTGAAATCCTCAACACCGACGCCGAGATCTATGGCGGCTCGAATCTCGGCAATGGTGGCGGAGTGCACGCATTTGCGCACAGTTCGCACGGGCAGCCGTTCTCACTCGAATTGACGTTGCCTCCCCTTGCCACGGTGGTGCTGCGCCAAGATGGCTGACGCTGCGGACATGCCAATCAGGGCGGGTGTCCCCGGTCCGCTCGGAGCCCATTGGGACGGCCACGGCACTAATTTCGCCGTTTTCGCCGAGCATGCCGAATCGATGCGGCTGTGCCTGTTCGATGCCAGCGGGCGGCGCGAGTTGCGGCGAGTCCCGCTGCCCGAGTGCACCGACGGCGTCTGGTACGGCTATGTGCCGGAGCTGGCGCCGGGTCAGATTTATGGCTACCGCGCGCAAGGTCCCTATCGACCCGATCAGGGTCATCGCTTCAATCCCAACAAGCTGCTGCTCGATCCCTATGCGCGCCGCCTCGCCGGCGCCTTGCGCTGGAACGATGCACTCTTTGGCTACCGCATCGGTTCACCCCGTGCGGATCTGTCGTACGACCGGCGCGACAGCGCGCCGTTCGTGCCGAAGGGCGTCATCACCGTGGAGTCATTCGATTGGGGCGATGACAGGCCGCCGCGAATCCCTTGGTCAGAGACCGTCATCTACGAGGCGCATCTGCGCGGACTGACCATGCGCCACGAGGACATCCCGGAGCGCTTGCGCGGCACCGCGGCGGGCTTGGGTCACGAGCGAACCATCGCCCATCTACGCAGCCTAGGAATCACGGCGCTGGAATTGCTGCCGATATTCTCTTATCTGCACGACCGGCCTTTGGTGGAGCGGGGTCTGGTCAACTATTGGGGCTACAACACCCTGGGCTATTTCGCACCCGAGCCGGCCTTTTTGTCGGACGGGAACCCGGCGGAGCTCAAGACCGCCATCAAGGCGCTGCACGCCGCGGGCATCGAAGTGCTGCTCGACGTGGTCTACAACCACACCTGCGAAGGCAGCGAGCGCGGTCCGACCTTGAGCCTGCGGGGTTTGGACAACGCCATCTACTATCGCCTGCAAGCGGTCAACGCGCGCTATTGCGTCAATGACACCGGCTGCGGCAACACGGTCAATTTCTCGCACCGGCGCGTGATCCAGCTGGCCCTCGATTCGCTGCGCTATTGGGTCGACGAGTATCACGTCGATGGCTTCCGCTTCGATCTCGGCGTGACGCTGGGCCGCGAGCACAACGGCTTCGATCCGGGCGCGGGATTTTTCGACGCCTTGATGCAGGATCCGACCTTGTCGCGCGTCAAGTTGATCTCGGAACCCTGGGACGTGGGACCGGGCGGCTACCAGCTCGGCAATCATCCCGCAGGCATGGCGGAATGGAACGCCAAGTTTCGCGACGACGTGCGCAAGTTTTGGCGCGGGGATTCGGGGCTGCGCGGCCCGCTCGCCGCCCGGCTGCAGGGATCGGCTGATCTGTTCGACCGCGAGCGCCGCAGGCCCTGGGCCTCGATCAATTTCATCACGGCTCACGACGGCTTTACGCTGCGGGACTTGGTCAGCTACAACCAGAAACACAATGAGGCCAACGGCGAGGACAATCGCGACGGCGACAGCCAAAACGCGAGCAACAACTGGGGCGTCGAGGGGCCCACGGACGATGCACAGGTGCTCGAACGGCGCGAACGGGTCATGCGCGCCATGCTTGCGACGCTGCTGTTTTCGCACGGCACGCCGATGCTGCTCGGTGGCGATGAATTCGGACGCACGCAGCATGGCAACAACAACGCCTACTGCCAGGACTCGCCGCTGTCCTGGTACGACTGGAAGCTCGCGCAATCGCCGGCGGGACAAGCGCAGCAAGCGTTTGTCTCACGCCTGATCTGTCTGCGGCGGGAGCTGACCTCGCTGCGCTGCCGCTATTTTCAACACGGATTGCTCGAGCCGTTGCCGCAGGTGCGCGACATCGAATGGTTCGATGAAAACGGCGACACCATGCGGCCCGAGGACTGGCAGTACTGGGACGGCTGGTTGCTTTGCGTGCGGCGTGCGCAACGCCTGGACGAGGGGCGCACCGAACTGTCCCTGCTGCTCGTCAACGACACGATCAACGATCAGGTCTTTCAACTGCCGCAACCGCTGTCCCCATGGCGGGTACGCGTCGATACCGCGGATCTGAATGTGGCCGATCAACCGGTCGACCAGCCGGCGGTTCACGTCGCGGCGCAAAGCATGCAGCTGCTGTCGGTCGTGGTTGAGGGACGCGCCGGCGAAGCGATGCTGCACACGCCCGCCGACACCGCGACCCAGCCGGAAAATGCCCCGCAGCCGACGCCGCCGAAATCCACCACCGCCGCATAGCCTCGCGCAGGATCGAAGCCGCTCCCGCAGGGATGCCTCGACGGATACTTAGATTGGCGTAATGTCGGCAGGTTCCTTAGGGCCGTGCCCATTGATTTCGCATTTCCCACTGCGCATGATGCAGCAACCAGCGTCGCTCCCCGACCGGAAAGAAGAAACCCCTATGAACCGACGGAACGCATTCCTGATTCTGATGACCGTGGTTGCGTGCGGCGCTACGGCCAGTTACGGAGCAACGATCAGCGGCACCGTCAAGGGCCCGGAGGGTGCGGCTGTTGAAGGCGTTTTCGTTCAAGCACAGAACAAGAACATCAACACCACCTTCATGGTGTTGTCGGACAGTCGCGGACATTACCGCCTGGAGAAACTGCCCGCGGGGGATTACAAGTTATCGACCAAGATCACGGGCTACCTTGGCGACCCGCTCAGCGGCGTAAAGCTCTCGGCCGACCAGAACGCCTCTTTCGATACGTCGTTGCGGAAAGCTCCGGTGCGATGGAATGAATTATCGATTTACCAGGCCGGCAAGTTGTGGCCCGCATCCCCGGTCAAGGACAAGCTATTTTCGACTTGCTTTACATGCCACGGATTTCAAACCCGAATGGCGTCCGTACAGCATGATGCAGAGGGCTGGCAAGGTCGCGTCCGGTATATGCAGGCCGCCATGAAGTTCAGTTTGGCGGATCGGCTCAATGATCAGCAAGCGGATGAAATTGCCGCTTATTTGACCAGTCTGTTCAGCGCGCAATCCGTGCTGCCGGCGTCCCCTGAGGCAATGCCGGGATACAAGGAGACTGTGCGGCCGGTCAGCAGCGAGGCCATGAAAATCACTTTCGTGGAATACGACATGCCTTCCTTTAGCCGCATGCCCTTTAGCGCCGCTCCGGACAGGAACGGCTATTTCTGGATTCCTAATTTCGGCGTCGCCAATAAGATCAGCCGGCTCGATCCGAGAACCGGCGAGATTCAGGACTTTCCGGTTCCGAATATTGGCACTGCCGCCGTTCACTCCGCGGTGCCCGCAACGGACGGATCGGTGTGGCTCACCGAGCAGGGGTCGAACAAGCTCGGAGAATGGGACCCGCATATGCAGAAAATAATTGAGTTCCAGGATGCGTATATTCCCGGCAAACTCGGCTACGGCGCGGGGTCCAAGCACACCTTGCGCTTCGATCCCGATGGAAATGTCTGGGCCTCCGGCAATCCGTTGACCAGATTCGATCGCAAAACCAAAACATTTAAGCGTTTCGACGACATAGCCGCCACCTATGACGTAAAGGAAGACCGCCGCGGCAATATTTGGTTTACCCGGCCCGACACCAGTCAGATCGGCATGGTGGACTGGAAGACGCTGAAAGTGTCCCTGTGGACTCCACCGACACCCAAATGCTTTCCGCGGCGCATGCAGATCGATGCCGACGGAATCGTTTGGTTCGGCGAATTCAACGCGGGCAAAATGGGCAGATTCGACCCCAAGACACAGACTTTTACGGAATATGCGTTGCCCGGCCCACAGCCGACTCCCTATGGTCTGGACATCGACGCGCAGAACCACATTTGGTATGCCTCGTACAACATGGATGTCCTCGGCCGCTTTGATCCCAAAACAGGCAAGACCGTTGAATATCCGTTTCCGCACTCCGAGAACACCATTCGTGAGCTCTTCCGCGATGCGCAAGGGCGGATGTGGTACGGATCGCCTTCGAATGACAAGGTGGGTTATTTCGCTCTGGCCGGCAACGCCGAATAAACCGGCAACTAGGATCGGTCAGCGCAGCCGATTGTCTGTCCATTTTTTTTGAGACAAACCCATGACACGATGCACGCGACGATGTCGAACATCCGTTGACGGGACAGCCAAATCCATGGATACCGTTAGACGAAGCCCTCCGACACCTGGGCCGGCAATCCGAGCTAGAGGAAGCGGTGCGCCGCCCGGGCGGCGCCAGCACGATCGCAATGAAAGAACTGCACCAGCGAAAGCATAGGCATCGGAAGCTTCCATCCGCCGCTCGCGCGCTCGACAAGCCCACATGACAATTCTCAATATTCGCCACAAGACGACGTATTGGTACAACCAGCCAGTCAACTTCGGCGAACACCGGCTCATGTGCCGGCCGCGAGACAGCCACGACCTGCGGATCATCACCACCACGCTGGCCATCGATCCCCACCCACACACGCTCAGGTGGATACACGACGTGTTTGGCAATTCGACCGCAATCGCGACGTTCGACCTAAGTGCGTCACGGCTCACCTTCGAGTCCGGCTTTCGGGCCGAGCACTACCCGACCGCCCCGCGCCAGATAGTCGTCGAGCCGTACGCCACGCGGTTCCCGTTCCGATACACGCCTGATGACACCATCGACCTCGGCCGTACGATGGTGCGGCATTACGCCGATCCACAATGCAGGCTGGACGCCTGGGCGATCGAACTGATGGCAAGGACACCGGGAGCTATAACGCTTGATGTCCTGACGGCAATGACCACCAGCATCAAGGCGCAGATCCGTTACGTCGCGCGTGACGAAGCCGGCGTCCAATCTCCAATCACGACGCTCGAACGCGGTAGCGGTAGCTGTCGCGACTTCGCCCTGTTAATGATGGAGGCGGCGCGGAGCCTAGGGCTCGCTGCACGCTTCGTGTCTGGCTACCTCTACGACGAGAAATTGATTGGCGCCAGCGGCGGACTTGTTGGCGGTGGGGCCACCCACGCGTGGCTGCAAGTATTTCTGCCGGGTGCTGGCTGGGTCGAGTTTGACCCAACCAACGGCCTTGTCGGCGGTCGCAACCTGATCCGCGTCGCCGTCGCTCGTGATCCGTCGCAGGCTGTACCGCTCATCGGCAGCTTCAACGGCATGACCGACGCTTTCGCGTCAATGTCGGTGGAAGTCAGCGTGACAGCCGAGTGACCGCGGTCGCCCCGCGCGTCGCAAACGCGTGCGAAACCGCCGCCGCAGGCCGGCGAGATGCACGCATTTTTCAGGCCCGTAGCCGCTCGACCTTTACCGTGACCGACAGCGTGTGCGCGCCGCCGCCCATGATGACGCCCCGAAGCGGTGAGACGTCGCCAAAGTCGCGGCCCCAAGCAATCGAGATGTGGTCGATGCCCACGTATGTATCGTTCGTCGGGTCAAGTTCCAACCAACCGAACGGCGGGGCGTAGACGGCAACCCACGCGTGCGACGCGCCAGAGCCGACCAGGGAGTCCGCATTGCGGACTCTGCCAGAGCCGGTTGCATCCGCGCTGGCGGACGCGTCCGCCGTCGAGGGCAACTGACGAACATATCCGCTCACGTAGCGCGCCGCGAGGCCGCGCGATCGCAGGCACGCGATCATCAGGTGCGCGAAGTCCTGGCACACGCCGCGACGATTGTTGAGTACTTCGGTGAGCGGCGTCTCGATGGTGGTCTCGCCGGGTGCGTACCGCACGTCGCGGTGCAACTTGGTCATCAGCGCTTGTGCGCAGACGAGTATCGGTCCGCCGCTTGGAAAGCAGTCCGCGGCGTAATCTGTGAATACCTGCTTGACCCGCACGAAAGGCGACTCGTGACGGAACCTGCACGCCTCCAGGCTCTTGCGCGCGGGTTCATTGCCACGATAGGTCAGATCGGCCGCCGTCCATTCCCACGGTATGGTATCCGCACAAGGCACAGCCGGGCGGGCATAGACATCAACTTCCATATCAGTTGCGATCTCTAGTTGCCTATGTGGGTGATAGAACTCCGCGCGCGCGATTAGATTCCCGAATGCGTCTACTTCATTGCGGTTGCGGTAGCTCCCGGGAGTAACGGTGACCTGGTGCTCAATACAGCGCTGATAACGGGAGGGCCTAGGCACGAGATGAAGCAGCTGGTGAGAGTGAACGACATCGCTTTCATACCGGTAGATGGTCTCGTGGCGAATGCGGTAGCGCACGGGATTGCTCATCTTGCGGCACCACGCGCACCGTCACCCATGCTTAAGACCAAGCCGCTCATGTGGCGATCGTCCGCGCATTCCAGCTGACGTGCGTAAAGTGCCGCAGGGACAGGCGGTCCGAAAGCCGGTCAGCCGCAGCGCCGACCGCGCGCAGCCGCGCTGCCAGCGCGTGGCGCGCCTCGCGCGCCTGCGGCTCATCACCCTCCAAGGCAGCCAAATCGTCGTCCGTGAATTCCGGGATGGATTCGTCCAGCCCGGACTCGCCGCTACCGCCCAAGGATATCGCGAGCGTTCCAAGATCGCGTGCAATGGCCCGCCACTGAAACGCGAGCGCGCGGGGGTGCTCGGGGTCTCGGACCAGAAGGTCGAGCATGGGACCGAGGCGCGGCGCGACGCTGTAGCGAGTTCGAAATACGCGAGAGCTATCGCAGGCATCGAGCAGCCACTCGACGTGAGTTTGGCGCGTAGCGGACCTCGAGCAGAGATGCTGCGCGAGCAGCCAGGCCGAAAACTGCAGTCGTTCGAGGCGCCTGCCCGCCCGGAGCAACCGCCAGCCCTGATCCTGCGTCATGTCGTCCAACGCGAAACCTGCCAGCGCCGCGAGCGACAGCAGCAGCTGATCGAGCACTTCCCTCGGCTCCTCGGACGCAGCCGACTGAAGGCGGCGCTGCATGTCAGCGACCGCGCGCCAATTGCTCACGGATAGGCGCGTGCGCACCTGCGAGGCGCACCACGCGAGTTTCTTTACGTCAGCACCGATGCCTTGCGGATTGCGATCGTCCCGCAGATCGGTTGTCGGGTCGCCATCGACCACAATCAGCCCGAGCTCGCGACAGCGCTTCAAGGCAGAGTTCCACACGCCCTCCTCGATGCGAGCAGCCAATGTAGCGCGTAGCAGGCGCGCCTTGTCCTCGCACCGCGCCGTGTAGCGGCCGAACCAGTACAGGTTCTCAACGAGGCGAGAGGGAATGTCATCGCCTCGAACCAGCGAATGCCGAAATCTCGCAACAACTGCCGGGGGCTCATTGCTGGAGCGATCGGACAGCACCCAGACGTCTTTGCTGCCGCCGCCGCGCTGGGTAGAGACGATATCGACCGCGGTAGGGGCGGCAACGCGTGCGAGCCCGCCGGGCATTACGCGGCGCCCAGCTGCCGTCGCAATCACGTAGGTACGGATCGAGATTGCCTTCGCCGCGAAGCCTGGCGCGCCGCGCGGCCGCCATACGGGGGCCTGTGAGAGAGCGAGGTGCTCCTGAGCCACGTAGGCGTACGGGCGCGCGCGAAGCCGCCGGACCAGATGCGCGCGCGCCTGTTCGTCGAGAGTCCGGCCAAATACCGGCTCGAAGCGCTGGTTTGGATACGCGGGCTTGATGATCAAGTGCTGCAGATTGGCGACTACGTAGTCAAGGGCCGGCTGCTCGCCACACCACCAGGTCGCCACTTCCGGAAGCGTCAACGTCTCGCCGAGCAGTCGCTCGGCGATCCGCGGCAGAAACCCTAGCCACGCCGCGGATTCCAGAACGCCGCTTCCTAGGGCATTAGCCATGACGACCCGCCCCGCCCGCACGGCACCGATGAGGCCCGGCACGCCGAGCGCCGAGTCGCTGCGCAGTTCCAGCGGATCACAATAGTCGTCATCGAGCCGCCGCAGTATTGTGTGTACGCGCCTCAGGCCCGCCAATGTCTTGAGGTAAACCGTATCGTCGCGCACGGTGAGGTCAGAGCCCTCACAGAGAGGTAGGCCCAACTGGCGCGCGAGGTAGGCGTGCTCGAAGTACGTTTCGTTGAATGGACCCGGTGTCAATATCACGGCGAGCCGGCTGGCGTCGTCGCTGCCTCCGCTGAGCAGCTGCTCGCGAAGTTCGCCAAAAAAATCGTCTATGCGGCGCACGCCGAGATCACGAAGCGGCTCCGGCAGCACCTGCCCGACGATCTCACGATTCTCGAGGGCGTAGCCTGCACCGGACGGTGCCTGGGCGCGATCGGCCAGCACCCACCAGCGCCCATCGGGCGCGCGCGCAAGATCAGCCGCGTAGAGATGCAACCAAGTGCCCGAATTCGGTATGATTCCCTGGCAAGGCCACAGAAAGTTCGGATGGCCGAAAGGCAGCTCCGGGGGCACAATGCCTTCAGCCAGCAGCCGTTGCGGTCCGTACAGATCCGCCAGCAGGGCCTCCAGCAGCCGCGCGCGCTGCGCAAGGCCCCGCTCGATGTGCTGCCATTCATCGGCAGTCAACACCAGCGGCAGCGGGTCCAGGGCCCATGGCCTGTCGGCTCCCTGCGGATCGGCGTAGACGTTGTAGGTGACCCCGTTCTCGATGATCAAACGACGCGTCAGCTTCAGGTCGTGGCGTGCGATCGTGCGTGCATCATCACCCGCGAGCCGCTCGACCAGCCGTCGCCAGTGAGGGCGCACGGCGCCGTCGCCATCGAGCAGCTCGTCGTAGCGACGCCGGTCGGCGCCGAACGTCGTCAGTCCTCCCGGCGGAGCAGATACAGGCTGGTCGACCGGGGCTGCGTTTGCGTCGGTCACGTTCGCCTAAGGTCCAGCGTGAACGGAAACTCGGGGCTCGTTGCCTGCGTCGGGGCGGTCACCCTCCCCGGCGTGTGCCCCATCCGGAAAAAACGGGCGAGCCGCCTGCTCTCGGACTCAAAGGCATTTACCGGGAACACGTCATAGTGACGGCCGCCCGGATGCATCACATGATACTGGCAGCCACCCAGTGAACGCTCCATCCACGTGTCGACGAGGTCAAACGTCAGCGGCGCATGTACCGGGATCCTTGGGTGCAGCGCGGATGGCGCCCGCCACGCGCGGTAGCGGACACCCGCGACAAATTCCCCCGCGGTGCCCGTCGGGCGCAGTGGCACGCGCTTGCCGTTGCAGGTGATCGCGAAGCGGTCGGGCGCCAGCCCCGTTGCCTTGACCTGCAACCGTTCGACGGAGGAGTCGACGTAGCGGACGGCGCCGCCGACTGCGCCCTCTTCGCCCATGACGTGCCACGGCTCAAGCGCCTGACGCAGCTCGATCTCGACGCCCAGCGTCGAGAAATCACCGTGTTTGGGGAAGCGGAATTCGAAATGGGGTGCGAACCAATTGGCGCGCAGCGGGAAGCCTGAAGCGTTCTGCTCCGCGAGCACATCGGCGAAGTCCCGTTCCACAAAATACGGCAGCATGAACCGATCGTGCAGTTCCGGCCCCCAACGCGCAAGCCGCGGAGGAGTGTACGGCGTGCGCCAGAAGCGAGCGACCAGCGACCTCAACAGCAGCTGCTGCGTCAGGCTCATCCGCGCATGGGGCGGCATTTCAAAGGCCCGCAGCTCCAGCAGCCCGAGGCGGCCGGTGGGGCCGTCCGGCGAATACAGCTTGTCGATACAGAACTCTGTGCGGTGCGTGTTGCCCGTCACGTCGATCAGCAGATTGCGGAATACGCGGTCAGCGAGCCAGGGCGGGCACGTCTCGCCCGGCTGCGGCAGCTGCTGGAACGCTATCTCGAGCTCGTAGAGCGAGTCGTTGCGGGCCTCGTCCGTGCGCGGTGCTTGCGACGTCGGGCCGATGAACAGCCCGGAGAACAGATAGGAAAGGCTAGGGTGGTTGTGCCAGTACGCCAACAGGCTTCGCAGAAGATCAGGGCGACGGAGAAACGGCGAATCGCCCGTGGTCGCGCCGCCCAAGACGAAGTGATTGCCGCCACCCGTTCCAGTGTGGCGGCCGTCGAGCATGAACTTCTCGCTCGTCAGCCGCGAGAGTCGCGCCGCTTCATAAAGAAAGGTGGTGCCGGCGACCAGTTCGTCCCAGTTCGCGACTGGGTGAACATTGACTTCAATGACGCCGGGGTCTGGAGTGACGCGAAAGTTGGTGATTCGGGGATCGCGCGGCGGCTCGTAGCCCTCCACGACGACGGGTTGCGAGAGTTCGGAGGCGGTTGCCTCAACCGCGCTCACGAGTTCGAGGTAGTCCTCAAGCCGACTCGCCGGAGGCATGAATATGTACAACACGCCGTTGCGAGGCTCGGCGCACAGTGCCGTTCGCGTGATCCAGCCGGCGGATTCCTGAGGAACTGGGGGCCGCACACGCGGTACTGGCGGCCCGGCTGCACCAACGCTCGTCACTTCCCCTCGCGGCCCAGACATGTCGGCGCGGCGTGGCAAGCCTGCGAAATACTGCGTCGGGTCGAGTGGCTGATCGTGAGTCTGGTCGGCCGCTTTCGCCCAAGGCAAGGAGTCGAGTGGCAGCCGATAACCGAGCGCGGAGTCGCCCGGAATCAGGTAACAGCGCTCTAGCCGCAGGAACCATTTGCCGGTCTGCCAGCGGCTGCCGCCCGGATCCCGTGCCAGCGGGAAAACGTAGCCAACCACTTGATCGAGGCCACGCTCAAACACGCGCGCGAGCCTCGTCCCCTCCTCGGCGTTCTCCAGCCGGGAATTCAGCAGATCGACATTCGACGGCAGGCGCCGCTCCCGCCATACGTAGTAGAAGGCGTCTTCATACGCAGCAAATACGTACTCTGGCGACAGGCCGAGGCGTCGCGCGATGCCCGCCAGGAATCGCTGTGCGGTGTCGGCCGTCGCGTCGCCGCCCGCAGTCTCGTTCGCGACCAACTCCGGCGTCTGCCAGATCGGTTCGCCATCGCGGCGCCAGAAGCAGTTGAGCGACCACCGCGGCAGAGGCTCGCCCGGATACCACTTCCCCTGTCCGAAGTGGGGGAGCCCCTTGGGCGCGTACTTCTGCTTCAATCGCCAGTAGATGTCGGCTGCGAGCCTTCGTTTGGACTCTCCAAGCGCCGCCGTGTTCCACTCCGCACCGTCCGGGTCATCAATCGAAACAAATGTCGGCTCGCCGCCCATAGTGAGTCGAACATCGAGGACCGCCAGATCGGCATCGATCGCACGCCCGAGGCGCTCGATCTCGACCCACTGGGCCTCCGTGTACGGCTTCGTCACGCGCGGGGCTTCCCACACCCGCTCGACCTTCATCGTGTGTTCGAACTTCACCTCGGATTCCTCGACCTCTCCACTGATGGGTGCAGCGGTCGACGGCTCCGGCGTGCAGGCGAGCGGGATGTGCCCTTCGCCTGCGAGCAGACCGGATGTGGGATCGAGGCCGATCCAACCGGCGCCGGGGAGGTAAACCTCGCACCAAGCATGCAGATCCGTGAAATCCGCCGCGGGCCCAGAAGGCCCATCCAGCGATTTCACGTCCGCCGTCAGTTGAATGAGATACCCGGAAACGAAGCGTGCGGCTATCCCCAGGTGACGCAACAGCTGCACCAGCAGCCAACCGGAGTCGCGGCAGGAGCCGGACGCTCGATGCAGCGTGTCCTCTGGCGATTGCACCCCTGGCTGCATGCGAATCAGATAGCGAATGTCCCGGGACAATTTCACGTTTAGGGCGACGAGAAAGTCGACCGTGCGCACGCGCTCGCGTGGGATCGATGCCAGGCGTTCGGCGAACCGCGGAGTGGCCGGAACCCTTTCGAGGTACGGCGCGAGTTCGCGCTGCTCGCCGGCCTCGTACACGAACGGGAAATACTCCGCGGACGGTTCGAGAAAAAAGTCGAACGGATTGAATACGGAGGCCTCCGCAACCAGGTCCACTTCGATGCGCAACTCGGTCGTCTTGTCGGGGAAGGTGAGGCGCGCCAGATAGTTGGCTTCTGGATCTTGCTGCCAGTTGATGAAATGTTTCGCGGGGTGTACCGCGAGTGAATAGGCCAGGATGCGTGTTCGGCAATGCGGGGCAGGTCGCAGGCGGACGATCTGCGGACTCAGAGTTACCGGGCGGTCGTAGCGGTAGTGCGTGACGTGATTGAGCGCGACGTGAATCGACAATGCAAACCCCCTAATTATTGCCGGCAGCTGTTACTTGGCTGCGACGGCGTACACGCCCACCCTACCAAGAGTATACCGTCAGCTTATCGCCGCTAGTCGCACTACTTTGGCGCACGCCGGCACCCGCTTGGGGCATGCCTTGCGCGCGCGCCGCTCGCCTCCTGTTGTTCACTTGCGGCTGCGTTACAGAAGTGTAGTGTCGCTGCAATGAGCATCGACTGGACGGCGTATCCCGCGCGGGACCAACACGACGAACTCGTTGGCCCCGGCGGTGGCGCACGCGCGGCGGGCCGGGCATTGATGCGCTACCTCTCGGAGCTGGACAAAGAGGAGATCGGCGCGCGACAGCAGGCCGCGGAGCTTGCCATCAAGGAAATGGGCATCACCTTTACCGTCTACCACGAGCAGGACGGGTCCATCGATCGCGCCTGGCCGCTCGACATCATCCCGCGGACCATTGCCCGCAAGGAATGGCTCCGCATCGAGGCGGGCCTGAAGCAGCGCGTGGCAGCGCTCAACCGCTTCATCGACGATGTCTATCACGACCAGCGCATCGTGGCTGCCGGGGTATTCCCGGCGTCAATCATCGCCACGTCCAGGAACTACCGCCCGATGTGCGCGGGCATCCGTCCCCCGCGCGGGTGCTGGGCGCACATCTGCGGCAGCGATATCGTGCGCGGCAAGGACGGCACCGTGTACGTGCTCGAGGACAACCTGCGCGTGCCATCGGGCGTCTCCTACATGATCGAAAATCGCCAGGTAGTCAAGCGCGTATTTCCAGAGCTTTTCGAGAGCGCCGCAATCTTGCCGGTTGACGATTACCCTTCCCAGCTCTACGACATGCTCGTCGCTCTTGCTCCACGGCACGATCGCCGGCCCGAGGTGGTGGTGCTCACGCCAGGAATCTTCAACTCAGCCTACTTCGAACACTCCTATCTAGCGCGACAGATGGGCTGCGAGCTGGTCGAAGGACGCGACCTGGCCGTTCATGATGACGACTGCGTCTATATGCGGACCATCCGGGGCTGGACGCGCATCGACGTGATCTATCGCCGGATCGACGACGACTTCCTTGACCCGATCGTCTTCCGCCCGGATTCGGCGCTGGGCGTGCCCGGTCTTATGCGGGCCTGGGCGAAGGGCAACGTTGCGCTCGCTAACGCTCCCGGTGCGGGTGTCGCCGACGATAAGCTCGTCTACACCTACGTCCCAGACATGATTCGGTTTTATCTCGACGAGGCCCCCATACTGCCGAACGTGCCATCATGGCGCTGCAGCGAACCCGATGAGCTCGGTCACGTCCTTGCCCATCTGGATTCGCTCGTGGTCAAGCCCGTCGATGGCTCAGGAGGCTACGGTATGCTCATGGGACCGGCCGCCAGCCAGCGCGAGCGCACTCAGTTCACTGCGCAGCTGAAAGCGAACCCGCGCAATTATATCGCGCAACCGGTGATTTCGCTCTCGACCGTGCCCACGTTCGTCGGCGACCGAATCGAGCCGCGCCACGTCGATCTGCGCCCGTTTATATTGAGCGGGGCCAAGACCTTCGTGACGACGGGCGGTTTGACGCGCGTCGCGTTGCGGCAGGGCTCGCTGGTCGTGAACTCCTCGCAAGGCGGGGGCAGCAAGGATACGTGGATAGTGGATACGGAGGCTTGAGCCGTGCTCGCACGCGTCGCCGAAAATGTCTACTGGCTCGCTCGCTATCTGGAGCGGGCGGAAAACACGGCACGCCTCGTCAGTGTCAACACGAACCTGCTACTCGATCTGCCCGCGGGCTACACTCCGGGCTGGCAACCGTTGATCGACATCACCGGCAGCCGTGAAACATTCGACTCGCTAGGCGGCCGTGCGGATGAGCGGAGCATCGTGCAGTTCCTGATCGCCGACCCTGACAACCCGGGATCGATTGCCTCGTCTCTGAAGATGGCCAGTGAGAATGCCCGCACGCTGCGCGACGTCTTGCCGACTGCAACCTGGGAGCTGCTCAACCAGTTCTACCAGCGGTTTACCGAGCAGCTACCGACGGCGCTCAGCAAGCGCACGCGCTTCAACTTCCTCAAGCGCATCGTGCTCACCTCGCAGATGCTCACGGGAGCCATCGAGGGAACGATGAACCGTAACGACGCCTATACGTTCCTCATGCTCGGCCGAAATCTCGAGCGCGCCGACATGACGAGCCGGATCGCCGATGTCCGCTCGGCGCAGCTTCCGCCGACCGAGACGCCGGAGCTGCGACCTTTTGACACGATTCAGTGGATGAGCGTGCTCAAGTCGTTGTCGGGCTACCAGATGTACTGGCTGTGCCGACGCACGCGAATCAGCCGCGCCGATGTTCTCGAGTTCGTCCTTCGAGACGAGCAGTTCCCGCGCGCGTGCCTATTCTGCCTGAAGCAGATCGAACGGTGTCTGCAGGCCCTGCCGCACAGTGCCAAGGTGCTCGATACGCTGGCGGTGGTGTGCGGCTTCTTGAGCGACGTGGAGCTGGGCACTCTAGAACAAAATGTGCTTCACGAAGTCATCGATCAGCTGCAGCTGCACATCAATGGCGTGCACGCTGAAATCGCACAGACGTATTTCCCGGCACACGTGGACGCCAGCACTATGCGACAGCTACAACAGCCCGACACGTCCCGAGCGTTGTCGGCGTAGGCTGACGTTGCGACAAGCTGAGCCCGTGTCGGGAACTGGAACTTTACGAACCCCGCCGTCGCTCTAAAGGCAAGGGCACCTCACTCTAAACCCGCCATCGGCCGCAGACCGCGCGGGATCGATGGCGATCGATCCCGTTGACCCCTCTTTCGCTTGATCTCAGCGCCACGCACTCTCCGCAGCAGGCGGGAAACCCCCGAGCTTGCGCCCTGCAGTCGCTGGATGGCTAGATGTCCCGCGACCGGATCGGGCGAATCGAATTTTCCGCACCAAGCTTATTGCAGCGTAATGGCACCGCTAAATTCGACCTTCACCTTGAGTCCCGCAACCTCCAGCGTCATTTTGGCGGGAAATGTTTCTGTGCCTGTAATGGCGCCGGCGGCCGCGGCCTTGGCTACCGCTTGCTCAATCTGCCGCTGCGAATTGATGCCGACCGTTTTTAGGAACTTGCGTATGCTGAGATTTAGGGCTTCTTCGTTCATTGGAATCTCCCATTTTTCGGGACAGTGCAATTTTCTATTTGGCTCAGTCAGCTAAATGCAACTTACCAGAACGTCTTCTAACCTGAACTATTCAATGCAGTAATCAAGAATGATCCTCCGAAAGTCACAAATTCTGCTCCCGGTTCAGAAGGGAAGCACTAATTTCGCTCTAGCATTGCATGGACGACCGTTGGCTTGCTGCGTGTCGCAAAGACCCGATTCACCGCCCTGCATATGGGCGAATCCGCCGTGCCTCCCTCCGAGATCGAACAGCTACTCGAGAAACCGGATCGCTGGGCGGTGGCCCACGATAACCGCCGAGTTCGCACGGCAAAAACCACCAACACCTGAAAGCCCGATGCGACGCGAAGGTCTGCCGCTTCATATAGGGTTTGCATCGCCCTTGTTCGAAATCCCCGAGCTAACCTTTGCGAAAAGACCGGGGGGGCCCACAGCAGGAGGAGTGCATGGGCCACGGAGCGCTGGTTCTTGGCGCCAAAAAACCCGGAAAAGGAGATTCCACCGTGGCAAAGTATTGCTCTGTTCAAGGTTTAATTCGCAAGGGACGGCGATGGCGCAATCACGGCGGAATGTCCTCGACGTGCAACGCTGCGCGATGATGCATACGGTTTATGTCTCGATCGTGAATATAGCGCGCCAATGATTCCGACGATTCAAATTCTGGTATTGCTGCTGATCGTGATTGCCGCCGTTGCGGTCGCAGCGGCACGGCTGACGATTCCGCCGGCGATTCTGCTGGTGCTCACCGGCGTCATCCTGGCACTCTTCCCCGGGCTGCCGACCGTGAAGCTTGGCCCCGGAATTCGTATTGCTGATCGTGCTGCCGCCCATCATCTATTCGTCTGCGGTGGCGATGAGCTGGCGCGAGTTCAAATTCAATCTGCGGCCCATTTCGCTGCTGGCCGTGGGTTGCGTCCTGTTCACGACCATCGCCGCCGCCGCGGTAACCCATTGGTTGTTGGGTTTCCCCTGGCCGGTGGGCTTCGTGTTGGGGGCCATTGTTTCGCCGCCGGACGCTGTGGCGCCGCTGTCCATTGCGCGCAGAATGCAGCTACCAAGACGGCTCGTCGTGATCCTCGAGGGTGAAGGCCTGGCGAATGATGCCAGTGCACTCATTCTCTATCGCTTTGCGGTGGCGGCCGTCAGCTATAGCGTATTTTCGTTCAGCGAAGCCGCCGGCATGTTTGCCGCCATTCTCTGCGGCGAAATCCTGTGGGGCATCGGCGTGGGTTGGCTCATGCTGCGATTGCGGCGTTGGGTGCAAGATCCGCGCATCGAGATCATGCTCTCGATCCTAACGCCGTTCCTGGCTTACTGGCCGCCCGAGCACCTGGGCGGTTCGGGCGTGCTCGCCACCGTGACCGCCGGGCTCTACATCAGCTGGAACGGCCTCAGGCTGATCAGTGCGGCGACGCGGCTACAGGGCATTTTCTTCTGGGATTTCCTGATTTACTTGATCGAGGGATTTGTGTTCCTTATCACCGGCCTGCAAGCGCGAACGCTAATTGCCGGCATTCATGGCTGATTCCCTGTCCGATCTGGCCATCTCCGCCGCCGTCGTCTGCGCCGTGGTCATCCTGGCCCGCTTCGTGTGGATGTTTCCCGCTACGTATCTTCCTCGCTGGCTGATTCCCTCCGTTGCGCGCGCCGATCCCTCGCCGCCCTGGCAATGGCCCTTTGCGCTGGCGTTCACTGGCGTCCGCGGGACAGTCTCGCTCGCGGCGGCGCTTGCAATTCCCCTCACGACCGAGAGCGGCGAACTCTTTCCCGATCGCGATCGGATTCTTTTCCTCACGTTTTCGGTCATTCTGGTGACGCTCGTGGGCCAAGGTTTGATGCTGCCCGCCGTGATCCGTGCGCTCGGGCTCGCCAATGCGGGCCGCCGAGAGCGTCACGCCGACCGAGTCGAGGAATTTGCGGCTCGCCGGCTGGCCGTCGAGGCGGCTATCCAACGGCTCGACGAGCTTGTCGCACAGCGTGAGCTAACGGAAGATTTCGTTCGGCCGCTGCGCACACGGCACCGCGATCGGCTCAGGCATGTTGAGCATCGCAGCGATGGCGACGAAGGGCATAAGCGGCTCATCGAGCTACACGATGAGATTGAATTTATGCTGATTGCCGCAGAACGGCAGCAGATCAATGAGCTCTATCGAAGCGGCAAGCTGAAAGATGAAGCAAGGCGCCGAATCGAGCGGGAACTCGATCTGCGCGAGGCACAACTGACCAGTGTGCGCGCCGAGGAGTGAGCCCACCGCGTTCGAATCGACCGCTACGTCGCCACCTTCCTGAGTCGCAATTTTCCGATACAATGAAACCTTGGGAAATTCGAATTCAATGTACCGCGCTTGCGGCCGTGCTGGTCCTTTGGCCACTCGTCGGACGGGCGAGCCAGATCACGCCCACCAGCAGCAAAAACAGCAGCGCCGATGCAAAGAAGATGTCGTTGGCCGAGAGCATGAATGCCTGTTGATCGACCAGACCATTCAGCAGTGGGCCGTCCTGGCCGGTGCCAAGAGTGCCAGCCTGTAGACCGGAGATGACCTGCGCCGACGCCGGATCCGTAGCGGTCAGGTGTTCGACGAGGCGAGCGTGGTGAAGCGTCGCACGCCGATCCCAGAACGTGGTTACGATCGAAGTGCCAAACGAGCCGGCCGTGATGCGCGCAAAATTGAACAGCCCGGAAGCCGCGGGTATGCGTTCCGGCGATAACCCAGACAGCGACAGCGTGACGAGCGGCACGAAGAAGCAAGCCATCGCCGCGCCCTGAATGAACGTCGGCAGCAGCAGGACCGCCATGGGCGCATCGGTATTGAATCGCGAGCGCATGCCCAGCACCAGCGCAAATACCAGGAAGGCCGCGGTAGCGAGCACCCGCGGATCGCTACGGCGCATCGCCCGACCAACCGCCGGTGTGAGCAGAATGGCCAGCACACCGACCGGCGCGAGCACGATGCCGGCCAGCGTGGCTGTGTACCCCATGTACTGCTGCAACCAGAGCGGCAGCAGCACGACATTGCCGAAGAAAGTCCCGTAGGCCAGAGCCATCGCTACGCAGGCCACCAAAAAGTTCCGCCCTCGGAATAGGCTTAGATCCACGATCGGATGGCGCTCCGTGAATTCCCAGACAAGGAATGCGAACAGGCCCACGGCCGCCACGATGGCGAGGATCACGATCTGCGAAGAGGCGAACCAGTCGAGGTCTTTGCCTTTGTCGAGCAGCACTTGCAGTGCTCCGACCCAGAGTACGAGCAGCCCCAGTCCCACCTTGTCGATCGGCACCTTGATCGTCGGCGTCTCACGTTTACGGTAGATGAACCAGGTGACCGCTCCCGCCGCCAGGCCCACCGGCACATTGATATAAAAGATCCAGGGCCAAGCAATGTTGTCGGTGATCCAGCCACCGAGCAAGGGCCCGACCACCGGAGCGACCATTGTCGTGATGGCCCACACTGAGAGGGCCGCTCCGGCCTTGGCTTTCGGGTAGCTCGAAATCAGCAGCGATTGGGACAGCGGGATCATGGGTCCTGCCACCGCGCCCTGGATCACCCGGAAGAAAATCAGCAGACCGATAGTGGGCGCCAGCGCGCACAGCAACGAAGCGGCCACGAACAGCATGACCGAGCCGCTGAAGAGCCGCACCTGACCGTAGCGGCGCGTCAGCCAGCCGGTCAGTGGCAGCGATATGGCGTTCGCGACGCCAAAAGAGGTGATCACCCAGGTGCCCTGATCCGGCGACACACCCAGGTCTCCCGCGATGGCCGGCAACGACACATTGGCAATCGAGGTATCCAGCACGTTCATGAACGTCGCCAGGGACAGCGCGACGGCTCCGACAGCTAAGGGCATGCCTCGCAGTGGTGTGGGTTCCGTCGCCCCCGGCGGGTTTGCGGAATCGGCATCCATGGTCTCGTCCTCGAGGGTGTGCTCTTACAGGGGCGCGATTGCGGCCGGCGTCTGCGCGTGCGCCAGGCGGCTAGCGGAGGGCACGGATGGCGCAACGTGACCCGCTTCGTTGGCAATGATGATGGAATGTACCCGCTGCTCTGCGAGCGCATCGTGTTCGCTAAAGACATCGGTGGCATAGCCGGATGCCGAGCGGGCGATTTGCGGCAGGCGCGGACCGCTGCGGTCGCGAGTACCGACCGCGGCACGCATGGACAGGCCGATCTGTAACGGGTGACTGGCGAGTTCACGGGGATCGAGCGCAACACGCACGGGCACGCGCTGGATGATCTTGATCCAATTGCCGGTGGCGTTCTGGGCCGGCAGTAGCGAAAAGACCGAACCGGTGCCGGCGCCGAAACCTGCAACCGTGCCATGATAGACCACGCTGTGCCCATAGAGATCCGCGCTTAGCGTGACCGGCTGGCCTACGCGCATCATCGCTAGCTGTGGCTCCTTGAAGTTGGCGTCCACCCACACTTGATCGAGCGGCACGATAGCCATGAGCGTCAACCCCGGGCCGACGCGCTGACCGAGCTGTACGTTGCGCTTGGCGATGAACCCGGCTACCGGCGCCGGCAAGGTTGTGCGCTCATAGGCCAGAAAGGCGCTGCGGACCTGCGCGGCGGCGTTGCGAACATCGGGGTGATCCTCGATGGTCGTGCCGTCGGTGCGCGCGCGTCCGGCGCGCAACTGTTGCTGCGCCGACAGCAATGCGGCCGCCGCGCCGCGCGCCGCATCGCGGGCGTGTTGCAGCTCCTCACTGGAGATCGCCCCGGAATCGCCGAGTCGCTCGCGACGTGCAAGATCCTGCTGCGCCAGCGCCAGGTCGGACTCGCGCTCACTCACGAGGGCCTGCAATTGCGCGGAGGTCGCATACAGGGTGCGTACCTCACGGACGGTCCTGGCAAGCTGCGCCTCAGCCTCGTCGAGCGCAACCTCGGCGTCTGCCTGATCGAGGCGCACGAGCGGTGTGCCTGCCTGCACGTACTGCGTGTCATCGACGCCAATGCCGACTACCGTACCAGCGATCTGCGGCGTGATCTGCACAATATTGCCGCTCACGTAGGCATCATCGGTCGACTCGCGGTAACGCAGGGTATGTGCCCAGTAAACGCCGTAGACTAAACCCAGCAGCGCAAAGCTGCCGAATCCTAAGCTGAGCCACCGGGTGCGTAGCCGGCGAGTGGTGGCGGGTGTGGCGGGTGTTTCCATGGGATGCTCCTCGGAGGAATGCAATTAGCGCGAACCGGTCGAGGCCAAGTTATCGCTCGTCCGGGTGATGCCCCCGCCGAGCGCTCGTGAGAGGCTCACGGACAGATCCAAGCTTCGTGCTCGCAGGTCCGCCTCAAGGCGCTGCTGGGTCAGCAGCTGATCCTCGGTTGAGAGAACTTGCAGGTAGCTTCCGACGCCTTCGCGATAGCGAAGCACGGCGAGGTCGTAGGCCTCCTTCGCGATGGCGAGTGCCTGCTGCTCCTCGGCGCGCTGCGCCGTGACGCTTTGGAGCGAACTGAGTTGGTCGGCCACGTCGCGCAGGGCGTCGGCCAGCGCCTGGTTATATTGCTCTACGGCGATATCGTAGGCGGCGTCGGCGCCCGCCAGTGCGGCACGGCGGCGGCCGGCGTCAAACAGCGGCAGGCTCAGGGCCGGACCCACACCGGGCTGGCGTTCGCCGGCGCTGATCAGCGCTCCGGGACCAAGCCGCTGGAATCCGGCAAACGCGACAAGGTCCACATTCGGATAGAAATCTGCCTGGCGCGCCTTGATGGCTTCGGCGGCGGCCGTCACGCGCAGGCGCTGTGCAATTAGATCCGGGCGCCGTCCAAGGAGCTCGGAAGGCAAGCGGCTCGGCAGTGCACGCGGCGCGAGTGCGGAGGCTGCGGGCCGCGAAATGGTCAGGCCGCGATCCGGCCCAGCGCCGAGCAGCGCTGCAAGCTGATGGCGCGTGAGATCGATGGTCTCCTGCAACTGGATCACTTGCTCGCGCGTTGCAGGCAGTGCTTCCTCCGTCTGCCGGACTTCCAGGCGCGAATCGAGGCCAGCGGCGTTTCGATCTCGGGTGAGCGCCGTGATCTGCTCGCGCTGCCTCAGCGTGGCGTTGGCGACGTCGAGCAGCAGATAGGCATGCTGCAGCTGGACATAGGCATGGGCAATGCTGGTCGACAGCTCAAGACGTGCGGCCTCGGTGTCCACGGCGCTTGCACGGGCGAGGCCAAGCGCATTCTCGTACGCAGCGCGCTGCTTGCCCCAGAAGTCCAGTTCCCACGAGAGCGCGACCTGCAACTGACTCAAGGTTGCGGTGTTGCCCGCGAACGGCGGAGGAAATATCCCATTCTCGGAGAAGCGTTCGCGCGTGGCGCTCGCATTGAGCGCGACCTGCGGAGCGAGGGCGGCATCGGCGACACCAGCTTCGGCCAGGGCCGCGCGCGTCCGGGCCGCCGCGACCTGCAGAGTCGGATTGTCACGCAGTCCCTCGCGGATGAGCTCATTGAGTTGCGCATCGCCAAACTCGGTCCACCAGTCCTGATGGGGCCACGCGTCGGCGCTGACCGTGATGCGCGCGAGAGTCTGTTGGGCTCCAAGCGAGTCCGGCGCGAGCGGTGTCGCCGCCGGTTTCAGCCCGTGCGTGCTCGCACAGCCGCTGACGAGCAGGGCCAGCGACAGCAGCGTGGTGCGTATCCTTAGATTCATAGGCGTACCGCGGTGGGTAATCGGTACCGCGAAGCCAGGAGCGCGAGGACCATTAGGCTGCCACCCGGCATCAGGAACAGCGACATGTAGGGAGCGATTTCCTGCAGTGCGTGTCGCACCACTCGGTACCAGCTATTTGGAACAGTCTTCATGATTTCACTCGATTATATTTGCAACGGCTGTCACTGCTTAGGCAACTGTATAGGCAAAAAAAATGTCAGGCGTTTTCGAGCATGCGGGTCAGGTAGGCCTCGAGCTGGCGAGCATCGGCCTTACTGAAACCGCGCAGAAAGTGATTCAGGATCCGCACTGAGCAGGCGCGCAGCTTCGGAATGGCCTCCCGACCGGCCTCGGTCAGCTCGAGTCTATTAAGACGCCGATCCTCCGGACATCGCCGCCGGAGGATCAGACCCTTGGCTTCGAGCCGATCGATCATGCGAGTCATCGCGCCCCCGTCATAGGAAATGTCCTTGCAGAGCTGTGACGCTGAATCCACGCGGCCCTGTGCAAGTACGCTTAAGATTATGTATTGGGCCCCGCTGATTTCCAACTTGGCGACCTCAGGGTCCTTCCCCAGCGCCTGATCGAGTGCGGTCATGTACGCGGCGCGTACCCGGTACATCAGTTGGCCGACACCGGTGGCGGGGTTGTAGGTCTTCACCTCGTAGATCGGATCGGTCGGGCGCATGCGCGGATCCTCGTCACTCATGGACGTAGTATATTGCCTAGGCAGTTATTGTCAAGGCTTTTATTGTTATAGCAAATAAATGCAAGATTTCAGGAGCTTAGGGTCCGGGCGGGCACCAGTCAGCCCTTCCGAGTCCGCGCTTCTTGATCTACCGGCATCGGGCGTCACTCCGTTAAGCAATATTGGTGGTACCTGCGGCGCTTGCACTAGAACCTGGGTTCCCTGGTAGTTCCCTGTTCCAAATTCGGGCTGGGAGCAGGGTGTGTGGACAACCCGCCGGTTCGACAGGATCGCGGGAAGCGATTTTGGATGCGCGCAGCGCGCCCGCAGGGCGAGGGCCAGGAGAGGGCCCCTGACCTCGAAGGAGCGCGCCATCTGCGCCTCCTAGGTGCCATTCATAGCCGGCATCCAAGGAAGCGATTATTTGCACGGCGCACAAGGCTGTCGAAGAATCCAATTAAGCCACGCGACCTCCAAGACCGCTCAGTCCGCCGGCTGAAGCTCAAGCCATGTATACGGCCTCGAACTTTACGCAAGAGACACTTGCGCGAGGGCTGAATTCACGTGTACTTTGCCCTGCAAAGTGCACACACGTCAGGTGTGATCCACGCCAATAGCGGAATTCACCTTATGAGATCCGTAAATTCGTATGCGCACGTATTGCGCCGTTGGTCGCTGCTTCTGCTCTTTTCGATACCGAGCTACGCCTATGCCGGGCTCGATCATGCATTGGGGTACGATAAGGACGGCCTGTATTCGCAGAATTTTCAGACTGGGCTCGAACTTACTGTTATCGCGATCGAAGTATCCGGTGCTCTATGGTGGGGGAACGATGATCCACTGGGCCATACGTTTTGGCAGACCATCGATTCATCGACCATCGCCGGGATCAGTTCGACGGCGATGAAATATGCTTTCAGCCGTGCCCGCCCCTATCAGGGCAACAATCCCAATCTTTGGTTCCAAGGGAGTTGCTGCAAAAGCTTTCCGAGCGGAGAGGTCACCCTGCAGGCAAGCTTTGTCACGCCCTTCATTGCCAACTATGCGAAGCAAAATCCGTGGGTGTGGGCGCTTGAGATCCTGCCGGTGTGGGATGCCTATGCGCGGTTAAAAAGTCAGGCTCATTGGCAAACAGACGTGATTGCCGGCTGGGCGCTGGGGACGGGCGTGGGATATTGGAGCACCACTCGCGCAACGCCTATCTCGGTTCAAATCCTGCCGCGAGGCTTGTCGATTGGATTCTCCAAACGGTTCTAGGGCTGTATCTCGGCATCGCATGTCTGCAGTGACCGCCCAGATTCGTGTTTCCTAAATCCCTGCCCGCAGGCATGCGCTGTCGCTGGTGCAATTACGGTGCGGAGGCCTTGCGAAACATGGTCCACGCAGCCGCCGAAAACACCAGTACATTGGCGACAATGACCGGCGATGCCTTGATCAGCACGCCATAAGTCACCCACAGCAACGCCCCGAACATCTGCGCGCCGCGGAGCAATGACGGGCGAGCGAAGAAGTACGATCGCCACAAAGACCGCGGTTGCCGCCCAACCCAAATATTCGATCCCGACTTGGCTCATGCCGCCTCGGCTTCCGCTGGCGCACTGCTCGAAGGTGTTTCACCGATCGTCACGCGATCGGTTCGTTCCTTCTCCCACTCGTGGAGCGTCAAGCCGTAGGATTCGAACAAGGTCCGAATGTCTCCCGTTCGCCAGTGAAGAAGTTGGTCGAGAATCGGCACCATGATGCTGAAGGCGTTGTCGCTGATCACGGTGCTCTTGGCAATCCGCGCAAGCTGCTTGTTTTCGGAAACAGCAATCGTGAAGCCGTCACGATTATTGACGTGCAGCATGACGTGAACGTCGGAGCTGCCGTCGCCAACGTAAATCATGCGATCCGGCGTGACGGCCAATCGGTGCTCGAGCTCCTCGATTACCGCGACCTTGCCGTAGCCGGCGGGTACGCGCTTGATGGCACGGACTTCACTTGAAACCGCGTCGAATTCCAGTTCGGTTCCGTAAATGTGTTCAGGCAGGCACCACGCCTTCCAAGGCCGAGACCACGATTTCGCGCGGCGCCGCGGATATCACGAAGAAGGAAAAGCGATAGCCATCCGTGCCGCGGTTCAAGAAATCGACCAGCGCCGGAATCGCGCTTTTGAGGCGAACGCGACGCCCGGCCTCCACCAGATGCTCACGACGAACGCCCCGGAATTCCGGATCGTGCCGGATCAAATAGGCCAACTCGCCGCCCTGTTGCACGAGATTGCTGCCGGCAAGGCCGGCCACACGATCCTCAAATCCGGATATACCCAGCAACTCGCTCAATACGAGTCCCGAATCCTTAAAGCTCAGAGTTTGGTCGAAATCTGAGGCCAATAGATAATGCTTAAGCGGTGTTTCGGCCATTGGGTGACATACCTCCCGCGTTTTGCGACGCATTAAACCGGAACGATTTAATGGAGCGCCCAGCCATTATGAAGGCGAACTTTGGCTTCTCAATGAAGTCTTTGTGACGGATGCTTAATCTGCTTTTAATTATTTAAATCAATTGGTTAATAACAGACTTATATCACATTGTATGCAATAAGTTCTTGACCCTTACCGACCGATGTTATCCTTGTGGATGGTTTGATCGCGCCCTTTTGCAGCGCAAGAAGTCAGCTCTTTGGAGGGTGGTCCATTTCGAATGCCACGCGACCAGGCGAATCTTCCCGGCAGGCCTTGGGGGCCTTTGTTGCCCATGTTGCAATGCGTCACCCGGAGCACTGCTTTTTGCTAACGGCGAGAATCAACCTCGAATTGACCATTTCGGTCCTGGCACTAAGTTAAGAAGAAAGTGACAGTAATGAGGCAATCCACGCCTGAAGAACCTATTTTCTTTCTTCCCATGTGCCGCGAATCTTTTCCACCCAGCGCTTGTAGCTGCTCCATTCGTTGAGATTATCGGTGATCGCGGCGTGACGACCGCTGGTCTTGTGCGCATTCTTCGGCACGGTGGCGGCTGGTTTGACAGTTCCCGTTCCGACGCGTGGCGCTCGGCGGCCCAGATCCGCAAATCGAGTCGGCGTTTTGCTGTTGCTCATCTCGCGCGCGCCTCTTTAATCTATGTGACACTAGATGTCGCGCACCATCATCGAGAGGAACAGTGCCACATGCGGGCACTCATCGTAGAGAAGCATGCGTAAGCATTGCGATAGGCATCTCACAGCGTATCGCGGTAAGTTAAATAGCGGAATTTCTCTTGCTGGTTTGCCCGCGCCGGAGAAGCTGGAGAGGCAAACGAGGCAACGCACCCGGCGCAATGGTCGTGAACACGGCCGGGGGCGTTTATACTGCGTATTCTTCGGTATCTTGAGCCTATTTTATCAATAACAATACCAAAGAAATGCACCACTTTGGCTAAGCGCTTTTCGATCATTTTTCGGCTTTGGCCATGGCAGCCGAATATGAGGTCCGCTCACCCAACGGAAATTGATGCACGCCAAGCGGCGACAATGGCGATCTCTATTCCGCCGCGAGATCCTTTTCCAGATAAATGGTGCCCAACAATGGATTGTTGTAATACGCCGGCACTTCGTAAAAGCCCAATGCGCGATACAGCGCAAGCGCCGACTTCATTTGAGGCAGTGTATCAAGACGTAGACGCGCGTACCCCGCCGCGCGGGCGCGTTCGAGAATGGCTGTTGCGAGGACCTTGCCGAGACCCCTGTCGCGGAAGGGCTCCCTGACCCAAAGACGTTTCATTTCGCAAATACGCGGCGCCAGGGGCCGCAGGGCTACGACGCCGGCCGGCGCGCCATCGACATGCAGCAGCAGTATCGCCCCCGTGGGAGGGGCGTACTTGCCGGGAAGCGTTGCGAGTTCGGCTTCAAAATCTTGAAAGCATAGGTCGACACCCAGCCACGCCGAGTATTCGCGAAACAACTCCCGCACCACCGGGATAGACTCCTCATGATGTCCATCGGCGATACGATGGTTTTGAACGCGTTCCGTTTTGGCGTTCACGGCCGCGTAACCACGCCGACCATTCCACCGCGCCCAGCCTCATCGCCGACCGAAAAGCCATGGGAGGCCAGAGCCCGTGCTACCCGCCCCGGCGCCAGGCGCAATTTCGCATAGCTGCCGAGTCGCAGTTTGCAAATTCCCGCGGCTCGCTCGTGCAACACATCGTGGACTTTGACGGTTTTATCTGAATAATCCAGGAAGCACCCCAGAATGCGATTTTCATCGCCGTGCATCAATATAAACCGTCTATCTCCTTGCAGCGGGGTAAACACGTAATCACGGAACCTCGCAACAAATAATCCGCCGGGTAGCAGGGCGGCAGCGACAGAGGCAAACAGGGAGTCTAGCGACGCGAGATCCGGCAAATGCGTGAGCGTATCGCCCATGCACAGAATGACGTTCGCGGGTCGCGCGACGCAGGTTCCTAGATCGAGCACATCGGCATTGACTGAGCGGATCCCGAGAGTACCAGCACGAGATCTAAGCTCTTGCGAGAGCGGCTCGTACGTATCGATGGCTATTACCTTGTAGCCTCTTTTAAGAGTGGAATCCTACCACCTGAAAACCTTGCGTGGGTGCGTGACCCATCCCTGGGCGCTAGCGCCCGATGCCCTCCTGCAGGTCGAGCAGTGACAGAGGGTTGATCGGGCCGGCGGATGGGCGCTCAGAAACCGCACCGATCCGCACAAACAACCTCCGGTGATGGAGTCCATGGGCACCTCCTCGTGCGAGCCGCGCAGCAAGTATAGTCAATTCAGCGCGCGCCACGGCGCCGCGCGGCTACGTACCGGTGACTGCGTTCAGGGCAAGAGACCTCTCCCGTATGCAAACACAGCGTCCACGATTGGCGCTGTGTCGGCCCAAGCGGCGGTGAAAGTTCGTGTACCCTAGCGTACTGACTTCGTACGGCGGGACAAGCAGTGTTAACCCCTTCACCATGGGAAATTTCTCATGAGCCCAAATGTCGGAACCATCGATCGATCGCTTCGGATTATTGTTGGCCTCGCGCTGATCGCGCTCGCCGCCTTCGGCAAAGTCGGCTGGTGGGGCTATCTCGGTGTCGTGCCGCTCGCGACCGGACATTTCCGCTTTTGCCCCGCCTACACGCTGCTGGGGCTGCGAACCTGTCCGCTCGAAACAGCGAAGCACGATAGCGGCTGATCCGTATCTTCTGTTTGCGGTTACGGGCATGCTGTGTCAATGCTAAGGCTCAGGGTGCCCCCTCCGCTGTTCGCATTGGGTGTCGCCGCGCTGATGTGGTGGGTGAATCGGCACATCCCCCTCGTAGCGCTGCTCACGCCGCCGTGGAATCGAGTCGGGTGGGGCTTCATCGGAGCCGGGCTCGCTGTGGACCTTATATCCGTGGCTGCCTTCATTCGTGCCAAAACGACCGCCGATCCGCTGCACATCGATCGAGCGACCTCGCTCGTCGTCACGGGTTTCTATCGCGTGTCCCGCAATCCCATGTACCTTGGCCTCGTCACGCTTCTGATTGGCTGGGCCCTGCTCCTCGGCAGTCTCGCCCCCTGGCTGTTGATCGTGGTATTCGAGCGGTTGATGGTCATCGCTCAGATTCGCCCGGAAGAGGCCGCGCTTGCGGCAAAATTTGGACATGAATACGCGAATTACGCGAGCCGGGTGCACCGTTGGATTGGGCGCACGAAGCGCCATTAGCGGCCTGAACATCCCATGAAACCTGCACTTGAATCGATGATTACCTGCCCGCAATGCGGAACTGCCCGCGTTGAAACCATGCCGACCGATGCCTGCCAGTTCTACTACGAATGTACGCAGTGCAAGGCACTGCTTCGGCCTAAACCGGGCGATTGCTGTGTATTTTGTTCCTACGGCTCGGTTCCGTGCCCACCGATTCAACTCAGTCGATCAGGTGGCTGCAGGACCTGTTGAGGCGGGCCGGCGCGGGCGGTCGGTCCGTATGTTCGGCGGCCCGATAACATCCCCCGGTGGACCAAAAGAAACGGGCCGGTCATCAATTTGGCTTGGGATCTTGCGCACAGTTGACCGATCGCAGGAGACGAGCGGAGTGCGGAATATCATCTTCGATCTCGGTGGCGTGGTATTTGATCGGAACCCTGCCTTAATTCTTGAGAGCTTCTACGCCGATCCGCACATACGGGCGACCATGAAGGAAGCTTCATTCGTGCATCCAGATTGGCTTCAGATGGATCGAGGTATGCTGTCCCAGGCCGATATGATTGCTCGACTGGAAAAACGAACTGGCCGTCCGCAGTCGGAAATGAGGCGGCTTTTCGATGCAGTCCGCAGTTCGCTGCGGCCCAAGTCCGAAACGGCGGCATTGCTCGAACGCCTCGCACAGCGGCGCGTACCTCTTTACTGTTTGTCGAATATGCCGGCGAGCACGTTTGCCTATCTGCGCGAACGTCGGTGCGAATGTGGACCATCCACACGTTCGAACCTCGGTGTTGCGAATATCGAACACACTACCAGTCGGCCTTAATGAAGAGCAGCCCTACAGCACCGGCCGCTATCCGGCCCTCACGGCTGGTTCCGTAAGCGTAGCTTTGCGAGCCTGTCCAATACCACGCCCGCCGAACCCCATCTCGTGCATATGGCGACGAAGCACCATGCAATCCAGTGCTACGAGAGCCAATTGACACCGCTCCTTGCACTCGCCCTGCACCGGCCAGCCAGGCGCGAACCCGGCTCGCCTTACGGGATCTCGCGCCAAAGCACCCTCGCCTCCGCTGCGTCATCCTGTCGCAATCCGCTTCGTGATGAGTATCGCTCAGTTCCTCGCGTCCTCCATTTGGTCCGGGGTTCTTGTGAGCGGACCAAATGGGGTCCGCTTCAACACAAGGAACCGACCAATAACACTCATCACCAAAGCGCAAACCGAACAGCTCCTCGCCAACAACGTCGCGCAACGCGCCGACGTCGATCGAGACGAAACCGCCCTAGACTTCAAGACCGTCGTCAAACTCTTAACCTCCGACTCAGGCGGTCACGGAAACATTCGGCTCTGAGACCGCAATCTTCAAAGCCTTGTTGAAACCTAAGGCATACGCAGCGCGCACAACCATGGCGGCCGCAACCACAGCCAGAATTACACCGTTGCCGAACACGATAAGCTCGCCCCGCTCCAGGCCTTCAGGCAATGTGCCAGACGCAATGACCAAAAGAATCGGCGCGACCATCGCTACGGCTGCGAGCGCGGCGTAAAAGACGTCGCTGTGGTATTTGGTGAAAGTCATGTCAATCTCCTTACTGCCTCACGCGAAAAAGCGTGAGCACCATGATCAGGCAATCAACGATGCATGTCAGGCGATTTAATTTTTATCCGAATTGATTTAAATTCACCCGTCGCTGAAGCGCGACGGTGCGCGCTAGTTCTCAGCCGCATCTCTAGGCCGACGGTGACTGCGATCACAAATTGCGTCGCTATTTCTGCTTCCTCGTGTATTACGTTTTCGTAATTTCCATGTGGGCGAAGAAGCGCTGTTGACTACGGAAAAATGAATGTGGTCCGGGATTGTCGGAATAGAAGCGGAAGCCTCGCTCGCTGGCTCTCTGGGGCGTCATCGAACGTGGTCGCAGTCAAACTTGATCAAACCAGAAGCTCATCCACCCGAACCCATCAGCAATCGCTTCCTCACAAAGTGACCAATATGTCGGGGTCAATAGTGATTGTCCGCTACCTGCAGCTCAGCCGCACCGCGTAACACGCCCGCGTCAAAGAACCCAATAACCACGGTTCGAAACCAGTTGAGGCGCTCGCAATGCTCCGCCATGGCGTCGTCGTGCAGCGTGCCCATGAAGCGCAGCGATCTCTCTTCGCGCGTCAGGCGACCAAGATGATCCGTTAACTTGCCTGCCTCGCCTGGTAAGAGTCTGCGCATGTTCATGGCAGTATTCATTGGTCCACGTGAACGCTGATCAACGCTATAACAGCAGACAAACGATAAATTCTTTGTTACTTCAATGATTTCGCTCATATGTGGGTGGTAGACGAGAGTTAGGCGACGCGAAATTCGTTCAAGATCCAATGTGTGAATTCTTGCAACTCCTTGTGCGCGGCATCTTCCGGCCGATGTAGCAAGACGTAGCTCTCATTGGTCGTCAATTCTGCGTCAAATAGTTTCACTAAGCCGCCCGAATCGAAGCGGTCGGCGCTAAGCCTGGATGGCACGAGGGCTACGCCAACGCCTTGTTCAGCCGCGAGCACCAGGGCGGACATGTTGTCCAATCGGATCAAGCGACTGGGCTTGATGGGACTGATTCCCACACCCAGCGCCCAACGCTCCCAGGCGTCGGCCCGTTCCTCATGCTGCAAGAGGGTTTTGCCATTCAAGTCGGCATGCGCATTAATGGGATTCTCGAGGAGGAACGCCGGTGAACAGGCGGCGATGAAGCTTTGCGCGAATAGCTCATGCGCGGTGAGCCCTTCCCAAGGGCCGGCTCCCACAACAATGGACAGGTCCGCTTCCGGCGGATGCGTTTTGGACGCCGCAAAGGTCGTCTCGATGCGAATATCGGTTTCTTCGCCCGCCTGTGAAAATGACGCCAACCGCGGAAGCAGCAGTTCGTTGGCAAAAAACGTCGGAACATTCAGCCGAATAATCGAGCGGCCATAACGCGCCCGCAGCTGATCGGTGACGGATTCGAGCTTCGCCAACATATCGGTGATGTGCTCAAGATAATGAGCGCCCGCATCGGTCAAGGTAAGTGTGCGGACGCCGCGCTCGAACAACGCGATACCGAACTGCTTCTCCAGCGCCTTGATTTGGTGACTGACGGCGGAGGGCGTGACACATAATTCCTCCGCGGCAGCCTTAAAGCTCTGCAACTTGGCCGCGACTTGAAAGGTCCTGAGAAACTTAAGCGACGGCAAACGCATAGGATCAATCTCTGCTTTTTCCGAATGCGTTGCGTGCGGGTTCGCAGAGCAACCGGATTCGGCTAGTAGGGCTTGATACCACCACAGAGCGTTAATTACGACGTAGACAGGAGCAATTGACGATTGCCGTCATCAACGCCATACCGACTGTGGTCTCGGGGTCCAAAAATTCCAATCACCACTAACTCCTATGGTTTTGCACCGCATTAAATCGAAACAACTTAAATGAGTATGAGGGCAATTCATGACTCTTAAATGAAGTGTTCGTGACGGACATTAAAATTGTGATAGTGAGATAAATCAACAGGTTAACAGTATTATTATGCCCTTTTAAGGTTATGATTTTAATGTCTTTAGCCGTTCGATATTGTCTTACAAGCAGCTTCATCGTATTGTGCGGCGCAAGAAGTCGCTAATTTTGATTTTCCGCTTCTGAAGTTGCATCGGCCGCGCCAGGGCAAAGCCGCTGTCACGCCCTTTAATGCCAAATCGCCCCCCAGTCATAATCAAGCTAAAAGGCAGACGCGCGGAAGTCGCCAAGAGAAAGCAAGACGGCCACACGACCGCAAAACACCAGCGAACTCAAACCAAGTACACACTGGTCCGATGAAAATAAGGAACGCATGCAGGCGGACATGGACGCACTAGTGTCGCGCTGACAGTTCTTCGTCTAGCCCGGCTGTTCGTGCTGCGACCCTTCGCTTTCCTGCTTCGCTGCGGTCCAGCCGCCACTTCCCTGTGGCGTCGCTCGCCGACATGCGGCTCAACCGTGCCCTCGCCGGGCGACAGCGACTCAGGCGCGCGTCACTTCAAACCACACGAGCATCCCGATCGGATTTCGGGACCGCCGATTATGTCGTCCCCGGGGGTTCGGAACCCGCGGACATTGGAAGGGGCGCGCAAACCTGGAGTTTTGCCCGCAGCCGCCATGGACGGCATCGCGGCGGCCCGGACCATGGCTGCGCGTTCCGGCCCTTTCACATCATCAGCCGTTTATACAGTATTCACGTCGAGCGATCACTGTACGATTTATACAGCAGCAATCCACAGCCGACCGGCCGTAACGTCGGCACATGAAATACGCTAAACTGGAGACTGCAAGTCTCGCATACGTCGACGATTCGTACTTCTATGGCGCCTACTGCCGCAAGCGCAAGCACGCGGCCCGACTGTCGCTCGAGAAACTGCGCCAGCATCTCGGCGATAATTTCCCACTTCGAAAGGCCAAAGACCGCTTACAGTGCGAGCGCTGCCACTCCCGACAAATCGTCATCACGTTTCTGGCGCCAGACCAACGAACGGGCAACGTGGTGACTCTCTTCGCTCAAATGCCTCGGCGATAGCTTAATAGATCGGCACAACACCTTTACACCTCGGGTATTGCTGACAACCCCAAAAGTGCTTGCCGATGAACCGGCCCCGCGAGGCCTCGCGTTCGATCATCGTGGCCCCTCATTTAGGACAAGATGGGATGGACTTCGGTCCCGTGCTCGGAACAGACGAATGGAGGCAACCGATCAACTGCTCCAGTACATCGCCATCCATGAGCTCAAGCTTGGTCCCTTTCGCAAATTCCCGCGCCTCGCGCGTGAACTGCCCACCCGTGATCACGTAGCCCCCGTGGGCGTCTACCGCGGCCATGACCCCGCTCATTTCCCGTACGACCGTCACGCCGACCTGATCCTTACGCCAATGTTTACACTGAACTAGAAAGCGTTCGCCATTCTTCATCAGCGCCAAGTCGATGCTCCCGTCTGGGCCGCTGCCGCCGAAGCCGGTCACCGCAAAACCCCGCCCTCGGAACGCTTCACCGACCAGCCGCTCAAACTCTCGCCAGCTCATCTCGGAAATGGCTTTCGGATTCGCCCGAGCATTGCTGACCAGCGATTTAGCCTGCGATTGCTTAAAGTGACCCATGATTGCGCCAATCAAGAGTCCGCCCGGCACGAGGTATTTCAAGAACAGCGCGATCGTAAGGATCACTTGATGGCCGACGACAGTATCCAGGCCCGCAAGACTAGTGGCAGCAGCGGGTGCTGAAATGCCGATGGCAATGAAATGCAAGACCAGAAAGGAACCGGCCGCCAATAGAACCGCCGCCCGCCACGGTAGCTTGAGACCGATGTAAATCAAATCGTCGAAAAAGCCCTGGCGCCTGGCCATCGGTTCGATCCTGAGTGACTCGACAGTGACATATTCTCGCCGATGGATAGTGCTATCACTGCGAATTCAGTCACGAACTCGCGTTACATCCCCAGCCAAACAATTTCTTGGCGGCAACTCCGCCGAGTCGCGAAGCGGCATCCGCCTGGTGACAATATCTTCCGCAGTGCCGCTCGGACAGCGGCCTGATATGTCCCGTGCGGGAAGTTGAGCCCGCTGAGCTAAGCGACCTGCATCTGCTGAAATTGGGAGTCCACCGCCGCTTCGGCGGCTACCCAATCCTCCAGTTCGTGGCCGGCCGAAAATCCGCGCCGCTCGGCGAGGAAATATGCCTCCGCCGCCACCAACTGGCGTCGAACATCCGGGTCAATGCTCCTGGGGCCGGTCGTCATGGATTGCGCCGATTCCAGGTCCACCATCACCGCGCTGTCCGTCAGCGCAGGTGCAGCGGTCGCCGTCCGCCTCGTTGCCTTTTTAACAGGGGATACGCGTTTCGTAACCATCACTCTACCTCCGCGTCTCTGTAGTGTTGGATTCCATCCGGTGGGATGTCTCGCTCACCCCACTTCAGCGCGACTATAAAACTGTCGTGCACATTTCTGCAATTGAAATTGGAACCGCTATCTCCTGCGGCGGGTTGGAGCGAAACGCGACGGTCCGATCGACGGGCCTTCCGTCGGCATTGGGTCGCGCACGCGGTAAAATGGAGCGCAACGATCTTCTGCAGGCGCGTTGATGCGCCTGACTGTCGCGTAAGGAATCGCCCAACCCGTACCAGTCCGTAGAGGCTTAAATGGGCCCGTTCGACCTAAATGGTAACCTAACGCGGCGGGAGCGATCCCTGAAGCTATGGGTACCACGAGGAGCACATGATGGCGATCAACAAAGATCAAGTGAGGGGACGCGTCAAAGTGGTGAAAGGCACCGTCAAGCAAGTTGCCGGAACGCTTGTAGGAAGCAAAAGGCTGCGGGCGAAAGGCAACATTCAAAAGAACCTCGGCAAGGTTCAGGCCAAATACGGCGACCTCAAGAAAAAAGTGAAGGATTCCCTGAAATAGATCGCATCACGACTTCCCGTCTGCCCGGCCCGTTAGTCGGCCCCGCCGCCGAGCGTTGTGCGGCGTCTGCCCAAAGAGCCCTACCCCGCCCTCACTGTCATCCCCCTCATCGCATCGAGAAGCACTCTCATGGCAACGCGATCACCTCGTTGCAATCCAATTTCCGCTGCTTAATCTTAGGGTCTTGCGTCGGCAGCCATTGCTGCAAAACTATCAATTTAGACGAGTGGCCCCCTGCTCAATGCCTCGCAGACGATTTGCGACCATTGCGTGCTGCGTCCAATTCAGGATAGTGGCGGAAGATACCCTCGTTGTTGAAGGCGATTCGCCGCGGCGAAGCGAGATACGCGGCGATTCGCGGCCGATCCTGAATTCTCGCATGAAGTGTAAAGAGTCGCGGATATTTGCGTGCGGCCTTGCCCATCGCGTTCGGGAATGCGTAGTTGAGGCCAGCTATCACCTGAAACATGGAAAGATCCGCATAGCTGAGTTGCGCGCCCAGCAAAAAGCGCTTCCCGGAGGAATGCTGCGCCAACACTGTCTCAAAGTAGCCTAAGAACTTCGGCAAGCGGTCTTTCACAAAAACCGCGGCGCGGCGGTGCGCCTCCTTCTTCTGGTCTTCGTAATAGAGGCTGCCGGCCACTGGATGATGGGTGTCGTGAATTTCGACCACAAGATCGGCGATCGTGAGCTGCAACTGGTGCGTCCAAAGCCGACCCGCCTCGGTCTTGGGGGCAAGTCCGTGCCGCGGGCCGAGAAATTGCAGAATGTTGGCTGTCTGGCCGATCAGGAGCCTCCCGGCCTTCAGAAACGGAGGCGCAAAGGGCGGCGTCTCAGCGCGGCCGTCCAATACGCGCATCATTGCTCCAATTCCACCCCCTTTGCCGGATCCACGCGCGATATCCACGTACGGCGCGCGGCCCTCCTCCATCGTCAATCGCACAAATTCGCCGCGGCCCGGAATTGTAGGCCAATAGTAAAGCTCATAAATCATCGGATTCTCCTGGCTTTCGGGCTGGCCCATTCACGCCGCGACGCTTCGCTCTCCTGCGTCGCTGCGGACCCGCCACGACATGCTTGTCGCGGCGCTCGCCGGCATGCGGCTTAGCCCGGCGTTCGACCGTCGACGGCGGCCCCAAGGCTCGACTCCGACTCGCCTCTCGGAGGCTTAGTCTCCGGAGTGTATCCGCGACATCGGCTGCGTCATCCTCCGCCCCTCACCTGCATCTCGCTCATCGCATCCAACAGTACTCTCATCGCCCGACAAAGAGCCATAACGCACAGCTATAAGTGCTGTTCTCGACCATTTGGAGGATAGATATGCAGCTCCGATGATGACTGGAATACCTACAACCGGCACAATTCGGAGCGCCACCAAGAGAGCCATGGTAGGTCTTTCGTTTCAGGTAATTAAGCTCTGGCGCGCTGCGCCAGGATCTGCAACGCGGGCAAGGTCTTGCCCTCTAATATTTCGAGGAAAGCGCCGCCGCCGGTGGAGATATAGCCGACATCCTTCTCGATGCCGTACTTCGCAATCGCCGCCAACGTGTCGCCGCCACCGGCGATGCTGAAAGCGCTGCTGGCGGCGATGGCGCGCGCCAATGTCTCGGTGCCGTGCGCGAAGGCGTCGAATTCGAACACGCCCACCGGGCCGTTCCAGACGATCGTTCCGGCAGCTTTGAGCTTTGCGGCCAGCTGGGCCGCTGTCTCCGGGCCGATGTCGAGGATCAGGTCGTCGTCGGCCACCTCGGTGGCGGCCTTGACGGCGGCCGGTGCATCAGCGGCGAAGGCCTTGGCGGTGACCACGTCAACGGGAATAGGCACCTCAGCGCCACGCGCCCGCATCGTCTCGATCACGGCCTTGGCGTCATTGATCAGATCGGGCTCGGCCAAGCTCTTGCCGATCGGTAGGCCCACGGCCAGCATGAAGGTGTTGGCGATGCCGCCGCCCACAATCAGGCCGTCGACCTTGGCCGACAGGCTGCGCAGGATCGTGAGCTTGGTGCTGACCTTGCTGCCCGCGACAATGGCCACGAGCGGGCGCTTCGGTGCGCTGAGCGCCTTTGTGATCGCATCGATCTCCGCAGCCAACAGCGGGCCGGCGCACGCCAGTGGAGCGAATTGAGCAATGCCATAGGTGCTAGCCTCGGCGCGATGCGCGGTGCCGAAGGCGTCGTGCACGAAGATATCGCACAGCGCGGCCATCTTCCGCGCCAGCACTTCGTCGTTCTTCTTTTCGCCCTTGTTCAGGCGACAGTTTTCGAGCAGCACCACCTGGCCGGGCTTCACGGCGACGCCGTCCACCCAATTCGACACTAGCGGCACGTCGCGGCCGAGCAGTTCGGCGAGACGCCGCGCCACAGGCTGAAGCGAATCCTCGGGCTTGAACTCGCCTTCGGTCGGGCGGCCCAAGTGCGAGGTGACCATTACGGCGGCGCCCGCATCGAGCGCCATCCGGATGCACGGCACCGAGGCGCGGATGCGAGTGTCCTCGGTGATGCGGCCGCCACCCGCGGCGGAATGGTCCTGCGGCACGTTCAAGTCAGCGCGGATAAATACGCGTTTGCCCGCCGCCAAGCCTTTGCTCGCCACGTCGGCAAACCGGAGCACGTTCATGGTCTGGGTTCCTCGCGCTTGCTTCAGCGACTCACAACACGCACCATCTCGAGCACCTTGTTCGAGTAGCCCCACTCGTTGTCGTACCAGGAGACGACCTTGACGAAGGTCTTGTCCAGCGCAATGCCGGCGTCTGCATCGAACACCGAGGTCATGGCCTCGCCGCGGAAGTCGGTCGACACCACCTTGTCCTCGGTGTAGCCGAGCACGCCCTTCATCGATCCCACGGAGGCGGCTTTCATGGCCTTGCAGATGTCATCGTAGCTGGCTTCCTTGAGCAGCTCGACGGTGAGATCGACCACCGACACGTCCGAGGTCGGCACGCGAAATGCCATGCCGGTGAGCTTCTTATTCAACTCGGGGATCACCACGCCCACGGCCTTGGCGGCGCCGGTGCTGGACGGGATGATGTTCTCGAGGATGCCGCGGCCGCCGCGCCAGTCCTTGTTGCTCGGGCCGTCGACGGTCTTCTGCGTCGCCGTGGCGGCGTGCACCGTGGTCATCAGGCCGCGCTTGATGCCGAAGCTGTCATTCAGCACCTTGGCGACGGGCGCAAGGCAGTTGGTCGTGCACGATGCATTGCTGATGATGGTCTGCCCGGCGTAGCTCTTGTCGTTGACGCCGTAGACAAACATCGGCATGTCATCCTTCGACGGCGCGCATATGACCACCTTCTTCGCGCCCGCCGCCAAGTGCTTGCCCGCCGTGTCCTTGGTGAGAAACAGACCCGTGGACTCGACCACGACGTCGGCACCGATCGCTCCCCAGTTCAGCTCCGCCGGGTCCTTCACCGCGCTCAGGCGAATCTTCCTCCCCCCACGATCAGCGTGCTGCCCTCGACCGCCACCTCGCCCTTGAAGCGGCCGTGCACCGAGTCGTACTTCAACATGTAGACAAGGTACTCTGGTTCGAGCAGGTCGTTGATGCCGACGACCTCGATGTCCTTGAAGTTCTGAACAGCGGCACGGAATACCATACGTCCGATGCGACCGAATCCGTTGATACCGATCTTGTTACTCATTTGCACACTCCGAGACAATGACGGTGAAGAAATGCCGCGGCCGTGCGGCCGTTTGGGCCGGCTCAGTATACGAGCACGTATGCGGCCTCGCGCCGATGCGCTGCAATAATCGAGCCTACATGCTTCATGTGGGCATTATGCCGCTGGACTATAGGGGTACGAATTGCTAAGTACAACTAAGCAAATATGCCTACGAATTAAGTAATAGATCCGTTTTCGTGGACGCCTCAGCGTCTACAAAAAAGGAGCTGGATATGGCGAAAATGCAGGCTGCCGGCCACTTGCCACCGATTCGAGATAGACTCCGGAAAAGATCCCACCAGGTATAGCCCTGCTGATCGATGAGGAATGAGGTCTTGAATACGTAGATTCCCATGCTCCCCAGCGCCGTGTCGGGTTTACTCGGCATCGTCGGCGGATCGGCCGGCTTCTCCAGAAAGCTGCGGATCCGATCTTCGGCATCCACGTGCATCACGCCCAACCCACTCGCCTCCAGCCGTGGCACCTCGATACAAGACTACTCCTAGCTGAGCTTCCCGCTGCCCTTTGCAGTCAGTTCGCCTATTTCATAAAAAAGCTTATGGATTGTTTCATTAAACGGTGCTTCTGCAATCCGCATTCGGATAATGCTACGAATCTCATCGTTGCTCGCGCCATTCAATACCGTCGTCTCGAGCAGACCCCGCAGGTATAACTCCAGCTCGGCGCCTCGGTTGAATGGCAGATGACCGCGCGGTTCTTGCAGAAATGCCACCAAATCACGCACCCCCACCTCAAGCAGCCGGCGAACCTCATCCGCTCCCTGGGCAGCAACTTCCCTTGTGGGCGCAAACGGGTTCACGCCGACCGGAAAAGATGGGGTCACGTTCATCTCCTTTGCAATGAGAGAGGCGACCAATGGCGCCATCAGAACCCCACTTCGGTAGGTACCGGTGGCGATAAATAAGTTTGGCAGTTTCGTGCGACCTACTACCGGCCGCCTGAATGCCGTGATTGGTCGGAAACCGACTCGAATCGTTTCCAAACGGCTGGTCCGGAATTTGGTGTTGATCTGATGGATTGATTCATCAAACAAACTGTGCAATTCCGCGGGCTGGACTTTGCTTTCCGCCTCATGGTCGTCACTGACGAAGTTGGTCGCCCCCAGATATATATTGCCGTCCCCGGGTCGTGGCACGACATGAATACCGCAGGCAAATGCTCTAATTGGAGTGCGGATGCAATGGGGTACCGCCGGCGCGCCGCTGAGAATGCAAGACACTCCTTTGCCAAAATATAGCTTCGGTAAGCCGGCTGCATCGGCAAGGTCTTTGCTAAGACATCGGGTTGAACGAGAACCTCCGGCCAGTACTGCGCCGGCCGCTGTAACCGATAGATTGCTGGAGAGTGTCGCCCGCCAGCTGCCGCTCCGGGGTGTCAGCGTTGCAACCTCCGCATCCACGCGCTTATATGCACGTTGCCGCGATAGCGCGATGATCATGGCGTCCAGCAGTTCATCCGGATGGACCGCATGTTCGTTGCCGAGGTATAAACACAGCGATGGGGCGTGGACCGGGTTCGGGTTGAGCCCCGGAACCCCTGTTGGCTCAACCCACTCTGCCGGCTCACGGTGCAGATCTGCTTCTTTTTACATAAACAAGATTGAGTCCCGATCACGGACACCCTGATTGTTCGCGACAATGAAGGTTCCTTTCGCCTCAAATATGCTCACTGCAGACAACTCACGTATCTTGCCCAGCCAGGCTGGATAAGCACGCTGCGCCGCCAAGCGAAACTCCATTTCTTCTATTTCCAGAGGACCGTCGTTCGCTGAGCGCTCCCCGAAGGCACCCAGCGTCGCGCCTGCGGCCCGGGAGGCCGCATGATCGTCCCCTGCAGCGGGAAACACGTGGATAATGGTTGCGCCCTCAGAAATCAACTCGAGCGCGATCGACAGCCCGATGACCCCACCGCCGACAATGAGGACGTCGCCTGAAGTTGAAATACCTGCGTTCATAGGGTAATTCCTTCACAACTGCAGCCGGTGTGATGTTCAATTTGTCCCGCAGAGTAGGCAAGCGCTTACTGTATATAGTATAGGCGATGAAATGACAGCAGCGAGCGAACGCCGTCATGCCATCGACGCGCAGAACTGCATCACAGTTCTGCTGCGGTGAACCTGAGGGCTGGGGCGAGTACGGTCCATTCGGAGGCGAAATGTTTAAGCGCGCGCTGTTTTTAGCTCGCATGCTGCACAATGAGTCACTGACACCCGGCAGGCTCCTCGCGAACCAGGTTCGACAACTGCGCGCACTGGTACATCATGCGGCTGCACTCGTGCCCTTCTATCGTGACCTGTACGCGACGCACGGCGTACGCGCTGAATCATTCAACGCGTTGAGTGATTTGCAATCACTGCCGATCGTGGACAAACAGGCCCTGCGGGCCGCAGGCGCCGCCGCTATCTCATGCGAGGCGCCCCGCGATCGAGTGGCAATCAGCACCTCCGGTTCGACCGGCGAGCCTTTCGAGTTTCAGATCGATCACGGCTACGATCAATGGCGAAAGGCTCAGTGCCTGCGGCCGTATTTGAGCAACGGCCAGCGTCTGCGGGATAAGGTGCTGAGGATAACGGACCATCCGAGGCTGCGCGTTCCCTGGTTTTCGAAGCTTGGGCTGCTGCGCGAATGGCAAGTTGCCTGTACCAGCGATGCCGCGCAACTCGTTGAGGTGTGGCGACTGCTTGCTCCCGACGTACTTCAGGGCTATCCCTCGACGCTGCGGCTGCTCGCGCATCACTGTCTCGAAAGTGGTCAACGTTTAAGTCCCGCGCCACGGCTGGTATTTACCGATTCAGAATTGTTGATGCCGGACGCACGGGCGATGATCGAGCAGGCATTCGGGATACCTCCCATCGACATCTTCGGTACCTTCGAGACCGACAACATTGCCTTCCAGTGCGTGGCCCGTGACGGCTACCACGTCGCTATCGACAGTGTTGTCCTGGAGATCGTCCGCGATGGCAGGCCAGTGCCGATTGGTTCCGAAGGGGAGATCGTGGTAACGGTGCTGGGAAATCGAACGCAGCCGTTTATCCGCTACAATCTGCGAGATATCGGTCGGTTGTCGACGCTGCGCTGTGGTTGCGGCCTTCCATTTCCTCTGCTCACGGTAATTCAAGGCCGTGCCAATGATCTGATCGTGCTTGCAGACGGCAGACGGCTCACACCGGAATGGTTCCTTGGACAAATTAAGGACTTTGTCGCTTCGATACAGCAATATCAATTGCGGCAGACGGATATCGGGCGCTTCGAACTGTTGATTGTCCCCTCAAGATGCTGCCCGGAAGTCGATCGAGCGGGTGTCGTGAATGCAGTGAGGTCAGTGCTCGGAGATGTACAGATTGAACTGCACTTGGTAGCTGTCATCCCACCCGATCGATCCGGCAAGCGGCGATTCTTCATCTCGCAGCTCGCGACCGGGCGGCCTGGACATCAGTAAGACGAATTCGAACTGCTTAACGGCGAGCATTTTAACCTACGGAGTTTCCGGTTCTGGAGGGGAGCAGACGGATCGCAGTCTGCATGCGAATATCGCAAGCGCACCGGGCAGATCCACAAGACTTAAACGCTGAACCTGAAGCTGGGGGATTGCCATGAAAAAGACGCTGCTCGCCGTCGCCGCAGTTGCGCTTTTCGCAACATCGACGCCGATTTACGCCCAGCAGATGACGACCAAGCAACTACTTGTCGGCGCTCAACATTCGCCGGCGCGGGCCCTACCACGCACGGCATTCCTCGGTGACGTGGCAGCTCATGCTGGGAAAGAATCTACTCTGGGTCGCGAAGCAGCACGGACATAGCATCGAGGTGATGCTGCGCATGTACGCCGCGTGGCTCGAGGGAGCAACGGAAGCCGACATTCACACGATCAAACAGGCGATGAACAGAAGACGCGCCGCGCCCCCAGCAATTGTCGATGCGCGTGCTGCGATTCCCGCCGCGAATGCAGCGATAAATCACGTGACACAGGTCGTGATCCGTCCCCTGAAGTCCCCGGAATTTGGCAGTAGTTTGGCAGTAGGAAATGGCGAGCGGAGCAAGCCGTTGAATCGAGAGCAGATAAAATGGCGGAGAGGGTGGGATTACTCGGCGCTGCGCGCCTCGCCCCTGCGGGGCCGCCCTAGCGGGCGTTATCCCCGCTTCGTTGCTGCCACGGTCGACTGATCCAGGCTGAGCGGAATTGATGTCACGACTGGCGGTGGATGCAGTCGTCGGCTAAACCGTCTCTGCCAACAATTCCCAGTATCAGGGAATAATACAGGGAATCTATCAGCCTTCTCGGCGCGGGATTTGACCGTCAGTGGCAAAACACATCGTATTAAACCACGTTTTTACCCCGTTGAAATGACCGCTCGCGGATCCGGAACAGGGAATTCCGGGCAAGTTATCAGGGAATTTAGGTCAAATTGCACGGATTCCCGGTTCAATTAGCAGCGTCCCGTTGTCAAGTTTCTTTCTCCTCCAAAGCTTCTCTCAAAAAAACCGCGTAACCGCGCGTGGTTGATTAAGAATCAACCTTCCTTGCGCCTCTTGCAGAAACGGGGACGCCGAGTCGCCGATGAGGATTACGCACGAGGTTCCGATCCCGTGCAAAAAGGAGACTGACCGCTAGCCTTGCGCGACGAGCGCCTGAACACCCGGTCGCGCACCATCCTCGATGCCCAAGCCGTTTGCATGCCTAGGTTCACGTAAAACAAGAGATCTAGGCCGCGTCTCGCCGTTCGGCGCGGCATGCCTTCGGGCGCGAATCTGACAATTTGCTGCTTGCATCACAAGTTTTTTGTTGCATTTACAAATTGAATGATATCGGAAATGGAATCGAACGCGCCTGATAAAAGATGTGCTCCTGAAATCGAAAATTTATCTTCATAGGTGACTTGGAGGGGTTAGACATTGAAGACAGTACGGCAATTGTGCCGTTTGAGTTAGGCGCTATAGATGAAAGACTGGATTTTGGAATATCACGCACCAGGGACATCGGCGCCTGCGGGGCGATTTCGGCCGTCACCCAAATCGGGATTTGCGAAAGCGGCCACAGTTTTATATTTCGCACTTCGTTTTGAAAATTGGATGTTTTTTGATGTCCGACAGCAGCGTATTTCAGCTGAGTGTGGAGAATCGTGATCAATGAATTAGCCGTCGAATATTTACCGCCAGACGGCCTCGTGCCGTATTCGGCCAATGCCCGCCAGCACTCGGCCGAGCAATTGCGCCAAATTGCCCGAAGTATTTCGGAGTTCGGCTTTGTAACGGCGGTGGTCGTGGACGCACAAAACCGGGTTATCGCAGGTCACGGCCGACTTTTGGCCGCCAAAACCCTGAAGCTCGCCCGAGTTCCTGTGGTGCGGATCACGCACTTAACCGAAACGCAGCTTCGCGCCTACCGGCTCGCCGACAATAAAATTGCCGCAAACGCCACCTGGGATGATGGACTTTTGCGGGTCGAGCTCGACTTTCTCATGAGCCCAGAGGTGAATTTCGATGTGGACCTGACGGGTTTTAGCACCCCAGAGATCGACGTCCTCATCGGCGATGAAGCTTCCGCGGTATCCGAACCCCCACTTCCCGATAGCTTCGAATCACTGCCGGTCATCTCTCAAATCGGCGATATCTGGCAGCTAGGTCGCCACCGGGTTGCGTGCGGGGATAGCCGGGACCCCGCGCTCCTGGCCGCTCTCATGGAGGGCGAGAAATCGGCGATGGCCTTTTTTAGACGCCCCCTACAACGTGCCGATTGGCGGCATGGTGAGTGGACTCGGTAAACACTGCCACGAGGAATTCAAAATGGCCTCGGGCGAGATGTCTTGCGCGCAATTCACCGCGTTTTTGCAAGAATCCCTCAGCGCGGCCCTGAGCACGTGCGCCGCGGAGGCGCTCATTTATATGTGCACGGACTGGCGGCATATCACCGAGCTATCCGAAGCCTATCAGGCACTGGGTCTAACGCTTTTAAACCTCGCCGTTTGGGTCAAAACGAACGCGGGGATGGGCTCGCTTTATCGAAGTCAGCACGAGCTCGTGTTTATCTTGAAAAAGGGCCACGCCACACACGCCAATAATGTTGAACTCGGACGCCACGGACGCTATCGGACGAACGTTTGGCAGTACGCCGGTATGAATGCGTTCGGAAAGGAGCGCGAAGCAGCCCTTGCAGTTCACCCGACGGTAAAACCCATTGCCCTCGTCATGGATGCGATTAAGGATGTCACGGCACACGGCGATATCGTGTTTGACGGGTTTTTAGGATCCGGCACTACGGTACTCGCCGCACACAGAACCCACCGTCGCGGCTATGGGATTGAGCTTGATCCTCGGTATGTCGATGTGTGCCTTTCGCGCTGGATGGCCTTGACGGGCCAACAGCCGATCCATGTCGGCACTCATCACACTTTCGATCAGCTGCGGCAATCCCGCCTGTCGACGGTGATTCCGGGAGAGACCTGCCCATGAGCGTCGACATCACCCAGAAACCGGCTCCGGTGGGATATGGCCAGCCGCCCAAGGCGCATCAATACAAACCAGGGCACTCGGGGAATCCCAAGGGGCGGCCAAAGGGCGTCAAGAACTTATCGACCGACGTCGCCGAGGAACTCTCCGAGAAAATCCCCGTCACTGAGCACGGCAAGTCCTACAAAATCACCAAACAACGCGCTCTCATCAAGACCTTGGTGGCGAAGGGCCTCAAGGGCGATATGCGTGCGGCAGCCCAGATCATTGGACTCACCCCCCTGGCCGAGCAATCGCGGGCTGCCGCGTTGGCCCAAAAGACCTTGAGCGCGCCCGACCGAGACATCTTAGCGGCGCTGCGCAGCCGTTTGATGGAGGAGATCAGTCAGGGCCCACCGGAGAGCGACGATGAGTGACCAGGACATTGTGAATGCGGTCCTTCGGACCGATCTTTCATTTTTCATTCAGCGGGTTTTCGCCGAGGTGTCCCCGGGTGAGACGTATCAGCCCAATTGGCATATTGATGCAATGTCGCACGCGTTGACTCAAGTTGCCGATGGAAAGACTCAACGTCTCATCATCAACATTCCGCCCCGACACATGAAATCGATATCCGCCAGCGTTGCGCTCGTCGCTTATATATTAGGTCACGACCCGAGTGCCAAAATCATTTGCGCCAGCTATTCGAGCGATCTTGCGCTGAAGCTTCACAATGACACGCGCTGGGTGATGACCTCGATGTGGTACCGCGCCCTGTTTGCGGGCACGGTCCTGATTAAAGACACCCAAGATACGCTCACCACGAGCGAACAAGGCAATCGATGGGCGACATCGGTGGGTGGCGCGCTGACCGGGTTGGGTGCCAATTACCTCATCATTGATGATCCGAACAAGGCCGATGATGCGGGCTCTGAAACGAAACTCGCCAGCGCCATCCAGTGGTATCAAACTGTGGCCGCTACGCGCCTGAATAACCCCAACACCGATCGCATCATTATCGTCCAGCAGCGCATCCACGAAGAGGATATCAGCGGCGCGTTGCTCGAGGCCGGCGGCTGGACGCATCTGAACCTGCCCGCCATCGCGGAGCAGCCCGAAGAGATCGCGATCGGAAACGGCAAAACGCACCGTCGAGAGAGCGGCGATGTGCTGCACCCTGAGCGCATGTCACGGGCGCGCCTCGATCAGATGCGCTCGGAGATGGGATCGCTAGCCTTTGCAACTCAATACCAACAAATACCAGGGCCTGCGGGTGGGTCCATCATTCAAGAGGCTTGGTTTGAGTGGTACGAGCAATTACCCGACTATGAAGGGGATGATTACCTCATCGTTCAGAGCTGGGATACCGCGCATACGGCAAAACCGAACAGCTGCTTTTCGGTCTGCACGACGTACCTGTACTTCAAATACTACTTCTATTTGATCGACGTCTGGCGCGAGAAAACGGAGTTCACCCGGCTAGCGTATGTGATTCCGAAGTTGGCAAAGCGATTCAATGCTCATATGGTCATCATCGAGTACACCGGCGCTGCGCAAGGATTGGCGCAGATGCTCAGGCGTGAAGATCCCGAGCGTTACCATTGGTTCACGCCCAAACATGACAAGGCAACACGCTTGGAAATGGTATCCCCATATGTTGAGGCCGGCCGAGTTGTCTTGCCTGAATTTGCGCACTGGCTGCCGGGATTCTTGAAGGAACTCAATTACTTTCCCAATGGCAAATACAGTGATCAGGTTGACAGGTTTCAGCCAAGCTCTGATGTGGTTCAAAAGACAAACCGTGCGAGATCCACCGCCACCAGGAATGTTCGTGTCCTATGACACCCGAGTCGCGCGCCGCGCATAAGTCGAAACGCTGCAGAGGGCGGACGACTAGCCTTGGCTGTGGTTTTGAGGTACGCCCCGCCATCTCTTGGTCGAAGAGCGCCTCCAGTCGAGGACAAACACCGCGCAGTCGATCGACGACTTGCCCTGCCCAATCATAATAGTCGCGCTGGCGATCGTTGGGTCAATCGATCGGCGGCGAATCGATCAGGTCTCGGAGGTTACAGATCTTATCAGCCAGCTTGACCATTTTCGCTTGGGAACTGATCGCAAGCGGCGTGCTCGATTTGTCTTACTTTTCGCTCGTGCTGCGGCAACGACTCGTCGTCGGTAACCTCCAGAACAGTGCTGGCGCTTGTCTCCCCGAATGCCATTTTGAGGTCATCGCATGTCACCTCGGTGTCCCCAATCGTGTCATGCAAAACCGCTTTACGGTGTCCGAAATCACCATTGATCAAGCGGAGATGATCGAAGCCGCATGGGAGGGTATTTGCGTGTTGGACGAAACGGCATTTCGGAAGACTGTCGAGGGGGTTATTGACGTTTCATAGCGTCACCGCACGACACCCAACTCATCGGTAGAGTTCAGCAATGTCCCCAGAGTGAATTGCACTATTCTTGGTGTCGCGAAGCTGCCGGTCGCGACGGTCAGCTCGGGTCGATTGCGGTCTATCGCGAGTCATCGTGCTGCGGCCTATGCAGTTCTAATTTTTTTCTTGGGCGCGATCTATTCGGCCTGTGCCGCGGTGATCGAGAAATCGATTCGCGGCGAACCCAAGATGGTCACGCCGAGATTCTTTACAGTCAGAGAAACGTCACGCGCTTCTTGCGGCGGGACGTTCAAGTAATCAAATGATCCCGTCTCGTCATCCACGGTAACGCAGGCCCCACTCTTCTTTGCGGCCTTGTTCGCAGCGTTTTTGCAATCGGCAATCAAAAGTCGGAAATCAGCCCTTTTTAGCGTTTCTTGCGTCGAATTATTAAAAAGCCGGACAGTCACACGACTAATCTGGCGGCCATAACCAGGAAAGTCACTGCGAATGTCCCGTGCTTCAATGCTGGCGGGAGGAATCAGCTTTGGTGGCGGAGGCGGAGGAACGGTCAAACCTGGTTGGTAGATAGCTGATGGGGTCTGCTTGGTCGGTGATTCGTTAAGCACAACTAGCAGAACTAAACCAACGATCACCACCCCACCAAGGAGGAGAACCTTACGCAACCCTGGCACGGCGACCGCGAGCAAGAGAGCGATAGCAGCGAGAATTATTAACAGCCGTTTCACTGCGAATTCTTTATTGGACGCGGATCGTTCCGGCTATACGAACGGTCTGTGGCCGGTGCCCATAGCGCCTGCATAGGTGGACCACGCCCCGAGATTATTCGCTGTTCCATGTGGTGTAGAGCATAACGCGGGACAGCGTCGAGTCCTGACTGTTTCTCGGCAATCATGGTAGAAATTCGACTATTCCCGAGCGTATTCACCGGCCACGGTGGCATGTCGGGATCGAAGTGCGAGCAGACAGATATTTAGATCGACCCGCACCTGTGGCGGCGACGGGAGGCGAGGGCTCGCCGGGACATTGCCAGCGCACGCCTTTAGCCCGGAATCGGCCACCAGGGAGAATCCGCCATTTAACTTACTGCGGTGTGCTGTGAGGCACCCATCGCAATGCTTACACATGCTTGTCTGTGATCACCACTTGCCTATGTCACTGTTCCCATCGATGAGCGTGCACGACATCAAAGGAAAAGCTCCGACTCGATTTTCGAAGGTGATCCTCAGTGCTCTACCTCCCGAAACGGGGGTGTCAAAGAAACTGTGGAGGATCCGCGCCCGTCACGCCGCCATCACCACTAATTGCGATAATTGGCGCAGTTACAAAGCATGGGCGGAGAAAATCCGCGGCACGTGGAAAGAAGAAAAGTAGTTTGATCACCGTCCACGTGTGGGGCATGTGTGGCTGCGGCGGAAGGCGAGAAAGCGGGTCAAGATCGACCGCCGCATAAGCCACAGGAGCGGCTTTCGACACCCACCCGGCCAGCCGAGCATGGGTCTAGAATGCGCATCAGCGCCCAGGAGATTGCCATGCCTGAGCCGACGCGCGTTTGCCTATCTGCCACCGAGAGGCATTGTCTGATCGAGCTGCTGCCCGAACGTGGCGGGCTGCCACAAGACCCTAAGGATAAATGCAAGCCCATCACACAGCATATGCGCGCCCTACGCTGGCAAGCGGAGCGATCCGCCGAGGTCGTCAAGTGGGACGATTTCGTGGCGGCTTCGGTGATCAATGGCTTCGAATCGTTTCATAAAACGATGATGATGATGCGCCTTGAGACGGAGCAATACGACGGCGAAGCCGGTGATCTGCTTTACGATTTCGACGTATGGATTCAAAGCTACAAAGATCCGTTCGAGGACGTAAGGCGGTAGAGCGCCGGAATCGGTCGTGGTCCTCGGTTCTTCGCTCTGAATGTCCGGGTCCAGGAAGGGCATCCGGCGCTTCCCGGCCATGACCCGTCGTAGACTTAATTGGAAATACAACCCGAAAGCGGTCGCCCGTGGCATGGTGTAGTCTCTAACAAATGTCGTTCTTTCATGCTCTTGGAGGATTTTCGGTCTTCCTTGCCCTTAGTGGGATAACAACGCGGTCGCTACGACCAGCCAGGACTTTACGTAGCCTATGGTACACCGCAGCGCCCTTGCTCGTCAGCCTGTGCGCGTGCACCAGCACCGCCACCCAAGCTGATTGGCAGTCCCGATTGTCGGGTGACGCCATCGTGATGCTCGGCGAGGTGCACGATAACGCCGAGCAGCATCATTTGAGACTGGAGCGATTGCAGAAGGCCTTTACGGAAGGATGGCGGCCAGTGATCGTCATGGAACAATTCGATCGAGAGCATCAGGAGGACATTGAACGTGCCCGCCAAAAGAGGCCCAAGGATGTGCAATACCTGCTCGATCTTGCGGCGCCACGCGATGCCGAAGGGGGGAATTGGGATTGGAAGTTTTATAGGCCGTATGTGGCGCTGGCGCTAGAATACGACGTGCCGTTAATCGCGGGGAATCTCTCGAGGGCGGACGCCAGCAAGGTTGTCAAAGACGGATATTCAGCAGTTTTCGACCCGCACACGCTGATGAGTCTTGGTTTGAACGAGCCGATTGCACTGGATTGGGAGAGTGTCCAGGAGCGCGAGATCGAGGTCGGTCACTGCCACCAGCTACCGCCATCCATTCTACCAGCCATGGTCAGAGCGCAATTCGCACGGGATGCCGTGATGGCGTCGGCGGTGAAGGCGAATGCGAATGCAGGGCACGGCCTGGTATTGCTGGCAGGCAACGGTCATGTCAGGCGCGACATTGGCGTACCGCGCTGGCTAAGTCCGCCGCTGCGATCGCGCGTATTCTCGGTGGGCTATCTCGAAAAGGGAAATACTTCCATTGCAAGGGCATTCGACGCTGTGGTGATCACCGCCGCCGCATCACGGCCTGATCCTTGTCTCAAATTCGGCAAGGCGCGAACCGGTACGTAGACAGCAGGCTCTGCGCCAGCACCAATTACCCAACGAGTTGGCTACACTTGGCATTTGGCGAAGGACTGCATCGGGTCCCGATGCCCATTGACGGACATCGCCAAGGTTGCCACTGTCAAATCCAGGGGAACGGCGGGTTCGGAGCCGAGAATCGGTCGCTGATCGGCCGAGGCCGTGTGAAAACCCTTGGCGAGATTGTAAAATAAGGGTTCAGTTCGTAATCGAGGACTGCGCATGAGCGGATTCATCGATGAGGCGGATCGAAACCAAGGGACATTGCTGCCGGAGCGGGTCGAGGAGTACGTCTCCGAGGAGAACCCGGTGCGCGTCATCGACGCATTTATCGGCGAGCTGGACCTAGCGAAGCTGGGATTTGAAAGGACGGAACCGAAATCGACGGGTCGGCCGGGATATCACCCGGCGACGATGCTCAAGATCTACCTGTACGGATATTTGAACCGGATCCAGTCCTCGCGCCGGCTGGAGCAGGAAGCGAGTCGAAATCTTGAGCTGATGTGGCTGGTGGGGCGACTGGCCCCGGACTTCAAGACGCTGGCTGATTTCCGAGCCGAGAATGCGGTGGCGATCAAGAACGTGTGCCGAGAGTTCGTCGTGCTCTGTCGCAACTGGGGCTTGTTTACCGAAGCGACGGTCGCGATCGACGGCAGCAAGTTCAAAGCGGTGAACCATCGGGACCGCAACTTTACCAGCGGCAAGATGAAGACGCGCATGGCGCTGATCGAGCAGAGCATCGCCGAGTACCTGACGCAGCTGGACCGAATGGATCGCAAGGAAACACCGAGCGCCCCGCGGCAGGTGGCGCGGCTCAAGGAGCGCATCGCAACGCTCAAGCAGGAGATGCGGCGGCTTCGGGGGCTTAAGTCGCGCATGGAGGCCGCACCCGATGGGCAGGTCTCGCTGATCGATCCGGACGCCCGCTCCATGGCGAGCCAAGGCAAAGGAACCGGGATCGTCGGCTATAACGTGCAAACCGCGGTGGACACGAAGAACCACCTCATTGTCACCCACGAGGTGACGAACGTGGGCTCGGATCGGCATCAGCTTAAGAATATGGCCGAAGCCGCTCGCGAGGCGTTAGGCACTGAGAAACTCACGGCGATCGCCGATCGCGGCTATTACGCCGGGGAAGAGATCAAGGCGTGCGATGACGCCGGGATCGTCCCGCTGGTCCCGAAGTCGATGACCTCAACCAGCCGGGCGGATGGCCGCTACGCCAAAGGTGACTTCGTCTATATCCGAAAGCGCGATGTGTATCGCTGTCCGGCCGGACAGTACGCGACCCGGCGCTTCACGAGCATCGAGCATGGGATGGCGATCTACAAGTATTGGTCCTCAGCCTGTCCACGATGCGCCTTAAGATCCAAATGCACCACCAGCGCTTACCGACGCATCGGCCGGTGGGAGCATGAACAGGTACTCGATAAAATGCAGGCCCGCCTGGATCGTGATCCGACGCGCATGCAACTGCGGCGTCAGACCGCCGAGCACCCGTTTGGAACCATCAAATCTTGGATGGGAGCAACGCACTTCCTCTGTAGAACCTTGCCGAAGGTCTCAGCGGAGATGAGCCTGCATGTTCTAGCGTACAACCTGAAGCGGGTGATGAAGATCATGGGAACCGGGAACCATCATTCGTCGCAGTAGAGAAATGCCGTCGAAGTGGGCGAGAGATTCCGCGAATCAAGCATCTCTGCCGCACGCGAGAGATGCAAAGAAACGAAGAAAATCGTAGAGTTCCCGCAAATGCCGGGGGGGCAATTGCGAACTCGCGGGAAGCTCTTGACTGAGTGGCGGAGAGGGTGGGATTCGAACCCACGCAGAGGCAAATAGAAATCAGTAAATTGCTGAAATCCTGCAGCCTACTGTCCCCCTGGAATCCCCTCGGCTCCCCGCTTTTGGCAGTAGATTTGGCAGTAGGTCTGTTCTGCGGCCCCAACCAACCGTTAGGCGGCGACCTCAACGTAATCGACACGGCTCGACGGAGGGGGAATCGGCGTACCGTCCTCACGTAGTCCTTCCAAGTGGAACTCAATAGCCTCGCGAATTGCCTGCTCCGTGGCTGCAAGTGTCTCGCCCGTGGCAATGCACCCCGGAAGGTCCGGCACATAGGCGGAAAAACTGCCGCCGGCATTTTCGATCACTATCGCGTAGCGCATGCCCAGATTGTCACGTCTGTTGAGAGACCTCTCGCACGCGAGGCCGACCCCCTCGTTTACCGTTAAGCCGTGAGCTGGACGCCTTGCGCGCAGAAGTACGCGATCCGGCATAGCGCGCCAGTTCGCTCATCCAGGCCTTCGAACCAAACACACCCGCAGCGAGTCCGGCGACACTAAGGTCCGCATCCAGCGCCTCCCAATGCAGTCCGGTGCCCAGAGGCGTCAACTCCACTTTCTCAAGCTGCGCCGCCGTGGCGTTCTTCAAACCCTGCAGTAACTTGGGCGGTAACATCAGAATCACACCATTCGTAAGCTCGATCACCAGGCGTGATTTACGCGCATCGTAATACGCCTTGGCGGCGCGAGGCTGTCTCGCCAGGCGCGCTTCGCCCGCCTTGGTCGCGCGCTCATACGAACGGGCTAATTCGCTTTTTATCCAGTCACCCATGAAACTTGCTCCATTTCTCCATCAGCAGTGAACGATGCTGAGATACGCCCTTCAATGCCTTCGACAAATCGCTCCGTTTCATGCGCCGATTCTCGATTAATCGAGGATGTCCATTTGACTCCTGTGCTCCGCAATTATTCGGCGCGGATGCCTATCAGTCAATCGCGAGACTCGCGAGTCAGCATTGTGACATGATTGCGCGATGCTGAGGCTTGCAAAGATTCTGATTCAGTTATTCGCCGATATGCTTTGCGTGTGCGGCCTCGCATTTCGGTCGAGCCGTTCCATCAAAGCGGAGAACCTCTTTCTGCGTCGACAGCTCGCACTTTATATCGAGCGCGGTATGAAGCCGCGGCGAGTTGATCCCGTTACGCGAATCGCTCTGGCGCTTCTTTCACGATTCTTCAACTGGCGGGACGCGCTCGTTGTGGTGCGGCCCGAGACGTTGATCCGCTGGCACCGAGCGGGATGGAAGTTATTCTGGCGGCTGAAGTCCCGGCCCGGCCGGCCGCCGATTCCCCGGCAGATACAGACCCTGATCCGGCGGATGGCAAACGAGAATCCCTCTTGGGGCGAGGAACGCATTGCCAATGAGCTTCTCCTGAAGCTGGGAATTCGGCTGTCTCCACGAACGGTGAGCAAGTACTTGCCAGGGCCCCCGAGGAGCCGACCGAGAGGCGACCTGCGCTGGTCGACTTTCTTGCGCCTGCACGCCCAGGGGATCGTTGCTTGTGATTTCTTCATCGCCGTCACCGCGACGTTTCGGCAGCTGTATGTGTTCGTAATGATCGAGCATTGCAGCCGCCGTTTAATCCATTGCAACATTACAGCCCATCCAAATGCGACTTGGACGCTGCAACAGCTGCGTGAGGCGGTCGGGTATGAAGGCCGATACAGATTCCTGATTCACGATCGCGACAGCATCTTTGCGAACCATCTCGACGAGTCGATCCGCCGGCTGGGGATCAAGGTCCTAAAGTCACCGCCGCACAGTCCAAAGACGAACGCGATTTGCGAGCGCATGATCGGCACAATCCGCAGGGAAGGTCTAGATTGGCTGATTCCACTCTCGGAAGCCCATCTGCGCTTCACCCTAAAATCCTGGATCGGCCACTACAACGGCGGGCGCCCACACATGGGGCTGGGTCCCGGTGTTCCCGATCCGCCGGTCGGCACCCTCGTCCTCCCGGTTCCCAATTCGCGCCATCGCTGCGGAGAGTCGTATGCCGTCCGAGCCAAACGGATCCTTGGCGGGCTGCATCACGAATATTCCCTCGCGCTGGCCTACACGTGACTGAATTATTGCGGACCACAGGGAGCAGGATTCAAACTTAAGTGCTCAAATGCCGAAACCTATAATCCTATCCAACAATCGGCACCTCGAAGTTCGCAACAGAGAACTTCCGCGGAAAATCGTAATTTCTCCATTAGTAGAGACGATCTCTGCGTCTCTGGGTACCGCGACTATCGCTAATATTCGCCGGAAAAAGCCACATTTGTAGGCGAGAAATCCGGCATGTTCGCAGATGCCAGACTGGGTGGCGGAGAGGGTGGGATTACTCGGCGCTGCGCGCCTCGCCCCTGCGGGGCCGCCCTAGCGGGCGTTATCCCCGCTTCGTTGCTGCCACGGTCGACTGATCCAGGCTGAGCGGAATTGATGTCACGACTGGCGGAGAGGGTGGGA